>NZ_JBSUQM010000001.1:0-798602 GCF_054065835.1 Nocardia citri
TCGGGGTTGTCGCAGTATCTGCGTGGCGCGCGCGGTCTGGCGCTGGCCGGGACGGCGGCCTCGCATGTTCCGCCGTTGTCCAAAGGAACTGGCACCCGTCGAGGTGTCGGTGGCTGCGGTGCGGGTGTCGACGGCTTTCAGCACGGCCGGGCCATCGAGACCAGGTTGAACTCGGCGTGCGGGCGCCACCGCGGCGGCATCAACTGCTCGAACAACTCCCATTCGTCGTTGTCGAAGATGTCGAGCTCCGGCGCGTCATGGCGGGGCAGCCGGATACCCAGGCACGGGTTGTAGGGGATCAACGGCGACGGGCGTTCGGCCACCGCCGCATTCAAACCCGCGGAGAGGAATCCGTGTTTGTTGTGAATGGTTTTCGCGCCGTTGCCCTTGTCCTACTCGAGGTGCACGATCCAGGCGGCGTCGAGATCCTGGGTTGCACGCGGTGATCGGCAGCGACGAGCCGAAGAACAGCTCGATATCGACACCGATGTAGCGGAGGTAGCCGGCCCGGGTGCGTTCCTCGATACCGGTCAACCGCGCGGTGTACTCGCGCAACCACTCGACCAGCGTCGTATACCGCACGCCGGCACCGAGCTGGATCTCCCGGATCCGGCGTGCCTCGGCGACCCCGACCACCTCGGCCAGCTCACACCAACCCACCGCAGCCTCGAAATCGTCGAAGGTCTCCGAGGTCGAGCGCCGACGCCCGGTCTCGTCGTAGAAGTGAAACGGAACCCCCCAGGCGATCGACCCATGCGGCGGGGTCGCGGGCGGGGTGTGAGCATGAAGCCTCCAGAGCCGATAGTTGCCCTGAGAAGCCGTTGAGACCACCAGTGGTGACGTGGTGAGACAAGTGGTGACATACACGTCTACACCAGGGTGCTCACACTACTGACCTGGCGTTTTCGTGGAGCGGATGACGGGATTCGAACCCGCGACCCTCACCTTGGCAAGGTGATGCGCTACCAGCTGCGCTACATCCGCATACGCTTCGTTGTGGTCCGGGGCCGCAACGTTGTGCGTCCAGAACTTTAGTCCGTCACTACGCGTAAATGAAAATCGGACATTCGCCGCGGTGATCGGGGGCGCTCTGGGCTGTGGGGGTGGTGGAGGCGGAGGCATGGGGCGCCCCATTCGGCGTAGCTGTGGGATGCGCGGCCGAGGACTTGGCGGACGGCGACGGTGCGTACGGCGTTGCCTCCGGTACGGATGTAGGTCTGGTCCACCAGCGCGCCGTCGGCGAATTCCAGGGACATGCCTGATGAGATCGTGTGTTCGCGCGCAACGTCTTCCGGCACGTCGACCATGTCGAGCGGATGGCCGAGGACCGTTGCCAGAGTGGTGAGCTGGTCTGTGCAGGTGAGCAGCGCGCGGCCGGTGCGGGGTGTCACCAATGCCTCGGCGGTGACTGCGGCGACGTCGCGTGGATCGAAGACGCTCGACCCCGGCGGGCACCCGCGGCTGCGGAATCCGCGTCACCGCGCGTACCCGCACACCACGTGCGGCCAGCTGACGGACGATTTCACTGCCGATGGTGCTCGTGGAACCGGTGATTACGATCATGAGAAGGGCCTGCCGCGGGTGCCGCCCGCTTCGATTCAGTTGGCTCGCCGCCGTTGTGCACGACGGCGCGCCATCTCTTCCCGCTCGAGCACTGCGGCCTCGGCAAGTGTCGGCGCGGTGCCGCCGAGCCGAGCCGGAACCCATGGCGTGCCTTCGGGCATCGGATAGCCGGTTTGCGCCTGTTCGAGTAATTCGCTCATCCGGGTACGGATTTCGGCGGTCAGGTTGTCGGTCGGTTCGGCGGGCGGGATCGGATCGCCGATGCGAATATTGATCGGAAAACGATGGCGCCCGAGCTGTTTCGGGAAACCCTTGGTCCAGATGCGATGCGCGCCCCAGATGACAATGGGAATGATCGGCACATCCGCGTCGATCGCCATGCGGGCCGCGCCGGACTTGAATTCCTTGAGTTCGAAGCTGCGGCTGATCGTCGCTTCCGGATAGACCACGACAAGTTCGCCGTCTCGCAATGCCTCGACAGCGCGTCGATATGAGGCCGCTCCGGCCTCGCGATCGACGCCGATTGCCTTGCAGTGCTTCATCAGAAAGCCGACGATGCCGTGTTCTAATTCGGCCTTCATCATGAAGCGGACATTGCGCCGGGCATTACGCCCGACCAGCCCGACCTCCATGAAGTCCAGGTAGGCGGTGTGATTGACGGCTAGTACGGCACCACCGGCGCGCAAGATCCGGTCTTGGCCGACGATATCGACGCGCAAGCCCTGCACCGCGAACATCGTCCGAACCAGACCGGTGAGAATGTCGTAGACCGGCTCCCGCGACATAGCTTTCCCCTACAGCTAATGCTTTGCCGTCCGGCGCGCCGCCTTCTCCTCGGCCTCGGCCGCATCCATGGCATTTGCCTGTTCGAGGGTAGGCGCACTGCCGCCCAAACGTGCCGGTACCCAATACACCCCGGGTTCGTGCACATAGTCCTGCTGCAAATCCAGCAGCATGGCCTGCATGGTGCTGCGAAGTTGGGCGGTGAGATCGGCGGCGGGCTCATAGGGCTGGATCGGTGTGCCGACGGCAATGGAGATCGGAGTATTGGTGCGGCCCAGACGCTTCGGAAAGCCCTTGGTCCACACACGCTGGGCGCCCCAGATGACGATCGGGATGATCGGCACATCCGCTTCGATCGCCATGCGCGCGGCGCCGGATTTGAATTCCTTGATCTCGAAGCTGCGGCTGATCGTCGCCTCCGGATAGACGCCCACCAACTCACCCTTGCGGAGGTATTCGACCGCCGCCAGATACGACTCGGCCCCCGCGGACCGATCCACCGGAATATGCTTGAGCGCCCGCATGATCGGGCCGGAGATGTTGTTGTCGAACACCTCCTTCTTGGCCATGAAGCGGATGTACCGCTTGCGGGTGCGCACCGGCAGTCCTGCGTAGGTGAAGTCCATGTACCCGGTGTGGTTCACCACGAGGACGGCACCACCGCGCGCCGGAATATGTTCAGCGCCCTTGACGCTGAACTTCAAACCTTCGACGAAGAAGACGGTACGGGCGAGCCCGATTATCGTCCGGTAGACGGGTTCCACAATTCCGCTAGCGTAGTCGCTGACTGTCCCATCCGGCAGAGCCGCTGCGACTGCGCGCGTCTGACCCGTCGCTCAACGTCTACGAAAGAGGACCCCCGAAGTGGAACGCGCCCGCCCGATACCGCGTGAACGCGACTGGAAGGACCCGCGCGAACGCCACCGGAGAGGGCTGGCCATCTTGGGTGGTCTGCTGACCGGCGCCGTCCTGCTCACCGGCTGCGATTCCGTATCCGGCATTCCCGGCGATGAGCCCGAACAAACATCGGGGCCGACCACCACACAGTCCGCCGTGATGCCGACCACAACCGGAAAGGTTTTGGCGCAGGCGTTCGCGGCGCCGGTCGGTGAGGTTCCCGGCCTGTCCGGCGCGGCGGATGTCGCGGCCCGCTTCGGCGCCGTCCTGGCGGGCTCGACGCCCGCCGAATTGCGGTCCAAATGCTGGATGTTGGCGCCGGGCAATGTGGCCGATATGGCCGCCGGGCAGAAGGCGATCCTCAATGCCCTCGCACAGCCGGCGACCACCACGCAGAACACCGTCAGCTGGCAGAACGCGGGCACGAGCGTCACCTTCGATCGAAGCGAAGTGATGGCAGCCACGAAGAATTCGTCCCAGATCGTGTGCCCGTGGGTGGCGCAGGATGGTGCCGAGGCCGGACCCAACGAGGCCGATGCCAGGCATACCGTGCGGCGCTACCTGGCACGTTTGCTCGGCACCCCGCTCGATCCCTCGGACAAAGAGGCCACATACCCGCTGATCTGTAAGGCGAGCCCAGCGAACTGGGATCCCAACGGAACCGGCAGTCCGACAGCTCCGCCACTGGCCGACAACTCGGGCAAGCTGACCGGAATCACGAAATTCACCGATCAGGAGATCGACTCGGAGCGGCTGCGCGCGAGCTACGTCACAGTCCAGGTTCCGGTCACGAACTCTTCAGGTGCTACGCAGACGCGCACCTTCACCCTCACCGAGGGCGCCGAGGGCTACTGCATCGGCGACATTTCCGCCTAACCACTACCCTGGATGGCTGGTAACGGTCAGGAGGAGCAGCTCGTGCAGATCACCAGCGTCGGACACGCCGGATTCCACATCCGCGCCGCGGCCGGAACGATCCTTTGTGATCCCTGGGTCAATCCCGCGTACTTCGGTTCGTGGTTCCCGTTTCCGGACAACACCCAGTTGGACTGGGACGAGCTGGGCAATTGCGATTTCCTGTATGTCTCGCACCTGCACCGCGACCACTTCGACGCGGCGACGCTGGCCGAGCACGTCAACAAGGACGCGACCGTGCTGCTGCCGGACTACCCGGTGCCGGATCTGAGGCGGGAACTGGAGAAACTCGGCTTCCATAAGTTCCTCGAGACCGAGGATTCGGTCAAGCACCGGGTGCGTGGACCGCGCGGCGAGATCGACATCATGATCATCGCGCTGCGCGCACCCGCCGACGGTCCGATCGGCGACTCCGGACTGGTCGTCTCCGACGGCCAGACCACCTGTTTCAACATGAACGATGCCCGTCCGGTGGATATGGATGTGCTGCACGAAGCGTTCGGGCACATCGATATCCACCTGCTGCAGTACTCGGGCGCGATCTGGTATCCGATGGTCTACGACATTCCAGCGCGGACCAAGTCGAATTTCGGCAAGCAGAAGCGTCAGCGGGGAATGGATCGGGCGCGCAGCTATATCGAGCAGGTCGGCGCCACCTGGGTGGTTCCCTCGGCCGGTCCGCCGGTATTCCTCGACGACGAATTGCGCTACCTCAACGATGATCGCGGCGACGAGGGCAATATCTTCCCGGACCAGATGGTGTTCCTGGAACAGATGAAAATCCACGGCAACGAGGGCGGCATCCTCATGATTCCGGGTTCGGTGGCCGATGTGCGCGGTGCAGAGCTGTCGCTGACCCATCCGTTCGAGCCGAGCCTGATCTATGACAACAAGGCCGAATACATCGAGCTGATGGCGCAGCGTCTCGCGCCGGTGCTGGCGGCCGAAAAGGCTTCGTGGGCAACGGGTGACGAGCCGCTGCTGGAACCGCTGCGGGCGCTGTTCGAGCCGATCATGAAGCAGAGCGATCTGATCTGCGACGGGATCGGCTATCCGGTCGGGTTGGTCATCGGTGACGAAACCGTGGTGCTGGACTTCCCCGAGCGCGTGGTGCGCGAGCCGATCGAGGGCGAGGGCAGGTATCGCTACGGTTTCCGGATCGCGCCGGAGCTGGTGCGAACCGTGCTGCGCGACGATGAGCCGGACTGGGTGAATACCATCTTCTTGTCCACTCGATTCCAGGCCTGGCGCATCGGCGGCTACAACGAATTCCTGTACACCTTCTTCAAATGCCTCACCGATGAGCGGATCGCCTACGCGGACGGTTGGTTCGCCGAGGCGCACGACGATTCCGCCTCAGCGGAGTTGGCCGGCTGGGAGGTCCAGCGTCGCTGCCCCCATCTGAAGGCGGATCTGTCGAAATTCGGCGTGATCGAAGGAAATACCCTGACCTGCAATTTGCACGGATGGCAGTGGGATCTGGAATCTGGGCGATGCAAAACCTCCAAGGGGCATGAGCTGCGCTCGCGCAAGCTCGTCTGAAACCACTCCCCGGAGGCATTGGACCGACTGTCGGTTGGTTTGGAAATTTGGGCCCTGTCGGAACTGAAGTGTCGCTGAATCAGGTTCGCGAGCGGGTCGCGACGACGACGGCGAGGAAGGTGAGGGCGCAGCCGATTACGGCGATTGGGGAGAGTCCGGCGCCAGTTGGGGTGAGCAGATCGAGGGTGATCGAGGCGAGGAGTTGGCCGGCTACCGAGGTCAGGCCCAGGAGTAGGACGCCGATCCAGCGAACGGTGATGGCCGCCAGGGCGATGAAGGCGACGCCGATGAGTCCACCTGCATAGAGCCAGGGCTCGCTGGGGAATTCGGTCGGCCAGCCGGTGCCGATCAGGATGCCTGCCTCGATCGCGAACAGGGCCGCGGTGCCGATGGCGAAGTTCACCAGGGTGGCCGAGAACGGGCCGCCGACCGCGCCGACGCGACCGTTGACCGCCTGCTGCCAGGCCAATCCGATTCCGGCCAGCGCGGGCAACAGGATCAGCACAGCGGTGGGTCCGGTACGCAGCCACTCCGGCACCGCCGCGGAACCGACCGGCGCATCAGACCGTCCTGTCGCGGCGAGGACCACCGCGACCAAGGCCAGCGCCGCACCGCCGACGCGCGAAACCGTGACCGGGGTGCGGCCGTGCGGTGCCAACCCGAACCGGTCCACCACCAGGCTGCTCAGCAGTTGGCCGCCGACAGTGGCGACAGTGAAAGCCGTGATGCCGATCGCCGCAACGGTAAGTCCCTGGCACGCAACGAAGAACGCACCACAGAGCCCACCGAACAACTGCACCGGCCGCAGCTCACCGGTGGCCACCGCCCGCCGCACCCGGACCAGCCCGTCGCGCAACCGCCGACTGACCGCGAATGCGATCACCAACACCACCAGACCGAGGCCGAAACTGATACAGGCGGCCGCGATCCCGTCCTGCAACCGCGCCCCCAACGCCCCATTGATGCGGCCCTGCACCGCAACCCCGACCCCGATGCAGAACCCGAAGGCCAACCCCACCTTCGCCCGCGCCACCATCCCCGCACCGTACCGCCCCCGCAACGCCCCGACCGAGCCACAACACACCGCGCCGCGCCGATGACGAACGGGCGATGGTGGCGCACATCGGCCGCGGTGTTGCGCGAACAGATACTACGAATCGGACCTCCGGCGCGGTAGCGAGGACGGAATCAGCAGGGCGATCGCAAGCATGGACGCGCCGAGCAGCGCGACCGTCGTCGACATCGACAACCACGACGTGGCGATTGCGGCGAAACCGAATACCGCCAGTGCGATAACCTCCGAGGCGAGTCCGGACACCGAGGTGACCGTCGCACGCGCCGGACCTGCGATCGCGTCCTGCAACCGAGCCCCCGCCACAACGCTCGCGTTGTAGACGATGCCGTATGACGCGCCGATCGCCGTAAAACCCACGCCCGCAAGCACATACACCGCACCTGGCCAGCGGACGGCGAGTCCGGCAACCACCGCACCCCCGATGAACAGCACACCACCCAGCCCCACCGCGGTCGCCATGGTGCGCGCCGACATCGCCTCGGTGCGCCCGGCCGATACCGAACCCACCAGCGAACCGACCACCGTGATGCCGACCAGCACCGGCACCACCGCCGTCGCCACCCCGACCTCCGCGGCGAGTAATGCAAAGTACTCGTCGAATGCGGTAACCCCGAACAGCAATGCCCCCAGCACCACCCCATTGCGCACGGAACGCACTCGAATCGCCTCATCGACACCGGTTCGCAGCATGTTCAGATACGTCGCGAACGGCCGCGATTGTGCCGATATCGACGCAGACATATCGGCAGTGCTCAGCGCCCCGCTTGCACTGTCCGCGACGCGACGCACATGCGGTCCTGGGGGTCCGATGTCACCATCCACCAGCCCGGACCCGCTCGACTCCCGCGCCACCGCACCGACTGACTCCCCTGCCAGGGCAACCGCTGCTCGCGATATCTCGGACTCGGCCGAATCATCCAGATCCTCGACCACCGCCGCGGACACCGCCTTCGGCGCACTCGGCAACGTCAGACCGACCAGGGTGTGCAACGCCGCGAACCCCACACTGCACCAGCCGAGCAAGGGATAGCCGCCCCAGATGTACAACGGCGTCGCACCGAGAATGGCGATCACGATCGCGGCTTCCGATGCCGCCCTGGCATATCCGATGATGCGCGGATACGCCCGCTGCTCGTTCCGGGCGACGAGTTCGTCGTAGAGCAATGCCTCGAACGTCCCCGATACCAGCGCCCCCGAGGTACCCCACAGCACGAAGCCGACGGCGAAGCCCAGATAGGTTGGCAGCACAGTCCAGCACGCGAAACCGGCGGTCAGCAGGACACCGCTCATTACGAGCAGCCCACGCCGTGACGCCGTATCGGCCCAGACACCTGATGGCACCTCGAGCAGGAACGCGGTCGCCGACCATATAGCCAGCAGCGACGAAATCTGGCCGGTGTTCAACCCATGATCGGCGAACAACACCGCGTACAGCGCATACAGCGGAATCAGATCACCGATGCCCTTGAAGAGCACCGCCCGCACCGTAAGCGCGCGCAACCCGATCCCGCCGGTCAGTGACCTATCGGCTCAACAGCCGTAGATAATCAAACGCATACCCTCAGCCTGGCGACCTGCCCCCGAGCAAGTCAAGCGATTTTCCGGACGCCGAACCAGCCCGCACGGGGTGCTCAGCCGAGCGGCAACCATCCGTTGGCGGTATGCAGGTCACCATCACCGAGTTCCCGATCACTGACCCCAGGGCCGACCCGCCCCTGATGCTCGTTCAGATCGGTGATCAGATCCGAAACCGGATGCGAATCGCTGTAGTGGTAGCCCTGTGCCAGTGCGAATCCGAGTTCGGTCAGCACCGCGGCCTGGTATTCGGTCTCTACGCCCTCGGCGATCACCTGCAGGTCCAGTGCACTGCTCAGGGCAGCGATCACGCCGAGCAGTGGCGGCGCGGGCGAGTCCGATCGGATCGCGGCGACGAAGGACTGGTCGACCTTGAGAATATCGCTGGGCAGAGTGGCCAGGCGGCTCAGCGACGAGTAGCCGGTGCCGAAGTCGTCGATCGCGATGCGCACGCCGCGCTCGCGCAGGATGTGCAGATTGGCGATGGCCGTTTGGGATTCGGCCGCCAACTCACTTTCGGTCACCTCGAGCACCAGTTGGTCGGCGGGCCAGCCGGTGCTGGCCAGGATATCGGCGACACGGTCCGCATAACCGGTTTCGGCCAGTTCCAGGCCGCTGACATTCACGTTCAGCGTCAGGTCGAGTTGTGCGAAGGTCTCCTGCAACCTGGCGGCGTCGGCGCACGCCCGGCGCAATACCAGCTCGTCCAGATCGGCGATGAGGTCATATTCCTCGGCGACTCGGATCAGCCCCTCAGTGGTGACATCCGGCTGCGCACTCGACGACCAGCGCAGCAGCGCCTCGACACCGACCGCCCGACCGCCGCCCTCGGTCAGGCTGACGATCGGCTGGTAGTGCACATCGAGCGCGCCACAGTCGATCGCCTCCCGCAATTCGACCGCCAGCGGCAACTGCCGCGACGATTCCAGCACCGTCCGGTTGCGCCCGGCCTGCTTGGCCCGGTACAGACCGACGTCGGCCCTACTCACCAGCAGCGAACCCGACTCACCCGGCTGCCATGAGGTGACACCAGCCGAACATCCGGTGGTGACCGAGGCCCGCAACTGCTCGGTCAGCAGAATCGCCGCTTGCTCGGTGGTATTCGGCAATAGCAGCGCGAAGGCGTCACCACCGTAGCGCGCCAGTCGCTGATCGGGCGCGACCAATTTCGACCAGGTATCGGCGACCCGCTGCAGCACCGCATCGCCGGCGCGATGGCCGAGGTGATCGTTGATCTTCTGGAAACGGTCGAGGTCGACGAGCACCAAAGCGAGCCCCTGACCGGTGCGGGTGGCGGTTTCGATCGCGCCGTTCAACGCCCGGTCGAAACCGCGCCGGTTGAGCAGGCCGGTGAGCACATCGATATCGGCCTCGGAGGCCATGCGGGTCAGGATGCCGACCACGACGCCGACACCGAAGGTCACTCCCGCCGGAATCAAACCGGACCACCACGGCAGGGTGGGATGAATCGGCCGCGTCGGCATCACCCACAGGCACATGGCCATCGCGAAGGCTATGTGCGCGAATGCCTGCGGCCAGGCGAAGAACAATGCGGCATCACAAGCCACGAATACATAGAAGGCGGCAAGACTGATCGCGCCGACAGTATTCGGGAACGCGTATACCGCGATCGTTACCAATACCGTCGCGATAGCGACATAGCCATGGTGAATCCCGTGCGGCAGCCGCGGACCCCAGCCGAGCAGGCTGAGTCCGAGCAACAGCGCCACCGCGGCGGCGGTACCCACCAGCGCTCGATTACCTTCGCTGCCCGGGGCGATTCCCGTGATCAGCAGGCCGAGCGCGCCCCCCATGACATAGAAGGCACCGGTGGTCCGGGACATGACCATCGCCGTTGCCAACGCAGACGCGGCCCGCACCCGCGTTCGGGTATCGCCGCGAGACCCGATTCCTCGCACGGGCAATAGCCTAGACATAACAATTACCGATAGTTGCCACATCCCGTGAATCCGGCATGGCGAACCCCTAGCTATTTACCTGTAAGCAATGTGGGACGGGCGATTTCGGTAGTTTACCGCGGCGGTGTCAGCACCTCGGCGCCGACGAACGGTACCAGCGCTGCCGGCACCCGCACCGAGCCGTCGGCCTGCTGATGATTCTCCAGAATCGCCACAATCCAACGGGTGGTCGCGAGCGTACCGTTCAATGTGGCCGCGATCTGCGCCTTTCCATTCTCGTCGCGATAGCGCACGGCGAGGCGGCGGGCCTGGAAGGTGGTGCAGTTCGAGGTCGAGGTGAGCTCGCGGTAGGTCTGCTGAGTGGGCACCCAGGCTTCGCAGTCGAATTTGCGCGCGGCCGAACTGCCCAGATCACCGGCCGCGACATCAATGATGCGATAAGGCACCTCGACAGCGGCGAGCATGTCCTGTTCCCAGGCGAGCAGGCGCTTGTGCTCGGCCGCAGCCTCATCCGGCGTGGTGAACACGAACATTTCGACCTTGTCGAATTGGTGCACCCGGATGATGCCGCGGGTGTCCTTGCCGTAGCTGCCCGCCTCCCGCCGGAAACACGACGACCAGCCCGCATAGCGCTTCGGACCGGCGCTCAGGTCCAGGATCTCGTCCGAGTGGTAGCCCGCCAACGGCACCTCCGAGGTGCCGACCAGGTACAGCTCGTCCTCCTCGAGGTGGTAGACCTCGGCGCTGTGCTGGCCGAGGAATCCGGTACCGGCCATGATCTCCGGACGCACCAACACCGGCGGAATCATCATGGTGAACCCATTGGCCACCGCCTTCTGCGCGGCGAGTTGCAACAGGCCGAGCTGCAGCAGCGCACCGTAACCGGTCATGAAATAGAAGCGCGCGCCCGAAACCTTCGCACCGCGTTCCATATCGAAAAGACCGAGCGATTCGCCGAGCTCTACGTGGTCCTTGGGCTCGAAGTCGAATTCTCGTGGCGTGCCGATGGTCTCGAGCACGACGTAGTCGTCCTCGCCGCCCGCGGGGGCACCCTCCTGGACCACATTCGAGATGGCGCGGTGCGCGGCGTCCATATCGGCGTCCGCGGCGTGCTGCGCGACCTCGGCCTCCTTGACCTTCGCCGACATCTCCTGCGCCTGTTCCAGCAGGACGGACCGTTCCTCCGGCGTCGCCTTGCCGATCAGCTTGCCCATCGCCTTGTGTTCGGCACGGAGGTTATCGGCGGTGGCCACCGCCGCACGGCGTGCCGCATCCGCCTCGAGCAGGGCGTCGACGAGGGCGGGGTCTTCGCCACGGGCGCGCTGCGAGGCGCGCACCGCGTCGGGGTTGTCCCGCAGGAATCGGAGGTCGATCATGGG
Source organism: Nocardia citri (assembly GCF_054065835.1). Classification (NCBI taxonomy): domain Bacteria; kingdom Bacillati; phylum Actinomycetota; class Actinomycetes; order Mycobacteriales; family Nocardiaceae; genus Nocardia; species Nocardia citri. Next base: position 11,649 of record NZ_JBSUQM010000001.1, read on the forward strand.
TGACCAGCCTAATGGTCGCGATATTGCGGTTTCACGCCGATATCCCAGGATGCGGACCGTCCCAGGGGATACGCGCGCATAGTTGGCTTGTGGGCACAACTTTCGACGAAACCGCTATTGATAACGCAGTAGCCGATCTGGTCGCGGGCGAGAAAACCTGGGCTCATACCCCGCTGCGGCGGCGGCGCGAACTTCTCGACGATATCCATACCCGTACCGGCCGCTTCTCCCACCAATGGGTGCGGGCCGCGCGCACCATCAAGGGCCTGGATCCGGACTCGCCGCTGGTCGGTGAGGAGTGGATGTCGGGTCCGATGACACTGCTGCAGGCCACTGCCGCGCTATCGGCCACGCTCTCGGCACTGGAGCAGGGGCGCAGTCCGCTCGACGGGATCGAACTCACCGACGCACCGGGCGAGCGGGTCGCGGTGCCGATTCTGCCCTTCGATTTCTACGACCGCCTGCTGCTCAGTGGTTTTCACGGCCAGGTGTGGCTGCGTCCCGGCATCGACGCCGATACCGCACGCCGACGCGCCGGACTCGCACAACTCGATCCCACCGCGACCGGCGGCGTCGGCGCGGTCCTGGGCGCCGGCAATATCACCTCCATTCCCCCACTGGACGTGCTCTACGAGCTCTACGCCCACAACCGCGTGGTGGCACTCAAGCTGAATCCGATCACCGACCCGCTGTTCACCGTGTACGAGATGGTCTTCGCGCCGCTGATCGAGCTCGGCGTGCTGCGGATTCTGACCGGCGGGGCCGAAACAGGCGGATATCTGGCACACCACCGCGACATCGCCCATGTGCACATGACCGGCAGTATGCGAACCCATGACGCGATCGTCTGGGGACCGGACGGCAAGGCCACCGGCCGCCCGCTGCTGGACAAGCCGATTACCAGCGAACTCGGCGGCGTCTCGCCGGCCATCGTGGTGCCCGGCGAATGGGACGACGCCGACCTGCGCTTCCAGGCCGAACATGTCGCGACCCAACGGCTGCACAATGGCGGCTACAACTGCGTCGCCACCCAGGCGGTGGTGGTGAGCGCGCAGTGGCCGCAGAAGGAGCGGTTCCTCGCCGAGCTTCGTGCCGCGATCGAACGCGCGCCGCGGCGCCGGGCGTACTATCCGGGCAGCGACGATCGGGTCGCCGCGGCGTTGGCCTCCTATCCGGATGCCGAGCGGCTCGGACCGGATCACGAACGTGTGCTCGTCGAAAACCTGCCGTCGACCGAAACGCCGCTGCTGCGCACCGAATACTTCTCGCCGGTGCTCGGCGTGGTCGAACTGCCGCATTCCGGCGGTGAATTCCTGCAGCGCGCGGTCGATTTCGCGAACGACGAGGTGATCGGGACGCTCGGTGTCAATGTGATCGCGGATCCGAACACCATCAAAGGTCTCGGCATCGCCTTCGACCGCGCCGTCGAGCGGCTGCGCTACGGCGCCATCGCGGTGAACGCCTGGACCGCACTGGCCTTCCTGGCTCCGCGGGCGTCCTGGGGCGCGTACCCCGGCCACACACTCGATGATGTGCAGAGCGGAATCGGCGTGGTGCACAACGCCTTCCTGCTCGACAATGTGGAGCGCACGGTGGTGCGCGGACCGTTCCGGCCGTCGCCTCGGTCACTGCTGCGCGGCGAGCTGGCGCTGTCGCCGAAGCCGCCGTGGTTCGTCGACAACGCGACCGCGGCTGCGACCGGACGCAAGCTGACCGAGTTCTACGCGACCGCCAATCCGGCGCGCCTGCCCGGCCTGTTCCTGTCCGCGTTGCGCGGATGACGCACCGCGCATAGGTCCGACCGGGGCGCTTCGGATCGATTCGGCCAGGTCGTGGCACCAGCGATCAGACGCTGACATGATGGACCGCGATGTCTGCTGATGATGTGACCAAGGACCCGCACGGATCCGAGCCGCCCTCGGGCGAGTCGTCGCGCACGGAATCGTTCCCACAATCGGTGATCATCGACCGCGACGTCGTGGCCGACGGCACACTGCACCTGTCCGCGCCGAAGCTGCGCTGGGTGCTGCTCGCCGCGGCGGCCGGCGCCGTCATCATCTCGTTGGTCAGCTTGTTCATCACTGGCTACGACAATGACAAGCGGCTGGAGGCACACAATCCCGGTTCGCCCGGCCTGACCGCCTTGGACAAGGAGTTCGGCACCGCGGCCAAGGGCGATTGCCTCAGCTGGAGCAAGCAGGACCGCAGCGATCTGGTGAAGGTCGCCTGCTCCAACAAACATCTGTTCGAAGTCGCGGCCGATGTCGATATGGCCAAATATCCCGGTGTGGAATTCGGTCCCGGCTCACGCTTTCCGGACTCGCTGCGACTGACCGAACTCAAAGAGGAGGACTGCACCCCCGCTGTCGAGCAGTATCTGAACGGCAAGTTCGATCCGCGCGGCCGCTATGTGGTCGGCCTGATGTACCCGAGCCCGGACGGGTGGAAACACGGCGACCGCACACTGCGCTGCGGACTCCAGTTCTCCGGCAGTACCGGCATCCCGCTGCCGACCAGCGGCGCCGCCGCCGAACACGATCAGTCGAAGGTCTTCGATCCGGGCACCTGCCTCGGCATCAATCAGAATCTGCCGACCGATCCGGTGGATTGCGCGCAGGCGCACGCCGTCGAGATCGTCTCCACCGTCGACCTCGGCCAGCACTTCTCCGGCGGCCCGCCCGCCAAAGAAGACCAGGACAAGTTCATGGAGGACGAATGCGGGCGGGCGGCCAACGACTACCTCGGCTCACCCGACGCGGTGCGCAATAAGACACTGACGCTGTTCTTCGACTACCTCGACGCGCGCAGCTGGCTGGCGGGCAGCCACAAATTGGACTGCATGATCGGAAAGGGCACCGACCGTGAGGGTTTCGCGCCGATCACCGGATCGGCGAAGGGCGACATCCTGATCAACGGCCAGGCTCCGGTGCCGCCGCCGAACTCCGGACGCTCGACTCCCGCCCCGCTGCCCGGCGCCGCGCCGCTGCCACCACAGCCGCAACCGCGCTGATGTCGGTGACCATGTCCGCGGACCGGTTCGAGGAGCTGGTCGGCGATGCGCTCGATCTCATTCCGCCGGAGTTGGCCCGCGCCATCGACAATGTGGTCGTGCTGATCGAAGCGCGCAATCCGGAGGATCCACATCTGCTCGGGCTGTATCACGGAATCGCGCTGACCGAACGCGACAGTCACTACGGCGGTTCACTACCCGACACCGTAACCATCTATCGCGAGGCGATTCTCGACATCTGCGGTGATGAGCACGAGGTCGTCGAGGAGGTCGCGATCACTGTGATCCATGAGATTGCACACTATTTCGGCATTGACGAAGACCGGTTGCATGAGTTGGGATGGGGCTAGTCTTATCCACGCTGTATTCGAGCTCGGCTCGACGAGCGCGAAACCAGCATGGAAGATCGGAAGGAACTTGGGGATTCGATGGAACCGATCGGGTTGCTGTCGCGTCCTATCACTCGAAGGGGGAATTCTCGTGGTTCCGCCCCACAGCCACTAGAAGGAGTCGAGTCATGGTTGGACATGTACTGATTTCGCCCGAGGCCATTCTCGCCGCCGCGGCCGAACTCGATCTGGTCGCCGAGCGGCTGTCCGCGGCGTCCATGATCACCGCGCCTGCGACGCACGTGATTCCGTCCGGTGCCGAAGAGGTTTCGCTCGTGGCCGCCAGCCACTTCAACCAAGGCGCGGTGAGCCACGATCACGCCATCGCCCAGGGCATTCTCGAACTACACCATGCTGCCAACACGCTGCGAATGCAGCTGGCTCAGCACATCGCCGGCGATGTCGTGCGCGCCGCTGGAGTCAACGCCATTCAGGTCTAGCCCGCACGGCTGTCCTCAACCACCATTCAGACATTCAGGGGAGTTACAAACATGGTTGCAGGAGTCACCGGGGTCGTGTGGATCGCCCGGCCATCCGAAATCAACTCGGCCACACTTCATGCGGGCGCACACGCGGTCCCGATCTCGGCCGCCGCTACCGCTTGGGGCGGACTCACCGCCGCCTGGGTAGACGCGACGACCACCGTTGCACGCGTCATGGCCGAACTGGGCGTCGGTATGCAGGGTGTCAACGGTATCGCCGCGCTCGGCAAGCTGACCGGATTCCTCGGCTGGTCCGAACAGCAGGGCGTGCAGGCCGCAGCGATGGGCGGAAAGGCCGCGGCGAACGCCATCGCTTACGGCGTTGCCGCACTCGCGATGCCGAGTCCGCCCGAAATCGCGGCCGTCAATGCCGCGCTGGTCGCTTCGACGAACCCGGCCGGCGCCATCAGCGGCGCCTATGAGGCCGCCGAAATCGCCAGGAATGCCATGGATCTCCGCGCGGCACTGGTGATGGAGACCTATGAGGCGGCGACCTCGGCGATGGTAGCCACACCCGCCGAGTTCATGATGCCGCCGCCGATCGCCGCGGGCGCGGGCCAGGCCAGTCCGAGCGGGACCGCCGATGCCGCGTTCGAAGCGCCCACCGACCCGATCTCGACGGCGGTCGCCGCCGTGCAGGCATTCGTATCCAACCCGGGTGTGGTCAGTGCCGCCACGCAGGCCGCGCAGGCAGTCGGGTCGGTGGTCAGCACCGGTGTGTCAACGGTCGGCAGTGTGGCGAGCAACGCGGTCGCCACGGCGGCCAGCGCGCCGATGTCGATGTCCACCATGGCCCCGATGGCGATGGGGGGCGCGATGGCCGCGGCGGGCGGTGCGGCCGCGACCCGTGCGGTCTCGTTCTCCGGCACCTCGGCCAATGCGGGTGGCGTCCAGCTCAAATTGCCGGAAGGCTGGGGTGCGGGCAGCGTGATCGGCGGCAACACCGCGACAGCGGCACCCGAGACAGTCGCATCTGTCGACGCCACGCCGGCTCGGTCCGTCAGCAACAGCGCGGGCAACCCGCTGATGGGGAACCAGGCCCGTAGCGACGAGGACGATGAGGACGCGCACGACAGCAAGGTGGACCTGCGGTCCGATCACTTCACCGATGGCCGCTTCGCCGCCGACGGCGTGATCGGCGCCAACGCCGGGACGGTTGGGTGACCGTCCTCGGCACCAGTGGGCCGTCCGCACTCGAGGCGGTTGTCCTGTCGCTCGACGAGGTCCAGTTTCTCCGAGAGAAGCTGGACCTCGATGACCTTCCGGTTGTGCTGAACGCATACGCCCGCTTCGACAGCGTGCCCGCACATCAGAAGGCCATGGCCACCGCGGCCGGGTCGCTCGAAAAGCGGGACCTGCTGATCGACGACGCGGTTCAGCCCGACTTGGAGGATCGGCTGCGGGTACTGAACCGACCACACTGGATCATCGCCATGCGGCTGATCGTCGAGGGATATGTGAGTCGTTTCTGTCTGGCGAAGGGCGATGAGCTTTCCGTCGTTGTCCTCCGCGGGCAGGACTCTTATGTGATCGACGAAGTGGGAATCGACCTGGCCGGCACCGTGATAGCGGCGCTCGGCACGGCCCAGCCGCTCGAGCTCTATGGCATGAACGCACCGACCGACGAGCTTGCCACGATCTTCGAGGACATCGGCGATACCGCTGCCACCGCCGAACGACTCGCAAAGGTCGGCAAACCCGCGCAGGACGCACACACCCTCGCCTCGGCCGTGGTCGAAATCCATTCGCATGCGCAGATCACCGCGGTGGTGTACGGGGACGGCACCCGCAACATCGTCGACAACCACATCGCTGTGTTCAACACCCGCAACGGGCGATTCATCTCGACGGCGAGCGTGGCCGACGACGGCACCAAGTGGTCGTCGCTGGCCAGCGGTACTCCCGCCCGGCTGCGCGCCGCCGTCGAGGATCTGATCCATTCCTTGCCCGAGCGGGAAGAGTTCCCGAGGAATCCGAAGTTTGCCTGAGGATCGGACGGGGCGCACTGTGCCCCAAGGGAATTCATCCCATGGGGTCGTCGGCGACGGGAGATACCTCGTAGGCGAAGGGTGGGGCGAAACGGCCCCAGCGAATGCACTCCCAGCCGCCGATGGGGCGGGGGACGAGTTCGATGGTTTCGGTGTTGTCGAGGTGGTTGTTGGTGGTGAACGGCGGTGCCACACCGCTGAGGTTGCGGGAGGCCAGGCGCATGGCGGCACCGTGGCTTACCAGCAGGATGTCGCCTTCGCTGCCGTCGGCCAGGTATTTGGTGCGCAGATCCTCGACAACCGGTAGGAAGCGAGCCAGCACGTCGTATCCGGATTCGCCGCCGGGGACGCGTTCGGCGAGATCGCCTTCGTGCCAGGCGCGGTAGATCCGCTGAAAACGCGAGTGGGCTTCCTCAGTGTTCAGGCCTTCCAGTTCGCCGACCTGCACTTCGTGGATGCCATCGAGCACCTCGACCGGAACGCCGGTAGCAGCCTCGATATATCCGGCAGTCTGTCGGGCGCGCAGCGCGGTCGAGCAGAACAGCGCCTTGGGGGGTCTCAGCAGACTCGAGCCGAATGTCTTGGCTTGGGCCGCACCACGTTCGGTGAGCGGTCGGCCGGGGAGGCGGGTGTCCAAGATCTTGGCGACGTTGCCTTCGGTCTCGCCGTGGCGGACGAGTACCAAGCTGCCGGTCATAGGTCGGCCACCCCCTTACGCAGCTGGGTCAACCACTCGGCAGCCCGTTCATCCGAGGGCGGTGGGGTTCCGGTCGCCGACGTCGCGGGCCAGGAGCCGAGGAAACGGATCCGCGCCGTGCGGTGCAGTGCCTTGAGTGCCTCGGCGACCGCGGTGTCGTCGATATGCCCGACGCAATCGAGGTAGAAACGGTAGGTGCCCATACCGGTTCGGGTGGGCCGGGATTCGATTCTGGTGAGATCGACACCGCGGGTAGCGAATTCGGCGAATGCGCGCATGAGCGAGCCCGGCTCGTTGGGCAGCTCGAGCACGATCGAGGTGCGGTCCGTACCGGTTGCCTGCGGCGCGACTCGCGGACGGGTCACCAGCACGAAGCGGGTGATCGCCTGGTCGTGGTCGGCGACACCCGACGCCAGCGCCGTCAGACCGAGGCGGGCACCGGCCAGCGCGGTGGAGACCGCGGCATCGCCACGACCAGCCACGACATCCTCGGCGGCAGCCGCATTCGAGGCCGACGTGAACATCTCGACATCCGGCAGCGTGCGCGATATCCAGAGCCGCACCTGCGCCGCGGCGACCGGGTAGGCGGCCAGGGTGCGCACATCCGCGAGCTGCGTTCCCGGCCTGGCCAGGATCGCGAAGCTCACCTCGAGCTCGGTTTCGGCGACGATCTGCAGCCGCGGACCGACGGCCAGCGAATCCAGGGTCGCCGAAATGGAGCCCTCGATCGAACTCTCGATCGGCACGACGGCTCCCTCGACATCACCGGACCGGATCAGCTCGAGTGCCGCACCTTGACTGGGCGCGGCAATCCGCTCGACCGGTCCGTCGAAGGCTTGCGAGGACTCGAGTTCGGCGAGGGCCATCTCGGTAAAGGTTCCGGACGGCCCGAAGTACGCGATTCGCGGCACGGTTACGACATTACTTGCGTGCGCGCAGGATGCTCAGAGTTCCAGCCAGATCGTCCGGCGCATCGGATTCGATCGCCAGCAACACGCTGCGCGCCGCCTCGACCGCGGGCGGCTTCAATGAGGTCAGGAAGCCGATATCGGGTCGAGCCAGCGCCGCCCGAATATCCTCACCACACAGCGCCGCAACCGTTCCCGCAACGATAGCCAACGCCCGGTTCCCATCGGACGTGCGCGCGATGAACCCGCCCTCCGAATGTGCGACCTCGACCAGAAAATCGGCGACTTCGGCATCGCTCACGTCCGCGTCGAGCACCCGAACGCCCGCCGCCTCGGTCTCCACCGCTCGCACCAGCCCCTCAGCCAAGCTCCGCCGCGCTGCCGACGGTGCTGCCAACGAAAGCAAGACCAGCTCACCGGCCACCCCATGCGCCGCCTGCACTCCATCCGCCATGCCCCCACCGTAACCACCTCCGACCCCCGGACTCCCAAACTGCGGGAAGCGATTGCGGAAAACCAGTCCCGTAATTTAGGTTAGGTTTACCTAATTAATTGCCTGATTCGTACTGGAGGTCTGCATGCCGAAGCCGACTGTTGCACCATCTACCGCTGAGCGGGTTCGGAGTGCGTGTGCCCATGCGGAGCAGGCGATACTAGCGATGCCGGGCATTGATCCGACACCGATTTCGGTGCATCACGTGCGGCAGTGCGGGGATGCGGTGATCGCCGTGCCGGCCGCGTCCATGGCGGCGGTAGTGGCCGGAAGTTCCGGGGCCAGCGGTGCGCCCGCAGTGCTCGAGATCACCGATCATGCGCCGCTGCCGCTGCGGGAACCGGTGCGGGCGCTGGTGTGGTTGCGTGGCTGGGTGCGGGCGGTGCCGACGCAGGCGCTGCGGGCGCTGGCCACCGCGGTCGCCGAGGACCATCCACATCCCGACCTGCTCGATGTCGGCCACAGCTCGACCCTGTTACGCGTGGTGATCAACTCCGCGGTGGTGGCCGACTCGACCGGCGCCGAATCCGTCCGCGTCGACGAACTCCGACTGGCCCACCCGGATCCGTTCTGCGCACTGGAATCGGCCTGGCTGCGGCATATGGACGCCGACCACGCCGACATCGTCGCCCAGCTCGCCCGCCACCTCCCACCCCGTCTGCAGACCGGCGCCGTACACCCACTCGCCATCGACCGCTACGGGATGACCCTGCGCGTCGAAGGTCACGACGGTGACCACGACTTGCGCCTCCCCTTCGATTCCCCCGCCGACGACATCGAATCCCTCAGCCGCGCCGTCCGCATCCTCGCGGGCTGCCCATTCCGCAACGGCCTGCGCCGCATTTGATTCGGACCGCGGGTACCCGAACCGTGTGAAACCTGCACCGCGGGCCGGCCCCAAAGGGCCGGTGCGACGGCGATGTGGGCAGCAGCGGCACCTCGAACCGCTGATCAGCACGACGCGACACGCACAACACCCGCTGAATCATCGGGGGCAATAGATTCGGACGCATGCGTGCGGAGACCGGTTCCGGGTGGGATGAGCCCGAGCTGAGCGATCGGGAGCGGCTGGGGATTCGGCTGGAAATCCTGGTCGTGCTGGTAGTGACATTCGGGCTGAGTGGGCTGAACGCGGCGCTGTCGTTGCTCGAGAGCGCGCTGTCGCCGGGCGGGGTGGGCGGACAGACCGTCGCGCTGAATCCGACGCGGGCGGCGCAATCCACCATCGACCTGCTGTTTCAGCTGCTCAGTGCATTGCGACTGGTCGGGTGGGCGGCACTCGGGCTGTATCTGTTGTGGCGCAGCGGGATCGGGCCGCGGCTGATCGGATTGGGCAGGGTCCGTTGGCGTTCGGATGTGCTGCCGGGGCTGATCCTCGCGGCGGCCATCGGACTGCCCGGTCTCGGACTGTACTTGACCGCGCGTGCGCTGGGGCTCAGTGTGACGATCGTACCGAGTTCGCTCGGTGACCACTGGTGGCGATTGCCCGCACTCATCGTGTCCGCGTGTGCGAATGCGGCGGCCGAAGAAATCCTGGTAGTGGCCTATCTCACAACCCGGCTGCGCAGGCTCGGCTGGTCGGACAATCGATCCTTGCTGGCCTCGGCCTTGCTGCGCGGGAGCTATCACCTGTATCAGGGCTTGGGCGGTGGGCTCGGCAATCTGGTCATGGGGGTGATTTTCGGCCGATTCTGGCAGCGCACCAACCGATTGTGGCCGCTGGTGCTGGCCCATGCGACGATCGATGCGGTCGCCTATATCGGTTACACATTGCTACACGGTCACGTTTCCTGGTTGCCGTAACGCCTGCTGGTCCGAGAAGGAATTCATCGACGAGCGCGCAGTCGAGCGCACCAACTTCCGGCCGCTCGGCAAGCCCCCCGACGGCCCTCGAACAGTAGAGTCTGTGTGATGAACGGCGACGACCCCCACCGCTACCCGCGGACGCGCCGGGTGCCGCAACCCTTCGGAGATCCCGGCGCGCCATCCGTGCCGCCGCAGCGGCGCGAACCCCATCCGCCGGGTCGTCGCGGACCCGGTCCGGACCCGAGGCATATCGACCCCACCAACGTTATCCGCCGCGACGGGTCGGATTACGCACCACCACTGGCGTATTCGCAGATACCGCCGGAAACACGCAGGCCACTACGCAATTCCCAGCCGCCCCACGCGCCGGCGCAGCAGCCGTACCGTGCGGCCCAGCCTCGCGGCGTCCCCGGCTATGCGCCGCCGCAGCAGCCGGTTCCCTATCACGAACCGCGGAACCTGCGCCGCGATGTCCCCCCGCCGCCGCCTGCCCTGCCGCCGTCGCGCCGCGAACGCGAACCCCGCCCGCCGCGCCGCCGTCGCAAACTGCACCTTTTCCGCTGGTTCCTGGTGCTTTTGGTGGTACTGGTCCTCGCGATTGTCGGCGCGGTCATCAAACTCGACGGCTCGCTCAATCGGATCGACGCACTCGCCGATTACTCCGGCCGTGTCGGGGACACCCCGGGCACGAATTGGCTGTTGGTCGGCTCCGACGGCCGGGCCGGTCTCACACCCGATCAGGAACAGGAACTCGCCACCGGCGGTGAGGTCGGCCCCGAACGCACCGACACGATCATGCTGGTGCACATTCCGGAATCGGGTTCGACCACGCTGGTCAGCCTGCCGCGCGACTCGTATGTGAGCATTCCGGGCCACGGCAAGGACAAGCTCAACGCCGCCTTCGCCTTCGGCGGCGCACCGCTGCTGGTTCAGACCGTCGAAACCGCCACCGGTGTGCATATCGACCACTACGCGCAGATCGGATTCGGCGGCTTCGCGGGCATTGTCGATACCCTCGGCGGTATCGATGTCTGCGTGCCCAAGGCCATCGACGATCCGCTCGCGGGCATCAATCTGTCCGCCGGCTGCCAAACCCTCAACGGGCCACAGGCATTGGGTTTCGTCCGCAGCCGGGCGACCGCCCTCGCCGATATCGACCGGATGAACCACCAGCGCCTGTTCATGGCCGCCCTGTTGAAGAAGGCGACCAGCGCGGGCACACTGGCCAATCCGTTCACGCTGTGGCCGCTGGCCAGTGACACCGCCAAATCGCTGAAGGTCGATAAGGGTGATCACATCTGGAATCTCGGCCAGCTCGGCTGGGCGATGCGCGGCGACACCGTGGCGACGACTGTCCCGATCGGCGGCTTCACCGATACCGATAGCGGAAATGTATTGCTGTGGGATAAGCAACGTGCGGGGCAATTCTTCGACGATCTCGCGAAGGACCAACCGATCCCGGAAGATCTGCTGACGAGGTAGCGTCGGGCCTATGTCCGATACCGAATCCGACGAGCCCTTCCCGGACCTGCTGCGCGACCAGATCCGGCGTGGCTTCACCGCCTCGCAGCAGTATCTGGCGGCGGCGGTCTACTTCGATTCGAATCGCCTGCCGCAGTTGGCCAGGCACAGCTACGGCAAATCCGCCGAGCACCGCTCGCATGCCCTGCGCATGGTGCAATACCTGCTGGACCGCGATCTCGAGGTGTGCGTCGGCGGCCTCGACGACGTGCGGTCCACCTTCGAATCACCGCGCGACGCCGTCGTTTTCCTACTGGAATCCGAGCGCGCCCGCAATGCGCAGATCACCGAATTGGCCCGTACCGCGCGGTCCTCGGGCGACTATCTAGGTGAGCAGTTCATCCAGTGGTTCCTCAAGGAACAGGTGGAAGACGTGGCCGGGATGACCACCCTGCTGACCGTCATCGACCGTGCGGCGGGCGATCTGTTCGACGTCGAGGACTTCATCTCGCGTGAGCTGCGCACCACATCGCGCACCGATATTTCCGCACCGCGAATGGCGGGCGCGAGTAAGAATTGATTAGGCAACACTAGCCTCAATAAGGCTGCACTTGGATGACACACGGCATGACCAGCGCTAATGTCGCAACTATGTCCAGCCATCCGGAGACCCCAAGCAGCAAATTTCACGGCCTGCTCCACGATCAGATCCGGCACGAATTCAATGCCGAACATCAATACATCGCGATCGCGGTGTGGTTCGACAATGCGGATCTGCCGCAGCTGGCCAAGCGTTTCTATGCCCAGGCGGTCGAGGAGCGTAATCACGCGATGATGATCGTGCAGTACTTCCTGGACCGGGATATCAGCGTCGAAATGTCCGGCATCGATCCGGCGAAATCGCAATTCGAGAATGCTCGCGAGCCGATCGCGGTGGCCCTCAGGCAGGAGAAGAACGTCACCGACCAGATCATCCAGTTGGCGAGCACCGCTCGTGAAGAGGGCGATTACCTGGGCGAACAGTTCATGCAGTGGTTCCTGAAGGAACAGGTGGAGGAGGTCGCCAATATGACGACCCTGCTCACCATCGCCGATCGCGCCGGGTCGAACCTGTTCGACCTGGAGGATTTCGTCGCTCGCGAAATGAATGGTCCGAGCGATGCTTCCGGCGCTCCTTCCGCCGCGGGTGGCAGCATTTAATTCAGGACTGACGAATCAGGGTCGGCTCGTCGCGACGAGCCGGCCCTTTCGCTGTGATTCGAGCGGGGTCGCAACCCGGCGATCCGCATAACGGCTTATGTGGCGCTCATGGAACTGGGCAGCGTCAGAATGGCGTCCATGATGGTCCTACTTGCCTCACCTTTCGGTGAGACTTCGCTCACCATCACCAGCTTTCGGCTATGCAGGAACCTCACCGACCAACGATTATAAGGGGATATGTTTCACAAAATTCTTTGTGATTTTTCGAAATCACCGCAGGGTGACCTGACGCGACCGCAGCCCATCCCTGGAGCGACGCTCGTCCGCCGAGAGCGGAGCGTCATCGGACAGCGCCGCCGCCAGGCGTTCCCCGAACTCGATCGCCGGTTTGGTCCACTCGCTGGCATGCAGTTCCGGATCGAGGTCGAAGACGGGCACGAGCAGGCCGTGCGTGCGGAACGAACCCGCGAAACGGGACCCCTCGCCGAGATGTAGTCCGCCCGACGCGTGCAACCGCGCGAGCGCAAGCATCAGATCGTCCTCGTCCTCCGGGCGCACCCAGCGCAGATGCGCCTTGTCACCGGCATCGACCCACCAGCCCGCACCGATCGAATCGGGGCCGAGATCCAGTCGCGCGGACGGCATGATCGCCTGCTTGGCCTGTTCGATGGTCGCAGCGACCTGCGGATCGGGCTGCACCCCCTCGGGCACCCACCAGTCGAAGTCCTGGTGCACGGTCAGTTCCAGCTGTGCGTCCACATCGATCACATCGGCCAATCGCGGTCCGCCCTCGGCACCTTCGGCCACGGTCAGCGATTCGCCCGGCTCCGCGGACTGTGTCCACAGGATCGCCGCCGCGATATCGGCGGCCGGATCCGAACCCTGGAATTGCACCTGCGTTGCGACGTATCCGATCGGCGGTTCGCCCGCCCGTACCAATCCGGCGACCGCGCCCGGCAATACCGTGGCCAGCACGACGGAACGCTCTGCCGCGATATCGGGCGACAGCGGCAGCGTCGCGGTCGCCGACGGCACGAATTCGCGCAATGCGACCAGATCGCATTCCGCGGCCAAGCCTTCGAACGGACGCGCAACGGCCTGCGCCGTCTGCAGTTCCAGGGCTGCCCGCCGCTCGGCGAGACGCTGGGCCCGGTTCCCTCCGGGCTTCGGAGTATTTCGCTTACTTTTACCCACGGCACGTCAAAATACAGTGTCGAGCGCTGTATTGGATCTGCAGCGCCTACGGCGTGTTCTGTGTCTTTGGCAGCCTTCGACGCCGCGTGTTCGCGGCCCCGAACATCAGCATCGTGGAGCGATTCGATGAGGGGTGGCGGTCGGCGACGGATGGGCCTCGCGTCCGAGCCGTCGAGACTCGCGACTTCGTCGCATGCGCCGCGACGACCCTTACGCGAGACGAGCCGCGAACGCTCGTTCGGAAGAATCGCTCCGTCGGGGTCGCTTCAAGCGGGCAAGTCGACACCGGAGATATACCCGCCCACCAGCCAAGACCCGCGCCTGCGACCTATGCGGACCGATTCGACTCAAGCGGGTGCGAGCAGGGCCTTCGTGCGGGCCGGGTGGTTCGTGGCGACCCAGCTGACGCCCAGGTCCGCGCATAGACGTACATCGTCGGGATCGTCCACCGTCCAGCAGTAGGTGGCGCGGCCCGCGGCAGCGGCCTTGTCGACGAGGTCCGGATGTTCGCGCAGGGTTTTCACCGACGGGCCGACGGCGGTCGCGCCCACTGTGGTCGCGGCGCTGCCGCCCAGGTAGCGCGACGATTCGCCGAGCAGGACCGTCGGCAGCAGCGGCGCGGAGCGACGGATCCGCCAGACCGCGGTGGCCGCGAACGACATGACAACCGCGCGGGAATGATCGGCGGAGGCGGGGGTGGCGATGCCGAAGCGCTGGAGTTCGGCGAGCAGCTTGTTCTCCACCAGCGCGCCATAACGCACCGGATGTTTGGTCTCGATGAACAACTTGGTCGGCCTACTGCGCCAATCGAGTACGAGCTCGATCAGTTTGCTGAGGGTGAGTACCGAAGCGGGCGCGCCGTCGGACCCGAAGTCGAGTCCCTGGAGTTCGTCCAGGGTCATTTCGCTGACCAGTCCGGAGCCCGACGAGGTCCGGTCGACGGTGCGATCGTGTACGCAGACCAGGTGCCCGTCCCTGGTCAGCCGGACATCACACTCCACGCCATCGGCGCCTTCCTGCAGCGCCAGCTCATAGGCGGCGAGTGTATGTTCCGGGCGTGCCGCCGAGGCACCTCGATGCGCGACGACGAACGGTGCGCGACTGCCCTGGCTCACTTGGCCGAAACCTCCTCGTGCTCACGGTGCGATGTACGTGTTTCGAACGCGACGGGCTCGGCGACCGGCTGTCTCGGCGCGCCGCCACCCGGCTGCACCGGTTCGATTACCGGCACCGCCGGATCGACGGCGATCACCCACCGGGGCGCGATCCTGGTGCGGCCGAACAGATCATGACCCGTCATCGACCGCTGCACCCAGAGGGTCAGCACCGCGACCCCGGCCGCGACCAGATCGGTGAACGCGGTGAACAGCACCCCATCGGCCTTGGCCTGCAGGGTATCCGCGGTCCGCCACAGCAGTGCCGCGACCGTGCAACCCGCGCCGAGCACCCAGCCCACCCACCAGATGCGCACCGCGCGCAGCGTCCGCGGATCCGGACGCACGGCGACCGCCTCGGTAAGGAAAACGCCGGGCCACAACAGATTCACCACCGGCACCAGGCAGCCGAGCGCGAGCGTCCGCACCAACCGCGGGTCGCGGTGGCCGACCGCGGCGAAGGCGGTCCGACGCGTTTCGATCAACCAGCCGAGCATCGCGATCGCGGTGATCAACCCGAGCATGAGGCCGAGCAAGGCGGAGAGCCACACCGAGGCATCGGACAAATGCAGCGACCACGACGGAATCAGCCGGGTGCGGTTGCGCAGCAGAATCAGATAGCGCCCGAATTCGGCACCGGCGGCGACCGCGAAAACCGCCGCGGTCGCGATGAGCAGCGCACCGGCCCTATCGGTCAGCCGGTCCAGCCGACGCCGCGGTGCCGGTGTGGACACGACCGGCGGATCCAGCAGGCCCCAGCGCGGAATCTGCTGGTAGCGCGGCGTTTCCACCGGTGGCCGCGGCCGAGCCGAACTCAACTTGCGGGTGCGTTGATCGGGACGGCGCGCCACCCACCGGTAATTGCGCCGTTCGGCGGGGGCATCGATGGGCGCCGGTGACAAGAGCACGCCACGGCAGCGCGGGCACCAGTGCATCGGTGTCGTCTGCACGGCCCAGCGCGCGCCACAGCGCGCACAGGGCTGTACCACCGTACTCACGGCGTCTCCCTTGCGGCATGCCCGGGCCCTACGTGGTCACGCAGGCTGCCGCCTCCGGGCCTGACGTTCATGCCGGGTGCCCCTCTCTCTAGCCTCAGTAGATCTTCGCTTGGCAGATCTTCGCTTGGCGATCGCCGTCGGCAACCACTGGTCGCCTCGCTCGCTGCCATGCCACCATGCCACCGCTGACATTCACCGCGTCGTATCCGATGTGCGCCAGATACTTGACCACCTCGATGGACCGGCCGCCCTGGCGGCAGATCACATACAGCTGGGCGTCGTAATCCAGCTCATCGAGGCGGGCGGGCACATCGACCATCGGAATATGGATCGCCCCGGGCGCGTGTCCGAGCCGCCATTCGTCGTCCTCGCGCACGTCGAGCAGGATCGCCGCCGGGGCGTCCGCCGCGATACGCTCGGTCTTGTCGAATTCGTCCGGTACGGCTTCCACCGGCACCGACGACACTGCGGGGCTCGTCACGCTTCGATCCTGCCATGGCCGGCACACCACCGGGGAGTTCCGGCCCCGCGATGGGATGCCCCGACGGGCACTTCACCGCCTCGACATCAGCACGTTACCTCGGGTATGTTCTGTGCTTCTGGATTCGGTCCGATGCCGCGGTCCCAGGCTGACTTGTGCATACCCGCGTCGAAGTTATCCACATAATCCACAGCTTGATCCACAGGCATCAGCTATCTGTCAGCACACAATTCCCAGTATTAATTATCGCGAAGCTGCCAATCTACAAGGGCTGATGCACTGGACGCGCTATCAGGCAGAACTCCTGAGGGATTGCTGGGGCAGGTCGCGGTACGAACGACCGATCCGAGACTCCCCTCCTTCTTGCCATCCCGGAGCGGTCATTCGCCACTGCTTCGGGATCTGAGGCTGTGCAGGTCCCGATATCTACTTGGACGCCGCTGATCGCCGATCGGTTCCACCAAAATCCAGAACACCAACGAATAACTGAAATACCGGGTTCGCGCCGGGGCTATCGGTAGCCTGGGCACATGAACGTGAGCAGGGGGCTACTCGACGGAATCGAAACGGCAGCACTCAACACAGCACTCTCCGAGGCCACATGCCTAGGCGTGGAGGTCGATACAGCGAACGCGCAACTGAGCCTCGACCTGGAGGTTTTGACGCTTCCGGCCGAGGGACCCGCGTCCGAGGACTACCGCGTGAAGTTGATACTCACCGGTGTCAGTCGAGTCGCGGCCTCGCTGCGCGTTCAGGAATGGGACGATGTGGCGGCCAGGGTGCTGCCGCTGCAACTGGACACTCTGGACGCGGCCATTCGCAGCTTCGGCGGCGGTCGGCTACACGGCTGGGAATTCATCGATGTGGACGACAGTGGCTGGGTGCACTGGAGTGAACTACTCAGCTTCGACACCGAGATCGACCCCCACGTCTCCACGCACGTACTCGAGTTCTCCCAGGAGGAGGGCATCGACCCGCGCGAACTCGATGTGCGGGTGTGGTTCGACGACATCGCGATTCATCATGCCAACGGCGCCGAAATCCCGCTGAAGGAATTCATCGCCGGCGGAGTGCGCTGGTGGAAGGCGCATGAAGCGGGCGATCCGCGGACCATGCGCGCCGGAATCGTGCCACAGCTGTAGCACCGTTCCGACCGCACACCCGGTCACCGAGTGTGCGGTCGTATTTCAGGCGCCCAGTCCGACCGGACAGCTGACGCCAAGTCGCCCATGCACGCACGAAATCAGTCGTACCGTCAAGCATCCAGCGCATCGTGACCCAATGTGGGGTCAAAGGCGCGGTGGCAACCGCGCGGGTGTACGAATGATGGTTGAGTGTGCCCGAGACGGCGGGCACACACGGCCCGACAGCAGGAAAGGGACATCGTGGCTGAGTACACGTTGCCAGATCTGGATTACGACTACAGCGCCCTGGAGCCCCACATCTCCGGGCAGATCAACGAGATTCACCATTCCAAGCACCACGCTGCCTATGTCGCAGGCGTCAACACCGCACTGGAGAAGCTCGAGGCCGCACGCGAAGCGGGCGACCACGGCGCCATCTTCCTGAACGAGAAGAACCTGGCCTTCCACCTCGGTGGGCACGTCAACCACTCGATCTGGTGGAAGAACCTCTCCCCCAACGGCGGTGACAAGCCGGTCGGCGAGTTGGCCGCCGCGATCGACGACCAGTTCGGTTCGTTCGACAAGTTCCGCGCGCAGTTCACCGCAGCGGCCAATGGTCTGCAGGGCTCCGGCTGGGCGGTGCTCGGCTACGACACCCTCGGCCAGAAGCTGCTGACCTTCCAGCTCTACGACCAGCAGGCCAACGTGCCGCTGGGCATCATCCCGCTGCTGCAGGTCGACATGTGGGAGCACGCCTTCTACCTGCAGTACAAGAACGTCAAGGCGGACTACGTGACCGCGTTCTGGAACGTCGTCAACTGGGCGGACGTGCAGGAGCGCTTCGCGCGCGCGGTCGGCCAGGCCAAGGGCCTCATCTTCGGCTGAGCTTTTTCCGTCTTCGAGCCCGCGAACCGGCCGGTTCGCGGGCTCGTTGCTTTGTGGTGTCCGTTTAGCACTCTTTGGTACTTGTGTGCCAAGTGAGTTTTGGCGCATTCTCTCCGAATCCAGAGTTCGAGGACGGGCAACGCCGCCCCCGGTGCCATGACGGGAGGCAGTCATGCATACGAATGGACCCATCGGCATCACGCCGTTCCATGCCCGCGGATCGCTGCGGGGGTTCGTCATCTCCGGACGTTGGCCGGACACCACCAGGGAATGGGCGCAGGTTTTGGTGCTCGCCGTGCGGGTGGCCTCGTTTCCGGGGTTGCTGACCACCTCGACCGTCTTCGGGGTGCGCGAGGAGCTGCCGGATGATCCGGCACCGGGCACCGTCGGACTGGTCCTCGCCGAGGGGCCGGTGCTCGGTGACCAGGCGCTCGAACCAGGCCGATTCGCCGATCATGTGCCACCGGCGCTATTGATGCTGCACCCGCCCTCGGAGACCCGGCCATCGCTGCCGGAATGCATCGGCGTGGCATCGGGTTGCGTACTCCTGCCCGGCGTCCCACATCTGGGACTGGCACATCGGGCAGCCTGGGCCGAGGCCGAATCCGACGGCACCGTCATCTCTTTGGTCAGCCGCGTCGGCCTCGATCCGATCAGCGACCCCGATACCGCGGTCCTGGCCATGCTCCTCGCCGCCTGAGCCCGCGCATAGCCGGTGACTGCCTCGCACCTTATGCGAGGCAGTCACTCGGTACACGGCAGCGCGCTGATTGCCAAGGGCTAGCTCACTTCTGGATCAGGGCTTGCTGCGGAATCTTTGAGGGAGGCCGAAGATTGCGGGTTGGATTGCCAAAATTATTGTGCGCATTGCGATTTCGATAACAGCGGCTTGGCTTGGACGCGGCTGCGGGGGTACAGTCGGTGACAGCGAAGGGGAGTAGCCCGCAATCGCGCTGTCGACATACTGGTCCGCCGCCTCATGAGGGTGCGGACCCGGCCGCGTGAACCGGCGTAGATCCGGTGGGCGAGACCTTCGGCCGAGACAACCATTGCGTTGTCGGCCGGAGGAGTCACCCATTTCCCGGCCGGCAGGCCGGAGCCCGGGAGCGCTTACTACATGATCGCGACGATATTGCTCAGCGTCGGAATCGTCTTCCTCGCCGAGTTGGGTGATAAGTCCCAGCTGATGGCGTTGACGTTCGCGCTGCGCTACCGCTGGTGGGTGGTGCTCGGCGCCATTGCCACCGCCACCGCCGTGGTCCATCTGATCTCGGTCGGCGTCGGCTATTTCCTCGGTGCCGCGCTGCCGACCCGGGCCATCGCACTGGTGGCCGCACTCACCTTCCTGGCCGTCGGCCTGTGGACCCTGCGCGAACAATTCGGCGGCGATGACGCGGAGACCGAGCCCGAGCCGACGCGTTCGACCACCGCGCCGTTCTTCGTGGTCCTTTCGGCCTTTCTGCTCGCCGAACTCGGCGACCGAACCATGTTCGCCACCGCTGCCCTGGCCACCGACAACAGCTGGGTCAGCGTCTGGATCGGCTCCACCGTCGGCATGGTCGCCGCTGACGCCCTCGCCATCGCCGCAGGCATTCTGGTCGGCAAACATCTCCCGGAACACGTCATCGGTATCGGGTCCGGCCTGCTGTTCCTCTACTTCGGCACCGCAAGCCTGCTCACCGCCGCCCTCCCCGACCTGGGCATGCTCATCGGAGGCGCCCTCGCCACGCTCGCCCCGGTCGCAGCGGGCATTGCCCTGCTGATTCGTTCGCGGCGCGCGGGGCGCACTTCGGCACAAGTCCAGAACGACGCGGCGCCGGAAGCCGACAGGGTGCCCTGACCGGACACGCTCTGAGCATCCGCAACGCGGCGACAGGCAGTTGCCTGCCGGGCCCCTCATATAAGAAGCTGCGCCCCGCACCGCGTGAAAGGGCATAAGGCTGCGGTCGCCACCCTTCCTGCCCCTGGGATGTTCTCCTCGCGACCGGCAGGCCGCCGAGCACGGCATTGCGCCGCGGCGAGTCGCGCGCGAACAGTTCGCCCGGCTGCCCCTCAGGCCCGGACTTCGAACTGACGCATCGCTTCGCCGTAGAGGTCGCCGCTGCGGCGCACCAGTTCGAGTAGGGGTTCACGGAGGGCTCGCAGGCCCGGGAGGTCGTCTATGGCGATGCGGGCGGTGACCATGGCGCTGACGGCGGCGGCCAGGGTTTGGCAGGCGAAGCGCTGTCGATCGGTGCGGGCATCCAGGACGTCGGCGATCATCGCGACGAAGGATTCCTGCAACTCGGCGCGCCTGGCGATCGCCTTCGAACCCACCGCGTAGACCTCGACGAGGTAGATGCGGGCATATGCGGGTTCGGCGATCAGACCGTCGAAGTAGGCCTCGAGGATGCGGCCCAGGCGATCGGGATCGGACGGGTCGGCGCAATCTCGCCCGTCGTCGTCGATCGCATTCGCGATATTCGCGATGAGCAATTCGACGGCCCGGTCGTAGGCAGCCTCGAAACAATCCTCCTTGGAATGGAATTGCTCGTAGAAGGTTTCCCGTGAAACCCCGGCGCGCTTCAGGATGGCCGCAACCGAGGTCCCGACGTATCCTCTCTCCACCATGGCCTCGGCCATCGCGCTCAGGATCCGATCGCGCTGCGAGGCGACCACTTCCTCCCTGGGCAGGCCGTGTCGCCCCCGCGGGAGTTGGCGTGCACTGCTTGCGGATTCGGTCATTCAGTGGCTCCGGAGGTCGGGCGGGTGGTCACCGGCTACGCCGGTCGGTGAGCGCTACTTTTGCCCCTTTGGCGTGTAACTGCCGGGCCAGCGCCGCACCGATTCCGCGTGCCGCGCCGGTGATCAGAATCCGGCGCCCGGCCACGGACGCGGCGGAGAACAGGTGCCCGCCCATCACCCGACGACCCTCGATCGAACCGCTTCGCGACGCTGCATACCCCGTGACGATACCAGCTGTGAACATATACGTTCGCAAATAATTTCTGTTTATCCGTGAGGGCTGCGCGAAGCGGGTATCGAGTCGAGGGAGCCGTGATATGCCTCTCACCTGAAACCGGTTAGGGTGCAATTGACGAAAGGCCAACTGGCTGTCACGAACGAGAGGACCATCGTGGAGATTTCGGGTTCCGCCGCCATTATCACCGGAGGCGCATCCGGCCTCGGCGCCGCCACTGCCAAGCGTTTCGCCGATCTGGGCGCAACCGTCTTCGGACTCGACGTACCCCAATCCATCGAGCGCGCCGGGGACAATGTGCCCGACGGCGTCACCCTCATCCCCGCCGACGTCACCAGCAACGACGAGGTTTCCGCCGCGGTCGCGCAGGTCGTCGAATCAGGTGCGCCGCTGCGCATCGTGGTCAACTGCGCCGGTGTCGGCTGGGCCGGCCGCATCCTGTCCAAAAACGGCCCGCACGATCTCGAGCTGTTCCGCACCGTCATCACCGTCAACCTGCTCGGCACCTTCAATGTCATGCGCCTGGCCGCCGAAGCGATCGCCAAGACCGACACTGTCGACGAATACGGTCAGCGCGGGGTCATCATCAACACCGCCTCGGTCGCCGCATTCGAGGGCCAGATCGGCCAGATCGCGTACTCGGCCTCCAAGGGTGGCGTGCACGGCATGACCGTCCCGGCCGCGCGTGACCTGGCCCAGTTCGGCATCCGCGTGAACACCATCGCCCCCGGCATCATCGACACCCCGATGCTCGCCGGTGTCACCGAGGAGTATCGCAAGGGCCTCGAGGCCGGTGTACCGTTCCCGTCACGCCTGGGCCGCCCGGACGAGTACGCGAAGCTGTCGCAGTACATCGTCGAGCACGACTACCTCAACGGCGAGACCATCCGCAT
The DNA here is from genome assembly GCF_054065835.1 of Nocardia citri. Lineage (NCBI taxonomy): Bacteria > Bacillati > Actinomycetota > Actinomycetes > Mycobacteriales > Nocardiaceae > Nocardia > Nocardia citri. The sequence continues at coordinate 33,771 of NZ_JBSUQM010000001.1, forward strand.
GGACGGTGCCCTGCGCATGGCTCCCCGCTGAGGAGCTAGCGCTCGTCTGCCTCCCCGGATATTCAGGCCGTAGCAGTTGGGTGCCACGATCATTGGTGGCAGGGTCGGCGGTCGGGCACCCATTCGGCTCTTGGGCGTACCCGATGAAGTACCGATGTACTGAGGAAATCAGTTGTTCTGCTGGGCTCTAGGGGTCGGCTTGAGGCCGATGCCGAGGTATGCCGTGGTGGACAGGGGCTTGTTCGGGCGGTAGTTGGCCGCGAGGTAGGCGCGCATCAGGGCCACGCGTTCGGCCCACATCTGCTCACCGACGGTGCGGCGCATGAGCAGCAGGGGGACGCTGCTGCGCAGCATGGTCTCCCACATCTCGTCGGAGTCGGCGAAACTCACTGTGCTGGTGTGGCGTTGGATGCTCACCCCGGCGAAGCCGGCGGTGCGCATCTCGGTCGCGAAGACCTCGGGATTTTCCAGGCTGAGGAAGTTGGGCTCGGGTTCCTGAATAGACGGATCGGCGGCCGCGAACGCGCCGAACATCATTCGCATGAGTGGCGATTCGGCCACCGGCGCCCAACTCGACACCACGGCGGTGGCACCTGGACGCAATACCCGGAATAGTTCGGCGAAACCCTTGGCCCGATCCGGGAAGAACATCAACCCGAACATCGAGAAACCGGCATCGAAGCTCTCGTCGTCGAACGGCAGCGCCCGCCCGTCCCCCACGCACGTTTCGATATTGGTCAATCCGGCGGCCCGCGCGTCCTCGGTGAGTCGCTGGATCATCGGCTCCGAGAAGTCGATGGCCGATACCCGCGCCACCCGCTCGGCGGCGGGCAGGCTGAGCGTGCCGGGCCCGGCGGCGATATCGACCACCTGTGATTGCGCCGAAAGCCCGGCGAGCTCGAGTGCACATGCGGAGAAGGGCGCCATGATCGCGGGTCCGAATTCGGCATATCCGTCGGCGACGAGATCCCACGGTTCGGCGACGGCAAGCGGGTTACCAGACATCAGCTGACGATCCTTTCGACCGTCCAAGGCTAACCGGGCAATACCCACCGAACCTACCAACTCCGGCCGATCTCGCTGCGCGCCGAGCGGATCAGATCGTGCGTTCGAAGGTGACCATGTGATGGCCCGGTCCGTTGTAGTTACGCACCGGTCCGGTGACCGTGAAACCGAGATGCCGGTGGAAGCCGATCGACGCATCATTGCCCGGCGAGGTGATCGCCTTCACAACATGGCGATTATTTGCCCTGGCTATCGCGAAGAACCGCTCGTAGAGCTCACGCGCCAGACCGGTCTTGCGGGACTGCGGATCGACGCCGACAAAGTGGATGTAGGCCTCATCGGATTCCGACGGCGAGAGGAAGCCGATCAGGAATCCGGCCAGCCATTCGGTCGGTTCCCGCCACCCGGCGCCGGGCAACTCGGCGACCAGGCTGGTCCGATGGAAATGATCGAGGAACAACCTGGGCAGGTGCGGTAACACCGACCGCCCCCACCATTCATCGATGACAATGACGATGGCGTCGTAGTCATCGGCACGTGCGGCCCGAATGACCGGCCCGTTCGCATTCGGCACGTTAGCTAGCCCGCCTCCCCGCATATTCAAGCCAGATCAAGTGCCACGATAGTCGCGTCGGCGCCCAGCGGTGAATCGGTGCACGGCTCAGCCCGCCCCGATGAGTTATCGATATGCCACGGAAATCAGTTGTCTTGTCCGACAACCTTGCGGGTCGTCGCAGACCTGGTGAGCGGCTCACACAGGTTGGCACCTATGTGAGCCGCTCACTGGTTATGTGTCCCCAATTCTTGGCAGGTCGACCTTCAGAGCGTGCGGGTCAGCCGCTCGGTGAGGATCTGGGCGAAGCGGGCCGGATCCTTCAGTTCGCCGCCCTCGGCGAGAACCGCTGTGCCGTAGAGCAATTCGGCGGTCTCGTTCAGTTCGGGAACCTTACCCGCGTCAGCGTCGTCTCGGCGCGTGTCGTAGGCGTCGCGCAGACCGGTGACCAGCGGGTGGGTCGGGTTGAGCTCGAGGATCCGCTTGGACTCGGGCACCAACTGACCGGAGGCGCGGTACATGCGCTCCAGCATCGGGGTGAAGTCGAAGACATCGCCGACAAGGCAGGCGGGCGAGGTGGTGAGCCGGTTGGTCAGGCGCACCTCCTTGACGCTGTCCAGGGTCTTGCCGAGCCAGCCGAGCACTTCGGCGAAGTCCTTGTCCTGCTGTTCGCGCAGCGATTCGGTGGCCTTCTTCTCCTCCTCGGTCTCCAGATCCACCTCGCCCTTGGCGATGGACTGCAACGGCTTACCGTCGAATTCGGTGACCGAGCCGACCCACATCTCGTCGACCGGGTCGGTCAGGATCAGCACCTCGCGACCTTTGGCCTTGAAGGCTTCCATATGCGGAGAGCTTTCGACCTGCTGACGGGTCTCGCCGGTCATGTAGTAGATGGCGTCCTGGCCGTCCTTCATCCGCTCGACGTAGGCGGCGAGGGAGGTCAACTCCTGCTCGGAGTTGGTCGAGGCGAACGAGGAAACCTGCAGCAGCGTCTCGCGGTTGTCGAAGTCCGAGAGCAGGCCCTCCTTGAGGACGCGCCCGAACTCCTTCCAGAAGCTCTGGTACTTCTCCTGGTCCTCGGCGCCCTGCAGTTCCTTGACCGTCGAGAGCACCTTCTTCACCAGGCGCTTGCGAATCATCTGGATCTGCCGGTCCTGCTGCAGGATCTCGCGCGAGACATTGAGCGACAGATCCTGCGCGTCCACCACACCCTTGACGAAGCGCAGGTACTCCGGCATCAGCTCTTCACAGTTGTCCATGATGAACACGCGCTTGACGTACAGCTGCACACCGCGCTTGTGCTCGCGGGTGAACAGGTCGAACGGTGCGTGCGAGGGAACGAACAGCAGCGCCTGATATTCGAAGGTGCCCTCGGCCTTCATCGGGATGATCTCCAGCGGATCGTCCCAGCCGTGGCTGACGTGCTTGTAGAACTCCTTGTACTCCTCGTCGCTGACCTCGCTCCTGGGGCGGGTCCACAACGCCTTCATGGAGTTGAGGGTCTGCTCCTCGAGAATCGTCTTCTCGGTCTTGTCCTCGCCCTCACCCTCGGTGACGGTCCGCTCGACCTGCATGCGGATCGGCCAGGCGATGAAGTCCGAATATTTCTTGACGATCTCGCGGAGCTTCCACTCCAGGGTGTAGTCGAAGAGGTGGTCGTCCTCGTCCGGGGTCATGAGATGCAGCGAAACGGCGGTGCCCTGCGGGGCCTCGTCGAGAGTTTCGATGGTGTAGGTAGAGCTGCCCGCGGCCGACTCCCAGCGGGTGCCCTCGGTCTCCCCCGCCTTGCGGGTGGTCAGTGTGACCTTGTCGGCGACCATGAAGGTCGAATAGAAGCCGATGCCGAACTGACCGATCAGCTCCTCGGCGGCCGCCTCGGATTTGGCCTCGTTCAGCTTCTTGCGCAGCTCCGCGGTGCCGGATTTGGCCAGGGTGCCGATCAGATCGACCACCTCGGCGCGGGACATGCCGATGCCGTTATCCCTGACCGTCAGGATCCGATTGTCCTTGTCGACCTCCAGCTCGATATGCAGATCGGCGGTATCGACGTGCAGATCCTTATCGCGGAAGGACTCCAGCCGCAACTTGTCCAGCGCGTCGGAAGCGTTCGAGATCAGCTCCCGCAGGAACGTGTCCTTGTTGGAGTAGACCGAATGGATCATCAGCTCGAGCAGCTGATGGGTTTCTGCCTGGAACTCGAGTTGTTCGACGTGCTCTGTCACGTCGCGATGGTACCGCTGCACCTATCCGACATCGGCAGACATCTGCCCGAAGTCGGCGAGTCCGGGCACTTCGATGTCGGCACGGTGCGGATCATCCGCCCGCGCGGGCCGCGGATGCATCCACTCGCGCAGCACCATGGTGGCCCGCACATCGTCCTCGTTGTACTCCAGCAGGCGGGTGCGCTGCCCCTGATCGGGTTCGCCCTCGTAGCCGACGGCCAACCGATACCAGCTCATCGACGCCTCACCGCCCGCCTCGGGATCGCGCCAGGAGAAACCGGCCACCGGCGCGATCTTCTTGAGCCCCTTGCCATTCGGGCAGATGAACTGATCGGAGACGGCCTGGAACATATCCACCCACTGCGGTCCGTCGACGAACGCGCGCACCTGCTCGACCGTCGGCACCCCGGGCCGCCCCGCGAACCGGCGCGCCGACTCATAGAGCCACTTGTCCTCGGCGGTACGCGAATAGCAGTAGGCGGCAAAGGTCTTCCCTGCCGCGACGGCATCGGAGCGCACCGTCATCAACCAGGTCCAGAATTCGCCGAAGGAGCGGCCCTCATCCTCGGTGGGCAGCGGATCCCAGGTGACGAACGGGCGGTACACACCGTCGAGCAGCGTGCCCCACAGATACGCGCCGTACTCCTGGAAACTCTCCAGATCGACATCCACCTCGACGTCGGCACGACGCACCCGGACCCGCTCGACTCGGCGCACGAGCGGGGCCCCCGCAAGCCAGGCACGGGCGGTCACCACGGCCTCGTCGAATGGTCCGTGCTGCCAGTCCTCCGGATCGTCGCCGACCCAGGCGGCCAGATCGTCGATGGTCTCGACGCCGTGCCCGCGCAGCACCTCCGCGCGGGAACCGGGCGCGACCAGGCTCACGTCCCGATGTTCGGTCAGCCAGCCCTCGCAGCTGCGTCCGGCGACCCGCGCCTCGTCGGCGGGCGCTGTGCGCGTCCACCACGGGCACTGGCGGCATTCGGGCACCTTCGACGGAACCGTCGGCAAATCCCCGCGCACCACCGCGATTCGATCGGCATAGCGCCGGTCGTAATCGGCGAGCAGCGGGCCGAGATCGTGTACCAGAATGCGGTCGAAGTTATAGCCGATAACGCCGCCGACCAGCGCCGGACTGGCCAGCCCGTGCCGCTGCAGCATGCGGTACAGATGGGCGAGCCGCTGTTGGTCGCGGGGCTGCTGGCGCAGTTTGCGATGCGGATCCGGTTGCGGATCCCAGTGATACGGATCCGAGGTGGACGGGTGGAAATCGGCCGGTTCGGGCTGACGTGGGTCGGTGACCTTGTGGTTGACCACGATGACCGGGATGTAGCCGCCGCGATCACGGTCACGCAACAGGATCTCCGAGCCACCGCGCCGACCGGTATCGGCTTCCTGCGGCAGCAGTCCGCCCCAGATATGTTGTGCGCCTTCGGCACACGCGCGCATCGTGGCCGCGGCCCGCTCTCTCGCGCGCAATGTCGGATCGATCACCATCCAGTTGTCCGGATCCGCGGCGATCAGTGCCTCGCGCACTCGGCTGCGGTGCGCGGTCGCGGCCTCCCGGCGCTGACGGACCCCGGCGTCCTCGATCACCCCGGTCAGCAGGTCCGGATACGCCGCATTCAAATGCAATCGGTGCCGACAGCCGATCAATGCCCTGGCATCGACGAATGCGGCCGACTCGGCGGATATCGGCGCGGGCTCGACGGACGTCGGCGCAGTATGGACCTCGGCCTGCCGCTCGGCGGCTCCGCCTTCGTGATTGCGACCGTCGCGGTCACCGCTGCCCGAATACACGTATGCAGTATGGTCCAGACCCCTGACAACTCTGTGAACCGCATGACACGACCCGATACCCGGCTCGAGTCGCGCACTCACCCACTCGCAGCTGCGACCATGGACCCGATAGGGTACTGACGATACGTGTGGCTTGGGCGGACCAACATCCCCCGACGTCGTACTGCCCATGGCGAAACCAGCATGACGGAGGGCCTCGATGGGGTTGTTCACGAAGCGCAATCGGCGGCCGAGCCGCAGGGCCGAGGCGAAGGCCCTGAGACACAAGGCAGCCATGGAGGCGAAGCTCGGCGCCAGGAACGACCGCAAGGCCCGCCGCGCGGAGGCCCGCACCCAACGCAAGGTCGCCGACGCGCAGATCGCCACATTGCAGGCCGAGGAGAAGGCCGCACTCAAGGTGGCCGCCAAGGCCGAGCGGGATCCGTTCACCGCGAGCCAGGTCCGCAAGTATCTCGGTGTCGCCCGCGTGCTGGTCCCCGTACTCGCACCGCTGGCCTACCGTGCCGCGACCTTCATCCGCGGCCAGATTGATACCCGTCGGGCGCATCAGCTCGGCATCGGTGTCGAACAACTGGGTGATTTCAGCGGTCACGGCGGTCGATTGCAGGCGCGGATCACCAATACCGAAGCCGCCCTCGACAAGATCGGCACGCAGTCCGGTGATAAGGCCGGACAGGGTGAGACACAGAAATTCGTCGCGGCCACCCAGGATCGGCTCGGCAATCTGACCGCCGCGATTCGGACCGCGGAGCAGATGCCCGCCCCGCGTCGCCGCGCCGTCCACGCGTCGATCTCGAGCGAGCTGTCCGGTATCGAGGCGGACGTTTTGGCGCGCCTCGGCGTCAACTGATCGATCCGATGTCACCCGGCCAGCTCTCCGACAGCCCGCGTGGCTGTCTGGTCGGCGGCATGGTCGGTGCACTCGCCATCGCCGCGCACGGTGCGGCCGGCGGTGGACTTCCGGAATCGGCCGAAGCCGCACTGCTGCTTGTTGTTTCGGCGTTGACGGGTTGGGCCGCAGGGTGGTTGCGTCCGGGCGGCATCGGCCGTTGGGTCCTCCTCGGTCCGCTCGCGCTCGGGCAACTCGCCGGACATGCCGTGTTATCCGGACTGATCGACCACACCCACACCCATACCGCCGCCGGCGCACCAGAACTCGACCCATATCTGCCCACCGGCTGGATGCTGTCGGCGCACTTGATCGCAACACTCGGCTGCGCCGCACTGATCCTGTTGGCCGAGCGGCTGTATGCGATGGCCTCCAGCGTCATTCGCGCGGTTTCCGCCACCGTACCGCCGCTCGCGCTCACCCGCCCGGTCCGCTGGTCCGATCCCATCCTCCGGCCCTCCCGCTTTCATCCGAACGGTGCGATCGGTCCGCGCGCGCCACCGGTGTCGGCCTGACCCGCCACACTCCAAACCCCTTCGGACAGAAAGCACTTCACCCATGCGTACGCAGATCACGCGCGCCTGTACGGCGGTGGCCGCCGCTGGCTTCGTTCTCCTCGCGGGCGGCACCGCCTCCGCACACGTCACCGCCGACGCACCCGGCGCGACCCAGGGCGATTACTCGGTGATCACCTTCAAAGTCCCGACCGAATCGGAGACCGCGAACACCACGGCGCTCACTGTCGCCCTGCCCAACCTCAAGAGCGCGCGCACCGAACCCATTCCGGGTTGGAGCTCCAAGGTCGACCACAATGACAAGGCCGAGGCCACCTCGGTCACCTGGACCGCCGATCCCGGCACGCCCGGCGTCCGGCCCGGCCAGTTCCAGCGTTTCGTCCTCTCGGTCGGCCCGCTGCCGACCCAGGACCAGATCAGCTTCCCGGCCGCCCAGACCTACAGCGACGGCAAGGTCGTCACATGGGATCAGCCCATGAGCGCCGACGGTTCCGAACCCGAGCACCCGGCACCCACGCTCACCCTCGCGGCGGCCACCGGCGGTAGCCATGACGGTCACCACGTCGGCAGTTCGGCCGCCGCCCAGGAGAAGTCCGAGGACACCGACAACACCGCACGCTGGCTCGGCGGCATCGGCCTCGCGCTCGGCCTGCTCGGCGTCGCGCTCGGTCTCGGCAATGTGCTCCGCGGACGCCGGGCATGAATGACACCGCGATGCGTCGCATGGTCGCCGGGCTGGTCGCGGGCCTGCTCTTGCTGAGCATGGGCGCGCTCGCGGCCGGCCCGGCGTCGGCACATTCGACGCCGGTCAGCAGCGTGCCCGCCGACGGCGCGAGCGTCGAAACCGGTCCGGAGCGGGTGAGCATCACCTTCAACGAGCCACTGCAGGAGAGCTTTCCGGCACTCACCGTGGTGGGACCGGACGGGAATCTGTGGTCCAAGGGCGATCCGAAGGTGGACGGTCCGACGGTCAGCGTCGCGGTCGGCGAACTCGGCCCGACCGGCGTCTACAAAATCGGGTACCGAGTCACCTCCGCCGACGGTCATCCGGTCAAGGGCGAGCGGAGCTTCACGCTGACCAAGGCGGGCAACGGAACCCCGGGCCCGAAGGCCGACAGCCAGCACAACTCCGGCGATAGTGACGATTCCGGCGGTATCCCGCTGTGGGTCTTCATCATCGGCGCCGTCGTACTGTTCGGCGGTGGTCTGGCATTCGCCCTGTTCGGCGGCAGGAGCCGCAAATCGCCGCGGTGAGAAGAGCACACGAGTGAACAAGGCGCAACGGGCGACCAGTGGAAATGCGCAAGCGTTGCTGCTGGTCGTCCCGGCCGGACTACTCGGGGTGGCGCTCGCGCTGATCCTGGCGGTCCCATCCCCGGCGCAGACCGAGAGCGTGGTTCGGGTGCTCGCGGACTGCACCGGGGCGACCGTGCTCGGACTGGCCGCACTGCCCCGGCTGCACGATCGGCTGCGGCCGCCGTGGCGGGTGCTCGCGGTAGTGGCGGGGATCTGGTGTGTCACCGAGTTCACGGTGCTGGTCTTCGAGGCGGCCGCCGTGGTCGGGGTGCCGGTCGGCAAGCTCAGCGGTAAGCAGTTCGGTGATTTCCTGATCGAGATCAGCGGCGGTCAGGTCGGTATCGCGGTGCTGATCGGCAGCGGTGCGGTCGCCTGCTATGGGGCCATGGCGTTCCGGCGACCCGAGACCGCATCGGCCGATCTGGTGCTGGTCTTCACCGCCGTGGCGTTCGCGTTGCGACCGATCACCGGGCATATGTCGCAGCAGCCATTCGGCTCGGTGCTGGCCGCGGTGCACGCACTGGCGGCGGCATCCTGGTTCGGCCTGTTGGTCGCGCTGGCGCTGGTGGTGCGCACCCGAGGTGAGTGGGCGGTGACACTGCCGCGGTATTCGGCCGCGGCGCTGCCGCTGGTCGGCATCGTCACGGTCACCGGCCTCGTCAACGGGTTGGTGCGGGTCGGCGGGATCGCACCGTTCGTGACGACCGGCTACGGCCGCATTCTGCTGGCGAAAACCCTTGTGCTGGTTAGCTTGCTGGCACTGGGCTGGTGGTGGCGACGGTCCTGGGTACGGCAGGCGATGGGGCATCGAATGCCTGCCGAATCCTCGCTGCGACGGGCGGTTATCGAGGCGGCGGTAATGGCGGTGGCGTTCGGACTGGCGGCGACCCTGGCGGTTACCGCCTGACGCTCGCAAACGCCTGCTGCGGGGCTGTCAACAACCCTTTACAGTTGTGCCATGACCGAGGTGAAGATCGTCGAAGACTGCGTAGCATCGGCCGAAACAGCCTTCGCCTATGTCAACGACTACCGGAATCTGTCGCGTTTCATCACCGAGGTCCAGGACTTCACGCCGATCACCGAACAGGTCGAAGGCGTCGGCGCAACCTTCGGCGGCACCATCAAACTCGGTCCCGCAGCGCTGCATTCGCGCCTGCAGGTCGTGCGGTGGGAGGCGAACTTCGCGATCGCGGTGAAATCCATCAAGGGTTTCGAGATCGAATCGACCTTCCTGTTCCATGCCAAGGGCGCCGATAGCTGCACGGTCGACGCGATCGTCGACTACCGCGTGCCGGGCGGAATCGCGGGCAAGGTGCTCGGCAAGACCATCGAGCCGTTCGTGAAGATCGCGGTCAAACACTCCACGCACAACCTGACCACCCAGATCGCCGAATTCCATGTCAGCCGACACGGCTAGCCACCGATCAGCGAACTTGTCCGGGCCGGTCCGGCCGGAGAATGCTGGGCACTATGGCTGACCGAACGACACCGACATTCCCGCAGCGCATCGCCTACATCTGCGGGCGCACGCTGCCGGAATCGATGTCGGCGTGGGTGCTCGAGGATCTCACCGGCCCCGGCGCGGCACGGCGCTATCTGATGCGCTCGCTCATCCCGATGATCCCGGTACTGAGCCTGTTCCTGCTGGTACCCGGACCGAAATGGATGGGACTGGCGATGATGGCGCTGCTGTATCTGCCGCTGATCTACTTCACCGCGGCACTGATGTACGTGTATCGCCGGGCGCGTCTGGTCAAGCACGGCCTCGATCCGGCACTGGCCGACTCAGCGTCCAGCAAGCGTGCGGAAACCGAGCGGCTGGCCTATGAACGGCGCCACGGTCGCGCCTGATTTCGCCTGCCGAATATTCGCCGAACCTGGCGGTGACGCATCTCACGGGCATAGCCTGAACATATGAAGCGCCCCACGTTAGGCCAGCGGATCGCCTACGATCTCGGCCGCGAGCTCCCCGAGGAGCTGCACGAGTGGGTTATCCACGACCTTGTCGGACATGGGGCCATGGAACGCTATCTCGTCCGCTTCCTCGTACCGTTCATCCCGTTCTTCGCGCTGTGGTTGCTGTTCCCCGGCCCGATGGGGCTGAAGATCGGCATGATCGTCATGATGATCGCGCCGTTGATCCTGTTCACGGTGTCGCTGAGTTACGTCTGGCGTCGGTTCCGGCTGGCCCAGCACGGCATCGATCAAGGCTGGATCGACCACAACAAGATGCGCGAAACCGAGCGGATCAAATACGAGATGCACTACGGACACCGCTAGCGGTGTCGAATCCACGGAACGGGCAGACCGGATGGTCTGTTCGGAGTGCGTTGCGGCTCGAACTCTAAGCTGACACCCGTGACCGAATCGCAGAACACCATTGGCACCGCGGACCTCGCCGACGAGATCGGCCCCGAAATCCGTAGCTGCGATACGCAGTTCATCCAGTTCGGCGCACATACGACGTTCGCCGGCCGGATCACCACGATCCGTTGCTTCCAGGACAACCTACTGGTCAAACAGACGCTCAGCGAGCCGGGCGACGGCGGCGTGCTCGTCGTCGACGGCGGTGCCAGCGTGCACACCGCACTGGTCGGCGACATCATCGCCGGACGCGGTGTGGCCAACGGCTGGTCCGGCGTCATCGTCAACGGCGCGGTGCGCGACTCGGCCATCCTGCGCACGCTCGATATCGGCATCAAGGCGCTGGGCACCAACCCCCGCAAGAGCACCCAGACCGGCACTGGCGAGCGCGATGTCCCGGTCGAATTCGGCGGTATCACCTTCGTGCCCGGCGAAATGCTCTACAGCGACCACGACGGCATCGTGGTCCGTGCCGAAGACTGAACGCCTAGGCCGCCGCCACCCTGGCCTTATGACCGGCGATGGCCACAATATCGCCGACGTGCAGTTGCCGTCCGCGACGCAGTTCCACCTCCTCGTTCACCCGTACCAGACCCGCCGCGATCACGGTCTTGGCCTCCGATCCGGAATCGATCAGATTGGCCAGCTTGAGGAACTGACCGAGTCGAATGACCTCGTCATCGATCGGCACATCGACTGCATCGGACATGGGATACATCCTTACTCCGTCGCCGTCGAACCGGAAATCCCGCCCCCACACAGCCGAGCGACATGTAGGAATGACACACCGATAACCGACATGCCCGGGTGGCCTTCGAGCACCACCACCGCGGCACCGTACACACTGGTGTTGTGACAACCATGCACGCCGGGCAACATATCGATACCGAACCCCCCTCGGAGAGATCGGCACCACCGGTTCCGCATCGCGGCCACGGACGACTGCGCGAGGTCCCGCATGTCGCGGGCCTGCTGCTGGGCGTATTCGCTGTGCTCTGCTTCCTGTGGAGTCTCTCGCCCGGACTGCGATATCTGACGCATGTGCCGCGTCGCTACATCGACCTGTACTACTTCGACGCACCGGATACCAGCCTCGTGTGGGCATTGGTGGTCGGTCTGCTCGCGGGCGCCACGGCCAGCCGCAAGCGGATCGCCTGGTGGCTGCTGGTCGGCTACATCGCGCTCTACGCCCTGGCGAATGTGCTCGAATTCGCCGACGAGAACAATATGCACGCGCTGGTGGCGGCGGCGGTGCAGATCGCCGTGCTCAGCGTACTGCTCGCGTCCTGGCGGGAGTTCTACACCAAGGTGCGCCGGGGCGCGGGCTGGAAGGCACTGGGCGTACTGGTCGGCGGCCTCGCGGCCGGCTGTCTGCTCGGCTGGGGTCTGGTGGAACTGTTCCCCGGTTCGCTGCCGCGCGGCGTACAACGGCCGCTGTGGTCGATCTATCGGGTGACGGCCGCGGTGCTGGTGGACAACGAACATTTCGACGGCCATCCGCGCCCGTTCGTCAACTTCCTGCTCGGCCTCTTCGGCGCCATCGCCCTGCTGGCCGCGGTGATCATCCTGTTGCGCTCACAACGGGCGGGCAACGCGATGACCGGCACCGACGAATCCGCCATCCGCGGCCTGCTGGAACGCGCCGATGTCGAGGATTCGCTGGGCTACTTCGCGACTCGGCGCGATAAGGCGGTGGTATTCGCGCCGAGCGGCAAGGCGGCGCTCACCTATCGCGTCGAGTTGGGCGTGTGCCTCGCCAGTGGTGATCCGATCGGCATTCGCGAGGCCTGGCCGCAGGCGATCGACGCATGGCTGCGGCTCGCCGATGAATTCGGTTGGGCCCCGGCGGTCATGGGCGCCAGCGAACTCGGTGCCACGGCGTATCAGCGGGCCGGACTTTCGGTGCTGCGGCTCGGCGATGAGGCAATTCTCGACACCAGGTCCTTCTCGCTCGCGGGCCCGGAGATGAAGCAGGTCCGTCAGGCCGCGAACAGGTTGCGCAAGCACGGGATCACCGTGCGGATCCGCCGCCATCGCGATATCCCGGCCGAGGAATTCCAGCAGGTGATCGCCCGCGCGGATGCCTGGCGCGATACCGAAACCGAGCGCGGCTTCTCGATGGCGCTCGGCCGCCTCGGCGATCCGCTGGACGGCGACTGCCTACTGGTGGAGGCGGTGAATCCGCAGGAGCGTGTGCTCGGCATGCTGTCACTGGTGCCGTGGGGTCGCACCGGTGCCTCACTCGAGCTGATGCGCCGAGATCCACACGGCCCCAACGGTGTCATGGAGCTGATGATCTCCCAGCTCGCCCTGACCTCCGAGCAGCATGGCATCACCAAGGTTTCGCTGAACTTCGCGGTATTCCGCTCGGTATTCGAAGAGGGCGGACGCATCGGTGCCGGACCGGTGCTGCGGCTGTGGCGCGGTGTACTGCTGTTCTTTTCGCGCTGGTGGCAGCTGGAGGCGCTGTACCGGTCGAATGTGAAGTATCAGCCACACTGGGTGCCCCGGTTCTTCCTGTTCGAGGAGCGCAGACAACTACCTCGGGTGGCCATCGCGAGTGGGCTTGCCGAGGGCTTCCTACCGCGCTTCGGTAAGGCACCCGAGACCATCACCCACACCGGTCTGCACAGTGCGGTTCCCGCGGGCATCACCGGATTGCGCGCCGACGGCAGCCCGCCGGATCTGCCGGACAACGTTGGGGTAGAACAGCGTCCGCGCCGCCCGGAGCAGGTGCGGGTGCGCATGGACAAACTCGACCGGCTCACGGCCGCGGGCGTGGATGCCTATCCGGTCGCCTATCCTCCGACGCATACCGTCGCGGCGGCGCGCCGTTCACCGCGGGGCACCACCGTGCGAATCTGCGGCCGACTGCTGCGCATTCGCGATTACGGCGGTGTGATCTTCGCGGTGGTCCGGGACTGGACCGGCGATATCCAGCTGGTCATCGACCGCGATCGGGTCGGTGCCGAACGCAGCGCCGAATTCGGCGAATTCTTCGACCTCGGTGACCTCATCGAGGTCAGCGGCCAGATCGGACACAGCCGCCGCGGCGAACTCTCACTGTTGGCCGCGGACTGGCGGATGATCGGCAAATGCCTGCACCCGCTGCCGGACAAGTGGAAGGGTCTATCCGATCCCGAGGCCAGGGTGCGTCAGCGCTACGTCGATATGGCGATCAATCCCGATGTCCGCGAGGTGCTGAGCAAGCGCACCGCGGTGGTGCGCTCGCTGCGGGATTCGTTGAACGCCTGGGGATATCTCGAGGTGGAGACCCCGATCCTGCAGAAGGTGCATGGCGGCGCCAACGCGACACCGTTCCTGACCCATATCAATGCCTACGATCTGGACCTGTATCTGCGCATCGCGCCCGAGCTATATCTCAAGCGACTGTGCGTCGGCGGCATGGAGAAGGTCTTCGAAATCGGCCGCAACTTCCGCAACGAGGGTGTGGACTTCAGCCACAACCCGGAATTCACCAGCCTGGAAGCCTATGAAGCACATGCCGATTACGAGCGGATGATGCAGCTGGCCCGCCAGCTCATCCAGAATGCCGCGCAGGCCGCCAATGGTTCGATGGTGGCGCTGCGGCCCAAGCCGGACGGCTCCTTCGACGAGGTGGATATCTCCGGGGAGTGGGCGGTGAAGACCGTGCACGGCGCGGTATCGGAGGCACTCGGCACGCCGATCGACCCGCAGACCACACTCGAGGAACTGCGCGAACTTTGCGATAAGGCGGACGTGCCCTATCAGCACGGCTGGGATGCCGGACAAGTTGTCCTGGAAATGTATGAGTATCTGGTCGAATCTCATACGGAGAAGCCGACTTTCTACATCGACTTCCCCACCTCGGTCTCCCCGCTGACCCGCACACACCGCAGCACTCCCGGCGTGACCGAGCGCTGGGATCTGGTCGCCTGGGGCGTCGAATTGGGTACGGCCTACAGCGAACTCACCGATCCGATCGAACAGCGCCGCAGGCTCACCGAACAATCGATGCTGGCGGCCAACGGCGATCCGGAGGCGATGGAGCTCGACGAGGACTTCCTGCAGGCGCTCGAGCATGCGATGCCGCCGACCGGCGGATTGGGAATGGGCGTCGACCGCATCGTCATGCTGATCACCGGCCGCAGCATCCGCGAGACGCTGCCGTTCCCCTTGGTCAGGCCGCGCTGACGATCCCCCATCGAGGATCTCATCATGAAATATTCCAGGAGCGAATAGTTCCATATGCGTACCAGCCCGATAGTCTTGGTAATTCGACCCCGGGAGGAGGCCGATACCTCCGATCATGGGGATGCATATGTACCTTGACCTGCTGACCAATTCCGCTCTGCTGGACCCGCAGGTGTGGACCAGTGCGGACACCTGGACCGACTCCGACACCGTCACGTCGGCAATGGAATTCGCGGCCAGGAAAAAGAGGAAGAGCAGCAGCGGGCTGATCATCGGCGGCATCTGCTGCCTGGTCATCGTCACCCTGATCGTCGGCGGCATCTACCTGCTGACCCAACGCAAGAGGCAGCAGTAAACGGGACAAACGGCCCGGCTCGCGGATAGCGAACGGGCCATTTCGGCTTCTGGACTGGATGGCGCTGCTTTCGGAGGCCACCTCGGCCCCCAGCACCCTGCGGCCCGTGCGGCTGCGGCGACACCCGGGCAGGTCGGGCAGGCGGTCCAGATCCTCGGCGACGAAACCGCCCGGCGGCGGGCGCGGCCACTGCGGAAACAGTTCGACGGTCACGGCTTCGAGGATGGCCCCCATACGTCGCATATCCCCCTGGTGCGAGTGAACGCCCATGGTAGGGCAGAGTGGGCTGGGTGCAGTTGATTCTCGTTCGTCATGCTCAGCCGGTGCGGGCGCGGGCCTGCGATGGACCAGCCGATCCCGAATTGGCGCCGGTCGGGGTCGAACAGGCCGAGCGCGTGCCTGCGGCGTTGGGGCATCATCGGATCAGTCGGATCGTGAGCAGTCCGCAGCGGCGGGCACGGGAGACGGCCGAGCCGACCGCGGCGAAGCTCGGGCTGCCGATGGATGTGATCGACGATCTGGCCGAATACGATCGCGATCTGCCCTCCTACATTCCGATCGAGGATGCCAAGGTCGAATTCGCGGCCGTCTACGAGCGGATCAAATCCGGACATCTGCCCGAACAGATCGACGCGCCCGCCTTCATCACCAGGGTGCGCGATGCCGTCACCTCGATTGCCGCGCACACTGATCCGGCCGATACGGTGGTCGTCTTCGCGCATGGCGGGGTGATCAATGTGCTCCTGCAGGACGTACTCGGCCTGGCCCGGCCGCTGACCTTCCCGATCGACTACTGCTCGATCACCCGGATCCTGTTCTCCCGCAGCGGCCGCCGGACCGCCGCGACCATCAACGAGAACGGCCATGTCTGGGATCTGTTGCCGCGCAATATTTCACAGCAACCTTGACGCTGCTTCCCAGACTCGGCCATTCACAGTCGACTGCCAGATTGATCGCACCACGGTCCCAGTGACGGAGCCTTCCATGGGAGCAGGTCATTTCGAGCGACCTGCAAGCAGTCGCTAGTGGTAAGCCGCCGCACCGGCGACTCACCATCCGAGAGAAAGGAACCCCGTTTTGCTTTCCAGGACAAGGCGCAACGTAGCCCGAATCGCAGTCGCAGCCGCATTGATCGCGGTGCCAGTCGGCGCACTCGCCGTCACGGCCTCCGCGGCCGAACCTGATTCATCTGTCCAGTCCGTATCGGGTCCGACTCCATGGCAAGGCACCGAAATCGACGGTCACCACCATCGTCACCACCAGTTCGGTAATGGCGACGACAACCAGGGTCCATGGTTCCCCGGACCGGATAACGGCCTCCCCGGCCCCGGACCGCAGTTCTTCCAACCGTTCCAGCCGCCGACCGGCTCTGCTGGCTGAGTACGGATAGCGGAAACCGAAAGGCCACCCCTCCATCGGGAGAGGTGGCCTTCGCTATGTGTCCGGGACCTGGAATCAGGCCATGCCCGCGATCCAGTTGTGCATCCACGAGATTGCGGTCTGGCCACCGCCCACCGGGTAGCTGCCGTAGAGCGTATGCGCGTGCGAGTTGTAGAACCGCTCGAGATCCTTCGCCCGCTGCCGGTTGGCGGAGTCGGTGAGCTGCGACTGCAGCGTCGGGATACCGCCGAGGTTCATCAGGTCGTTCACGATGGTGCCCGCCTCGAGCTGGTAGCGCCAGAGGTTGGCCGGATTCGCCTCGGAGGTCTGCGCGAGGAAGCCGGCGAACCGGGTTACGAAATCGTCGGTGGCGGTGGCGCAGTACAGATCGTCGAGCGCGCAGACGGTGCGGGTGCGATCGCTGAGCCAGCCGAAGCCGCCGACCCGAGCACCACCGGCGCCCGCGCCCGGCGCGACCGGTCCGACCTGGATGTCGGTAGGCGAGCGGCGCGGATCGGAGATCAGGCCGACACCCGCGATCCGGTCCACAGGAATCGGGCTGAGGCCGGTGCCGATCTCGGCGGCGAGATCGCCGGCCGCATCCGCACCCTGGCTGTAACCGACGATCGCGATCTTGGTGTCGCCGCAGCGCTGCACCATATTGGTGGCCAGGCCGCGCGCGGTGTCGGTCGCTTCCTTCTTGGACGCACCGTAGACATCGCCTTCCCACGGGAATGCGGTCGCGGCATATGTCACATAATCGACATCCACCGACCGGGGCAGATTATTGGTGACACCGGACAGCATGCCGGGCTGCGGCGTCTTATCCTTTCCGGTCTCCCAGGTGCCGGGAATCGCCACCACATAGAGGCTCGGGCAGCCCGGATCGGCTGTTACCGAACCGCTACCAAGGACTACGCCGGATGCAACAGCCGCGCACGCACCGATGGCGGCGGCAACCTTCTTCAACCGCATACTGCTCCAGTTCAAAACATTGCCCCTTGCGAGAGCAAGCACCGACAGTTGTTGTAACCGTGCTGACCTCGGCGGATGTCGGTCCAGCGCACACCGGTTCACCGGTACGAGTTGCACGTCGCGACCCACATCCCAAGATCACGCACCACGCCGCAGATCACAATAAGGCAACACCACAACCAGCGCCATACGAGTTCGTTACCGTGTCTGGTTCCCCTCACCACATACGCCGAAATCGGTTCCGCTCCACGATGTTCCGTGCGACGCGCCGACGTCGAAACTAAGCACGGCAAATGCGTAGTGAAGCCGACGAACGAAAAAAGGGCGCCTGTGGACCGAAATCCACAGGCGCCCTCTCCGCTCCGGTAAGAGAGGTTTTCTAACGTTGCGCGACAGCCGTCGGCGCGATCGGCGCGGGCAGCGCGGTCTCGCCCTCGAGGAACTTGTCGACCGCCGATGCGGCCGCGCGGCCCTCGGCGATGGCCCAGACGATCAGCGACTGGCCGCGGCCCATATCACCGGCGACGAAGACGCCGGGGATATTGGTAGACCAGTTCCTATCGCGCTGGACATTGCCGCGCTGGTCGTAGCCGACGCCGAGACCTTCGAGCAGGCCCGGCTTTTCGGGTCCGGTGAAGCCCATGGCGAGCAGCACCAGATCAGCCTCGAGGGTGAAGTCGGTGCCCTCGACCTTCTCGAAGCGCCCGTTGACCATCTTGACCTCATGCGCCTCGAGCGCGGTGACCTTGCCGTCCGTGCCGACGAAACGCTCGGTGTTCACCGAGAACACCCGTTCGCCGCCCTCCTCGTGCGCCGAGGAGACCCGGTACATGAGCGGGTAGGTCGGCCACGGGGTGGAGGAGGCGCGCTCCTCCGGTGGCCGCGGCATGATCTCGAACTGGTGGATGCTCGCCGCGCCCTGCCGGTGCGAAGTGCCGAGACAGTCCGCTCCGGTGTCACCGCCACCGATGATGACGACCTTCTTGTCCTTCGCGTGGATCGGCGGCAGACCGCTCTCGTCGGTGACATCGTCGCCGAGCTGCACCCGGTTGGCCCACGGCAGGAATTCCATAGCCTGGTGGATGCCGTCCAGATCCCGGCCCGGGATCGGCAGGTCGCGCGCCAGGGTGGCGCCACCGGCCAGCACGATCGCGTCGAATTGCTCACGCAGCTGCGCGGCGGTGATATCGACACCGACGTTCACCCCGGTCTTGAAGATGGTGCCCTCGGCCTCCATCTGCGCGAGACGACGGTCGATGAAGCGCTTCTCCATCTTGAATTCCGGAATGCCGTAGCGCAGCAGGCCACCGATGCGGTCGGCGCGCTCGAAAACGGTCACGGTGTGCCCGGCCCTGGTCAGCTGCTGTGCGGCGGCCAGACCGGCCGGACCGGAACCGACCACGGCGACCTTCTTGCCGGTGAGGCGGGTCGGGTAGACCGGGGTCACCCAGCCCTCGTCGAAGGCGTTCTCGATGAGCTCGACCTCGACCTGCTTGATCGTCACCGGATCCTGGTTGATGCCCAGAACGCAGGACGCCTCGCACGGCGCGGGACACAGCCGCCCGGTGAATTCCGGGAAGTTGTTGGTCGCGTGCAGCCGGTCGATGCCCTCACGCCACTGCCCCTTGTGGACCAGGTCGTTCCACTCCGGGATGAGATTGCCCAGCGGACAGCCGTTGTGACAGAACGGAATACCGCAGTCCATGCACCGACTGGCCTGGTTCTGCAGGGTCTGGTGGGAGAAATCCCCCTCGTAGACCTCTTTCCAGTCCAGCAGGCGCAGCGGAACCGGACGACGCGTCGGCAGTTCCCGTTTGGTGTGCTTCAGAAATCCTTGCGGGTCAGCCACGTGCCGCCCCCGAAGAGTCACAGCGCCTCGTCGACATCATCTCTAGAACTTTCTGGTCAGCCACGTGCCGCCCCCGAATTGTCACAGCGCCTCGTCGACATCATCTCTAGAACTTTCTGGTCAGCCACGTGCCGCCCCCGAATAGTCACGGCGCCTCGTCGACATCATCTCTAGAACTTTCTGGTCAGCCACGTGCCGCCCCCGAATAGTCACAGCGCCTCGTCGACATCATCTCTAGAACTTTCTGGTCAGCCACGTGCCGCCTCCATAATCGCCTCGTCGACATCCGTGCCGTTCTTCTCGGCCTCGGAAATCGCGAGCAGAACCTTCTTGTATTCGCGCGGCATAACCTTCACGAAGTGGTTCACCTGCTGGGACCAGTCGCTCAGAATGCGTTCGGCGACCGTCGAACCCGTCTGATCGCGGTGCTGGGTGACGATGTCGTGCAGCCAGGTGAAGTCGTCACCGGCGAGCTGCTCCACGGCATCGGCCTGCTCCGGGTTGAGCTTGGCCTCGAAGGTGCCGTTCGGGTCGTAGACGAACGCGACACCACCCGACATACCGGCGCCGAAGTTGCGGCCGGTCTCACCGAGGATGACCACCCGGCCACCGGTCATGTACTCACAGCCGTGGTCACCGACGCCCTCGACCACCGCGGTGGCGCCAGAGTTGCGCACGGCGAACCGCTCGCCGACCACACCGCTGATGAATGCCTGACCGTTGGTGGCGCCGAACAGGATCACGTTGCCCGCGATGATGTTCTGCTCGGCGACGAAGTCGGCCGGTGCGTTCAGCGACGGGCGCACGATGATGTGGCCGCCGGAAAGACCCTTGCCCACATAGTCGTTCGCGTCACCGTGTACGCGCAGGGTGATGCCCGCGGGTACGAAGGCGCCGAAGCTGTTGCCCGCGGAACCGGTGAAGGTGATGTCGATGGTGTCATCGGGCAGGCCCGCGCCACCATAGAGCTTGGTCACTTCGTGACCGAGCATGGTACCGACGGTGCGGTTCACGTTCGTGATCTTGGTTTCGATCTTCACCGCCTGGCCGCGCTCGAGCGCATCGGCGCTCTGCGCGATCAGCTGTACATCCAGCGCCTTGTCCAGACCGTGGTCCTGGGTCTTCGTGCAGTACCGGTCCTGGCGCATGAAGGCCGTCTCGACATCGTCGAGGATCGGCGACAGGTCCAGCTTGCTGGCCTTCCAATGCGCCTTGGCCATGGAAGTGTCGAGCATATCGACCCGGCCGATGGCCTCGTCCAGGGTGCGGAAGCCCAATTCCGCCAGCAGTTCCCGGACCTCTTCGGCGACGAACAACATGAAGTTCTCGACGAATTCCGGCTTGCCGGTGAAGCGTTCGCGCAGCACCGGGTTCTGCGTCGCGACACCGACGGGGCAGGTGTCGAGGTGGCAGACCCGCATCATGATGCAGCCCGAGACCACCAGCGGTGCGGTGGCGAAACCGAACTCCTCGGCGCCGAGCAGTGCGGCGATCATCACGTCGCGGCCGGTCTTCATCTGGCCGTCGACCTGCACGACGATGCGATCGCGAAGTCCGTTGAGCAGCAATGTCTGCTGGGTTTCGGCCAGGCCGAGCTCCCAGGGACCGCCCGCGTGCTTCAGCGAGGTAAGCGGCGAGGCACCGGTACCACCGTCGTGGCCGGAGATCAGCACCACGTCCGCGTGCGCCTTCGACACACCGGCCGCGACCGTGCCGACACCGGGCTCCGCGACTAGTTTCACGTGAATCCGCGCCTGCGGGTTCGCGTTCTTCAGGTCGTGGATCAGCTGCGCCAGGTCCTCGATCGAGTAGATGTCGTGGTGCGGCGGCGGCGAGATCAGGCCGACACCCGGCGTCGAATGCCGCACCTCGGCGACCCACGGGTACACCTTGTGCGCGGGCAGCTGGCCGCCTTCGCCAGGCTTGGCGCCCTGGGCCATCTTGATCTGGATATCGGTGCAGTTGGTCAGGTAGTGCGCGGTGACACCGAAGCGACCCGAGGCGACCTGCTTGATCGCCGAACGCCGCCAGTCACCGTTCTCCTCGACCTCGAAGCGGGCCGGATGTTCGCCGCCCTCACCGGAATTCGAGCGACCACCGAGTCGGTTCATAGCGATCGCAAGGGTCTCGTGCGCCTCGGCCGAGATGGAGCCGTAGCTCATCGCACCGGTGGAGAATCGCTTGACGATGGCACTTGCGGGCTCGACCTCATCGATCGAAATCGGCTTGCGCTCACCGGTCTTGAACTTGAACAGACCGCGCAGCGAGGCCAGCCGCTCGGACTGGTCGTCGACCAGCTTGGTGTACTCCTTGAAGATCGAGTACTGACCGCTGCGGGTGGCGTGCTGCAGCTTGAAGACGGTGTCCGGGTTGAACAGGTGGTACTCACCCTCGCGCCGCCACTGGTACTCGCCGCCCACCTCGAGTTCGCGGTGCGCGCGTTCGTTGCGGTTCTCCAGGAACGCGACGGTGTGCCGGGCCGCCACATCGGCGGCGATCTCGTCCAGGCCGATACCGCCCAGATGCGAACGCAGGCCGGTGAAGTATTCGTCCACCAGTTCCTGCGACAGGCCGATGACCTGGAACAGCTGCGCGCCGGTGTAGGAGGCGATGGTGGAGATGCCCATCTTGGACATCACCTTCAGCACACCCTTGCTCGCGGCCTTGTTGTAGTTCGCGACCGCCTTGCGGTAGTCGGCGGCCATATCGCCGGTGCTACCCGGCATCTGGAGACCGCCACGCTCGAGCAGGTCCTCGATGGTCTCGAAGGCCATATACGGGTTGATCGCGGCCGCGCCGAAGCCGACCAGCATGGCCATATGGTGCACCTCGCGCGCGTCACCGGCCGCGACGACCAGGCCGACCATGGTGCGGGTGCGCTCGCGCACCAGGTGGTGGTGCACCGACGCGGTCAGCAGCAGCGACGGAATCGGCGCCAGCTTCTCGTTGGACTCGCGGTCGGACAGCACGATGATCCGCGCGCCACCCTCGATGGCGGCCGAGACCTGGGTGTTGATGGCCTCGAGCGCCTTGCGCAGGCCCTCGCCACCCTTGCGCACCGGATACAGGCCGTGCACGACTACCGAGCGCAGCTCCGGATGCGAGCCGTCGTCGTTGATATGGATGAGCTTGGCCAGCTCGTCGTTGTCGAGAATCGGCTGCGCAGTGGTGATCTGGTGGCAGGACTCCGGGCCCGGATGCAGCAGATCGGCCTCCGGACCGAGCGCCCGGCGCAGGCTGGTCACCACTTCTTCGCGGATCGCGTCCAGCGGCGGGTTGGTCACCTGCGCGAAGAGCTGGGAGAAGTAGTCGAACAGCAGCCGGGGGCGTGCCGAAAGCACCGCGATCGGGGTGTCGGTACCCATCGAGCCGAGTGCCTCACCGCCGGTCTTGGCCATCGGCGAGATCAGCAGGTTCAGCTCTTCATTGGTGTATCCGAAGATCTGCTGCCGGATCAGCACGCGATCGTGCGACATGTGCACGTGCGGGCGGTCGGGCAGATCGGCGAGCTTGGTGACACCGGCGTCGAGCCACTCCTGATAGGGGTGCTCGCCGGCGAGCTGGCTCTTGAGCTCCTCGTCGCCGACGATGCGGCCCTGCGAGGTGTCGACCAGGAACATGCGGCCCGGCTGCAGCCGGACCTTCTTGATCACCTTGGCCGGATCGATATCGAGGACACCGACCTCGGAGGCCATGACGACCAGACCGTCATCGGTGACCCAGATGCGGCTGGGGCGCAGGCCGTTGCGGTCGAGAACGGCGCCGACCACGGTGCCGTCGGAGAAGCACACCGATGCCGGGCCGTCCCACGGCTCCATCAGCATCGAGTGGTAGCGGTAGAACGCGCGCCGCTGCGGGTCCATGTTCTCGTTGCGTTCCCAGGCCTCGGGAATCATCATCAGCACCGCGTGGGGCAAGCTGCGGCCGCCGAGGTGCAGCAATTCCAGCACCTCGTCGAAGCGCGCGGTATCGCTCGCTCCCGGGGTACAGACCGGGAAGATCTTCTGCAGGCGGTTGTTGCCCGCCTCGTCGATGCCGAAGACATCCGAGCGCAGCAGCGCCTCGCGGGCGCGCATCCAGTTCTCGTTACCGGTGACGGTATTGATCTCACCGTTGTGCGCGACCCGGCGGAACGGATGGGCCAGCGGCCACGACGGGAAGGTGTTGGTGGAGAACCGGGAGTGCACGATACCGAGCGCGGACTCCATCCGGCCGTCCTGCAGGTCCAGGTAGAACGCGCGTAGCTGTGGTGTGGTGAACATGCCCTTGTAGACGAAGGTCTGACCGGACAGGCTCGGGAAGTACACCGACTCCTTGCCGACCGCGCCCTCGCCCGCACCGGCCTTGCCCAGTTCGTGCTCGACGCGCTTGCGCACGACGTAGGCCCGTCGTTCCAGATCCATGCCCGACAGCTGTTCGGCCGAACCCTTCGGCGAGCCGATGAAGACCTGACGGAAGGTCGGCATGGCGTCGCGGGCCAGCGCACCGAGGGTGGACTCGTCGGTGGGCACCTCGCGCCAGCCGAGCACGGCGAGACCCTCGGATTCGACGATGCGCTCCAAGCCGTAGGCGGCCTTGGTCGCCTCACGGCGGGCCTGCGGGAGGAAGGCGATACCGGTGGCGTAGGAGCCCTCCGGCGGCAACTCGAAATCGACCACGGCACGGAAGAACCGGTCCGGAATCTGAATCAGGATGCCGGCGCCGTCACCACTATTGGGTTCGGCACCCGCGGCACCGCGGTGCTCCAGGTTCAACAGAGCCGTAATAGCCTTGTCGACGATGTCGCGGCTGCGGCGGCCGTGCATGTCGACGACGAATGCGACACCGCAGGCGTCGTGCTCGTTCGCCGGGTCATAGAGCCCGATGGGTCCGGGGGACCTGTGGCCAGGAAGTTGCGTCATGCCTCTGCCTTCAAGAAAGTCGGCCTCGATGAATCGGCCTATGGGAAAGGGCCTTTCGTCGATTGCCTCCGTCAAGACTGCGCCCGTACGTTGCGAAACCAGCCGCGCTGATGGTCTTCTCTTCGTGCAGTCACGTCTCCAGTTGTCCACCCGCTGCGATGACGTTGGGGTGCTCGTCGGTAACGGAACGCTTACGTGTTCCTTACCTCCGCACGGGTGTGCGCCCGCTACGCTTGGGCACCGGATCGCCGAGCCCCAGCGGGCGCTAGTGCCGAACATTCTGTGTTCGGCGTAAGAGCAAACGATAAGTCAGGTCCATAGCCCAACCAACTTAGGTTGTGCTAATAATTAGGTCTAGCTGGGCTTCTTCAAGCGGTCCTCCACGTGTGCGCGCCGTCCAGTGTAAAGCAGCGAACGCGGTCCGATCGATCCCCTTGGCACCGGGTGCCAGCCAGCGAGAACGGGCACCCGAGACCCTCGCAGCAGCGCACAGCGCAGCCGGGAACCGGCGCTCACCTGCATCGCAGTGGATTTCCCCCGCTCCCCTCGACGCAAACCCGATTCGCGGTGGCTAACTGGTCAGCGGGCTGGATGAGAGATTTCCGACAGGGGTGTGACAAGCACACGATCCGATCCGACCGTCCGGACTCTTTTGTCCGATGTGGGATTCAGCACATTTCCAGCAATCACACCGGAGTGGTTTACGACACATTTCCGCCGCGAGACACGCGGTGCCGGGGAATTGCGGGTCACAACACACCGAACTAGGGACCGCACAGCGCGGCGACTGCCCGGACCAGCGCCGCCTGATGCAGCGCATCGCGGCCGGAGGTGAACATCCCGAAAACGGGCGACGCCAGGCGCACGGCACAGTTCGGCCCGGTGAGTTCGACGCGGCGCAATGCGAGTTGGTCGATGATTTCCACATTCACCCGGTCGATCACCGGGCGCACCGCCGCCAGCTCGGGCGGTGTGGTCGGCGCCGCGGCCGGATCGAAGCGCCAGCGGGTGACCAGGCCGCGCTGCACGATCTTATTGGCCTCGATCTGTCCGTAGAACACCTGGTGAATCCAGCTTTCGGGCAGCCCGCGGTCGGCGCCGAGACGCGTCATCGCGTCGTATACCTGGGCTTCACGTTCCGGATCGTCGATAGAGGGCCGACCGCCGTTCTGGGCGGCCGTCGCCCATTTGGCCGCGGCGACGGCGTCGGCGGTATCCAGGCGTTCGGTCACCAATGCGACGATGCGATCCAAGGCTGGATCGTCGTCGAGTGGCTGCGCGCGGCTATCGGGGGCAGCTACCAACAGAGCCGCCGCCATACACACCAGAACCCTTGCCGAGCCTCGGAAAACCACTCACAACACCCCGTCCGTCGGCTCGTTCCGATTCGGTCATCCATGCCAGATTAAGGGCGAGCGGGCGCATAGGCCCGGTCACTTCACCGGAATTTGTGAGCCTTACCACATACCAGGCTCCGTACTCGGTGTGTCGCTGTCGCGCCTGTCACGCTGTGACGACGAATCTGCGACAGCTTCGGCAGGATTTTCGAGCGACCTGCAAGCAGTCGCCAGCGCGCGGCCACCTCGACTTGGGATGTAGAGGATGTGGGATCCCATGACAGTCACCGGCTTGTTCACCTGGTTCGGCGGAGGTCTCGGGCGCGAGCAGGAGACAGCACTCGGTTACCCGCATGAGCGGGCGGGGTATGCCGTGAGTGGCGCCGTCGTACTGCTCATCGCAGCGGTGGCCGGGGCGGTCACGGCGCTCGCCCTCGGCGCAGCCGATGGCATACCGCTGTTCGCGATCGTGTTCGTCGCGGTGGTCGTCGC
Organism: Nocardia citri; assembly: GCF_054065835.1. Lineage (NCBI taxonomy): Bacteria > Bacillati > Actinomycetota > Actinomycetes > Mycobacteriales > Nocardiaceae > Nocardia > Nocardia citri. Next base: position 59,880 of record NZ_JBSUQM010000001.1, read on the forward strand.
ACTACTGGCCGGTGCGGTGGCCCGCGCCGCGGCAACCGCACGACCGGCCGATGGTCCGGATCGCCGCGGCCTTGCCGGACGCGTCGCCGTCGCGGTGGCGGTCGGGGCAGTGGTCGCCGAACTCGCCTCGACGGTGCTGTTCGGCGGCACTATCGATCGGCTGCTCGATGAAAAAGCCCAGCATGCGGTCGATTCCGCACCCGCCGTGATCACCGCGCGGACCGAACTCGATCGTGCCGAGGCCGATCGCGCCGCATTGGATCGGTCGATTACCGAGGCGCAGGCCGATATCGACCGCGCGCTGGTGATCGCGCGCTGTGAATACAACCCGACGCCGGAATGCCCGCAGACCAGGATCACCGGTGTGCCGGGCCGCGGCCCGGAATCGCAGACCGCCAACGCGATGCTCGACGATGCGCGCAAGCAGCTGGCCTCGGCGCAGGATCGGGCGGCCGCACTGAATCAGCGGATCTCCGAGGACCAGAAGGCCGTCGACACGGCCGGCTCCGCCGCCTTCGCCACCGCTGATCGCGGTTTGGGCGCGCGCTGGCTGGCCATGAACGACTACACCACCGCTACGGCGGGCGCATTCCTGCTGCGGGTGCTGACCATCGTCATTTTCATCTTGCTCGCGTTGCTACCGCTGATCCTGCGGTGGTGGCGCGGCGAGACCTCACTCGATCGGCGACTTGCCTTCCACACCGTGCAGGACCGTGCCGAACGCAGCGCCGATGCCGCCATCGCGGTCAAGCGCGCCGAAGTGCGGGCCGAGGCCGAAAATCTGCGCACCGAACAACAATTGGCCGCCGCCCGCTTGGCCGTCGAGACCGATACCGCCATCGATCGGGAGCGTCAGCGCACCCGGATCATCGCCGCCATCGGCGGGTTGGAAATCGGTATTTCGGAACCGGGCCGACGAGGCGAACTTCCAGCCGCAACGGCTGGCGACCGAGAGGACAGTTCCGTGTCTCAGCAGGACACCGTGCCACCCAACCTTCCGGCCACCGTGAGCGCCGGCGCGCTGGCACCGGCCAGCGGTGCGGGCGCGATGGTGCCGCACACCGCCTCGGCCGCATCCGCCGCACCCAAGGGCGGCGGCCTGGAACTTCCGCTCATCGGCACGGTGCCGTTCTCCGATACCGCGGCACGCTTCATTCGACCGCTGGTGCCCGCATTCGTCGCCAACGCGATCGACACCGCCACCCACCCGCTGCGCACCGCACGCCAGGCATTCGAAGAGGTCGAGGAGATCACCTTCACCCTGCGCCGCACCCGCAAGGTGACCGTCGACTCCCAGGACTCGCACGCCCAGGCCATCGCCCAGCCCCCGAACCCCGGCTACCAGGCGCCCGGAACCCCCGAGTCGTGGCACGCACAGCGCGTCGCGTCCACCGCCGTCGACGCGGACTACAGCCATGACCCCCGGTACCCGGCCCTCCCGCCGACCGCCGCCCCACAGGGCTACGGGCTACCGCAAGCCGAACGACACCACGAACTCTCGGCCCGCCACCGCAACGAACTCCCCGGCCACCGCGGCCCGAGAGAACTGCCGCCCGCGCACTGACATATCCCGTCACCGCAAGGAACTCCCGGCAACCGCGGCCCGAGAGAGCTGCGGCTCCACCTACTGACATATCCGGCGGCCGCAGCAAGGTACCTGCGCCGACCACGCCGGACCTATGGGCTCGCGGCGGACTCGGCTGCGGGCGGACGGCCGTCGAACGCCATCGCCACAGTGATGATCCGCGGTGGGCGGACATCCGTTCGGTCGGCGACGGCGTCTACTGGGTGCGCTGTCGACCTCCTGCCGGTCGATCCGACGCGCTACCGGGAAGTCACGGACCGATTGCTCGAACGCTGACCCGACGCACCAGCCGTATGCCGTGGCCCACCTGCCGGGTCGCCGACGGCTAGACTCGGCCGCGTGTTACCCGCCGAGCCGGCCGGTACCGTCGGGGCGGGGAACGATCCGGTACCAACCTCCCCTGGAACGACGGTGCCGATCCGCCCACTGAGCTTGCGCGAACTGCTCGACGAGCCGTTCGCGCTGATCCAGGCGAATGTCGTCGTGCTGGCGGGCACGACCGCGCTCGGACTCGTCCTCGCCGAACTGCTCGTCGTCGCGGTCACCGGCGGAATTTCTCATCTGACCGACGGCTCCGACGCGGGCACCGCATGGGCGGCCATCCTCGCCACGGCGGCCGCCGCATGGCTGCTGCGGTTCCTGTTGCGCGGGATGACGGTCGCGCTCGGACTCGCGACGATCGCCGGATCGCCGATCGGCTGGCGCACGGCACTGGGCCGCGTGAGCGCGGTCATCGGACCACTGCTGGCCTTCCACGTGCTGTTCACCCTGGTCGGCATCGGCGTGCTGATCGTCGGCGGCCTGCTGATCATCACGTATCCGTTCGCGCTGATCTGGCTCGGCTATCTGCGGGCCGGACGGTTCGTCGCGGTGCCGGTGATCTTCGTCGAACGGACCACGCACGCGGGTGCGGTCACGCGCTCGAAACTGCTCGTCGAGGGTGCGCAGTCGTCGATAACCGGATTGTGGTTCGCGTGCCGCGCACTGGTCGTCCTCGTCGCCGTGCCGCTGCTCGGCATTCCGTGGTACCTCTCCGATTTCACCGGCACCCATCGCTGGCAGGTCATCGTCCTGCTGTCGGCGTCCGCACTGTTGATCATCGCCTTCGGTGAGGTGGTCGAGTCGGCGACGCGGGTGGTGTCGTATGTGGATCGCCGGTGCCGTCGCGAGGGGCTGGATATCCGGATCCCTGGGACGGAAAAATGACAGACCTCGGCAAACCCACACCGAACGAGCCCGCGGCCCCGCCCCCGCCACGACTCGGCCCCGCCGACGCCCACCGCGACGCCGCCGAAAATGCCGCACGGCACCGGGATTTCGATACCGCGCTACGCGAGCGGTTCCGCGCGGTACTGCGCGGCCTGGAACAGCGCGGCATGCTGGAGGTCCGCCGCTCGCGGACGGCGCGCGAAACCGCCGACGATGCGACCATCGCGCTGTCGGCCGAGGATGCGAGCGAATTGCATCCAGCCGCACACAGTTTCGATGAGGTCGTCTACGGCGGCCGCCGCGCCACCGAGGACGAATACCGCCGCCTCGAATATGCCGACCGCTACTCGCGCAGCGCCCCACCGCCCGCACCGGAACCGGTCGAAACGACGATCGCCGAGAAAAGCAAGTCCCGCAGGCAACTTCCGCCGCTACCCGATCTGCTGCGCAATCCGAAATTCTGGGCCGCGTTGCTCGCCGCCATCGCGCTGGTCGTACTGCTGTACGCGGTGCTGAATTCCTGCGCCGCGCCCACGCCGCGCCAGCCGACACCGCCGGATATTCCGCCGCCCAAACCATCCGAGCACCATCCGGACGACAACCGCGACGACTCCGGCTTCGGCGCGGGCAAGGATTCCATCTTCGGCAGACTGCCCGCACCGGTCGCCTTCGGCGGCCTGCAATTCCTCATCGCCGCGGCGGTGTTGGTGTGGTGGCGGGCGCGCCGTCGCGGTGCGCTGGTCGGTGAACCGCGACCGGTGGAGGTAGCGGCGAACGAACTGCTCGCCGGCCAAGCGGCGCTCTACCGCCGGTCGAAGGACTACGAACATATCGCGGCCCGGCTGCGCGCCGCCACCCTGCGCCGCATCCGCCCGATGCTCGGCGTCGGCACCGATATCACCCCGGACCGGCTTGTCACGACCGTCGCCGCGCGCACCAGGGCCGATCCGGACATGGTCGGGGCCGCGCTGTTCGGGCCGGTGCCCGATGCGAGCACCCTGCAACTCGTTGCCACACAACTCGAATGGATAGAGGCGGAGGTCGGATGACCAGCACGGACACCAACCACACCCCGACCGCCGAGGCGGCGGGCGCCGCATTCGCCGCGCTGCGCGCCGAGATCGGCAAGGCGGTGATCGGCAACGACAACGCCATCATGTACCTGGTGCTCGCGCTGCTCTGCCGCGGCCATGTGCTGCTGGAAGGCGTACCCGGCGTGGCGAAGACGCTGCTGGTCCGTGCGCTCGCGACGGCCTTGGATCTCGAGCACGCCAGGGTCCAGTTCACCCCGGATCTGATGCCGGGCGATGTGACCGGTTCGCAGATCTACGATCCACACACCACCGAATTCACTTTCCGGCACGGCCCGGTCTTCACCAATCTGCTGCTCGCCGACGAAATCAACCGCACGCCCCCGAAAACCCAATCGGCGCTGCTGGAATCGATGGAGGAGCGGCAGGTGTCGGTAGACGGTAAACCGCGGCCGCTGCCGGATCCGTTCGTCGTGGTCGCCACCCAGAATCCGATCGAGCAGGAGGGCACCTATCCGCTGCCGGAGGCGCAGCTGGACCGCTTCCTGTTCAAGGTCGATATCCAATTGCCCGGCCGTGATGACGAATTCCGTATTCTGCAGCGGCATGCGGCCGGTTTCGATCCGCGCGATCTGACCGCGGCCGGTCTGCGTCCGGTCGCCGGTCCGGCGCATATCGCCGCGGCGCGGGCGGCGATCACCCGGGTTACCATCAGTCCGGAGGTGCTCGCTTACACGGTGGATATCTGCCGGGCCACCCGCAACTCGCCCGCGGTGCTACACGGTGCGTCCACCCGCGGCGCGACCGCGCTGATGGCGGCCTCGCGCGCCTTCGCCTGGCTCAACGGCCGCGGATTCGTGACCCCCGACGATGTGAAAATGGTTGCGGTCGTGGTACTTCGGCATCGGCTGCAGTTGCGGCCCGAGGCTGAGTTGGACGGTGTGACGACCGAGAGTGTCATGTCGTCACTGCTGCTTTCGGTTCCGGTTCCGGTGTAGCTCGTGGTCGTAACCGGTCGGCTCGCCCTGACGGCGACGGTGCTCGCGCTGTTCGTCTGCTTCGTCATGCCGTCGTGGCTCGGTGTCGTCCTCATGACGAGTGTGCTTGCCGCCCTTGTGCTTTTCGATCTCGGCACGGTGGCGCGAGCGCGCGACCTCACGTTGACCCGGGAATCGTTGACCGTGATCCGGCTCGGGCGCAGCGCCGAGGTGCAACTCGGCGTGGTGAACAACGGAACCAGGACCGTGCGCGGGCGGCTGTGGGACGACTGGCCCGGTAGTGCCCGCGCCGAAACCCGCACGCACCGGCTGGATCTGCCGCCGAACACCCGTCTGCGCGTGCACACCACACTGCTCCCGACGTACCGCGGGGATCGAGTCGCCGGGCCGGTGACGGTGCGATTGTTCGGCCTGCTCGGCATGGCCGGCTGGCAGAGCCGCCACGCTGTGCCCGCGCGGGTCCGTGCGCTGCCCGAATTCCGGAGCGAGCGGCTGCTGCGCTCGAAGGTCAAACGGCTGCAGCATCTCGAGGGCCGCAATGTCGCGAATATGCGCGGTCAGGGTACCGAATTCGATTCCTTCCGCGAATATGTCGCCGGTGACGATGTGCGGGCCATCGACTGGCGTGCCACCGCTCGCGCCACCGATGTGCTGGTGCGCACCTGGCGTCCGGAGCGCAACCGGCACATGCTGATGGTGCTGGATACCGGCCGCATCAGCGCGGGCCGCGTCGGCACGGGCACCCGTCTGGACGCGAGTATCGAGGCCGCTCTCCTGCTCGGTGGATTGGCCGCCGCCGCAGGCGATTCGGTAGACCTGCTCGCTTATGACCGGCAGGTCCGCGCCGAGGTCCGTGGTGTCGGCGGCCGCCGCCTGCAACTGAAACTCATGCACGCCATGGCGGGCGTCACCCCCGCACTGGTCGATACCGACAGTGCGGGCCTGGTGCGCGCCGCCATCCAGCGCGCCCGCCGCCGCAGCCTGGTGGTCTGGTTCACCAGTCTGGACGGTGCCGCCGTCGAAGAGAATCTGCTGCCGGTACTGCCGACTCTTGCCCAACGCCACCGCGTGCTGATCGTCTCGGTCATTGATCCCGATGTCGCGGCGGCCGCCACCAAACGCGACACCCTGGCCGAGCTCTACCCGGCCGCCGCCGCTGAATCCTTGATCGCCGAACGCACCCTGGTCCAGGAATCTCTGCGCCGTATGGGCATTGCCGTCGTCGCGGCATTCCCGCAACGCCTCCCGGAAGCCTTGGCCGATGAATACCTCGAGCTCAAACAGTCCGGCACTATGTAACGTCGTTTACCTCGGTCGGCGGGATGATGCCTTGGCGTCGACGTCGATTCTGGACCGAGGCATCATCGGAACCCGGATCGCTATCTCCCGATCCGGCGCGGACAAACCTTGGCGAGCACGACAATCGCCCAGCCGAATAACCGTGGTGCCGGGATGGATTCGATGAGATTCAGCGCGCGCGGGCGATCGGCATCGGGCGCTGACCTGCCATCACCATCGGGGTGATGATCGGGGCGAGGGTGCGGCGTTGGCGTTCGGCGATGACCGCGCCGAGGATCTGGACGGGCGGGTAGCCCGGCGGGATCGGGATCTGGAGGCGGTCGCAGACGGCGATGAGCAGGGTGTGGCCGAGGTTCGCCTGGGCGGCGGGGGTGAGGGTGTTGACGCGAGACAGGTATTGGCGCACCGCGAGTGCGAGATCCTCGGTGATGCCGGATAGGTCCAACTGTCCGGACCAGGCGATCAGCCAGGGCGGTGCGACGGCCAGGAGCGGGAACGGCACGCGGCGCTGACCGTGCACCACAACCGTGCCCGCGAGCACATCACCGACCCGGCGCGCATTCGGCGAGCACATCGAAGTGAGCACCCCGACCGCACCGAATGCCCCCAACATCCAGAAGTCGACGATGACACCCGCCAGACCGCGAGTCAGGGCATGGCGGAAATCGATCGGCCCGCCGTCACCGCGCACCACCCGTAGCCCGAGCGCGAGCTTGCCGACGGTGCGTCCGCGCATGAGGGTTTCGCAGGTCACCGGATAACCGACCAGTGTCCCGACGATCGTGGTGATCGCCGCCGCGCTGTACCACGCGGAGTCGGCGCCGAAGAAGAGCAGCGCGGCCCCGAGTCCGAGCATCAGCATGCTGCCCAGCACGAATTGCACCAGCACGTCCAAGAGGAACGCGGTGGCCCTGGTCGGGATCCGGGCGATCGGCAATTCGAGTGCGACCGCTTCGCCGGTGGTGAATTCAGCCATGTCGATAGCATTCTTCCGACCGGCGGTATCGGAGGCAACCAATGGATGTGGACGCGTACAGCTACGCACAGCGGGGAGCATGGGATCGGCTGGCCTATCTGGCCGGGCGGCGCAAGCTCAGCGGCGCGGAGGCCGACGAACTGGTCGCGCTGTACCGGCGCACCTCACAGCAGTTGGCGCGGCTGCAATCGCACAGTCCGGATCCGGAACTCATCGCCGGACTCAGCGCACTGTTGACCAAGGCACGCGGCCGGGTGCTCGGCACCACGGGCGATGCGTGGCGTCAGGTCGGCCGGTTCTTCACGCACCGCTTCCCCGCGACGCTGTATCGGGCGTGGCCGTGGTGGGTCGCGGTGGCGGCGGTCTTCGTTATCGTCACCACCGGCCTGGCGGTCTGGATCGCCGGATCCGGTTCGGCGCGCGATCTGTTCGGTATCTCCGACCACAACGACTGGCTCACCGCACCCGGCGGCCAATTCGAGACCTACTATTCCGAACATCCGCATGACGCGTTCGCGGCGCAGGTGTGGACCAATAACGCCTGGGTGACCGCGATGGTGCTGTTCACCGGAGTGCTGATCCTGCCCGCGGTGTACCTGCTGTTCGGCAACGCGCTCAATACGGCGGTGACCGGCGGGTTGATGGCCGATGCCGGTCGGCTCGACTCGTTCTTCGGATTCATCTTGCCGCACGGCACGCTCGAGCTGACGGCGGTCTTCGTGGCGGGCGGGGTGGGACTGAAGCTGGGCTGGACGCTGATCGATCCGGGACGGTCGAGCCGACTGGAGGCAGTGGCGCGCCAGGGCCGGGCCACCGCGACAGTCGCGCTCGGTCTGATCGCGGTACTGCTGGTCTGCGGGCTGCTCGAGGGCTTCGTCACACCGAGTTCGCTGCCCGTGCCGGTGAAGGTCGGCATCGGATTCGTCGTGGAGGCTTTGTTTCTCGGCTACGTGTTCGTCGTGGGTCGCCGGGCGGCACTCGAACAGGACGCCCGAGCCGCGGCGGCATCGGGATTCGGTGGCGCTGAGGAGGATTCCGCACAACGCTGGCAGACAACGCCGAGCACACGGTGAGTGAAACGGGTCCGGGTAACCGGTAGCAACGCCATGTTGCGAATGAGTTTCGAAGTCCCCCAATTGAGTTCCGCTGGCCGCAGCGAGTCCAGCTCAGCTGCGGCCAGCGTTACCGTCAACTCTACACAATCGTTATCCCGATGCAACCCTCCCCGCCAACGTCAAGCGTATAAAGCAGCGCCCCAGCAAACCCATGTGGGGACATCGTTTTCCAGTCCTCCAGCAAACTTTTGGCGGCGATTCGGGTCGACCACGCCAGACCTCGGAACCGACCTCGGGCACCCGATCCGAGATCACAATCGCGAAACCAACGGCCGATAACAAACGTTATTCGAGCAGTTAGCTGCATTGTTAACACAGACCGCTCGATGGCCGATAAATCCCGCTCTGACCTGAGCGATTGTCTCCCGATAATTGGTGTTGCTGACAGTTGGATGAGATAAAAAAGACTTCAGGTTGGTTTACTGAGTAATAAACGTGATCCACGTCCCGTCGCAGCCCTCCGAGATGGACTTACATCCAGTCAAGATCATGATTAACCAGCTGTGGAAATGCGGGCGCCCGAGTGCCGAATCGGACCACGGTCAGCACCATGACCGCAACCATAACGAGCTCTGTGATTTCCGCCACCTTCTCCGCTCGACCTCGCCGTATCGGGCGAAAACGACGGTGCGACAGCCGAAACGCGACCCCGCACTACCCGTGCGGAGCCGCGTGATGTACGTCTCAGGCTTCGGCCAGACCGAGCCGCCCGTGCGCCAATCGCAACGGCCTCGGCGCGTACCAGGCCGCCCGGCCGAGCAGGCGCATCGCCACCGGCACCAGCAGGCCGCGCACCAGCGTCGCGTCGATCAGAATCGCCAGGCCCGCGCCGAGTCCGAAGAACTGGATGAACCGGACATCACTGGTGGTGAAGGCCAGGAAGCTGATCGAAATCAGGGCCGCCGCAGTAGTCACCAGGCGTCCGGTGCGGGCCAGGCCCTCGATCACCGCTTCCTTCGTGGACGCACCGCGATCGTGCAGTTCCTTGATCCGGCTGATCACAAAGACCTCATAGTCCATCGACAGTCCGAAGGTGATGCAGAACAGCAGCAGCAACATCGAAACATCAAGTGGCGCAGGGGTGAATCCGATCAGTCCGGACAGATGCCCCTGCTGGAAGATGAACACCATCAGCCCGAGCGTGGCGGCCAGACTCAACACATTCGACAGCAGTGCCCGCAGCGGCTGCACGACGCTGCCGGTGAACAGGAAAAGCAGGACGAAGGTCGTGACCACGATCCACCCGATAGCGATCGGGAGCTTCGCACCGATCGACGCGAGGCTGTCGCGCAATTCGGCGACCTGTCCGCCGACCAGCGCATTGGCCCCCGCCGGACCGGGTACCTCACGCACCCGATCGACCAGATCGCGGGCGGCGGACGAATTGCGGTCCAGATCGGTAAGCACGGTCAGGCGCTGCGCATCCGGTCGGGCGAACCGGGCATCGGCGGGTGTGCTCGCCGTCAGCTCGCCGCGCACGAAGGTGCCCGCACTCGATTCGACCTGGGTGACGTGCTCGACCCGGGACAGCGTGCGCGCGTAATCCGCGAGCGGCGCTGTGGCAACACCGGTTTCGGTGATCACCGACAGTGCGTTGACATCGCCGCCGCCGAAACCGTCCCGCATCGCGTCACCGACCTGGCGCACCTCGGTGCTCGTCGGCAGCACCCGATCGTCGGGCGTGCCGAACTGCACATGCACTAGTGGCGCGGCGGCGAGCAGCAGTATCGCCACCACCGGTACACCCGCCAGCAGCGGCCGGCGCATCGCGAATTCGGCCACTGCGGCCCAGAACGGCGTTGCGTCACCGCGGATTCCGCGGATACCGGGCACCCGCCACGCATCGGCCCGCGTACCGAGCACCGCAAGCAGCGCGGGCAAGACGACCACCGCGGCAACGGCGGCGATGGCGACGACGCCGATGCCGCCGTAGGCGAAGGACCGCAGGAAGTACTGCGGGAAGATGACCAGCGCGGACAGGGCTGCCACGACGGTGGCCGCACTGAATGCGATGGTGCGTCCGGCCGTCGATACGGCCGCGATCACCGCGGCGTCGGGTTCGGCTCCGGCCGCACGGCGTTCGCGGAAGCGGCTCACCATCAGCAGGCCGTAATCCACGGCGAGTCCGAGTCCGAGTCCGGTGGTCAGATTCACCGCGTAGATCGACACATCGGTCACGGACCCGAAGATCGAGAGTTCGGTGAAGGTGCCGAGGATGGCGATTCCGCCGACCACCTGCGTGAGTAGTGCGGCGACCACATTGCCGAAGGCCAGCACCAGCAGCCCCAGAATCAGCGGCACCGCAACGGCTTCCGCGAGGCCCAGATCCTTACCGATCTGCTTGGTGATCGAGTGGAAGATCGCGGTGCCACCGCCGACCTTGATCTGCGCGACCGGGCCATCAGCGCGGTAGGTCTCGATGATCGAGGCGGCGGACTTCTCCTTATCGGTAGCGTTTTTATCGACATTGCCCGCCAGGACGACGGCCGCGGTCCCGTCTCCTGAGCGCATGGCCGGTGATCCGGTATCCCAATACGAGACGATATTGGTCAGGCGCTGGTCGGCCGCGAGCCGCCGGGCCAGATCGCGGCCGATGGTGGCGACCGCAGTGCTGTCGACGGTTCCCTGTTTCGCCTCGACCAGGAAGACGTAGTCGGTATCGGTGCCGAACTTATCGGCCAATTGGGTTACCGCGGTAGTGGATTGGGCATTGGGATCCTCCTGGCCACCGGGCTGCATCTTGCTGAAGGCCGTCGCGCCGACCACGCCACCCGCGATGAGGGCGAACACGCCGACGACCAGGATCCAGCGGGCGCGGTGGACAACGAAGCTGCCGAGTCTTTCGAACATATCGAGTCTCCGATCAGGCATGTTGTCATGCGTAAACTTTATGAGTGTTAACTTGCCACGCGATGTGTGCGGGTGTCAACATTGATGCGATGACAGATTCGAAAACCACAACGAAGCGCGCCAGCCGCGGCGGCCCGTACCACCACGGCGACCTGCGCAATGCCCTGGTACGCGCGGCCGCCGAACTCGCCGAAACCGGCGGGCCGGAGGCGGTGACCGTGCGCGCGGTGGCCCGGCATGTCGGCGTCACGCCGACCGCGGCCTATCGGCACTTCACCAATCACGAGGAGTTGCTCAACGCGGCGCAGGAACAGGCCCAGCACACCCTGTTCGGCGCAATGGCCGAGACGATGGCGAGCCTGGCGCCGCAGGCGGACGCGATCACTCGGCTCGGCGCGGTGGGCCGGGGCTACATCAGCTTCGCGCTGCGCGAACCCGGCCTGTTTCGCACCGCCTTCTGCGGCGACCAGCGGCCATCGCCCGCGTTCGATCTGCTGGCCACCGTTCTGGACGAACTCGTCGACGTCGGCTTCCTCGATCCCGCGGACCGACCGGACGCCGAATACGCCGCCTGGTCAACCGTGCACGGCATGGCGTCGCTGATCATCGATGGCGTACTCGACGACCTCGACGATGCCGCGCGGGACAAGGCGATTCAGCGGGCCCTCGCGGGCGTCGAGCGGGGTTTGGCCACCGGACCGAACGCCTCCGACTTCAGCTGACGACGCCGCCGGGATCGGCGCGGGTGCGACGGTCGCGGATATCGGATCCGGTGGCGGCGCAGGGCTTTCGATACTGCTCGAGGACTCGAAGGCGCGGGTTGCACCGTCGACCATCGACAACTGCCGAATCCGCCGGTTCCGCATCGCCTGCTCGTCGCCCGACCCATGACTACATCAGGGCACCACCGTCGATGCGGATCTCGCTGCCGGTCATATAGCGACCGTCATCGGAGGCGACCATGGCGACCACACCGGCGATATCCTCCGGAGTGCCCAGCGCACCGCCGTTGAGCCAGCCGGTCAGGCGCGAGAACAGCGTCGGATCGAAGCCCTCCGGCTGATCGAGGATGGATTTGGTGGTGATCCCACTGGTGATGCCCGCGGGCACGATATTCACTGCGCGCAACCCCTGCTTGGCGTACTCCAGTGCGATCGCGTGCGTGAAGGCGTTCACCCCGCCCTTCGATGCCGCATACGACGCCAGATAGGGCGCCGCACTGAAGGCCGCGGTCGAGGAGAGATTCACCACGACGCCGTGGCCGGACTCCAACAGCGCGGGCAACGCACTCTGGGTCATCAGGAAGGTGCCGGTGAGATTGACCCCGATCACCTGGTTCCAAACCTCGAGCGGCATCTCCTCGGTGCGCGCGGACCGCAGAATGCCCGCCGCGTTCACCAGCACATCCAGTCCGCCGAGGAATTCGACCGCCTCGCCCGTCCCGGTGCGCACCGACTCGATATCGGCGATATTCACCTGCACGGTGCGCAGGCGCTCGGCCGCGTCACCCGCCTTCGCCGCGGTGCTTTCCAGACCGTCCGCATCGATATCGGCGGCGACCAATGTCGCCCCCTCATCGAGCAGCCGCAGGGCGATCCCCTGCCCGATACCCGATCCTGCTCCGGTGACCAACACTCGGCGGCCGTCAAATCTACGCATGCCAAGAATTAGAACAGGTTCTCATTAGGAGTCAACAGGTTCTGGCGGAACCGATCAACGTCAAGCTCCGAACTCCGAGTGCCGAACCGCTGAACCCGGCGCTACTGCTTGTCGCCGGTTTGCGGCTGAAGGCTGGCGTGGACGAGTGCGGCGGTCAGAAATGCGGCGCCGACCAGACCGGACGGTGTCAGTCGTTCACCTAGCATGGCGGCGGCCAGTATCGCGGCGGTCAGCGGTTCGAGGAGCGCGAGCACCGCGGCTGTGCCCGCACCGACATCGGCGAGACCGCGCAGGTACAGCGTGTATGGCATTGCGGTGGATATCAGCCCGAACACGATTACCAGCACAACGCGGTGCGGAGTCGGCTGGAAGGTGAGCCCGGATATCGCGGCGAGCGGCAGCAACAGCACGGCGCCACCGGTGACAGCGAATCCTGCTGTCGTGATCGCGTCGAGTCCGGGCACCGGACGGGCACTGATCAGCGTCAAGGTCGCGAAAGCACAGGCGGACACCAATGCTATTGCCGCACCGGCGAATAGCGCGCCGACCGCCGTATCGTCGGCGGGCGCGCCGACCAACAGGATCACCCCGAATACCGCGATGCCGATTGTCGTCGCACGCCGACGATCCAGGATCCGCCTGCGGGTCAGATGTTCCAGCAGTGACACGACCACCGGGGACATGCCGAGGGTGATCAGCGTCGCCAGACTCACCGACGATGCCGCGACCGCACCGAAATAGCTGGCCTGGATGATCGCGACGAGGACCGCGACCGCAGCGATCCGCTGCCAGGCCGCGGTGCTTCGCGGCAATGGCCGTCGCGTCACGGTCAGCAAGGCGATCAGCAGCAGCCCGCCGACGGCTAGTCGGCAGGCGGCGACGGATACCGGCGAAAGACCGGTCGCACGGTGCAGCAGGGTGCCGAGTAGACCACCGGTGCCCGCTGAAAGTCCGGCGCCGACAAGACTCACCAACCCGGATCGACTGGTCGTAGAAATAGATGTGGACATGAGAGTTCGCGCTCCTGCGACAGAAATGGATTGGGGTCGCGGAAGCGAGGTGCACAACCGACACATGAGCGGCGCCCATACCTAGGGGGACGCGCGGTCCCGCACCTCGCTCAGGAGGGCGGCGGCGGGGTAATCGTCGGCTATCGGTGCACGCGCCCGATGTTAGGTACCGCCGAATAGGTTGTCATTCGATTTTCTATCGCCTTCGATGCGGGCTTCGAGTCATCGCCGGTTCCGCGACTGATCTGTGGCTTTCCGTGTATCTGTGGGCGAAGAGGGACTTGAACTTCCGGTCGCCGTGCTCGTCCGTTCGTTTCGGCGCAATATCCGGCGGTTCACGTGCTTTCGGCATGCTGACGATCGCTGCCGCCCTCTCACGTGTTGACCGGTCAACATCCCTACCGGGGACCACGGGCCCGTACGGGGTTCGCAGTGACCACCGAATCGGTCACCGCAGGAGTGTCCCTGTTGACCGAAATCCGATCGGCCAGGTCAGGGAGGGTGCGGGTTTTCACCCTGGGGTGGGTGTTGCGCGATCCGTTCACCGACGAGGATTGCCCTTGTGCACGTCGTGATCGATACCGCGCCAGGGAAGTGATGCAGATGCCTCTCGTTTTTCAGTTTCTGTCTTCTCGTCCCGGGCCTGCGTCGCGGTCAGGGAGTCACGAATCGATCCCTCGGCCGCCCGGCTGGCGAATGTGCTCGCCTACCCGGCGCCGCATCCTGTTGACGATGACTCTTACCGGTGGACTCATGCTGTTCGGCCCCAGCGTTTTGGGAGTGTCGGGGTCGCTGCCGCTACCGGCACTACCGGCGGCTTCCGCGTCGTCGTTCGATGTCGCCTCGCAAGGCCACGGGCATCCGCCGATGCTTCGGTGCCCTCGCTTCGACTGCTAACTCGGTTCCCGACCGGGCGGCGGGGGGGTTCTCGAGGTCGCGGAAGGACAGAGCCGCCTGCGCGATTCATTCGGAAGGTCACGGCCCAGCCCCGGATCAGGGCGGACTGGGCTGCGCTACCCCGGCAACCCACACTGTGACACGAGCGCAGCGGCTTCGAGGCCGGATACGGTTGTCCTGCGAGCAACCGAAGCCCAAGGATCCATGGCCAGAGCCACAGGCCCCCGCCTCAGCCGGCTGGTGCTGGTGTCGCTGAGGTCGCAACGGACAGCAGCCACCGCCCGGATCGACCGGGTTCGCACGTCGCATCGGCATCGGCATCGGCATCGGCATCGGCATCGGCATCGGCATCGGCATCGAAGATCAGTTGACTTCGCCAGTCCGCATGACGCGAGTTATCGGCGTGTGGTCGGTCGACGCTGGTTTGCCGACGCGGCGTCTACAGCGAGTTCTTTTTGAACCAATCGAATAATCCCTGATCGGTCTTGGGACGGTTGGACGGGGAATCGGGACCGATGGATTCGGCTCGGATGGCGATGTCGCTGCTCTGATCCAACGCAACGAGCGTCGGCGAGGGATCGGTGATGCAGGTGACCCGGCCGACGGTCGTGCCATTTCGAATCGAGGGTTGCTCGGGAAGCGTTGCACCGTCGCACGCGCGCCCACCGGACTTCCTTATGACACCATCGAAATACTGGGTCGCGGTCGCGTGGTTGGGGAATTGGAAAAACGTTGCTGTCGGCGCACCGGACTCGTTGCCCAAGCACAGAACCACGGCGGTCGCATCGCTCTCGGGTGGCTCACGTCGACAGTATCGCGGGTCGTAGGCCTTGGGCAGTTTGGCAATCAGGTCGCGGTCGGCCTGAGTAGGGGCGGGCACGTCCGGGTCCCTCGGAATGGTCCGGAAATGCGAATTCCCCTCGCCCGTGTCGTGCACTGTGGAGTAGGAGGCGGCGCTACCGCCCACCGACTCGGTGAAGGAGAAGACCGCCATGCTCATAGCCGCATCGTCGGTTTGGATCACCCCCGCAGTCGGTGGTGTCGTCGTGGTATTCGTGAAGCAGGCCATCCGCCCGACCTGCCTGCCGGCCCTCGTCGCGGGGCCGTCGGGGCCGGGTGGATAGCCCGGACAGTTGCTGGTCTCCAACGCTATGCCGTGATAGGCCTTGCCTAGTGCGTCGGCGTTGGGAAACAGGTAGAACTCACCGCTGGGCACGCGGATTTCGGGAATCTCGTCGCAGGTGAGATGGGCTTTCTCCCCCAGAATCGCCTGTGGGTTCGTGTGGTGGCAGATGCTGCGGTTGTACGGATCTTGCAGGAGCTTCAGCAGGGTGACGTCGTCGTCGGTGAATTCGGTTTTCGCCGCCCCTGGGGCCGGTGGCGCGGGCTTGTGGAGCAGCGGCCAGGCCCCGACCGCCCCGGCCGCCACGACGGCCACGGCAGCGGCGATCCCGAGGCGGCGTGGCCAGCGCCTGGGCGCCGGGACGGATCTCGCCCCGGGTGTGGAGGTCGCCCGGGGTGTGGGATGCGCCGCCACGGTGGGATCGTATTGGAATACGGCGAGGGGACTATTATCTTCGGCGTCACCGGTAGACGATTCCAGTGCGGCGTGGGCGGCGGCGGCCAGTTCGCCGGCGCTGGCGTAGCGGTCATCGGCCGATTTCGCCATGCCACGGGCGATGACAGCGTCGATCGAGACCGGGATTCCCGGTGCGTAGCTGCTCGTTCGGGGTGGAAGTTCGACCATGTGGGCCCGCATGACGGCGGCGTCGCCGCCGTCGGTCGAGTACGGGCGGGTGCCGGTCAGGCATTCGTGCAACACGCACGCCAGGGCATACACGTCGACAGCCGGGGTGGTCGGGCCGGCTTGGAAACGTTCGGGTGCCATGTAGTTGAACGAGCCGATCGCCGCTCCGGTCTGGGTCAGGCGTTCGTCGGTGTTGGTGTTGGCCAGGCCGAAGTCGGCGAGGTAGGCGAACCCGTCGTGGGTGAGCAGAATGTTGTCCGGCTTGACGTCACGATGGATCAGGCCGTCGTGGTGTGCGGCGTCGAGTCCGGCTGCGATCTGGCTGATCACCGAGACAGCTTGCTCGGGCGGCAGCGGGCCGTGGCTGCGCACCACCGAGCGGAGGCTTTCGCCGTGCACGAGCCGCATGTCGATGTAGAGCAGCCCGTCGATCTCGCCGTAGTCGTGAATCGGGATGACGTGGGGCTCCTGCAATAGCGCGGCGATGTGGGATTCGCGCCGGAACCGGGCCCGATAGACCGGGTCGTCGGCCAACTGTTCGGGCAGCACTTTCACCGCGACCACCCGGCCCTTGGTGGTGTCGAGTGCCTCGAATACTCGGCCCATCCCGCCGGAGCCGATCAGCCGGCGCAGGCGATACTTCCCGAACGTCGACCCTGGCATCAGTGGCGGCCGTAGGTTATTCACGACTGCCTCGCCTGCGTTGTGGGTAATCTGCGCAGGTTGGTCAGAATCGAGAATCGGCGCTTGAACATTGTCGACTTGCCAACTGGTCGACGACGCGACTTCGGCCCCTTCGGCGAAAGTGCGACCCCGTTGCCACACGATCTATACCCCGTCCCATTGTAGTCCAACGGGGTAGACCGACCTGGCACGACCACTCGGGTATCGACAGCCTCTCGCGCCGACACATCCAGCGAATCCTGGTGATTTACCGCTGATGGCGGCACCGTCTCGTTCCACAGACTCGCCAATTCGGTTCGCTGCATGTTGCGCGCGGCATGCGGTCGGCACCGCGATCGCGCCGGCGTATGGGCGACCGAACAACGCGCGTAGGAACTCGAGTCCGGGCGGATACGGCATCGCCTCCGGACGGCAAGGTGACCGGACGGCCACCACCTGTGCGTCGGGGTCGAGTGCACGGTAGTTCACCGCCGCCGCGACCAGTTCGCGGCCCTCCTCGCAGAGAAAGTAGCGCGGTAGGCATCGGCTCGGTCGCGAACATCCGCAACAGAGGTGGACGGCATTCGTGAACTCCTGAGAAGCTGGTTCGGGTATCGGCGCGCTGTGTGAGGTCTGCCGCTTCGTTGGTCGCAGCCTCGACGAAAATCTTCGCCGCCGGCGCTCGCCCCGGATAGCCACCATAGGTGGAGATCGTTTTCACCCCCTGGGGCAACATCTCCCGCCCTGGGTGGTGGCAAACGGCTGGTCGGCACCGATTCCACGGCGGTGGTACAACCGTTTGGTTCACGGCGCGACGCGATTGCGCGCGCCCCAGTTCCTTGGCATCGCGGGTCTGTCCGCCATGAATGAGACCAACATGAGTGGCCGAACACACCACCGCGAGCAGCAAATGTTGCCGGGGTGCCAGGGCCGCGTCGTAGGCGCTCCGAAGCGTCGGCTCGACTGCCTTCCGCTGACTAATAGCCAAAAGATATCCGGCCGGAGCGTTAACAGCTAAAGTGCATCACTTTCAGCACGCGCGATTGTCCCGACAATGACTTGTAGTCGCACAGATCGAATGATACCGTCCGCATTGGTTTCGGCCGGTGTTCGGACATCTTTCATATGTAGAGGTAGCGTGAATCTCAATGATGCTCTGCGCGACGGAATGTCGGTGGACGGAGCTATAGGTGTCGCGATCGTCGACCGCGATACCGGTTCGACTGTCGGCAAGCAGGGTGGGAATTCGCTACTCGATCTCGACATCGCCGGTGCAGCACTCGCAGAGGTAGTACAGGCGAAGATGCGCGCAATCGAGGCGCTGCAACTCGACGACTCAATCGAAGACATTCTCGTAACCCTGGGATCGCAGTATCACATCGTTATGCCGCTGGAGGGCCGGCTCGATAGCATATCGGCCGTTCCCGATCGTCGCGACAAGCTGTTCCTGTACCTCGTGCTCGATCGCGCGCGAGGAAATCTGGCCTTGGCTCGCCGACGCCTACGTCATATCGAGCAGGCGGTCCGGATATGAACCAACAACACGCACAGCGCAAAGAAATACGGCTCAGCGACCCCGACTCCGTCGCGAAATTGTTGGCCGAGGCGCGCGAGTCGATCGACGACGCGCAATACATCTTCGTCGCCAGCCGTGACGGCCTCGTAGTGGCATCGGGCAATTCCAGTGACGGCGAAGAAGATGAAGTCTCGCTGCGGGGATCGGTGATCGCTGCGGCGGCGGCCAGTATCGGCGACCACTTCTCCGCACTAGCCTCGCACGGACGATCGCAATCGGTACTCTTCGAAGCCGATCGCGGGTGCTTCGGAGTCTTCCCTCTGACCAGCACCCTGGTGTTGGTGGTGGGCAGTGCCCAGTCGGTGAGCCTGGGTCGCCTGAGTGCCGCGGCACGCAAGATCATCGCCAAGTTACACGCTCCCGATAGCTGACGTGTGTACCCACACAACCCCGATGAATCGAACGACAGTAGAGGAATGACTCATGTCCGATATGGATACGGCGCTGAAAGAAATGATGGCCATCGACGGCGCGCTCGGGGCCGCCGTCGTCGACTATGAAAGCGGAATGGCCCTCGGCACGGCTGGCGGCTCCAAAGCGCTCGATCTCGAGATCGCCGCGGCGGGCAATACCGAAATCGTCCGCGCCAAACAACGCACTCTCGCCCAGTTGGGACTCCAGCAAGATATCGAGGACATCCTGATCTCGCTGTCGGGCCAGTATCACCTCATCCGCCCGTTGAGCGGTCGCCAATCCCACGGCCTCTTCCTCTACCTCGCCCTGGACCGCAACCGCGCCAACCTCGCGTTGGCGAGGCACCGCCTGAAGAGCATCGAAGACCAGCTGCAGGTCTAATCCCAATCGGGCAACGGTTTGAGCTTCGGCGCCTTGCGGTGCCGAACACTTCGGACGGGCGTAGTCGCGCGGTGCCGTGGATGCGCATGCCCGCGGTCTCCCGACACCACCGCACAGCCCGTTCCCGGCAATCGTCGAGATCCCGAAACTGTTCTCCTGCAAAGAAATTCGACCGCACATAAGGACCACCGCGTTCGACGCGCGGCTTGTCCTGGGGACTGCGGACCCTGGTTGGGTCAACGACGAAGCCACGGATTCGGCATATTCGCGGAGCGAATCGTTCAACCGAACCTCGGTCGCGTTCGCGGCCTCCGCGATCGCCTTCACGTTGTCCGGAATCCCCACGCCACTTCGAACCCAGCGATGACGTCGTTGAGTGTTTCCCGGTAGGAAATACTCGAGGCAAAACCGGCTCCAAATGCTCCCTTCCCCGGTTCTGGCGGCAGAAACCGTGATGCCGCCGGTCGATGTGGTGCCGTTGGATACGGGCCAAGAGGTGTTCAGGATTCGCGTGCCGTTGCAGGGGTGTGTATGTCGGAGAGTACGGAGCGAAAGCGCGCCACGATCGGGCTGCGGTCGGCGGCGCGCCAGGCCAGGTGCAGGGTTGTGCGAGTGCCGGCCAATGGGCGTGCGGTGACTCCGACGCGTCGAAGGGCGCGGTGCGAGTCCGACATGACGGCGCCGCCGAAGCCTGCGGCGACCAAGCCCAGGATAGTCTGGACGCTACGGCCTTCAGCGCCGATTCGAGGTACGACAGCGGCTTTGGCGCAAAGCGCGAGGATCTCGTCGTAGGACTGGGGAGAGACCTCCCGTGGCCACAGCACCAGCGGGACCTGCCCGAGCGCTTCCAAGGGTGCAGGGTCCTTGCCGTAAGCCAGAGGATGGCCATCGGGCAGGAAGAGAGTCATCGGCTCGTGCCACCAGACCTGGGTGGTCAGGCGTGCATCCCGGACCGGCAAGCGCTGGACGGCGATGTCGAAACGGCCGTCGAGCACCCCAGCTGACATCTCGGTGTCGCTGAAGCTCTCCTCCAGTCGCAGTGCCACGCGGGGGAGTTCGCGGCGCACCCTGCCGAGCACCGCGCCGAGCGGGCCGTTGATGCCGGATCCGGCGAAAGTCACGGTCAGCCGCCCACTGCGGCCCTCGGCGGCGAGCCGGACATCCTCCAGCGCCGCCTCTGCCTCGGCCAGCACGATGGTGGCGCGCCGGACCAGCGCTGCCCCTGCTGCCGTCGGCACCAGACCGCGCCCTTCCCGAGCGAACAGCTCGGTGCCGACGCGTCGCTCCAGCTTGTTGAGTTGGCGGCTCAGAGTCGGCTGGGTCAGATTCAGCCGCCGCGCCGCACCGCTGATGCTGCCTTCCTCGGCGATCGCAACCACATAGCCGAGCAAACGTAGCTCCACTCCATACCTCCTGGGCATGGTAACTATATCCAGCAATGCCTGATCGGCGAATGTTGGGTGTTTTCGGGCGAGCATTGAAGCCATCGAGATCGAAAGGACCTGAGATGACCACGAAACAGGATCGCTACGAGCACGGCATGAAGGTGTTGGAACAGGTCGACGGTGAGGCCGGCCAGCGCGTTGTCGACGCCCTTGCCGACACTTCACCCGAACTGGGTCACCAGGTGGTGGCTTGGGCCTTCGGTGACATGTACTCTCGGCCGGAGTTGCCGCCCCGAGACCGTCAACTGGTCACCTTGGGCGTACTGACCGCGCTGGGCGGCTGCGAGATCGAACTGGAGGTGCATGTCAACGCGGCCCTGAACGTCGGGCTGAGCCCGGTAGAGATCTCCGAGGCAGTCCTGCACGCCGCCGTCTACTGCGGCATCCCGCGCGCCATCAACGCAACCCTGGTCGCCAAGAAGGTCTTCGGCGAGCGCGGCCTGTTGCCCGTCAGCAACGTTTGACCTGGATGCGGGCGGACCGGGCCCACCTGCACAATTGACGCAGCAGTGGGCCCCTTTCGGCGGTTCTATAGCGAGGATGTCGATCGGACGGCGTGTGGTCCGTGCCGCAGCACGGTCGCATACGTCCGCCACGCCGCACCCATCGATGTGGCAACAGCAGCCTCCACGACGACGCCGTAGCCATCGCTCCGGACATAGCTGATAACCACAACAACCAAGTGCGGCAACAACTTTCGGACAAGATCACCAACTCACGCCCGCCGTCACTACCAGCAGCGAGCATCCGACAGCAACACCTCGACGGCGCCGTCACGGTTTCTGCGCCAGTACCCATACTCATGGCAAAACCGGTTTCGAAGTGGTCCCTTCCCCTACTCACCTAGCAGCCGCCACCGACCACATCGGTGGCGTCCACCAAAATTACTGCCGTACACGGGGAATCACGCACGGCCAAGCCGAAAGGGGACCCATTCCCACGGAAGAACACGGGCTCAGCGCGGCGCGTCCAATCGCACCTGACCGAAGATGAGTTCGACCTCGCCCCAGGACCACACACCGACGACTTCTGCTACGGAGTTCGAGCGCTGGCGCGGATGGGTGAAGCGGAAGTACGGTTGGCCGATGTTTGCACTTGTGGTGAAGTTCGACATGTTCGACGCAGACAAGGCCGCCGCCTTCGACCAGCTCGTTGCCGAGACCGTGAAGAGCATCATCGACCGAGAGCCCGGCACGCTGGTCTATGCCACTAACACCGTTGAGGGTGAACCGCTCTCGCGGATCTTCTATGAGGTCTACCGCGACCGCGATGCGTTCGAAGAGCATGAGCGCCAGCCGCACACTCGGCGTTTCCTGGACAAGCGCAGCGAGTACGTTGAGTCATTCCGCGTCGAGTTCCTGGCCCCGGCCGTCGCGAAAGGCCTGCCCGTCTAGAGTCGCTGCGCAATTCCGCACCACACGGCGAAGCCGTGCACGCTGTCGACGGCCCGGGCCTCAGCGCGAGCAAGCGCTCGAGCGGTCTCGTGAACCATCGGGTTGTACCGGGTCTGCGCCGGTGCGATCGACTTCGCAGTAAGCAGCGCGTGAAACGCACGACGACGGTCACCGTGAAGTAGGTAGGCGCGCGACAGGTCGATGTAATGATGGCCTGCACGCTCCTTCGGTGTGTCGGCGGGGAGCACCAGAGCGCGGGCGCGGTTTAGCGCCTCGGTGCCGTCCATCGCTTCGACTGCCAACGCGACCGACCATATGCCGACATTCGTCGGGCCGAAGCTGAGGACCCGATCGCGGTCGTCGCCAAGTCGCTCGGCAATGGCTCGAGCCTCACCGAGATGCTCGTCCGCCAGGCTCCGGCGGCCAGACCGTGACGCAGCCAAGCCGGATTGCAAGTGCAGCCCACCCCACGCGATCAGGTCGTGGCGGCGGCCGACGCCGAGCCGAGGCTCGATATCGCCGCGGCATCGCTCGAGGAAGCTGAGCGCAGCGGTCCAGTCACCGCCAGAAGTGAGCAGCGCTGCGCGCTGAAACTGGGCTGTTGCCTTCCAGAGCGGGTTGTCAGCTTCGGCCGCGGCCCATGCGATTCGATCGACGGCGAGCGAGGCGAGATCGGAGTAGCCGAGCTTATGCGCTAGTGAGTGCGCGGAGTAGTACAGCTCGCACAGCATCACTAAAGCGTGATCACGGTCGACGCCGGTCGCACGGTGTACAGCGGCGCGCAGTTCACCGAGCAAGCCAGGCAGGTACTCGCCAAGCTTGTGGAAGTTGGCCGCCCGCCGCCAATTGCATACTTTGTCGACTTCGGCGGTGAGCTGTGGAAGGGGGCGAGGCTCGGCCACAGCAGCATTGTCGATGTCGTAGGCGGCCAGCTCAGTACGAAGCACGGCGATCGCAGAGTGCACTTCGGTGTCAGGACCAGGCGCGGGCACGTACGGTTGCCCGGTCAGGTCGGTCACCGACAGCCGCAAGGCTTTCGACACGGCACCGAGAAACGCGGGCGTTGCTGGCGCTCGCCGCTGTTCGACAGAGCGGATGAGCGCCGTCGACACGTTCGCCTTCTCTGCCAGTTCTTTTTGCGTGAGTCCCGCCAGTCGTCGGGCCTCGCAGACTCGGGCCGCTAATGCCGCGCGATCCGCGCTCATGGTCACCACCGTTTCATTGAACGCCGTGCCGAGTCCGTAATGCCAAGAGTACGAAAATCCTTCGTACTTCACAGTCGGAAGCTGCGCCATCGTTCTACACACGCCGCGTCGTCGGGTCGGCCCTCATCCTCGGCGGCGGGGCGCATCAACCGTCTACCTACCGGGGGTGGCCCTATGGTCGCATCGTCCGATTCAACACTGCCGCAGCGCGATCCGTTCATCGGTCCACCCGGTACGTACAGCGGCGCACCGGGCGATGTGGTTGAACTATTCGCAAACGCTGTCCGCGAGTGGGCGCACAGTGAGCCGAAAGCGAAGCTCTGCCCCCGCTGCATCTACGAGAATGCCGAGCCGGACCCCGGACTTTGCCGCTACTGCACCGCCGCTATCGAACGCGCAAGCGGCGCACTGCTTGTCGCGATCCGCAACGCCAACGCCGGAACCGATCGCCCGGCGGGCTGGTTGCAGCGCGACGACGGATCATGGGCGCCTGTCGACGATGACGGGTTTGTCGGCCAGACGTTCGCATTCGAATTGGATGACCACCACGAACTCGACAAGTACGCAGTGATCACCGTCGAGCCGATCTCGATCGACACGGAGGTCGACTAGCCGTGTCGACGAACGGAATTGTATGCGCAACCGTCGCCGGGGTTTTGACGTTGGGCGCCGTGCTCTTCTACCTGCTGCCGTACCTCGTCGACCGCCCGGTGCACGTCGACGGGGAGCGCCCCAGCACCGAAATACTCGCTCGCATCGCTCGCGACGCGTGCCACCGTGCACCGGACTATCCGTACAGCGTCGATGAAGCGCGCCGCGTATTCCGTGCGCGCATCAACTGCGACGCCGACTCATGCGGCGCAAAATATGAGGTCGTCTGGACCTTGATCGACGCGGGGGTGCTCCGGCCCGCCGCATATGTCGAGCGGTAGGGCGCCTCGCTCGAAGCGGTTCCGATCTCTCCCATCGGGTGCGGGAGTAGTAGGTAATAACGCTGGAGAAGCTGGAGAAATAAGTCCAGTAATCCGGATACAGCGTCCGGGCTCCGGCTGCGTGATGGGCAGTACCGCATCCCGTTGGGCGCTGCGATCGGATGGGCGCAGTCTCGAAACTCCGCCGCGCGACACACGGCGACCGTGCATCCACAGTCGATGCACGGTCGCGAGTTGTTGTGATTGCCCGACTTACAGCTCCTCATCCTGGAGTCATCAGCTCGCGGACCGGCACTGCGCCGAGGGCCGCGACCGCCGGTTGGACAGCGGAGATCGCAATCACTGCGCAGGAGTTGAGGTCGTCCGCGCCATCGCTGGGAGCAGCACGCCCAGTATCAGTAGGAACGGAGCGATCGCGGCGATGGAGCGCAGGTCGTTGTACATATTCCAGCGGTCGAGCAGATCAGCGCTGTTGGCGGGTAGAGCTGCGAGGTCCCACGTCTTGACTTCCGTGTTGATGGGGACGTTCCCGAAGAAGGTAATGAGCATGCAAGCGAGCGCTGAGGCGCTGGCAAGTCCGGCAAGCACCCGTTCCCGCCCCTTGGCGAAGGCGACCAGGAGGAGGCAGCTGATCAGCACGCCCGCCATGAGAGGCGGCATAAGCGGAGCATTGCGGTCCATGAGCGGAACCCGGAATCTGAGCTGGATATCGGTCGGGACATCGAAGAAGGTGGGGAACACGACGAATCGCCCATAGGCAAACGCGCCGGCGAGTATGCCGGTGGTGAGCAACGCCGCGATCCGCACAAATGGGGTCACGGGTGTCGATGTTCGGCGTTGCGGTTCGGTCGAGATGGCCATGACTACTCCCAAATAGATTCAAATGAACTCGATTCATTTGAATCTATCACACTCGGGATGTCCAGCGGGAGTCTGCGATCAGTCGATCCGCAATTGGGGTTGCACTCGCGGCAGGCGCACCGCCGGGCCGGCCGCAGCGACGCTCGCGGCTGCGCTGGGCTCCACTCGAGCTGAGCGGGAGGCATTTCGGCGTCATGATGCTGCCGGCCCGCGATGGCACGTCGACACAGAAACAGTCAGTCGCGTTCGACTGATGCCATGAGCCTGCTGAGGAGCGTTTCGAGGGTCCCCAGTTCGACTGGCGTGAATGCGCCGAAAAGTTCTTGGGTGGCGCTCGCGGCGAGGCGTTCGGCGTTGTCGAACGCCTGGTTTCCTTTGTCGGTCAGGGTGAGGTGGGCGACCCGTTTGTCGGTGGTCGACTGAGTTCGGCTCAGGTAACCGAGTGTTTCGAGGTCTTCGACGGTGCGAACCATGCCCGCCTTATCACTGCCCATCTGTCGGATCAGGTCACGCTGAGTCGAGACGCCGTCGCGGCGCAGCAGCAGCATCACGCCGAAATGCCGACCGGTGAGACCGAGTGCAGACAGGGCGTTGTTGAGCGATCCGGCCGCGCGTTGATGCGACTGGCGCAACAGCAGACCGAGTTGGAGATCGACCCCGTGTGACTTCGACACCTGTATGTTAGATTCATATGAATCTAATTCAATTGAACCTATTGTGGAGATCGGGGCAGCCTGTGACGACACATGCAAAAATAAAGATCGCTACCGAACGCGCACCTGCGCCGAGCTGGCCGCGCTGGGCCTTCCGGGCAACGAGCACGTTCGCAGCGATCATGTTGTTCAATCAGGCGATCTTCGCCGGTCAGTTCCTTTCCGGCACTTACAACTCCCTGCACACCCATCGGGAGAACGCGACCTTCGCCGGTATCTCGGTCATTGTCGCGGTCGTCGCAGCTGTGCTGGTGCGGTGGCCCGGTCGCGGTCCCTGGTGGCCGATCCTGGCCTACGTCGGCATCTTCGGCTTGATCGCGATGCAGATCACGCTCGGTTTCGCGCGAGCGATCAGCGTGCACATACCGCTCGGTGTCACCATCATCATGCTTGCCACCGCCCTCCCGGTTTGGGCCTGGCGGCAGCGATGACCGAGCAGCGCCATCGATTCGCACTCAGCCGCCGCACGTTCGTCGGTGCCGGGCTTGTCGCTGCCATCGGTTCAAGTGTGGGAATTCCATTCGCACTCGGCCTGGGTGGGTCCTCCTCGACCGGCAGTCTGCTCCGCAGCAAGGCGCCGCTTCCTGAGCCGTTCACGATGCCGTTACAGGTTCCGCCCGTGCTGCACCCGGTGCACCGCGACGCCGATGCCGATTACTACCAGATCACCCAAACCCGAGCGATGGCCTCGATCCTGCCCGGTGTGAAAACGGAAATCTGGGGCTACAACGGGATCTTTCCCGGTCCCACCATCATCAGCCGGCGTGCCCGCACCACCGTGGTCACCCACACCAACAACCTGCCCGTGCCCACGGTCGTGCACCTGCACGGCGGCCGCACCCCGCACGACAGCGACGGGTACCCGATCGACTACATCTACCCCATCGACCGGTCCTACCTGAACAAGTACATGAGCATGGGCCACGCGAATATGGGCGCATCGATGTTCGGAGACACCACCGATGGTCACCGCACCTACATCTATCCGCTCGACCAACGCGCGGCGATGCTGTGGTACCACGACCATCGGATGAACTTCACGGGGCCGAGCGTGTGGCGTGGACTCGCCGGGCTCCATATCGTGCGGGACGAGGAAGAAGATGCCCTACGCCTGCCCTCAGGGGAAAGGGAACTTCCCCTGATGATCGCCGACCGCAGCTTCGCCGCCGACGGCTCACTGTCCTACCCGAGTATCGATGCGAGCTTACTGATGACCCCCGGCGTCACTGGCGCGTTCGTTGCCGGCGTCCTCGGCGACGTCATACTCGTCAATGGCACGCCCTGGCCAGTCGCGAACGTCGACCGCACCACCTACCGCCTGCGCATCCTCAACGCCTGCAACGCCAGGCGTCTCGACCTGCGCCTTGATCCGCAGCCCGAAACCGCCCTCACACAGATCGGCACGGACGGCGGTCTACTCGCCGCCCCGTTGCGCCACGAGCATTTCGAACTCGCTCCCGCACAACGCCTCGACGCCATCATCGACTTCTCCAGCTACAAACCAGGAACCGCGGTCACCTTGCTCAACGACCTCGGAGACGGCAGCACATCCCAGATCATGCGCTTCATCGTCGGTGACAAGGCCGACAACCCGTTCACTGTTCCCGACCGTCTCGCCACGATCGAAACGCTCACCACCGCTCGAGCCGCCGCGACCCGCACCTTCCGCTTCCAACCAGGCGAGGTCAACCACGAAAGCGGCTGGCTCATCAACGCACACCCGTTCAGCCCCACTGACACCGCCGCCGCCCCCGAGCTCGGCACCGTCGAGATATGGCGGCTCACGGCAGACTTCTACCACCCGGTACACATCCACCTCAACCCCTTCCAAGTGCTCTCCCGAGGCATCGGCCAGCCCGAGGCATTCGACGCCGGATGGAAAGACACCATCGATCTACGACCCGCCGAAGAAGCAGCCATCGCAATCCGATTCGACGGCTACCCCGGAAAATACGTCTTCCACTGCCACAACCTCGAACACGAAGACATGGCCATGATGGCCAACTTCACCACCCGAAAACCGAGCGAGAGCTGAAGCTCGCGCAACTCCGTCGAGGTGATCGACGACGAAGTCGCACCATTCAGTGCCCCTTCGGCGCGGCGACTACTGCGGAGCGCTGGGCTTCCAGGACTCGCAGGGCCTCGACGCCTCCATGCTTCTCGACCAGGTCGGCGAACTTACGCGCGGACTCGAGGTCGTCGAAGGTCTCGGAAGTCTGCTCGAGCTTGCCGCCGGGCTGGGGCAGCCGGAACAGCACTTTCCAGGCGATGGAACCATCGTGGTGAGGACAGAACATGGAGTGGGCACACAGTCCACCGTGAAAGGGTGACTATGCCGACAAATCCCGTGGGATGCAAGAGTATTGACCGGAATGTTGACGGCCGGTCAGAGATCCGATTCGATCTTACCCCTGACCAGCCGCAACGAATGTGGGCGAAGGGGGACTTGAACCGCCATATCGCCCCAGCTCGCACCGCGTGACCTTGGGATTCATCGGGATTGATCGGGATTCACCGGGATTGGTAGAGGCGAGAATAGCCCGTTTTGTGGACCGCGTCCACGCCCTATGCGGTGACGCCGAGCCGACCGGCGAGCGCCCTCGATTCACGCTCGACGATCTTGCCGCCGTGCGTCACCAGCTCGGCCGCGAGACTGCGCGACAACGGATGGCAGCGCATCGACTCCTCCGACACCGACGCCGCAGTCCGCAGCGCCCCGAGTGTGCCGATCCAGTCCTTTTGCTGCCCGTAGGCTCGCGACAGCTCAAGCCACAGACGGGCTCGCCGGTCGACGCTCGGCACCGCATCGGGGTCGACGATGCTCGCAGCCTCGAGCGCGCCACCGGATTTGCGCATATCGACCATGACTGACACGGCAGAGAACTCGGTGTTTGCGACGCCGAACAACGTCCATGGGTGAGTGCTGCCAGCGGGTAACGCCCGCGCCATGCCCATGGCCTGATCGATACCCCTCAGTGCGTCGCCCTCGCGACCGAGGCGTGCCGCGCTGATCGCGCCGTGCAGGTGGCAGGCACCCCACAGCGATTGCGCTTCCCGGTCGCTGTCGAGGCGTGGCTCTAGCAGCGCGACCGCATCCTGCGCCAGGCGGTATGCATCCGCCTCGCGCGAGGTCGAGCGCCAAACGTTGCCGAGTACCCAACTCGCGGCGGCGAGCGTGACCGGGTCGTCGGCGATTTCGGCCGCGGACATGCACCGGTCGGCCGCGAGCCACAGCAGCGGCGCGTCAGCGACCCAGGCGAGCACCTGCTCGGACAGCGCGTAGGCGCCCGACAGCGCGGCGGCGGCGGTGCGACGTTCCTGCCCGTCGAGGGTGCGCACCGCGCGACGGCCGTCGCGAATCAGCTCGGGCAGCATCGCGCCCGCGTCGGCGCGCGGCGTGACGCTGGTGTGCCACAGCCGCCATGCTCGCTCGACGCGGACGCGCAGCTCGGTCGGGTCGATGGGCGACGGCAACGGGGCGAGTTCGACAGACTCGATAGCCTCGCGAATATCGGGTACGACGGGATGCCCTGCGCGGCGGGCAATTCCGACGAGCAGCTCATGCTCGCCGGTGATCTCGGTCAGGTCTCGCACGCCAAGAGCTTGCCCGATGCGCAGCAGCATCTCGAGGCCGGGCGGGTGCTGTAGGCGGCCTTTCTCTACGTCGCGCAACCAATCCTCGGACTTGCCAACGAGACCGGCGACGACCGCACGCGGCTTGCCCGTGCGGGTGCGAATGTTCTGGATGCGCTCGCCTATCGCGCGTGCGGCGAGTTCGTCAGGATTCGGCATTGGCCTGTCCTTCTTCGCGGTTTGGCCTCGTTCGCGAATGCCCCCGGCCCGTCGGCCGGGGGCGAATGTCCTCCGCGAAGAGGTTCCCCCAGCATAACGGCGTTGTGCGCGTGGTGATATGGCAAATGAACAGGTAGGGAGATTCCCCCCACTTCGCATGGTGGGGCGCGGCCACCAGTTCGGACGCCGCCAGGCGAGCACGATTCACCTACGCCGCGCCGCCGGGGGACCCCAGCGGTGAGTGCTTCCAACTCCAGAACACAAACACGTAGGGGGTACAAGATGCCCGCAATTCTGATCGTTGTTGCCGAGCATTTCGTTCCAGCGAGGGTCCGATGATGGCCCGCGCCAGCCGGGAGCAGATCGACCTGTGGGCATCAGCGGCCCGCGACTGCTCGCGCGACATCGTCATCGAGGGCCAGGAGCACGCGCGCTACCTTCTGTCCGCGCACTCCGGTCACGGCGGCGAATGCCAGCCTTTCCAAGATGCTCTCAGCGCTGTCTCGGTGGCACTCGGATGAGCTGGATCAACGACCACTGCACCGACAGCAACCCGCCCATTGACGTCAAGCACGCGCTCGGACTGGTCAGGCTCCACGCCCGGTGTACGCCGCCATGCCCCCGGAAATCGGCCGCGCTGGCGTTCCTGGATAGACACGGCATACGCCCACCGGGAGAGCACGATGGCGCCGAGTGAGCCACAAGCCAAAGTGTCGCGTGACTGGTCGGGCCGATACCTGCAGAACACCACCGGCACATGGGAAATGGTCGACGACGACGGATTCATCGTCGACCTGCCCGATATCTACCAGCTTCCCGATTTCGGGATGCACGACATACAGACCGAGCCCCTGCCGCAGCGGACCCCCCTCACTGGGCCACCGCTTCCCCTGGAGCGTCAACCGGCCGAACTCATCGAACGCTTCGCTGACGCGGTCCGTGAATGGGCACAGGAGTCCTGATGGCGCTCACCGAATCTCAGGCAAAAGTGCTGGGCATCCTCCACGCGCTCGAGCGCACAGAGACAGCGCCAGCCCTCGCACAACTGACCGGTCTCGGCGCGCCCACCATTCGCACTGCGCTGCGCACCCTCGAAACCCGAGGCTTGGTGTCCAGTGGCACCACGGTCCCCACGTTCTGGCAGATCACCGCTACCGGCCGCTCGGTCATCGGCCGCCCCGCCTACCTCGAATACCGAGATCACCCACGCCTGACCACGGAAAGGAGGTGAAAACCAAGGTGAACGAGCTCTGCACGCCAGGACCCGACGGCAACAGCGGCGACAACTGGAATCAAGACCCTCGCGAAGACCGCGGTGACGATGTGATTCGGCCGTGGGGGCGATAACCCGCCGCCAAGTAAGTAGTC
Source organism: Nocardia citri (assembly GCF_054065835.1). NCBI lineage: Bacteria > Bacillati > Actinomycetota > Actinomycetes > Mycobacteriales > Nocardiaceae > Nocardia > Nocardia citri. The sequence continues at coordinate 91,000 of NZ_JBSUQM010000001.1, forward strand.
GCTCTGCACAGCGAAAAGCGGCCCGACCCCAACGCACAAGGGTCGGGCCGTCTTCTTGGAATCCCTGATGGAGGAACAAATTGAAGGTCATCAGAGCCGCCCTCGCGGCTTGCGCTATCGCCGCATCGATGTTCGGTGCGATCACCCCGCCAGCCGACGCGGCACCGACACCGGTCAACGGGCCATGCCTGTTCGGGCACGTCGACCCCAACAACGACAACAGCGCCTGCAAGGGCAGCGACTCCGCCAACTGGCCGGAATCAGAGGCGAATCCGGACGGAAGCCCCACGCTGTCGTGTTCCCGGCTCAACAAGGGAGCGGGAGTCAAGACGTGGGCAGGCAATGGCTGGCGGAAATGGAAATGCATGCAGATAACCGAGATGGGGCAGACCTATTGGCAATGGTATGAAGTTCTCGGCACCTGAGCAGGAAGATGGGTTGATGAACGATATCCCCCGCACGCCGGAGGTCGACCAGATCATCGCCGCCGCCGAGCAGCTCGGACAGCGTGACGGGTACATGGGCGTCGAGCACCTGTTTCTCGCCATCCTCAGCGACCTCGAAACGGTGCCCACGCGACAGTTGCAACGCATGGGGGTCGATCTCGACGGCATCATCGCGCAGCTGAGGAAAACGATGGATAGCGAGAGTTTCCGAGAGGTCCGCAACCGCGCTCGCTTCCTCGATGGTCGCGAGGTCGAGCACTTCCCGGATGGTCGCGTCGTCACTCGATATCCAGATGGCACGATCACCGAACACTATGAACCGCCAATTTGACCTCTGAAACGCTGAACGCGCCCCAACCGATACCGGTTGGGGCGCACAGCTTCACCGCCCTGATCCAGTGCGGTAACGACTAGCCATTACAGGGGGATTCATTGACCCAGCAGCAACCACGACATACGCCAGCCCCGCCGAATCCCGGTCGGCGGCGGGCGAACACGCTGATACTTGCCATCTTCGGTGGCGCGCTGGCCCTGATCGTGCTGATCGTCCTCGTCGGCGCTATCGCTGGCAGAGGTGACGACGACCAGGCCGCGAGCAGCTCGCCCGCGCCGCCCTCGGCGACGTCCGCCGCGCCGATTACCAAGGCCCCGGCGCCAGTGTCGCCGACCGCCCGACCGGCGACAGTGTCCGACCCACGATGCGCGCCCGCGACCGACAACGCGACCGCGCTTGTGCAGGCTGGCCTCACGCATGCCGGGTGGACGCTCACCAATGCGATGGTCATCAGCGACGGCGGCAAGACGTTCCTCGGCGCGACAATCGTCGACGGCAGCGGCGCGACGAAAGAGCGGTCGGACGTGTGGGTGATTGCGAACGGAACGGTCTACGCCTCGACCGGCGGTGCCCGCAACAACACGACGTTTCCGAAAGCCTCGGCCGCGCCGCTCAACATCTCGCCGGGCGACGACGTGGTTCAGGCCGTAGACCAGTGTGTGGTGAATAAGACGATTGGTCGTTGAGTCCAGGAACGACGAAACGCGCCCCGACCGAAAAAGGTCGGGGCGCGTTGTGGTTTCGGGGTGGGTTGGTGTCAGGTGATGGTGAGGGTTCCGCTATGTGATCGTCAGCGACGGGGTGGTCGCCGAGACGACGGCACCGCCGGAGAAGTTCGCCTGCATCTGGATGCCGACGCTCGTGATCGACGCGAGGTTGACGCCGGTCACCGTGCACGTTGCTGTGCCCGACGCCGCGGTGACGCTGACCCCTGCCGACCCGATTGCGTTGCCACTTTGATCGACGACGCGGATCGTCAACGACGCGGACGAGAAATTGTTGCTGTACGGCACAGAGGCGGTGATCGTCGCGTTCGACTTGGTGCCCTGGACGACCAGCTTGTCCGAGGAGACAGTCGATCCGGGGTAGGGCCCGGTGTTGGCCGTCCAGCCGGTGATCGCGACCCAGGTAGTCGAGCTCGCCCACGGCTGGGTGCTGCCGTTCTTGGTCATCCCGGACGGCAGGAAGGTTGGGCGGCCCGCCACCACAAACATCACGTGGTGACCGCCTTGAAGCTGACCTGCAAGCCGTTGCCCGCAGGGCTGTCGGCAGTGGTGATGTACGGAATGAGCCTGTCGCCAGCTGAGACTGCCCACGGTCCGCCAGCGGCGACGGTCGTATCAGCGGCATGGTTGGCCGCCGCGATCGTCGAGGCGGCGGGCATACCCGTGTTGCTGCCGTTCTTGCGGAGTTCGACGACGAGGTTGCCGGTGCCCGCGGTCTCGCCACGGATGGTGATCGCTTGAATCGAGATGTTCCGTTCGATGCGCACGCCTTCGGGGATGACGTTGCCTGCCCCGGTGGCACGGGCTCCGGAGTGCGACTTGATCGTGAAGTCGTACACCTGACCCGCCGCGGTAGGGGTGCGGGCATCCGAGAGCCGAGAGTCGTTGCCCTCACACGCGGTACCGGCGGTGGTGCCGATCGCCAGAGTCGATGTGCCCGCACCGATCGCGCTGCGTGCCGCGGATTGGGTGGCTGCCGTCAGGACGGCGCGACCGGTCGACGTCGAATCGGAGATATCCGTCGCCGCGTGCGTGTGCACGAGCGGGGCCTTGCCAGCCAGGCCGGGTACGGTCGGCGAGTTCGCATCGCCGCCGAGGTCGCCGGCTATCCGCATGATGCCCTTGGTGCTCGCGCTGGCGTCCGGTGCGGCGGGCCCGGTCGGGCCGGGCGGCAGGGTGAGGTCCAGCGTCCACCCGGGCGGGCCGCCGTGCACCGCGGCGGCGGCCGGGCCCGTGGTCACGGTGCCGATGCCGAGCGTGAACGAGTTGATCGCGGCCTGCGCGTCGCTGGCAGCAGTCGACGCGGTGCCCGCGCTGGCGGCGGCGGCCGACGCGGCGGCCGAGGCCGAGGTGATGGCGGGCACGGTAACCGGGTCGAGATCCTCGCCGTTGTCGAGCTCGAAAACGAGGGCGTCGCCGACGAGGTGCACGCCGACCACCGACAACCCGCGCACGACGGCCTCGCCGTTGGACGCCGGGACCGGTGAGACGAGGGTCAGATCGACCAGGCCGGTCGCGTCGATGTCCGGGTGATCCGGATCCGGGCCCGGCGTGTACGGCGGGACCATGAACGCGAACGAGTCGATGGGAACCCGGTTGCCCTCGTAGGTGAGGTCGAACGAGACGCGCCATGTCCACCCGGTCGGGTTGGTATCGCCGTTGGGGGCGACGAGGCGGATGCCGCGCCGACCGCGCCAGGTCAGGTAACCGAATTCGTCGAGGCTCGCGACGTAGTAGTCGGGGAGCTGGACGTAGGTCGCTGGATCCGGTTCGGCTGCGGCGACAAGGACCTTGGGCGCGCCGGCAGTGAACGTTATGGTTCCGGCGAGCGGCAGGAACTCGGGCAGGTCGCCGATGTCGGGTCCGTCGGCGATGTTCACGAGGTAGCGTCCGACGACCTTGCCGTACTCCAGGGGGTGCAGTTCGGCCATGTCACACCTCGTCTTTCAGCAGCTCGGGCAGATCGGGCTGCGGCGGTGGTTCGGTGCCGCGCTGGTGCGCGATGTCGCGCTGATCGCTCCACCGCCACAGCTTGCGGATGTACTTCATGGCCGCTCGGCCGATGGCGTGCGCCGCCTCGAGCTCCTGCTCGAGTTTCTCGATGCGGCCCTGTAATTCGTTGACGCGCTTGCCCTGCCAGGCTGTCGCGCCGCCAATGATGGCTGCGACGATCGCGCCGACAGCCGCGATCTGATCAGGGTTCACGGGGCGAGGTACCCTCTCCCCGCCGTAGCGCCAGCGTTCGGCGGCGCATCACGCGATCGACCGCGGCGGCCACGTCGTCGACGGTGCCGGAAATGTTGAACGTCGGGGCGGTAGCGGCTCGCGGTTCGGCCGCCAACCATGGCGCGTATCGCGCGATCAGGATGGCGACGGCCGGGATGGCCATAATCCGTGTGATCGTGGCCGAGACCGCAAGGGCCGTACCGATGCCGGCGGCGGTGGTCGGCAGGCCGGTCGATGCGATGAGCATCGGCATGGCAGCGGCCAGGCCGACGACGAGCTGAAAGATGGTGCGCGCCATGGTCCGCCAGGGGTAGCGGATTTGGCTGGCGTCCTCGGGTGCGCTGTGTTGTCCCATCACTTGCCGCCCGCGAGGGTCCGGCGGATCTCGGCGATATCGGCGCGCACCTCGGCCAGCGCCTCGACGAGGGTGTTGTTGCGCTGGTCGTCGATCTTGGACGCGCCGAGGATCTTCCAGCCCTTCTCGTCGGGGCCCATGAGCTGGTCCTTGGTCAGGCTGGTGTTCTTGTCCAGCCACCAGAACAGGTCTCGGAATTTCAGGGTCGAGCCCTTGAAGTTCTTGATCAGTGCGTCGAGCATGTTGTCGTCTCCTTCGGTGGGGGTGCCGCCGTCCATGGCTCGTGCCACGTCGGCGCGGAAGATGTTCATGTCGATGGCGCCGGGGTCCCATTTGCCTTGCGCGGCACCGGCCCATTCCTTGTGACCGATGGCATGCGAGGCGGGCTCGCCGAGGTGGTCGAGGATCGCGCCGACACCGCGCACGTAGGCGTCGTACTGGGCGTCGGGCCAGCTCTCGCGGTGCGGCAATCCGGGGGTCCCGCCGCCGTCGTTGGCGGCCTCGATGCCGATGGTGCGCTGGTTGGCGCCGTTGGTCGGCAGGCCCGGGTACGAGCCCATGCCCGCATGCCAGGCGACGCCGACACCGCACACCGTGTACACGCCCTCGGGTGAGAGGTGCAGCTGAGAGGCGAGCCCGAGGTCGGGGTGCTCGGCGATGCCGCGTGGCGATTCGCCGAAGCTGCCGGTGTGGTGGCAGACGACACCCCAGATGTCGCCGAAATCGCCGTGTCCGCGGTCGCGCCAACCGGGGTACTCGCGGACCTGCAGGCCCGCGGCGCGTAGCACGTCGGGTAGCCAGGTGGGATCAGCCATCGTTTGCCTCCTGAATCTTGGTGCGGATGCGCTCGACGATCCCGGCGAGTGCCTCGCTCTTGGTCGCGGCCTGGAATCCCAAGCCGCGGGGGTGTTCTGCTTTCCAGCTCCCGTCGGGGAGCTGGGTAGTTTTCACCTCGTCGACGTCCCAGAACGTCTCGGGGTCGGGTGCGGGCCATTCGCCGGTGTCGGGGTCGGGACGGATGTGCAGGCCGAGGTCGTGGGGGCCGGGCAGCCCGCCGGGTGTCGGTGTCCACCGGATCTGTTCGTGGGCGGGGTCGCGTCGCCAGCCGCGTTCGACGAGGTAGGCGGCGACCCGCGCCGAGCTGGGCAAGGTGAACACGGTGGCATCGGCGAGCTTTCGGCCCGCGCTGTTGTGCCACTCGGGCAGGTGCAGGATGGCCAGGTCGCTGAGTAGGTCGGTGACGGCGGGGTCGAGCGGGGCGACTTCGCCGGGGTCGGGGAGCTTGCCGTCGAGCGCCATCCGAGCGAATTCGCGGTAGCGCTCGGTGATCCGTTCCTGTTCGGTCGCGCGCTGCCGTTCAGCTTCGGCGCGTTGCTGTTCTTTGCGGCCCGCTTCGGTGGTGAAGGTGCGTAGCACCTCGGGTTCGGGTGTGTCGGTCACGGCTGGTTCCTCAATGGTTGGGCGGCGATGACGAGCTGCGCGCCGGCGGTGACGATCGAGTAATTGCGGTCGCCGATTTTTCGGGCGATCACATAGATCACGGCGGTCTCGGATGGGCCGACGATGCCGAGGTCGGACTCGGGTGTGACGGCGTGCGGCCAGCGCGGGTAGAGCTGCACCTCGAAGCGGTTGGCGGCTCCGATGCCGTAGCCGCCGCCGATGATGTCGCCCTCGGGTGAGCCGAGACGGATCTCGATCTCGACGTGTGCTTCGTTGAGCACCGACACATGGACCTGTGTGGTGATGTTCCCGGCCAGCACGATCGGGCGCCAGGCGATCGGCTGCGCCGGGATCGTCATGGTCGCAATGGTTTTCGTTGTGGCCGAGAGGTTCGAGCCGCCGACGAATTGCGATGAGGCGATTGCCCACGGTCCGCCGAGGCGCGGTGCCGGGATCGGCCGCCACTGGCTGCCCGTCGCCGACCATGCCAGCACCGACCCTTGCCGGGCTGCGGTCAGGTCGCCGACATCGGCGGCGTCGGAGATCTTGCCCGCCTCGCCGGGGTCGCCGGTTGCGCCGGTCGCGCCGCGCGGCATCGTGACCTCGAGGGCTTGCGTTGGCGCGGTTCCGGTGAGCGTCGCGGCCGCCGATGAGCCCACAGAACCGGCCACGGCCGAGCCGGCGGGCGCGGCCGGTGCGCCTTGCGGGCCGGGGGTCTGGAATGCCGCGGCGAACGCGATCATGTCCATGCCGGTCCAGAAGTAGATGGCGTTCTCGGACACGACGCGCCACGCCTTGCGGGCGTCGGCGGTGGTGAGGTTGAGTGCGGTCAGCGCCGCCGGGGTCGCGATATCGCCCTGCCAGAGCCACGGCCAGGCGGGTGCGCCTTGTGGGCCGGGCTCGCCGGGTGGTCCCTCGCGTAGCTCGACGAGCGCCTCGCGGTCGACCACTTCGAGCGGGTGCACGGTGTAGGGCAGCCCGACCGGGTCGTCGACCGACCGCATGGTGATCGAGACGGTCTCGTCGTACACGGTCATGGCGCTCCTGTCACGGGTACGGCCCACGCGGCGACGTGCGCGCCGGTGCGGGTGTAGGTGAAGCTCGCGCTGCCGAGGTTGCGGCGGATCACGATGTGCAGGGTGGTCGCGACACCGGCGGCGATCACGCCGACCGATGAGGCGGGTGTCATCGCCGAGCTCTGGAACTGGGGTTGCATCCGGGCGTATGAGTCGGTGGCGTAGGGGACGCCGACGCCGAGTGCGACGATTTGGCCGGCCGCGGAGCCGATGCACGCCTCGATGTCGACCCGCGATGTGTGGTCGGTGGCGGCCGTGCGGACGACCGCGCCGCCGGTCACGAACGGCCGCCAGGCGGTGTCTTGGGCCGGGATGGCGAGTTGGGCGATCGTGTACGGCGAGGTCGACACCCCCGACGCCGAGGCCACGAAACCGGCCCCACCGTTCCATGCCTCCCCCTCGGTGATCGTCCACGGCCCACGCCAACCGGGATAGGCGGTCGGGACCCATTTCGACGCCGCCGCCGACCACAGCGGCACCATGCCGTCGGTTCGGGTCACCGTGCCGTCGAAATCCGAGGCGCCGGTGATCGGTCCGGGCGGCCCGTCGGGGCCCTGCGCGCCCGCCACACCGCGGGGCACCGTGAGATTCAACGTTTGCGAGGGCGGGGTGCCGGTGATGCTGGCGACGAGGTCGGACCCTGCGGCGCCGGTGGTGACGGTGCCGATCGACAGCGAGTTCGGCACACCCTGCGGGCCGGTGCCGCCGAATGCGTCGGGGAAGATCTCGAATAGCCGGCCGTCCCAATACATCAGGGCATTGGTCGACACAACCCTCCATGCCTTGCCCGCTTGGGCGGGGCCGAGGTTCGCAGAGAGCGCGGTCAGGGCCGCGACGTCGGCGATATCGCCCTCCCAGCGAAACGGGATCGCGGCCGCGCCGTCGTCGCCGTCGGGGCCGATCGAGCCGATGGGTAGCTCGAGGGCGCCATCGGCCGGGGTGACGTGTAGCGACTGCACGATGCCCTCGCCGCCGATGCCCTCGTCGATGCCGCGAATGAGCGCGGCCGCGAAATAGTCGCCGACAGTGGTCACGGGTTGCCTCCTAGACGGGTTGGGCCCACACGGTCAAAGAGCCGCGCGACCGGGCGTATCCGATGTCGAGGCCGGTGCCGACGCGCTCGACGGTGAGCAGCAGCGTCGCGGGCACACCGGCGGGGACACATGCGTATGTCGAGCTCGGCGACAGCGGTTTAGTGCCCTCGTCGCCGAAGGTCGGGTTGAACGGGATCATCAGGTACTGGCTGACACCCACGCGCAGGCCAGCACCGCTGGCGACCATCACCCCGGTCGCCGACCCGAGACGCACACGCACCTCGGCATCGACGGTGGTCGAGGACTCGCAGTAGGTCGACAGATTCCCGTAGCACAGCGGCCGCCACTGAAACGGCATCGCGGGCACGGTCGCGGTGAGCGCTATGAGCTGATCGGTGTCGGCCAGCTGATCGGCGGCGAGGTCGGCGTCCCACCACGACCACGGCCCGAAACCATTCGGCGGCGCGGTCGCCGACCAGCGACGCCCGCCCAGGCTGAGCGCGAACATGCCGCGCTGCGTCGGGCCCGTCGTGCCGTCGTAGTCGGTCGCGGTAGCGATCGAGCCCGACGCGCCCGCCGGTCCGGCCGGACCGGCGACACCGGCCGGAGCCGTCGCGGTGATCGTGAGCGCCGCCCCCTCGGCGGAGACGCGTAGTGCGGGCGTGGTCAGTGCCGGGTCGTGGGTGGTGGTGACCGCGGCGATGGTGGCGGCCGGGGCGACGGGCCCCTGTGCGCCGACGGCACCGGGTGAGTGCACCCAGCCCGCGCCGGTCCACACGTCCATGCCGTTGTCGTCGAGCCGATGCCACCAGCGGCCGCGGTCGTCCGGGCCGAGTCCGGTCGGGCGCGCGCCCACGCCTGTGATCGTGCCCGCTTTGACGAACGTCGACCGGGGGCGCCCGCGCGGTCCCTGCGGGCCGGGTTGGCCGGGTGGTAGCGGTAGCGCGGCCGCCTCACCGTCCGGCGTTACGGTGGCTGTCAGGATCGGCAGACCGTCGAGGTCGACCTCCCGCGTCGCGGTCAGCCGCGCGGGAAACACGATGTCGGACAACGAACCTCCTAGAAAATGATGAGATCGAGGTCGGCGCCGACATCGGTCGAGATCGTCTTGACGATCGTCGCCAGGCTGCCCAGGCGGCCCCACGCCTTGACGAGGGTGTCCTCCTCATCCGCGCCGTCGCCGATCTTGAGTTCCCAGCGGCCGCCGCCGGTTCGGTCGTCGGTGAACGTCATCTCGGTCACGTAGTCGGTGAAAATCTGGCCGCCGACCTCGAAACCGATCTGATGCCCGATGTCGAAGTCCTTGCCCGGCAGATAGGGGGCGCCGTCGGCCACGGTGACCGAGTTCGCGGTGTAGCCGCGGGTCGTGTGCAGCGCCTGGCGGCCCGCCATGAGACCGTCCAACGTGAACGCCTTCTGGCTGTTGGTGGCAACGAATTCCTTGGGCGCGAACGGCCCGGCGCGCTGCGTGCGGCCGACGTCCTCGTACTGCATCCACGCGAGAAACACGTCGTCAAGCTGCCCCTGATACAGCGAATCCAGGCCAGGAATGCCGATCAGCAGACCGATCCAGCTGAGCAGATTTTTCATGGCGAACTCGATGCCGGCATTGACCCAGCCCGGCGACTTGCCGCCCACGATGACATGGGTCGCGGTGGGCTTGTGAATCGAAACCTGAGACTCGCCGAGCCCGGAATATTCACCCTCGCGGTACCACACCCACGGCAGCCCGCGCGCGGTACCGAGCGGGCCGTAATTGGCGTACACCGCTTCGTATTCGGTCTGCGCGTCGAAATTCGGATACCGCACCGGCGAGGTGTCGTCGATGAAATCCTCGAACCAACTCACGAGGCCATCGAGCAGGGTGCCGGTCGGTCCGACAGATGCGCTGTGGTCGCGGGTGCGCAGCACAACGGTGTTGCGGTCCAGCCAGAACCATTCGGGCGCAGGCTGTTCGTCACCCTTGTCGGGCAGGTAGAACGAGGCCTCTACGATCACGCCGGAGTCATCGAGCATCGGCTCGAAAAACACATCCGCCATGTCGAACCGCGCCGATCCCGCGGCCCACTTGCTCGTGTTGGTCAGGATGTCGACCGGCACGATCGCGATCGGCCACAGGCCATCTCCCCCGCCGACCACCCAATCAGGCGCGTCGGCCCACTTCGCCGGCATGGCCGTCGACTGCTGACGCAGGATGTTGCACGACATATAGACGCCGAACAGAACCTCGACCGGGCCGACCAAGATCATGTGACGGGGCCACTGCGCCAAGATCGGCGCGAATGGCGACGCCCACAGTGCCGTGGTGGCAACGTGATTCCAACAGTGAATCGCCTCGATATCGACCGATTCGGTACCGTCGGCGGCCCGCAAGAGCGAGGCCTTCGTGATGTACCCATCCCACCTGTAGGCCTTGGTTTCGACCGTGATCGGGATCGTCGCGTCTTCGCCGTCCGGGTTGTTGAACAGGTGGTCGAAATGCACCATGTCGCGCGGGCACGACATCTTGAGCCCACCCGCGCGGTTCTTCAGTTTCGAGAACTGCAGGTCGAGGTAGCGGCCCTCTTCGCCGACCTCGTCGAGCCACTTGTCGTACCAGGTGACGATCGCGGTTTGGTCGGTGCGCCACTGGTCATCTGCCCGCTCGAGGGCGTCCATGCGCCGCACTTCGGCGGCCGCGTTCCACGCGGCCATCAGTACGGCCTCGACGAGCGCGGCGTAACGGTGACCGTGATGCTTGATTCCGTTGTGCCGCCATCGGTTACAGCGACCGGTATCGGCACGCTCGACCACGGCGGGATCGGGGCGAGCCAGCGCCGCCCGGCCAGCTGCGCCCACACATTGCGCCCCGACGGCGCGGCCTCGGAGTAGACGCGGGCCGTACGATGGCGCGGGTGCGTGTCGATGCGCAATGTTTCACCGGCCGCGATCACCGGGGTCTGCACCAGACGGGACACGTCGCCGTCGACCGGGTCGCCGATATGCCAGCGGCCGGGGCCGTTCATCGTGTACCGCGGGTGCGCCGGTTGGTCGGCAGCGTTGCGCGCGACCACGATTCCCTCGTTCAACCCGTCGACATTCGTCCACGTACTCATCTCGTCGAACGAGCGCATCGCCGGATCCGCGGCCAGCACCGACATCTGCAGGATTTCGTGGTAATTGAGCTGTGGATCGATGCCGGTGAGCGGCACCACGGGCCCGTCACGCTGGACACGCTGAAATCGCCAGCCCTGATGGCGGGTGAACCCCGCCCACGTGCCCGGCCGGTCCGTCGACCAGTCGCGCAGCCAGGCGTCATGCACGGCGTGAAAATGCCGCGCCGACCGGAAGATCAGCGGGATCGCGTCCCCGCCGATCGAGACGTTGAAGTCGATTTCCTTCTCGCTGCGTACTGACCGCAGCACGGTTACGCCGTCCTGGCGGGCGCCCTTGGACAGCAGCAGCGACACCGGGGTATCGAAATGCCCGCCGATGCTGTCGCCGAGCACAACGCCCTCGGCGCCAGCATTGGGTCCAGCCAGATGCCAGCACCGGCCCTCGGGCGAGAGGTAGACAAGTTTCGTCAGCTCCAGATCGAGCAGGGGGTGCAGCCTCATCGCGAGATCCCCCCTCCCCGCTGCAACGCCAGCGTTCGGCGCCGCATAACGCGATCGACCGCGGCGGCCGCGCCCATCGGGTCGGTGCCCGAGATGTTGAACGTCGGAGCGGCATCAGCGGCGCCGGTGGCGCCCATACCCAGCAGCGACAGACCGCTGTCGACCATCTCTTTCCAGTTGTTTTCGAAATAGGACTGCACGTCTTTCTGTGTGGCGTCCCATTTCTCGGTCGACTTCGATTGCAGGTACTCCCACGGGTTGTCCTTTAGCGGATGCTCCTTCGGCGTCGCTGCCGCGCCACCACTCGATGCTCCGGTGGCGGTGCCCGCATCCGCCGCGGCACCGCTCGAGGTGTCCGCGGCGCCGGTGCTTGCGCTGGCGCCAGTTCCGCCGAAGTTGGCCGGCCAGTTGTCCACCCACACCGGGACGGCCTGTCCCGATGGGCGGGTGCCACCGCTTCCGGATCCGCCCGCCGAACTGCCCGACCCGGATCCAGAGCTGCTGCCGCCGAGCCCACCGGATGCCCCAGAGCCCGGACCACCCAGACCAGGGCTGCCCTCAGCGAGCGGGTTGCCTGGAATCGGGAAGTGCCACTGCAGCGGAAACTCCGACGGGTCGGTCGCACCCGGCCCGACCTCGACGCCATCGCTGCCGCTCGACTCGACTTTGAGGTCACCCAGCCTGCCGGCCATGTGGCTATTGGGCCCGCCACCGCCACGCATCACGCCGATCGTGAAGTCGCCGGGACCGCCAGGGCCGGACAGGAATCCGAACTGTGTGAAATCGGATTCGGTGTTGAAGTAGCGGGCGTTCGGGTTCTTGCCATTCAGCTGCGCCCAGATGCCGCCCTGAATCGCGGAGCAGTCCCACGACGGATTGCCCGTGCCGCCGTACTGATACGGCTTCCCGGCCTCACCGCGCACCCAGTCCTGGACCTCGACCAGGCCGCCGTCCGCGAGGCCCGGCAGCATCGCACGCAACAGCTCTATGGGCGGCACCCAACCGGCATTCAGCGCGGCGACCAGCTCGGCGCCGCCGCGCGCCATCGCTGCTTGCGTGACCACACCCTCACCGGTCGAGACCAACGCGGTCGGCGTGCCCTTGCTGTCGACGCCGAGGATGCTGTCGGAGGTGCCGGTGCCCGGCCCCCACAGCAGGCCGTCCGCGCCGCGTCCAGCGATACCGCCGCCAGCGAGCATCGGAATGTCTGGAGTTTCGATCGAGAATTGGATCCGCTTGTCGATAATCGGGATGGTGAAATCGAAGCTCAGGCGGAAATCGTTCCACGCCTTGATCAGCCAGTTTATGGCCGATTTGAAGCTTTCCTTGATGGTGTCCCACAGCCCGGACGCGGCCGATGTCACCCGACCGGGAAGCTCGGTCACGAAATCGACCATCGCGTTCCACTTGTCGACGATCCAGTCCTTCGCCTCGCCCGCCTTGTCGCCGATCCACGACCAGGCCGCGCCCAGTGCATCGAGCGCCGGTTTGATCACGTTCGACCACGCGCCGGAGATGATCGCCCCGATCCCGTCGAACCCTGGCTGAATGACGTTCTGCCACAACCAGGTTGCGATCTCGCCCGCCTTCTGGAGGTTGCCGACCCACCAGGAAAAGAACGGCTTGAGTACGTTGTCCCAAACGAACAGGGCGGCGGTCTTGATGCCTTCCCACGCGCCCTGCACGATCTCCCGGAATGTTTCCGACTTCTGGTAGGCCACAACGATTCCGGCGACCAGGGCGGCGATCGCGATCACGACCAGTCCGAGCGGGTTCGCCGACATGGCGGCGTTCCACAGCCACTGCACCGCCGTCCAAGCCTTGGTAGCGCCAGCGGCGACGGTCTGGGCGGTGTTCCACGCGATAGTGGCGACCTTGACGGCGACGATCGCGCCCGCCACAGTGCCGAACACGCCCGCCAAAACCATTGTGGCCGTTTTGTTTTCCTCGACCCAGTGCACCGCCTCACCCATTTTTTCGACCATCGCCTCATGGATGCCCCGCTTGAATTTCTCCAGCGTGGTGGCGGTGTTGTCACTGAGGGTTTCGTCGAGCTTCTGGGCCGCGCCGTCGACTTGGCCGAGGCTGGCGACAGCGGTCGTCGGATCCATCGCGAACAGGGCTTGCGCGAGGTCCTCGGCCTTGGTGCCGAACAGGCCGACAGCCGCCGCGTTCTGGGCAAGCGGGTCGTCCATGGCGCGCAGCCGCTCGAGCACGGTCGCCAGACCCTGGTTCGCGGCCTCGCCACCCTGGGCTATCTGCGCACCCATCGCTTGCGCGTCCAGGCCGAGAGCCTGATAGGCGCTGGCGGTGGTGTCGCTGCCGTCGATCGCGCGTAGCTGGAATTCCTTGAGCGCATCGGCGACCTGGTCGGCGTTGCGCGCGCCGGCCTGCAGGGCTTGGGAGATGAGACCCATAGCCTCCTGGCCGTCCATACCCAGCGATCGGAACAGGGTCGGGTACTCGACGAACGTGTCGAGCAGGTCTTGGCCCTTGTCCGCGCCCTGCTGGAAACCGCGGGTGAGGATGTCCATCGCGGCTTCGGCGTCGGGTGCCATACCGGTTTTCAGCATGGTTCCGACAGCCGCGGCAGCGCCGGAAACGTCCTCGTCGAACGCGCTCGCCAGGGTCATCACCGACGCGGTGACTTTCTGGATTTCCGCGTCGTTGGCGTTCTCGCCGACGAGGCCCTGTTGCCAGACGTTTTTCAGTGCGTCGTTGACCTGGCCGAGGTCCTCGCCGTAGGCGTTGGCATACAGCTGGCCCGCGATATGCCCAAACTGCTCGGCCATCTCCGGTGTCGCGCCGAGCTGGGCGGCGAGCTTGTCGTTGAGCTTGTCGGTCTGCATCGCATCGGATGCGATTTCCATCGCCGAGCCGACACCGGCGGTCGCCGCACTGACCGCGAGCAACTGTTTGGCGGCCGGGCCGAGGCGGGATGTCATGCCCGACAAAGCGTTTGAGAAACGCCCTTCGGCGCGCTCAGCCTCCTCGGTGTGGTTGGCAAGTCGGATCCGCGCGTCCGACAGGTCCTGCACCGCGCGCTGGCGCGTCTGCGATGCGCGGTCGGCGTTGCGTTGCGCGGTAGCGAGTGCCTCCTCGGCGCGGGCGAGCTGGGTCGCGCTCGCCCTGCCGGAGTCGCGCAGCTCTTGCAGCTTCGCCTCGGCGACACGAACCTTGCCCGCGGCGTCGGCCTCTTTGTCGCGGGCAGCCGCCAGCGTCGCCGACGCCCGCTGGACATCGGCGCGTTTCTGCTCGATACCTTGAGCGACCGCGCGACCGGCGGCTTGCCCGGCGCTGCGTCCAGCGCTGGCAAGCGGTCCGCTCAGCTGGCTATCGAGCTGGCCAGCGATGCCCTGCACAGTCGGGATGACCTGTAGGGCCGCGTAGCCGATGGGCTCAGTCACTGGCTCCCCCTTTCCTCGAGCTGGCGGCGCTCCCGCTCCCGCTTCTCACGGATACGGCGCTGGCGCAGCTCCTCGCGCCGTGAATCAGCCGGTTTGGCGCGCGGTTTCGGGCGCGCCGGGTGTGGCTTGCCGGACAAGACGTGCACGACGTCGGACAGCAGATAGTCGGTGTCCGACCAGCGGGGTCGGCCTTCGTTGCCGAGCATCACCAACTCGGCGGTGGCGGGTAGCTGCTGAATACGGACCCAGATCTCGCGCAACGTCAACCGCGGGACACCGAGTTCATCGCGACGCCAGCGGTCGGTGTAGCGGGTGCCGTTGCAGTGGTGCGCGAGATCAGCCTCGAGCTGATTCTCGTGATGCTGAATCAGCCACAGCAGCGTCAGGAGTTTCCCGCGCCACCGAAACCGACCGCCTTGGCGATCTCCTCGAACAGCTCACCGAACAGGCGAGACGCCTCGCGCGCGGTGAGGTCGGGATGGCGAGCGTAGATCTTTGTAACCTGTCGGGGGCCGATCAGGTTGCACACGCCGACTGGCAGATCGGTCTGCAGATGCCGCATCACCGTCCAGTACGGCCAGTCCTCCGGTCGTGCCGGGACGTTCAGCGACAGGCCCTGCCACTGGACGGTGACAGTGTCGGCGCCTTCGGCCTCAGCCTGGGCCGCAGACTTCGGCGGCTGGTAGTCGCGAGGTTCGGGAGCACCGGCGGGACGCGGACGGCGGGGTCGACGATTAGACATGTGCGGGTTCCTTTCTGAGGTGTGCGGGATTCACGAATGGGGGTGCTCGGCGGCGCGGGAACCCGCACAGAACGCGCGCCGCCGAGCGAGGCGACCTACGGGGTGAGGTCGCCGGCCTGGCGGTCGAAGATGTTGCCGCTGCCGTCGGCGAATATGGCGATCTCGACTTCCCACTTGGTCGGATCGCTTTCGTTGCGGGTGTTGCTCGACACCCACAGACGCGCCCGCGTGGTGGTGATGAGCCGCTCACGGTCAGCCAGATCGCTATCGGTCTCGAACGCCACCCAGCGATAGACCGGCTTCGGAATGGGAACCTTGGTAGGCGTGCGGCCCGGGTAGATCAGGGCTGCGGTCTGGGCGTTGTCCTCGAGCAAGGTCATCTTGCGCATGACCTCGAAGTTCTTGGACCCGAACTTGATCAGCCCCAGGCCCCAGCCGTAGTGCTTGGACTCGGCGAGGGAGCGGTCCTCAGCCAAACCGGCGTCACCGTCGAGGATGCCCACCTCAGGCCAGTCGAGCTCAGTGAATGCCGTGTCGATATCGGTCGGCAGCGTGGGCCGCACCGCGGCGTCGGAAAGGCGGACGCGCGCGTCCTGCCAGATCTTGACGTTGTCGGGATCTCGTGCCATTGCAGGCACCTCCTAACTTGATGGGTCCAGCCGGATCAGGCTGGGAGAGTTCGTGATTGAGCGCGCACCGTGAAAGAAACGAGCGTCGCGCCGGTGTTGGGGTCGCGGGTCTCCAGCAGCCCGGACGGTTCGCTCAGGGTGGCGATGGCGGGCACTCGGTGAGAGGTGAGCACCGACATCGCGGCACCAGCGATCGCGCGGGCCCGGTCGCGGCCGTCGGCCCACACCGTGACCCGCAGCAGTGGACGCGTCGACACCGGCCACCGTGTCGGTCCGCCGTCGTCGAAAACCACTACAGCTGGCGGCGATTTCGTGGTCCAGGCAGCCGGGAGCACCAGACCGCACGTCGGGGCCGGGGCCGCCACCATCCCGGGCACTACCGAGGCCAGATAGTTCTTGGCCGCCTTCGCCGGATCACCCGGAAGCCGCGCCGGTTTCACGGCTTCTGCTTGACCTCGAGGCCGGCGGCTGCTGCGGCGCGGGTGAGTACGCCGTCGCGGGCCTGCTGCGCAGCGGGCACCACGACCGCTGCCGCCTTGCGGTCGGTGGTGTAGGGCTGCACCTCGGCGTCCGGGCCCGCGGCCTCGGCGATACGCCGAGCCGCTTGATTCGTCATCGCGGCGAACTCGGGCGATTTCAGCAGCTTTCCGATGTTGCGCTGATTGAGACGGATTCTGCTGCGGGCCATGATCAGCCCTCCCCTCTGCTACACAGAGCGACGGTGCCGGTCCGGCCCGGTCGCCCGGTCCGGCGCGGCTTCCACTGCTCGACCTGCACCCGGTACCGGTCGCCATCGACGGTGAGTTCGTCAGCGCCGGTGAGGTCGACAGCGGGACGGAAATACACGGTGCACTCGATGTGCTGGCCATCGCGGGCCCGCTCGACGTATTCGGCGGTCGCGCCGGGCGCGACGGCAACCGCGACGAGCGGAGTGTCGGCCCACGGGATCGGGTTGCCGTCGTCGTCCATCCCGCCGCCGCGGTGACGGATCACGGTCTCGCTCACACCGAGCCCCGCGGCTGGTCACCGAAATGCCAGGACGGCGCCGCGGTCGACGTGACGCCGAGCAGCTGGGCGTGCGCCTCGGTGAACACCAGCGTCCCCGCCGGGGTCGCCAGCGTCCCCGATTGCGACCACGGACCCATCGCGTCCGAGTACGAGGTGTGCCCGGTGACTTCGGCTGGCGGTGCGAGCGCGGTCCGCACGACCTCGAGCACGACCCGCTTCGCGATCGGGTCGCCGTCGGGCACGTCCGGTCGCCGGTCCGGGTGGCGGATCCATTGCTCGGCCGCCGCGATCAGCAGCTCGGCGTCCGCGCGCTGATCGTTGTCCAGGTCGAGCCAGCCGCGGGCGACCTCGTCGACGGTGGCGAGCGGCATCAGGCGCCGAACTTCTCGATCAGCTCAGCGCGGGACATGGCCTCGGCGTCGGCGCGCGGCAGGCCACGCGCGACCGCGTAGTCCTGCCACTCCTCGGTCTTGGCTGTCCGCTTCGGCAGGTCGAAGGCGTCAGGTGATGGCGTCTCCGCGCCGCCCGCGCTGGCGCTGCCGACCTCGGTGCCGGTTACGGGTGCGGAGTTGCCGCCGTCGGGCTCCTGCCGTGCCGCCGGACCGGCCACGTCGGCGCGGGCCTTGATCGCCCCAGCGCGCAGCAGACGGTCGACGTCGTCCTCAGGCAGGCCGACGATGATGTCGCCGCGGCGACGCTTGGCGTACCGCTTGGCGGTGCCGTCCTCGCGCACCTCGACGATCTGATCGAAATAGTCGGCGGTCAGGATGTATTCGCTCACGGCGTGGTCACTCCCGTCAGCCACAAGCCGGCCTTGGGCTGGTCCAGACCGAGCGCGCGCTTGTGCGAGGCGTCCGAGCGGAAGGTCTCGCGCGGGCCGCCGTTGGGGCCGCCACCCTCGGCGTACAGGGCGGTGAACTGCAACGGGCGGGTATCGCTGTAGAAACCAATGGTGCCGCGCTCGCACAGGAATACGCGGTCGATCGGGAACGTCCGCGACTTGATCACGGTCAAGCCCATGAGCTCGCCGGGGATCACGCCGGTGTAGGCGATGGACTCGTTCGCGACGTTGCCGTTGTAGACCTTCAGGATCTGGTCGTTGTCCATCAGGATCGACAGCAGCCCGGGATGCACGACCAGGGTGTCGGGCTCGAACGCCCAGGACTCGTCGGCGGTGGCATTGGCCGGGGCCGCGGTCGAGATCTTCTCGATGCCCTTCGCCAGGTCGGTGCGGGGCTTGCCGGATGCGTTGTCCCACGCCGCCGACACGGCCATGGTGGGGACGGCGGCCGACTGCAACAGCGCCTTCGCGGCGCGGTCGTTGGCACGGATGAACGTGTTCTTCAGGCCGTTCATCTGCTTGTTGACGGCGTCGATGTTGTTCTCGTCGATCATCTCCTTGGAGACGCGCACGCCGAGCGCCTTCTTGGTGGCGAAGGCGACGCGCGGTGTGCCGAGCTGACCGGACGAGACCGGGATCTCGCCGAACTCGGCAACGTCCTGGACGTCGGAATCCAGGAACATCGGGTCGCCCTCGCGGTAGGCGACGATGCCGGCCTCGTTCTTGCCGCCGTTGCGGAACAGCGCCTCGCTGATGAACTGATTTTCCATCAGTTCTTTCAGCTTGGTCGGGATGAACAGCGGGTTCTTGACCAGGTCGGAAACGGTCAGCCGATTGCCATCGCTGACGCTCACGATCGAAGTGGCCATGGGATTACTCCTGTCTCGTAGTCGCCGGTCAGGCGATCCGCATCAGGCCACGCGGATTCGTGGCGAAGGTGACACCGAGCGGTTCCGTGCAGATCCCGACGATCGTGCGGGCATCGGGAGTCGCGGCGGCGGGCGCGACCTTGCCGGTCGCGGTCGCGACGAGCTTGTCGCCGAACGCGGCGTTCGCCGAGTACTGAACAGTGACCTCGGTTCCGGCGTAGGCGACCGCGACCGTGGTCGGGATCGCCACCGCCGACACGACAGTCCGGCCGAGGGCGTCGATGGTGTCGGCGGGCGGAAAGTCCTCCGGCGCGACGGCGTCGTTGAGCGCCACGCCGAGGAACTTCACGGTGCCCGCCGCGGCGACACCGATCCGGCCACCGGTGCGCGCCTCGACGAGCTGCCCGCCGAGGATCACCTCGTTATCGGCCGGGGTGAAGGTCTTCGGGCCACCCTGAGTGGCCTGGACGATTCCTGCCATGTCAGATGCTCCAGTTCTGGTAGGCCGCGTTGCCGCGGACGTCGGTGATGTCGGCCGCCTCAGTGGCGTGCCCGAGCTCGGTCACTGGCACGGCCGAGTTCGCCGCCATCGAGGCGAGCAACGTCTTGCCGCGCTCGAGGTCGGCGTCGAGGGTTTCGCGCCAGGTCTCCTTGTTGGCCGGGGTGATACGGCCGTCACTGATCGCGGTCGACAGGGTGACCTCGATGTCGTCGCGGCGCTGCTTGGCGAGGAACGTCTTGAACTGCGCCGAGTCGGCCTCGAGCGCAGCGAGGCGGCCGGAGTCGACGACGACCGCACCGGGGACGCGACCGGCGGCGACCTGCGCGGCGGCGTCGGCCTGCGCCTGCGCGTCGGTCTGGGCTTGCTCTGCGGCGCTGATCGCGAGCTCCTGAATCGCGGCGATGATCGTGGCGAGGTCGGCGTCGTCGGCCAGGCCGAGAGCCGTCCGCAGCGCCGCGAGCTGCTCGTTGGTGATCTCCACTCCCGAGCTCCCTTCCGTCGTGGTGGTGGTGGTGTCGCCCTGCGCCGGGTCGGCGGGGGCGGCCGCCGCGACCGGATGGCCGGGGCGGGATTCGGCACGGCTGGCGTACCGGAGGACTTTCGATGCAGCCACGGGGGCCTCCTCGGTTGTCGGGTCGGGTGCCGCCGGGTCGGTGGCCGGGGCGGCGTCGTCGTAACGGACGACGACCGGGACTGCGGTACCGAAGGTGACGCCCTCGGTACCGTCACCGGCCGCGTCGACGCTCACCGGCACGCGCTGCCGGGTGCCGGTGTCGTCGTCCAGGACGATCAGCTGCAGCGGTTCGAGGTGGAACTCCTCGATCCACTGCGACCACGGCGCGGAGTCATAGAACTTGCGCCGCACGTCTTCGGTGGTCACACCGGCGGCGACCTTGAGCGCCTTCGGATTCGGCATGAGCTGCCCTTTCATGTGGACGGTGATGCGGGTGCCGCTGGTGTGCGGCGTCGACGCGGCGATCCCGTACAGGGCGCCGACGTCCTGCAGCGACGTGAGGGTGCCGATCGCGGGCTCGGTCACACCCAGCAACGCGAGACCGGTCAGCACGAAGGGGTGGGTGTGGCCGAGGGCGCAGCGGTAGTCGAACTCGCCCTCGATCGACCGCTGCGGGTACGCGGACGCGATCACGGTGTGCCCGGACTCGTCCGGCGTCGCCAGCCAGCCGGGCATACCGACAAGGTCGCCGATCAGCGCGCGACCGTCGACGACGGTCAGGTGATCGACCCAGCCGACCGCCGGTTCGCCGTCGAAGCGGGGGTCGGTGTGGCCCAGCTTGATCCGTGGCCGGTGCACCGCCGGGCAGTCCATCGCCGCGACCGCGAACGCGAGATCGTCGGGGGTGAAGGTGTGCGTGCCAGTCGATGCGTCCCAGGTGCCGACATGCATCAGCTCGACCTGTGGCAGGTGCGACAGGGGCGGCGCGGCAGGCACCGGCAGCGGCGCGGTCAAAACAGGCCCTCCTGCTCGGCCGGGTTGCGGCGCCGCTGCGCGGCCACTGGCGCGGGCGCGGCTGGGGTCACGGGGGCGTATCCGCCAGACGGTTGCGCGGCCGGCTCACCTTCCGGCTTGGCCGGGAATCCGAGCCGCTGTCGAACGGTCTGCTCGACGAGGATGTCGGGACTGAGTAGCCCGGCCTCGACCAGCATCTTGAGCGCGGCGGCTGTCGCGTCCTGTCTGCTCGCGATCTCGTCGAACACCAAGCGCGGCGCGGGCTCGTCGACGCCGAAGTTGATGTCGACGAGGTCCTCGACCATGTGCTCCTGCGTGATGTCGCGCACCCACTCGCCCTCGGTCTGCACGCTGTCGACGAACGTCGATTTCTGTGCATCCGCCAGCGCGTACGAGCCGCCACCGGCGAGGTTGAGGAAGTGCGCGAGCCCGGAAATCGCGATCATCTTGTCGTGGTATTCGACCGCAGCCCGGATATCGGGCAGATTGCCCGAGACGCCGAGCAGTTTCAGGTCCGCGCCGTGCGGCAGGCCCGCACCGGCGTACTCGCCGCCCCGGTACTGCTGCGCCATGTCGGCAAGCATGTCCACATCAGCCTGCGATGCGCCCTCGGCCGCGGTCGCAACCGGCACACCGACACCGTTGCGCCGCGCGGCGACAGCCTCGATACGCAGGAACTCGTCTTTCAATAGCCAGTGCTTGTACGACGGCCGCAGAATCGACTTCCCGACCCACATTCCGGGCTCCATGTTGCGGCTGTAAACCACCAGACGGCCGATCGGGATGGTGAGCGGCGAAACCCCATACAGCACTTTCGCGTTCGACGCCGGTGCCATCTGCTCAATCGAGTCCAGGCCACCATCGAGGGCCACATTCCACGCCGAAATCGTGCGTTGCGGACGCGGCGCAAGCTTGTGCAGCCACACGTACCCGTCGTCACCGGGCCGGTACACCTGTTCGAACACGCTGTGCCCGAACTGCAGCGACCCCAGCGCCCAGTTGAGGTGCCGCGGCCACGAGAACCGGCCCTTACGGCGTCCTGTGTCGCTGAAATCGGGCCCACCGACGATCGGCAGACCGAAATTGCGGGCACAGAACTCGGTGACCTCATCACGAGCGCCCGCCTGCGCGAACCGCCAAGGGGTGCGGCGAATCGGCAGGCCAATCGCGGACAGCAGCGACGTCACACGCGAGTCTTCGCGCTCCATCCGGGTATAGACCTTGATCGCGGCAGGCCATTGCAGCTCTGGAACCTGCTCGAACTGCTCCCACTGCGACCAATCGCCGAGCCCGGTCGCGGCATTCTGCCCCGACACGTACCCCTTCTCACGGAACGACGGCTTCGGAGGCTTGATCTCGGTCGGCACAACTCACCTCCTCAGAACGCGGCAGCGAAAACGTCGAGTTCGCCGGACGAACGCGGCGGATACGCCGCAGTAGAGCTGCCGGTCGACGGCGCGGCAGGCGGCGAGATGGTCGATCCGAAACTCAGCAGGCCCCAGCGAGCGAGGGATGCGGCTCGCAGTGGCGATGCGCGGTGGTTCCACACCCAGTCGCCGCCCGGAAGTTCGTGCTTTTCCGCGATTTCGACCGAGTCAGTGAGGATTTTCTGGCCGGTGTGCGACAGCAGGGAGGCGACCGCGTCGTCGTAGAACCCTCCACACGCCGCGGCCATCTGCGGAGTGCCGGTTACCTCCGGCTCGATGCCGGCCGCGATCAACTTCGGCACGATCGCAAAGGCCAGGCTCTTGCGGTCGATCACCAGCGCGCATGGATCCCACGCCGCGATGACAGCCAGCAAGTACGCCACCACCTCGTCGTGCGTGGCCGCCTGGTAGTAGCCGATCTCGAGGTGCGTGCGCCCGTCGGTAGTGGCCTGCGCGGCCGCGACGATCCAGCAGTTCCGGTCCGGTGTCCGGTCCAGCGCCATCGCGATCTGGCCGCGCAGGCTCGGCGCGGTGTTCGTCATGTCCGACCACACCTCCGGGTCGATGACCGCGGGAGCGTCCTCCGGGTCTTCCGGCCAATCACCGCGGCCGAGGTACTCGACGTCGAAGCTCTTGCGCCCGGCTGGGGTGGAGAACTTGCGGAACTCGGCCGCGAGCTTCTTCTCGGTCGCGATCACGCCGTACGACGGGTTCGCCAGCCGCCAAGTCTCGGGGGCTGCGCGGTCACCGGTCGCCGTCATCCATTCGGCGAAGAACAAGCCCGTCTCGGCGCCGTCGCGACCCCGCCGACGCACCGCCGCGAGCACGTTCCCGTTGGTGTGCTGGTCCTGGTTGACCGCGCTCGAGGTGTAGATCGTCTGCGGATCGGACGCCGCCATCTTCGTCGGCGACAACGCGGCCATGTCGGCCTCGGTGAGGTCGTAGGCCTCGTCGTAGATCTCGAGGTCGATCTCGTCCAGGCCGCGCCCGGCGTGCGCCGAACGGGTGGTGAACACAACCTCGGCACCGGAGGCCAACACGATCGTGCCGCGACCCTGCGAACACGTCTTCGACTCGACGCGTTTGGCCATCCACGGGGTCGTCTTGATGATCGCCCACGTGCGTTTCCACAGCGCTTTCGCGGTTTCCCACTGGTGCGCCGAGAAAATGATCTTCTCGCCGAGCTTGAACAGCCCGTAGAGCACTCGCAGGATGAGCACCGTGCTCTTGCCCGCCTGGCGCGGGATGATCAGGCAGCACTCGGGGTGCGTCCACGTCCCATCGGGGTTCTTCGCGAGGATCTGTTCGAGCGACCACGACTGCCACGGCATCGCCCGAATCCGTGACGCCGACCGGCGCCCCAACTCGGCCGCTTTGACACCGAGCGTGGTGTCACCGGCGGTGTAGAGCAGCGCATCGGGCGTTTGGCGACCGGTGAGCTTCGGCCATTCGGCCTCGATGATCTCCTGGAACTTGGCGTCGAGGTCGGCTTCACAGATCGTCGAGAGGGTCATCGTCCTCGCCGCCCCCGTCGTCGCCCTTGCGCCGGGTGATCTCGACCAGCAACTGCCGCAATACGTTTGCCTGTTGCCGGGACTCCGACAGTGCGGCATCGACCCGGACGATGATCGTGCCGTCGCGGCCCTCGGCCAGGCGCAGCCAGCACTCGACATCACCCGACAGCACCGCGTCGAGGCGGTCGAGCCGGTCCACGATGCGGGCGGCCTCCACCACGAGCGCGGTCAGCGACGGCGGATCCGCCGGATCGTGCAGCGAGTCGAACAATTCGCGCCCGCGGTCGTCGAAATCGGGCACGAACACCTCCCCAACCCGCGATATCCGCGCCTGAGATACCGGCCTGCAAAAAAAATCGTGACTTACCCCGGATGGAGTCACGGACCCCCACCCCTCGAATATTTCTGGGGGGTGGGGGGCGGTCAGGGCCAGGGCATGGCCAGCACGCCCAGATCGACGCCGCTGGAGCGTGCCTGGGGCCGTTTGCCGGTGAGAGCGGGCCGCTCGTCGTCGTGGTCGCCTGCACCGCGCTGGCGGTTGCATGTGGAGTGCAGCAGCCGGTCGGCTCGGGTGCCACCTCGCGAGCGCGGATTGCTGTGGTCGCCCTCTAGGGTCCGGTGATCCCAGTTCTGATCGACCTGGCGGAACATCGGCCGGGCGCACCACCAGCAGGCCGTGCCGTTGACGTGCCGGGCCATGAGGCCGGCGACTTCTTGCCGGTGCTTCCAGCCGAGCCCGCGCTGCGTGGTGGTGCGGCGGGCGGCCATCAGAACGGGATCAGTCGGCGCCGCTGGATCCGCTCGATCGCTGCGGCGAGTTCCTCTAGATCGGTACCCGGTCGGACGTAGAACGCATGGGGCGGCGGTGGCGGGTCGATCCGATCGGCGACGTTGCGCAGCACGCCAGCGAGGCGGCGGCTCATCAGGTCGTCGGCCCGTGAACGATGCGGTCGCCGTTGGTTGCAAAACTCAGTGCTGGCGCCAGGAGCTCGTACAGCTCGCTGTGATCGAAGTAGATGCGGTCCAACGTGAGGCCGCGGCCAGAATCGCGCGACGTCGGGTACGGGCGTAGCTGGATCCAGCCGCGGTCGCCAGTGATGGTGGCCGGACGCTGCCGTGCGGATTCACCAGCACGTAGCAGCGGCAGGGCTTTGTCGACGAGTCTCGTCACGGCCACGGCCGACGGCGCGATCAGCAGCACACGGCGCCCGGCGCGCATGTCCGCGAGCGCCTGATCCAGGATGCTCACCACGGCATCGCCAGCAGGATGCGTAGCGGGATGGCCTTGAGTTCGGGCGCGTGGCCGATGGGGTGGCACAGCAGGGCGTGCACGATCGCGTACAGATCCATCACGACTCCTGGAAGTCTCGGCGGGAGTTGAGGATCGCCATCATCTCGTCGCTGCACTTGGTGTCGCCGCGCTCATGGAACTTGCCAGCGAGGGCCGTGAGTTCGTTGAGGACGCGAAGCCGATCGTCCAACATTTCACCGATGGTCATTACTCGCTCTCCTTGCCCGGCTCGGTAGCGTCGGCTACCCATTGCGGCTTGACGCCGCCGGTGGTGACAATCAGCTTCCCGCCGGGGGCGTGGGAGCAATCCATTACCGACACCTCGATGTTGTCGCGTGCAAGCGCTTCGGCGCCCGACCCACCGTGTTCGGGATTGACCTGGACGTCTTCGACGAAGAACGTGAGAGTCACCGACCGTAGAGGATTTCCGCTGGCCAGGTCGTCGAGCTTCGGCCCTTCCTCGGAGATGAGCCAGGGGAACTCGGCGCCGTCGATGAACAGTTTCTTCGCCGCCAGGTCAAGGACTGCCAGTCTGGGAATCTCGGGCAATGTCGCCTCCATGGTTCGAACTACTGAGGGTTGGGGGTTCGCAGCGCGCAGCGGGACCACCCGCGCTTCGTCGCGGGCTTGCGGAGCTGTGCTCGTTGGGGCGCTTTCCGGCATGGGGGTTTCCAGTTGACGCGCTGCGAAGATCAGGGGCGGGTCAGACCCGCGCGCTCATCAGAAGATGGACAGGATGACGGCGGTGAGCACGTCTCCCCAATTGACGGCGCCGGCGGCGGCGGATCCGGCGGCGGACAGGGTGGACAGGATGGTGGACAGCATGGCGAACTCCTTGTGCCGGTTGGTGGACGAGTCGTCCGTTGCGGTGGCCTGATTCGAACAGGCGACCTCCAGCACATGAAGCTGGCGCGCTACCGCTGCGCTACACCGCGTTGTCGAGGCCGATTGCTTCGGCCAGTCGTTTGGTTGCGATCTCGGCGTAGGCCGGGCTGCCCTCGATGCCGAGGAACCGTCGGCCTTCGGCCAGGGCGGCGACACCGGTGGTGCCGGAACCGACGAAGGGGTCAAGGATCAGTCCGCCGGCGGGCACCGTGCGGGCGAGGTTGCGCATCAGCTCGACGGGCTTGGCCGTGATGTGCTGGCGCTGTTTACCGGTCGGGCGCGTGATCGTGTACACGCCGGGTAGGCACGGCGGTTTGTGGTCACGGTCGAGCTGGCCATGCGATGCCCAGAGCACGTACTCGCAGCCGTTGGCGAACCCGGGCTGCGGCCGGGCACCGGGTTTGGCCCACACGACGATTCCGCGCCACCGCCAGCCTGCGGCCTGGATGGCATCGGACATGGCCGGCAGTTGCCGCCAGTCGGTGAACACCAGCGCTTGGCCGCCGGGGCGGACCAGCCGCAGGGCTTCGCCGAGCCAGAGGGTGCACCACAGGGTGAACGACCGCTGGTCGCGTTGGTCGCCGCCGAAGTCCGGCATGGCGTGGCCGCTGGCAGAGTCCGTGCTGACGTACTTCTGCCGGGCGGTCCGCGATGTGCGTTCCGCGCTGCTCGTCCCTCCCGAGCAATAGGGCGGGTCGGTGATCAGCGCGTCGAACTGGCCTGTCGTCAGCTCGCGCATGGTTGCGAGCGCTTCGCCGTGGATGATCTCGGCGTCGCCCGCTGTGTTGCCGGATAGGTCGGTGGGATCTCCCATAGCCGTTACCTCCGTGCCACGCAGGACTACTGGAAAGGTCCTGCTGGGCATGAAAAAACCGCCACCGGATCGCGTTTGGGGTCGCGTCGTCAGCAGCGGTTTGTAGTGCCACTGTACACGAGCTGGGCGTTTAGTTGATCTTGCGCCCAGCTCGTGTCGGTCAATCGAGAGTTTCGTCGGCGCTCTGCTTATCAGCCGCTTCGCGCTGGTCGCCAGGTTGGAGGCGGAACTCCAGATACGAACGATCTACGTCGATCGGTTCGTTCAAGCGCCACACATTGCCACGCTTACCCAGTTCACCGGTCGCGGTAAATGGAACGCGGGCTCGATGAGCTGCGATCGCCCAGTCATAGTCGGTAGCGCCGAGCGGGATAGTGATTCGACGCAGTCGGTCGCCGATGTCTGCATGGACAACGATCTCGCCGCCTTGCTCGTCGTCGGGCACGCTGCTGTCGTTGTTTAGCTTCAGCTCCTTCACGGGGCCAACGATGGTAACTCTCTTGGGCTCAATCCTTCGAACCAGTCGCCGTTCGATCTCAGGCAACTCATCTATGACACCTCGGTCGAGTGACACGTGCGTAGGAACCGGTAACCGCTGTGGCTCCGCAGCCGCCCACTCGAAGGACAAGTCGAGCGCGCGGAGTCCTTCAGATCCACCCATCTCTTGCAGGGCCTGCACGACCTGCAACTTGAGCCCTTGATCGACAGCTTCGTCGACATCAGTGAATTCACCTCGGTTCGCCGCGAATCTGCGCGTCACATCCAGACTCTTGGCCAAAGTGGTCATTACTTGTCGAGTAAAGCTTGGTATTACATCGGCTTGACCCGCTCGCGGAGACCTGTCCTGCGAGGGCTTTGGACTGGCCTCGTCGATACGAGCGGCGACCGTAATGATGAAGCTGCCCTTCTTGGTATGCCCCATCCGAATATCGTCGTTAAGAAATTCGTTGACGAATTCAGGAGTCCGACCACGCCCACTGGACTGCGGTTTGTGAGCAGAGATAGCCGCAGCGCGAATCATCTGATCGATATTATCGAGCAGAACCGTAGCTTGACGAAGCGGAATAGTCCCGTCCTTCATGCTCTGGTCGACGCGGACGAAGAACAGGTCTGCGTGGATCGACGCAACCTGCTCGACGAGCTCAGACAACGCCAGATCATATGTGTTTGTAATGGCGCTGACGGCCTCGCGCAAACGTTTCGTGTAGTCCACGAACGATGGCTCGCGGGGCAACAGAACCGAGATCGGCCGCCCCCCGCGAGCGGCTTCGAGCACCCACACCTGGTCGAATGTTCGGTCCATTTGACAGGTCCAGTTGCGAGTCGCAAGGAATTGGGCGACGTTGGAAGGAGTCAAAATGTCGCCGTATTCGACTATTGCGTCGACGACGCTACTGTCGGTTGCCATTTACTCGCCTCCTTCATTAACTCGATCATCGCCTTCGGTGTCAGCAGGTTCACCTTGGGGAGGTGTACCGTCTGAGTGTCCTGCCCCTCCTTCAGCGGTGGGAAACGATGGCCCCACTGCCAGTACATATGACTGCGCGCAAGAAGACCTTCCCGGTCCATTCTCAGCCAGAGTCCCACTTCAGGTAGTACCACTAGTACGCAGAACAAGGCTGGGCTCGAACGATTGGGGCGTGAGAGTATGTCGTAAGTCCGAGACTCCAGCGCCCACGCGATCGTATCCTCTCGTTGGATTGCGGTCTGACCGGAGCATTTGAGCTGTATGTCGATCTTCGGCATGTACATATCGGGCGAGTAGTCCACACTGGAGCTGAGGGTTGTATCCCGGCCGTCGTAGTCCTGGGACCACGTACCAACGGTCAGTCCACACGAGCTGGCGAGCATGTGGACGTACGACATGCTGAGGTCTTCCTTCATTGCACTGAGTGGCAGTGAGCCATCAGGTATCTCGTGAGAAAGTGTGACTGTCACCGCATCCACCCCGCACACTGCATGGCTCATTGAACCATGCAGCCCCGTTGGGCGCTGACTAATGAACGGGTCCTGCTGCCGACCCCGTCGCCGCTGTCGTTTCGCTTCCTGCGATGCAACGCTTAACGCGACGTGGCGGGGCGGCGTGTCAGCGGCATCTCAACCGGTACGGACCGTTAGGGCCGTCCGGGAGCGCGCCGACCGGGTCGTCCAACCAACGCAGGATGAGTGCGGAACCGACCGCAGAGCGGTCGGTTCCGGCGGCGCGTGCAGGCTGCTCCAGTGCGTCCCACGCGTCCTGAAGGGATGCCGCGCAGACCCCGGACCGGGCGCTGTCGACCAGTGGGTTTGACTCATCGGTGAAACTTGAAAGCGTGACTACACAACAATTCGACACAGAACCGAACGATGGTGGCGTCTGATTCCTGCGCGATCCGTTCGTCCTCGGCAATCCGCGCCTCGATGAACTCCTCGATGGTCACGGGTTGCGCCCTTCGTCGTTGCCACGCACGAAGTCGTATACGTCGTCGCCGATGAGCTGGCGCATTCTGTACTCACGCTCGACCATGTAGAGCCGACGCGAGATCTCCAACTCTTCGCGGAGCTGCTGAATCTGCGCCAGGGTGTAACCATTCCCGCTCATGGTGTCGATCCTCCTCGTCGTGGTCGTTGGTCTGGTCGGTCATGTGGCCGATGCTCCGATCGTATTCGGCTCCACGCTGAAGAACAGCACGCTCGTCCGGGCGGACGGAGCTCCATGCCGGGCCGTCGCCTGGGTGAATAGATCACTCAACAGTTGTTCGCGGGTGCGGCCGTCGGCGGGAGCAACGCCGGCTTCCGTCGCGACGTTCTGGCCGCCACCCGGTGTGTTCCACTGAATGGTGATGAGCCAGTGGAGTTCATGCTACGGACCCTTTCTGGTCGCGGCTGGCGATGTCGAGCACGTCGCCGAGTCGGTACACACGCTGGTCGGATGGCCCGATCGGGTGGTCGGTGATGCGGGTGCCGCCCGTGCTGTGGTGCTGCCAGCCGCGCGGGGTGATGGTGTGTTCTTTCTGCCAGCGGAACAGGGTTCGCCGTGGCACGCGAGCGCCGACGCTGGCGGTCACCTGTTCGAGCTCGGAAATGGTGTAGAGCCGGTCCTCGGCGGCGCGGCGAGCGAGTTTCTGTAGGTCGCTGATCGGCCGATGGTCCCCGCACCGAGGACATTTCGAGTGCGTCGCTTCGATATCGGCGCTGCGTTCGTGCCCGCACGTAGTGCCGTCGTCGAGCAGGGCCGGGCACAGTCCGAGGTAGCGCCGTTGTGGCGGCCACACGATGCGCTGCAGGGACTTGATCGCCCGCGTGAGCTCGTCCAGCAGCTCGGGCGCGGCCTCGTGCTGGCGTAGCTGCTCGGGGTGGCGGGCGAGCCAGACCGCGGCCTGTTCGCCGACGCTGGCGGGTGTCTCGCCGATGGCGCCCAGGTCGGGCCGGGCCTCGGCGCGCATTCCGCACTGCCGGGCGGTCTCGCCGAGCGGCATCGCCCGATACCGGTGCACGAGGTCGACGAGATGGGCGGTGTGCACGGCCGGGCAGACACCGAGGTCCTCGGAGATGGCGCGGCCCCACCCGATCAGGCTGACCTCGAGCGCGCGCACGACACGTTCGCCGGGCAGGGTCGTGCCTTCGCTCCGCGGTACGGTTCGCACCGGCAGCGGCGGCTCGGACGGCCGCGCACCACCAACGCGTGGTGCAGTGCGGCCGAGGCCTGCGCGCGTGATCGTCAGCTCGTGCAGCAGCCCGGGCACCGACAGCAGCGCGTCGACGAGGCGTCCGACGCAGTCGCGACACAGCGGGGCGCCGTCGCCGAGCTGGCGGAAGCAGCCGAAGCACTTGGTACCGGTCATGACAGATGGCCGACGATCAGGCGTAGCGAGTGCGCGGGATCAACAACCGGGTAAAAGCCGCACCACTTCGGCTGACGCGCGGAGCTAAGCGGATCGCGCGGAAGCGACTCCCACAGGTCCCCGAGCAGCAAGTCGCGGACCCAGGGCGCGTACACCCGGATCTCGGGATGGACGGCCGCGAAACTCGCGGCATCCCAGGTCATCCGATCGACCCGTGACGGCTCGGGCGCGAGCGAGATCCGGCCGGGGCTCGTCCACGGACCGAGTTCGGGCCACGGGTCCGGCGGAAGGGACGGGTTTTCCCACATCGCTATGCCTCCCAAGTGATTTCGAGCCAGAGCGCGCCAGGTCGGCCGCGCTCGGCGGGGTGGATGACGGACTCAGGTGTCGAGACGTGGCGCGTAGAGTCGTCGGGCACGAACCCGTAGCCGGGGTGCACGTTGAACCCGCGTTTGGTCGTCACGGCCTTCTGCGGTGTGAGCCCATCGACCACGGCCTTGAGGGTGGGCGCGAGGTTCACGCTGTCGCGTGGCCTGTTGTCGCGCGGCCGGTAGTGCAGCGTGATCACCGCGTACGCGATGCCTTTCGGCAGTCGGGCCTTGCGGGCGAGAGTGACCACGTCACGGCGGATCTGGGCGATCTTGCGGGACTTCGCCATCCGCGCGCCTACGGTTTGCCCGCCGTCGTTCATCGACAGCGGCGGGGACGTCCAGGGCAGCGCGAGGATGGCCGTTCCGTGTGCCTCGCCGTGCCGGGCCGCCTGCTCGTTTCCGGACTCGCATCCGGTATCGAACCTGTTGTCAGGCATTGGCGGTCACCTCCGTTGGCGCGTCGCCGGGCAGGTGCCGGTCAACCATCGGGATCGGCATGTAGATCTCGCCGTCGTGGCACCCGCAGTCGAGTGCGTCCGTGAGTGCGATCGTCCGGTCCTGCCAGTGCCGCCGGGATGCGAGCACTCGGCGCAGGGTGGCGCGGGTGCGGCTCAGCTCGCCCTGCGCCTCGTCGAGTGCATGGCTATTGCTGCGCGCGATGTCGATGGCGTCGGCGTGCACTATCTCCAGCTTGGCTATGCGGTCCCAGGCAGCGCGGAGCGCTTCGCCGTGGGCGTTGCGGACCCGGTGCGCGAGGTCGGCCAGGTATCGCTCCCACTCGAGGGCGCGGCGGGCGATGTCGAGCTGACCGCGCACAGCGTCGATCGGCTCGACATCGCGAACGGCTTGCGCGGCCTCGGCCCGCGCCTCGTCGCGCTCGGTCTCCAGCTCGGAGACGCGGGCGCGCAGCTCGGCGGCAAGCTGGCGCGGGATGCTCGCGGTGTAGGTCGCCCATGGGTCGGCGTCGGCGATCTCGCGAACCTCGGCGTCGGCCAGGCGGTCGGCGGGTTGGTCAGCCACGGTCGGCCTCCTGGTCGCAGACGAGGACGAAGTCCCGGCCGGTGATCCGATCGGCCGACATGGCGGTCGGCTTCATGATCTCGGTACCGGCTGCAGTGGTGCGGGTGACCGTGCAGGTGACCGAGCACACGGGCGGTTTCTGTACGCCGCCGTACTCGGGTGGGGTGTACACACCGATCGTTTCGACGATGAGGTCGCGGACGTTGTTGGCGCGGTTGTCGCGGTAGTGCTCGCCGACGCGCACGGTGCGGCCCCTGGTGGTGGTGAATTCGAGGGTGGTCTGTTCGGTGGTCATCGGTTGCGCTCCTTGCGGTCTGCTGCTGCGATGGCCTGCTGCGCTCGCAGGCTCGGAGATCGGTTGGCGTAGTCGCGGACGCCTACGCCGGGGGCTGGTGGTCGGTGGATCGGGCACGCCCGCATCACGTCGGCGTCGGGCCCGGACAGCCACCCGTCGCGACAGTCGTACGGGCAGCGGCCGGGGTCGTCGTCGCGGTGCTCTCCGGTGCGATCGAGTGACATGGATTCACCTCCGCCTGTGGATGCGGTGGTGAGTTGCGTTCACAAGCCAGCCACGCGGGTAGTTCTTGGTAGTGGTTGGTATGGGTTGGTGGGGGATCATGGGTGATCCGTAGAACGCGTCCAAATGATCCCTAGAACGCGTCCAAATGATCCCTAGAACTGTTCTCGCCCTTCGGTTCTGCGGATCATGGGTGATCTGTAGAACCGAGTTATCCACTCCTGTGGATCGAGTTATCCACAGGCTTCTAGGGATCACTCGTGATCCGCAGAAACGGGGGTGTCGGACGGGTCGAGCATCGGCAAATCGAGAATGTCCGAGGGCATCGTGAGCCGGTACTCGTCGGCCAGACCCGAGCGCCGACCGCGCCGATGCACCTCGATCAGACCCAGCTTTCGCAGCACCGCAAGCTGCCGTTTCACGGTCGGCACAGACACGCACATCACGGCCGCCAGACGCTCGACGCCGGGCCAGATACGCGACCCGTCCGCCTCGGCGTAGGTCGCCATGGTGAGCGCGAGAAACTTCGCCGTCGACGCCATCTCGACCCGCCGCACGATTCGTTCCCACTCGAAACGGTCGACCGGCATCAGTTCGCGCACCTGCGCGCCGGTGATCGCGTCCACGACGTGCCCACCGCCTCTCATTCATTACCCACCTCGATCGGGAACAGGTCGCCGCGGCCGTATTGCTCGGCGCAGGCGCGGCATTCAGCCGATCGCACGGGATGGCCTGCGGCGTCGGCATATCCGACGTCACCACCGGGGAATTCCTTGTGCTTGAGGTACAGATCGCCCGGCTTGATCGGCGGGCAGTAGCCACCGCAGGCGACGTGTCGCTTACGGGCGCGGCGCATACGGGTGGTCACGGTGGTCACGCAGACGTCACCCCCGCCGGTACCTCGAACAGCGGGTAGTGCTCGGCCTCGACGGCGGCGCGCTCGTCGGCCTCGGCCTGGCGGCGCGCGGCGGCGGGCGTGGTCTTTTCCGTGCAGCGGTAGCGCCCGCGCGGGCCCGTCCATTCGGCGGGCGTGCGATCGGTGAGCGAGAGCGCGATCAGCGGGCAGTCCTCGCCGTCGTCGTTGACGCAGCGCCGCGCGTCGTTTCCGGCGCCGTGGCACACGTTGTAAGACCAGATCTCCCACTCGGTCGAGTTGGAGAATGGGCGCCCGGGTCGAGCGCCCATCTCGTACTCCTCGTAGGACTTCAAGTCCGCGGCTCCCGCCACTCGAACCAGAACACGACCTCGTCATCGCGCGGGGTGACGCGCAACCAGTCGTCGTAGTCGGTGGATTTCGGGTCGCCAGTGAGTTCGACGTACTGGCGTGCGGCCATGGCGATGGCGACGCGTACTTCGCCGATGACGCCGTACCCGAACGACGCGGTCGGCACGATCCACTCGTAGACGGTGCTGGTCAGGACGCGGCTGGTTACGTTGGTCACTGCCGTTCACCGCCCCGCTTGCGCAGCTCCTCCAGCAGGTCGGCCGCGCGGTCGGCAGGCACGAGCACATCGCGCGCCATCGACCCGTCTGCCGGGCCGACGATGCCGGCCTGCTCCATCAGGTCCAGCAGGCGCGCCGCCTTGGCGAAGCCGATCCGCAGTTTGCGTTGCAGCATCGACGACGATCCGAACTGGGCGCTCACCACGAGATCGACGGCGTGCAGGAACATTTCGCGGTCGCCGCCGATCTCCTCGTGGTCGAGGTCGACGATCTCGACGCGAGCGTGCTCGGCGATGCGCTCGCCTTCGGCAGCGGCCACGATGGCGGGTAGGCGTCGATCCCATCCGGCCGACCATTCCCGCCGCTCGATACGGTCCTCGTCGGACAGCCGTCGCGGCATGATCGCGCCGAGGAAGCTCTCACCGCAGGAGACCGACAGGGCGCGGTTCGCCGACCGGGATTCGATCTCGAGTGTTTCCCCGTACGCGGTGGACGCGGCGGCGAAGCGGGACAGGAACTCTCCGCGTACCGACATGTCGGTGAGCGCGGTCAGTTCACTGGCGCGCATCCGGGTCAGCATCCCGGGGATGGTGCACAGCGCGCCGCCGTCGGTGGGCAGGCGCGGAACTTGGAAGCTGTGCCCGTCGACCATGCCGCTGCAGTCGGTGACGGTCAGGTGTTCCGGGGTGACGGACAGGCGCAGCTCGTATTCGGGTGAGTCGTCTTTCTCCTTGCCCGCCTTGAAGATCCGAAGGATGTTGCCAACATCTCCAGGTGCGACGTCGACCGTGCACGGATAGTGGCCAGGTCCGTCGTCGTGCTCGAGGACGCTGGCGATCGCGAGCCCGGCGGTGTACATGTCGGTCGCCGACACGACGACGTTCTCCGTGTCGAGCACGAAACGGATGCGATGCACAGACGAGACTTCCGGATCTGCGCAGGCATGAACCTTGGTCGAGGTGAGGGCGTGGCGCAGGTCGGCGGTGCCGACGGTGACTGTCGTCATCGCCTACTCCTCCACTTCCAGGCCGAGCAGGCGGCGCACAGCGTTGCGGGCGGGCCTGAGCTCGGCGTCGCTGTTGAGCACACCCATGTAGCCGGTGCCGCCGGTGAGCGCGTTCGCGATGCGCTGCTGCTCGACCAACTCACCGAGGCGGTCGAGCAGTTGCGGGCAGTGGTCGGCGAGCTGCGCGAGTGCACGTGCCTGAGCGGACGCGAACATCAGGGCGGCGGTGTGTGCCGACTCGGCACGCTCGCGCGGTGTGTCAGTGGTGTCGCGACGCAGCGAGTCGACGAGGTGCTCGTAGCCGACGAACCAGATGTATTCGTTGGTGCCGGGCTCGGGTTCGGTGTACGTCACTGCGCACCGCCTTCGGTAACGGCGGCGGCCTGGCCCTCGGTCGCGGGGTCGTCGCGCTCGAGGTAGTCGAGCAGCCGGATTGCTTCGTCCCAGGTGATGTCATCGGCCGAGCCGATCTCGCGCTCGAAGAACTTGCCGATAGCGACCAACTTGTCGCCGTCGTCCTCGACGCCCTGCTCGTTCAGCAGTCGCGCGATTTTCTTCTGCTGGGTGCGCGTTGATGGCTTGTCGGTGGGCGAGGCCTCGGCGACCGGTTCGGGGGAGGCCTTAGCCGAGTCGTCTACCTGCGCGTTGTCCGGTTTTTCACCTTCGGATGAGGCGGTCTCGGCCTGCGCCTGGCGGGCCGCCTCGGTGGCCTTGGCTCGTGCATCGCGCAGACGCTCGGCGGCATCTGGTGTGCTGTCGACGGCCTCCGGCTCCGGTTCGGGCGGTGTCCATTGGGTGACCGGTACCGCGGTGCCGGTGCCGTCAGTGACGATATCGGCGACCGAGACGCGCTCGGAGGCGACGCGCACCGGTTCGAGATCGTCGGTCCGGTCCTCCTGGTCCTCGGCGACGGCGAGTCCGAGCAGGATATGCGGGGCGAGACGTTTGCAGACGGTGGTCGCGGCCTTCGCCCACAACATTTCCTCGGGCTGAGTGATGTACTTCTCGTTACCGATCAGCTTCTCGTACGGGCCGTTCTGGCCGTCGAACTTCTTGGTCTTGTACTTGCCGGTCGCTGGGTCGATCGTCGGAACGAACCCGGCTTTGGTTGCGCGCTCGATCGTCCATTCGCTCGGCTCGGTCTCCTCGCCGTTGGGCGACCAGCCTTGGAATACGACGCGCTCGGGCCCAGATTCGATGGTCTTGAACCGGTAGCCCTTCTGGCGCAGTAGCGCGACCATGGTCTTGGCGTAGATGGACGGCATTCCGTGCACCGGAAACACGTTCTGCAACGCCTGCAACGGGTGCAGGCCGAGTTCGGCGCCGTGCAGGATCGCGACCGCGGCATCGCCCGGCTTGCCCTGATAGATCTTCGGAACCAGCGACGTGCGGCAGATGTCCTGCGCGAATTTGAGCGATTTCGCGAGCATGTCTGTATAGCGGTTGAGCGTGTCGAACGGGTCGACGGGCAGCGTGGGCATGAGTTGGCTGTCGTCGATGGTGGCGAGTTCGGCGGTCACAGGTAGTCGTCCTCTCGGTATGCCCATGCGGGCTGGGGGATTTCGTGGATGCCGCGCTCGTAGCGGGGCCATTCGCCGGATTCGGTGCACTTGGCGTAGAGGTCGAGAGAGGCGCGATTGTGGCGGCGACCTCGCTCGACGTAGTCGGCCGGAATCTTGTTGATGGTGACCAGGTGCGGGGCGGTGTCGGCGACGACGACGAACCAGAACGCAGCGACGTCGATGTCCAGGTCGCGCAGGACATCGACGTACAGCGCTTCCTGCTGGTCGTATCGGTAGGCGCGGACCGATTTCGCGAAGTGCCCGGGGGCGGCGCTGTCGTTGATCTTTTTCAGGTCGAGCGCGATCACCCCGGAGGGCGGCGTATAGAGACAGTCCGTGCGGATGCGTCGCATGGTCCCGGTCTCCGGATCCGGGCAGTAGCCCGACAGTTCGGGCTGACCGTCGCGGAACATGTGCCCGACGTCCAGGTCAGCAAGCACATTGCGCGCCGCCCATCGCGCCGACTCCATGCGGGCGGTGAGCAACGCGACCTTGCCCTCGGCGCGCGCCTTCTTGCGGATCGCCTGATCGGCCGGGCGATTCCAAGTTTTCGACGGAGCCTCGATCAGCTTCTCGTCGGCGGTCTCCGGTTCGAGAACCAGCGTGTGTATCGCGGTGCCGAACTCCATGTCATCGGTCACCTTGCGTACGTGATGCTCACGCCGCCACCAGAATTCGTACGGCGTCATCTCGCCGAGGTCGCGCAGCTGCGACGACGAGATCGAGTCGCGGTCGCCGTGGTAGACGGCCTCTGGCACACCGGCATACAGGCCGGGCACACTCGGCGCCGTCACGCTGGCACCGCCGGTCGGCGGCCCGTGCGCGGCGCGACGATCTCCTCGACACGCGCCGTCAGCGCGCTCATCTCTTCGTCGATATCGACGAACGCCGCGAGGCACATGATCACCTGCGCCATGCGTTCCGGGTCGCGCTCGCAGTGCGCAGCAAGGCGCCTATACATTGCCAGCGGCGCACGCTCGCGCAGCTCCTCACACAGGCGGAGCGCGTCGGCGGCGATTTCGTCGTGATTGGTGTACCGCGCCATCACCGCGCCCGGTCGTCGGCATCGCCGGGCCAGCCACAGCGCTCGCAGCCACGACCACGGCACGACGAGCAGTCACGGCTGTTTTCGCGCGGGCCGCGCAGCGCGGCATACATGCCGAGGCACCCGCAGATCAGCAGCACGACGTTCAGCACTGCTCACCCACCACCGACAGCAGCCGGTCGCCAGTGGTGCGCGCGTCGACCTGCACGCCGGGCGCGTGCGCGGCGAGGACCGCCGCCGAGGCGAGCAGCTGGTCAACGGCTATCGTCTCCCAGCCGAGCCGGGCGATCACGGCACGGATCGCGTTGGCGTGGATGTGGAGTCGGCGCTCATCGAGATCGCCCGCGATCTCGTGCAGCTCGGCGACGAC
Organism: Nocardia citri; assembly: GCF_054065835.1. Lineage (NCBI taxonomy): Bacteria > Bacillati > Actinomycetota > Actinomycetes > Mycobacteriales > Nocardiaceae > Nocardia > Nocardia citri. Next base: position 128,787 of record NZ_JBSUQM010000001.1, read on the forward strand.
GGTCACCTGCACAGGTGCGGCGGCGGTGACCGGCTCGAGGTCGGCCGGTGCGCAGATGCGCCAGTCCGACTCAGGGTTGTCGTCCTCGCATACCAAAGACGGGCGGTGCGAGGAGCCCGCGTGCTTGGCCACGGTCAACTCTTCGCCAGTGCTGCGCAGGCGCACGCGCTGGCCGATCTGAAATATGGTCATCGTCTACACTTCCGTTCTTGTGTGGAGCGGACCGCCGAGATAGACCCTCGGCGGTACGTGTCGGGGTTAGGCGTTTGGCGCGACACCCGGCGCGGGGTCGGATCCATCCGCGCCGGGCGTCGTGATCCCCGGGACATCGCCGGGGGACGTTTCGGGTTCGGGGACCTGCACAGGGCACGTGTCGCCCAAGGCGAATGTGGTGTCGTGGGTTTCGCACCACGCGAACGGGAACGGCTCCTGGCAGTACATGGCGCACGGCATCGAGTCGATCTCGGCGGCCAGTTCCGGTGTCAGCTCCATGAAATCGCCGCTCATCGCCGCGCCAGCCAGACGTAGTAGCCGGTCATGTAGAGCGGTGGCGCGAGGATGTGACCGCACGCCACCGAGATCAGAACGATGGTCGCCGTGGTGCCCATCGGGGTCTCCTGTCTGTCGGTGGTTGGTGCGCATCCCGGCGAGCTGGGTGTGAGGGGGTCACCCGGCGGTCCCTCGCCGGGACGCGCGGCCCGCGACGGCGTTCGGCGCGCCGCCGCGGGAAGCTCAGACGGCGGCTCGTTGCCGCTTCATGCGGGCAGCGCCGCGCTTGGACAGCCCTGCGGGATTGGCGGGCGCAGTGGGGGTTTCATCGGGGCGGGCGACGGCGCGGGCGGCGAGCTGCTGCTCGGCGGCGGCCCGCATCCGGTCGACGACTCGGCACATGTCGCTGCGTGTCATCCGCCAGGACCGGCCCGCCAGTACGGCCGTGAGTTCGCCCGAGGCGATGCGGCGGTACAGCCAGTCGGGCGACGGCGCGCCGGTGAGCTCGCATACCTGCTCGAGGGTAAAGGTCTCGAATTCCGTTGCGGGGGCGCTCACTTGGCACCCACTCGGTTAACTTCTGTGGCCTCGTCGGCGGTTTCGGCGTTGCCCGCAACGGCCATCGAGTCGATAGCGGCGAGGATGTCGGCGGCCGAGAACGTCCATTTGCGGCCGGATCGGCGCGCGGACAGGCGGCGCGAGCGAACGCGCTTGATGAGCCAGTCCTCGGTGACGTGCAGACGCTCGGCGGTCTCGGCCAGCGTGTAGAGCCGCAACTCGCCGGACGAGGTCATCGCAGTCTCTCCGCGACCGCGTCCACGACGCCGTTGATCCTCACGCCGAGGACGGTCGAGATTCGACTCAGCTCGTTCGCGCTGAATGCGGTCCGGCCGTTGATGCGGCGCTGCCACTTCGACGGGGTGATGTTCGCGCCCTGGGCGACGGACTTCTCGGTCCGGTCAGCCTGTGCTATCGCGTCGCGAACAGCCGCCGCGGTCGCCGTGTTGATGGGGAGCATGTTGACCACATTAGGGACAGAGTTGTCCCTTAGCAAGCCAAACTCGACCCTTTCAGGGACTATTCAGGGACCTTTCGGCAACCATGAGGACGTGAGCGTGTCCTGACCGGGGCACTTGTGGAATGGTCAGATTTGGCCCTTAAATGGACACATGAATACATCAGCCGCCGATCAGGACGACCGGGGCGACGACATGGATGAGGCCGCGCGCAGGCTCGATATTGCGCTCGGCAAAGCGATAGTGGTTCTGCGAGCGACGCGGGACAAGATGACGCAAGACGAGCTCGCCGAGCTCACCGGTATCAGCAAGAAGACGATCGGGCGCATCGAAACCGGCCAGTCGTCCATGCGTATGCCGCAGATGCTGCGGATCGCAACCGCACTGGGGGTCGAACTGGGGGACCTACTAAAAAAGGCGCAGGAACTCGGGGGTTAGATCGTTCAGCACGCGAACAGGGTCGTGCCCGCGGGCTTGGACCTCGAGGATGAACCGCGCGGCCGGCATCCGGCTCGCGCCCGCGATCAAGTCCGCCAAATCATCCGCCGGTCGACCGCTCCGTGCCGTCTGCCCCATTACCCACCCTCGATCGTGTCGCCACCCGCCAATCGTCGCGAGTCCCGACACTCGCTCGAACGTCTGTTCGATAGTACCGGTCGAGCAGGTTTGCGCATCCCATTGGGGCGGTTCCCCCAGGCCGTCGTCGATGCTCACAGCAACGTCGCTGTTGGCCGCTATCGTCACGTTCCACCTCACCCCAAACGGTGGCAAAGTCGCCCCAACCCCCTGGAACGGCCGCCATATATACCCAATTGCCGCCCTGTCAAACGGGCGACATGCAGAACAGTACGGTTCAAATTTGGACCGCGCAACCAAATCGTCGGTATGTTTGCGTGATGGATCGCGGATCGCTGAATCGCGCGTTCGGGTGGGAGCTACGCGTACGCCGGGAGGCTGCCGGTCTCACCAAGGACACGCTGAGGTCACAACTCGGGTGGGGGCTTAGCACATACAAACGCACTGAGGCCGGGACGCGCGATGTGGAGCTGGGCGATATCTACGACGTTGCTGCGGCGCTGAATGTATCGCCCACAACGCTTTTCGAGCGCGTAGACCGACGCGTGAAAACCGGCGACTATCCGCACCCGACCCCCGGCGAGGAATGGCGGAACGCGCTCGGCCTGTAACCGACCGGTTTCCGATCCGTACATTCTGTTCGTGGCACCTCAATACGACGCCGTCATGCTCGCGGCGGTACTTCTCCTCCTGCTCGTTGGCCTCGCCCGGCTTGCCATCAAGCAACCCGGCGGACTGCTCACCGCCGGATTGCTGGCGATCTCGGCGGGCTACGCCCTGTCGGCACCGATCGTCGACCGAAACGTTGACACAGCCCTCCAAGCCCTCGGCGTCGCGAATGTGACCGACGTTGCGGCGGTGCTGTGCCAGGTGATCGGGTGGTGGACGCTGGGAGTTGTCGCGCTGCGTGTCATTGGCGGCGCCGGCGGTCTGCATCAGCAGATCCGACGCACCCTCGACGCGCATCGGCGCGCCCGCACTCTCGTCGATCTCGCCAGACGGGGGCGCTCGCTCGGAAATGCCGCAGTGTGGTGGTGGACGGTGGGCAGCGCCGCGTCCGCGGTCCTGCTAATCGTGACGTGGGCAATCGGGGACGTTTCCGAACAGCAGGTCAACGATGCGTTCGAGCTGTCCGACGCAGGCAGTCGCATGTTCGGCCTGGCCTACTGCATATGGCTTGCCGCGATGTGCACGCTCGTCGTCTTAGCGGCGATCCTCGGCCTGCGCGACCCTTGCGCGCCGCGCGCCGCGGTGTGGTTCATGCTGCTCATCGGCGTATGCGGCCTCGGTTACGTGGCAACCGGCGCCGTCCTCATGGCAGCCGGAACACTCGATGAGTACGTGCTCGTCGCTGTCTTGGCGTGGGGGGTGCCTGCGTTGCTGCTGCTGTCGGCGGTCGGCGCGGCCGGGCCGGTCGCGACCGTCCGCCGACAGCTCGCGGCTAGGCGGTCCTACGCGGATGGCCAATGGCGTGCTCGGTGACCGCGCGCCCGATCTCGGCATCGGCTACGGCCGCGACCGCAGCGAGCTCGCGATCGAACTCCTGCCGCATCCGCGACACCGTCTCGGCGGCCTCGGCGCGTACCTCGGTTGCCTCCCCGCGCGCCAGATCGCGCAGCGCGAGCGCGGCGTCGCGCTCCCGCCGGGCCGCGTGCGCCTCGCGCTCGGCGCCGTGGCGAGCGCGCTCGGCCGCGGCGATAATGGCGCGGGCCCGTTCGAGTTCGGCGGCCAGATGCTCGGCGTCGGCCTGCTCGGCCGCAGCGGCGTAGCGCTTCGCGGCGCGGTGTGCCCGTACCGGGTTGTGCCCCGGATCGGCGCAGTAGGCGGCCGGGCGGCCCGGCCCGGTGCGCGGCGGCACGGGCGCACCACACACAGAGTCGGGGCCTATCGGAAAACGGCATTCACTTGCGGTGATTTTCATTTCATTGCACCTGATATGAAATGAAATCCGCCGTCACGCCACGTCGGCGAGCGGGTCGCCCGCCTCATGCTGGGCGACGTGGTCGACCGCGGCGTCGTAGGTGTCGAACACCTGCGATTGCACGAGCCCGCGTGCGTCCATCCACACAGCCTCGAAACCGGCGGCGACGCGCTCGATTTCGCCGAGCTGGCCGAGCCGGACGAGGCGCCGTCGGCGTGCCTGTTCCATGTCGAGGACCCGGCCACGGAGACGAGGCAGCCTGCCCGCAACGGCCTGCGCGCTCGCCGCGGATGCCGCCGCCGAGATATGCCCGTACCGCCGATCCGTGATCGCGATCGACGAGTGCCCGGCGTCGCGGGACACGACCCAGATCGGCTCGCCGTCCTGCAGGCGCCACGAAATGCCCGTGTGCCGAGTGCAGTACGGGGTGAGGCGTTTCGCCGTAAGGCGGCCGACGAGGTGCCCATACCGTCGGCGCAGCTCGTCGAACGAGAGCCCTTCCCATCCGGCCGTACCGGTGAACGGGGACCGGTCGCCCGCGGCGAGCGCCTCCAGCCGGGCAAGCGCGGGCGCCCATCCCTGTTGCCAGAACCGCACCGAGGTGACCGGCAGGCCGCTCGGCGTTTCGAATAGATAGGCGTCGGCCGGGCGGTCGAGGTTGAGCCGCGAGACTGTCTCGAGCGGGACGAACGTCTGGCGAATGCCGCGCTCGGTTTTCGGGTCGCCGAGCTTCATCCGGCCGTTGGCCCACTTCCACGCTTTCGTGATCGAGACGCCGCCGGTATCCCGGTCGATGTCGCCGACGGTGAGCGCGCCTTGCTCGCCGGGGCGCGCCATGCTCATAACGCCGAATTCCCACCATGGGCGCCAGAACGGCGCGAGTAGCTGCTCGATCAGCTCGTACTCGTCCTCGCTCAGGTGGTCGACCTCTCGGGCCGATTGCTTCGGCAGGCGGGTCTCTGCGCACGGGTTCCATGGAATGAGCGCGGTCGGCCGCTGCCGGGCGGCCGCGCCCATGGCCGCGCACAACAGGCCGTGTTTGTTGCGGATCGTCTTGGGCGCGTTGTCGAATTCGGTTTCGAGCCACTCGACCCACGCGGCATCGAGTTCGGGCGTGACGGCGTCGACGGGCAGATGTCGGCCGTTGAAGAACGGGGTGATGTCGCGGTCGATCATCCGCTTGTATTTGCGCCTGGTCTCGTCGTCGACGCTCTTGCCGAGGCGGTCGACGTACCGGTGTAGCCAGTCGGTCAGAGTGACCTTTTCCGCGGCGGCGCCGAGCTGGGCGGCGAGGACGCGCTCAGCCTCGGCCGGGCCGACCCGGTCGAGCAACTTCGCCCATCGGATCGCGGCGGCGTGGTCGTCGAAACTTTGGGACGTCTGTACCGCTTTGCCGTGACGGTCGACACGGTAGCGAACCTGCGAGTAAGTAGAGCCATCCTTGCGGACACGGATACGGGGAGTGGTCGCCATGGGACACAGTCCTTGTACTCAGGCCGAATCCCCTCAGATTCCCTGTGGACCGCTGTGTGGACGTAGAAGGGGCATAACCCGTGGGTTACGCCCCTGATCTGCGTCGATGTTGTGGGCGAAGGGGGACTTGAACCCCCACGTCCCGAAGGACACTGGCACCTGAAGCCAGCGCGTCTGCCATTCCGCCACTCGCCCGAGCGACTGAGAGACAGTATCACGCGGGTCAGCGAGACACGAAATCGCCTGTTGACGGCGCTAGCGGGCGGTCCGGACCGACATGGGAACCCAGGGTTGCTTCCGGGAGTTACAGGTGTGGACGATCGTGGATATCATGCAATGAACGTGGTCGACACGCGACACGCCATATTCGTGTGTCGTTGTTATGAATCAACACAGACGCTCACCGAAGGGAGGCCGAGATGGGCATCGTTTCTCGATTCGAGCGTCGCCTGCAAGGCGCCGTCGGTGACGTGTTCGCCAGAGCCTTCGGGGGCAGTGTCGTTCCCCAGGAGGTGGAAGCGGCACTCGAGCAGGAGGCCGCCGACAATATCCAGGATCTGGGTGGCGGACATCTGTTGGCGCCCAACAGTTATGTGATCACGATCAACCCCTCTGATCACCAACAACTCGACGCCGACCACGACCTCACCACCCGCGCGTTCGCCAAACACCTGCAGGACTACATCCGCGAGCAAGGCTGGCAGACCTACGGCGAAGTACACGTGGCATTCGAGACATCACCTACGCTGCACACCGGACAGTTCAGGGCGAGTGGTCGGGTCGATCCCGACATCGGCCGCAGAGCCACACCGGCTCGCAGCCCCGAACCCATGCCACAACGACCTGCACACCCGCAACCAGGAGCTGGCCCCATGACGCAGAACTCAGGCTACGACCCAAGCCGTGAGCCCGCGGAGTCCGATCCACGCAACCGCGGGTACGCACCGCCGCCTGCGGGGCGGCCTGGGCCGCCGAACGGTGCGTACCGCGACGACTACGCCCGGGGCGGCGCACCCTACGGCGGTGGCTCCGACTACCAGGCGCCGGACTCGCAGCAGGGTTACGGCGACTACCAGAACGGCTACGACTACCAGCAGGGTGGCCAGGGCTACGGCCAGCAGGCCTACCAGGAGCCCGGTTACGGCCAGGGCGGCTACGGTGAGCGTGGCGGCTACGGCCAGCAGCAGGGTGGCTACGCCGACCAGGACTACGGCCAGCAGGGCTACCAGGAGCCCGGCTATGGCCAGGGCTACGGCGAGCAGGGCGGTTACGGCCAGCAGGGCTACGGACAGTCCGGCTACGCCGAACAGGGCTATGCCGACCAGGGCGGTTACGGTCAGCAGCCGGGTTACGGCCAGCAGGGCTACGCGCAGTCCGGCTACGGCGAACAGGGTTACGCGGAACCGGGCTACGGCGAGCAGGGCTACGCCGCGCCCGAGGAGCAGGGTGGCTACGGCCAGGCCTACTCGCAACAGCCCGGCTACGGCGCCCAGGGCGGCGGCTACCAGGCCCCCGCGTACGGTGGTGGCGCACAAGCCGCTTCGGGCTATTCCGCGACGCTGCAACTCGACGACGGCAGTGGCCGCACCTACCAGCTCCGCGAGGGCAGCAACATCATCGGCCGCGGTCAGGACGCGCACTTCCGGCTGCCGGATACCGGGGTTTCCCGCAGGCACATCGAGGTTCGCTGGGACGGGCAGACGGCGATGCTCTCGGATCTGGGTTCGACCAACGGCACCCTCGTCAACGGCTCCCCGGTTCAGGACTGGCAGCTGGCCGATGGCGACGTTATCCGCGCCGGGCACTCCGAGATCCTGATCCGTATCGTCTGATCCCGTAAGCTCGCGGTGCAGGTCACGACATGGCGTACAGGGATTCTGCGGCCGTATCGTGATCGAACTCGACCCACGGCCCTATGATGCTGCCAACACACGCGCGTCGCCAGGACCGGGGCTCGCGAAACCAGCACGCCGGTGGGGGCGAACTCGCACCTACGGGCACCGACGTACACGGTCGAACAGGAGGTGGAGCGCCGTGCAGGGACTCATCCTGCAATTGACCCGTGCGGGGTTCCTGCTGCTGTTGTGGTTATTCGTGTGGGCGGTGTTGCGCACCCTGCGCAGCGACATCTACGCGGCATCCGGCATCCGGATCCAGCCCAGGGCCGCACGCGGTTCCGCGGTGCTGCCTTCTTTCAGCCGAGGCCAGAAGGGCGCCAAATTTCTTGTGGTGACTCAAGGTTCACTCGCCGGCACTCGCATCTCGCTCGGCACCCAACCGGTGCTGATCGGACGTGCGGACGACTCAACGCTGGTGCTCACCGATGATTACGCCTCGACCAGACATGCGCGGCTCTCACCGCGCGGTGAGGACTGGTACGTCGAAGACCTCGGCTCGACGAACGGCACTTACCTCGACCGCGCGAAAGTCACCACCGCTGTCCGAGTTCCACTCGGCACCCCCGTCCGTGTCGGCAAAACAGTGATCGAGCTGCGATCGTGACACTTGTTCTCCGCTACGCAGCGCGCAGCGACCGCGGTCTTGTCCGAGGCAACAACGAGGACTCCGTCTATGCGGGCGCACGGCTGCTCGCACTAGCCGACGGTATGGGTGGCCACGCCGCCGGCGAGGTGGCGTCGCAGTTGATGATTGCCGCGCTCGCCCATCTGGACGACGACGAGCCCGGTGACGATCTGCTCGGCAAGCTCAATACCGCCGTCCACGAGGGCAATGCCGCCATTGCCGATCACGTCGAGGAAGAGCCCGAACTCGACGGCATGGGCACCACGCTCACGGCGATCCTGTTCGCGGGTAAGAAGCTCGGCCTGGTCCATATCGGTGACTCGCGCGCGTATCTGCTGCGCGGCGGCGAACTTGCCCAGATCACCCGCGACGACACCTTCGTCCAGTCACTGGTCGACGAAGGCCGGATCACGCCCGAGCAGGCGCATACCCATCCGCAGCGTTCGCTGATCATGCGCGCCCTCACCGGTAATGAGATCGAGCCGACGCTGATCATGCGCGAGGCCCGGGCCGGCGATCGCTATCTGCTGTGCTCCGACGGACTCTCCGATGTGGTCAGCGATGAGACCATCGCCAACACCATGCGCGAGGGCGGCACCGACGAATGTGCCGACCGGCTCATCGAACTCGCCTTGCGCAGCGGCGGTCCGGACAACGTCACCGTGGTCGTCGCCGATGTCATCGATCTGGACTACGGGCAGAGCCATCCGATCGTGGCGGGTGCGGCCTCCGGCCAGGACGAGGACACCCCGCCGCCGAATACCGCCGCCGGCCGGGCCGCCGCGATGCGTCCGCCACGGGCCGAACCGCGCCGAGCCGCCGCCGCACCGGAGCCGCCGCCGCAGCGGAAATCACATAAATTGCGCTGGATCCTGCTCGCGGTCGCCCTGGTGGCGGCCGCGGTCGTCGGATTGCTGGTCGGCTACACGATGATTCGCAGTAACTACTACGTGGGCGCGGATAACGACAAGGTCGTCATCATGCGCGGGCTGCCGGGCTCGGTGCTGGGCTATTCGATCCACGAGGTCGAGATGATCGGCTGTGTCGACCCGACCGGCGCGCTCACCCTGAAGCAGCCGGACGAGACGCTGCCGCCGAAATGTAAATCGCTCGAGGTTTCCGATCTCAAGCAGACCGGACACGACCAGGTGGACAAGGGACTGCCGCCGGGTTCGCTGGACGAGGCGCGCAAGCAGATGCAGACGCTGTCGCGCAATGAGCTGTTGCCGCCCTGCCGGTCCAAGGCGTCGGTGCCGCAGCCCGGAGTCGTGCCCTCCAGCGAACCGCCCATGCAGCCCGGTTTCCCCGTGCCGACGACGGTCGCGCCGACCACCGAGAACCGTCCGCCCGCCACCCCCGAACCGCAACCGGGTGAGACCAAGATCCCCGACGCCAAGACCCCGGCGACGATGTCGCCGAACCCCCAGACGGCGGGGGAGCCTTGCCGGGTGACGGACTGATGTCCGCTCCGGCACCACCGTCCGCTGGGGCGTTTCCCAGTCCACCGGGCGGATTCGCGCCCGCGCCGCCGCCGTCGACGAAGCGCAATGCCGAACTCATCCTGCTCGCCGGTGCCACGGGCATCGTCACCGTTTCGCTGTTCCTGGTCGAGGCGAGTCAGGAGCAATCGGTCACCTGGGATATCGCCAAGTACGGTCTCGCCTATCTCGCCCTGTTCGCGGTGGCACATCTCGCGGTGCGGCGCTTCGCACCGTTCGCCGATCCGTTGCTCTTACCGATCGCCGCGCTATTGAATGGACTCGGCCTCGTGCTGATCCATCGGCTCGATCTCGCGGATGCTCAGACCGCCGCCTACAACTCGTGGCCGATCCCCTCCCCTGACGCCAATCAACAGATCCTGTGGACCGGTCTGGGGATGATCATCTTCATCGCGCTCCTGGTCGTGCTGCGCGATTACCGCACGCTGGCCCGCTACAGCTACACCCTAGGGCTGATCGGCCTTGTCGCGCTGGCGATTCCGGCATTGTTGCCCGCGGCGTATTCGGAGACCAACGGCTCCAAGATCTGGATCCGGCTGCCCGGATTGAGTGTGCAGCCGGGTGAATTCGCGAAGATCCTGCTGATCATCTTCTTCGCCTCGGTGCTGGTCGCCAAGCGCGATCTGTTCACCGCGGCTGGTCGGCATTTCCTCGGCATGGAGTTCCCGCGCGCCCGCGACCTCGGACCGATCCTGGTGGTATGGATCGTCTGCATCGGCGTGCTCGTCTTCGAAAAAGACCTCGGCACTTCGCTGTTGATCTTCGGCACGGTGTTGGTGATGCTCTACATCGCGACCGAGCGGGTCGGCTGGCTTATCATCGGCGGCGTCCTGCTGACCATCGGATTCTTCTTCGCTTACCAGGCTTTCAGCCATGTGCGGGTGCGCACCCAGACCTGGCTGCACCCGTTTGCGGATTACAACAACACCGGCTATCAGATTTCGCAGTCGCTGTTCGGTCTGGCGACCGGCGGTTTGGCGGGCACCGGCCTCGGTAGCGGACGCCCCTCGCAGGTGCCCTTCGCCAAGACCGACTTCATCATCACCACCATCGGCGAGGAACTCGGCCTGTTCGGACTCGCCGCGGTGTTGCTGCTGTTCCTGATTTTCGTGATGCGTGGGCTGCGGACGGCACTCGCCGTCCGGGACAGCTTCGGTAAGCTGCTGGCCGCCGGATTGGCGTTCACCATCGCCATCCAGCTGTTCGTGGTGGTCGGCGGTGTCACCAAACTGATTCCGCTGACCGGTCTGACCACCCCGTTCATGTCCTACGGCGGTTCGTCGCTGCTGGCCAACTATGCGCTGCTGGCATTGCTGATCAAGGTCTCCGACGCGGCGCGTGCCCCGGCGCCGGTGCGCAAGAAGGATCCGGTGGCCCCGATCGCGGACGCGACCACCGAGCTTCTGCGCAAACCGGAAGCGAGGCCGCAGGAATGAACACACCGCTACGACGGGTCGCGGTGGCGGTGATGCTCATGATCGTCGCGCTACTGCTCAATGCCACCTATGTGCAGGTGATCAAGGCCGACGACTACCGCACCGATCCACGTAACTCACGCGTGCTGCTCGACGAATATGCCCGCCAGCGCGGGCAGATCTCGGCGGGCGGCACGGTGCTGGCCAGTTCGGTCGCCACCGACGACCGCTACAAGTACCTGCGCACCTACCCGACCGATCCGGCGGCGTACGCACCGGCGACCGGCTTCTACTCGATGCAGTACGGCAGCACGGGGCTGGAGCGCGCCGAGGATACCGTGCTCAACGGTTCGGATAATTCGCTGTTCGGCCGCCGCCTGATCGATATGATCTCCGGTCGTGATCCGCGCGGCGGCAATGTGCTCACCACGCTGGATCCGATGATGCAGCAGGTCGCCTACGAGCAGTTGACCGCCAAGGGCTTCACCGGTTCCGTGGTGGCGATCGAGCCGAGTACGGGCAAGATTCTCACCATGGTGTCCACCCCGAGCTACGACCCGAACCTGTTGTCCGGGCACGATGGCGCCCAGGGCACCAAATCTTGGGAAGAGCTGAGTGCGGACCAGCGCCAACCCATGTTGAATCGTGCTGTGTCGCAGACCTATCCGCCAGGCTCCACCTTCAAGGTGGTGGTCACCGCCGCCGCGTTGGCCAACGGCACCGCTACACCGGACGATCAGTTCACCGCCGCGCCGAACATCACGTTGCCGGGGACCAACACAACCCTGGAGAACTACAACGGCACAACCTGCGGCAACGGCCCCACCGCTTCGCTCACCGAGGCGTTCCGCAGATCCTGCAATACCGCATTCGTCGAACTCGGCCTCAAGGTCGGCTCTTCGAACCTCAAGGACGAGGCCGCGGCATTCGGCATCGGCGCGCACCGCGGCATTCCGATTCCGGTGGCGGAGAGCACCGTCGGCACGATTCCGGACAATGCCGCCCTGGCGCAGAGCAGCATCGGCCAGCGCGATGTCGCGCTCACTCCACTGGACAATGCGGTCATCGCCGCGACCATCGCCAACGGCGGTGTCCGCATGGAGCCGTATCTGGTCGACCAACTGCAGGGACCTGATCTGAGCGAGCTCTCGAAAAATAAACCGGTCTCGGTCGGCCAAGCTGTCAGCGCCCAGGTAGCGTCAACGCTGACCAACCTGATGATCGCGTCGGAGGACAACACCGTCGGACACGGCCAGACCCGGTATCAAATCGCCTCTAAGACCGGAACCGCCGAACACGGAAGCAATCCGCGCAATACGCCACCCCACGCCTGGTACATCGCCTTCGCGCCCGCGCAGAACCCCAAGATCGCCATCGCGGTGATCGTGGAGAACGGCGGCGACCGGGCGTTGGCCGCGACGGGTGGCTCGGTGGCCGCGCCGATTGCCCGCGCGGTCCTGGATGCCGGTTTGCGAGGGCGCTGAGAGATATGAACGTGCGAGTGCGAGTGGATGTACGGGGGCCGGGATGCTGAACAACGGCGCGTTGATCGCCGACCGATACCGCCTGCAACGCCTGATCGCCACGGGCGGTATGGGCCAAGTGTGGGAGGCACTCGACACCCGGCTGGACCGCCGGGTCGCGGTGAAGGTGCTCAAATCCGAGTTTTCGGCCGACCCGACCTTCCGGCACCGTTTCCGCAGTGAGGCCAAGACCACGGCCCAGCTGAATCACCCGGGCATCGCCGGAATCTACGACTACGGCGAGACCACGGATCCGAGCGGCGGGGAAACCGCCTATCTGGTCATGGAATTGGTGCAGGGCGAACCGCTCAATACCGTGCTGAACCGGCTGGGCCGACTGTCGGTGGCCCAGGGGCTGGACATGCTGGAACAGACCGGTCGCGCACTCGAGGTCGCGCACGCCGTCGGTGTAGTGCACCGTGATGTGAAGCCGGGCAATATCCTCGTCACGCCGACCGGTCAGGTGAAGATCACCGATTTCGGCATCGCCAAGGCGGTCGACGCCTCCCCGGTGACGAAGACCGGCATGGTGATGGGCACCGCCCAGTACATCGCGCCGGAGCAGGCGGTCGGCGAGGACGCGACCGCGGCCAGCGATGTGTACGCGCTCGGTGTGGTCGGCTATGAGGCACTGGCCGGACAGCGGCCGTTCAGCGGTGACGGTGCGATCACCGTCGCGATGAAACATGTGCGCGAGGCCCCGCCGCCGATGCCGTCCGATCTGCCACCCAATGTGCGCGAGCTGATCGAGATCACCATGGGCAAGGATCCAACCCTGCGCTACGCCAGCGGCGGCGAATTCGCCGATGCCGTCGCCGCCGTGCGCGCCGGGCGCCGCCCACCACCGCCGGTCGCCACCGGCGCACCGATGGCGACCGGTGCGACCCGGGTGCTGCCGCCGGGTCCGACGGTGATCATGCCGTCGCACGACCACGAGGGCCCGACGGTCCGGTACAACACCCCGCCCACTCCCATGGGTGTGGCGGGCGCCGGTTCGACCAGACAGACGCCCGCCGGTGCACCCAGAACCGTGATGAGTTCCGGTGCCCCCCGCACCAATCCGGGGCCAGGCCCGGAGACCTCGAAGTTCACCACCGGCCAGAAGGTCGGCGCGGCCGTCGCTGTCGGCGCGGTACTGCTCGTCGGTCTCGTTCTGTGGCTGCTCTTCGGCGGCGATACCAATCCGGATACCGTGCGCCCGACCACCACCGCGAAGGTGGTCATACCACCGCCGGTCACCACACCGCCGACGACGACAACAACCGAGCCGCCGACGACCGTGGTCACCACAACCAGACCGGCCCCGCCGCCGCCGACCCTGGAACCGACGACGACGACGCAGCCGCCGACGACGACGCCGAGCACCACGGCGCCGACCACGACGAAGTCGTCGAGGACAACGAGCCCGTCCACCACCACCAGAGGCTCGTGGTTCCCTACGCTCGATTTACCATTTCCGGATGGTCCCGGTGCCCGAGGACCCTCGGCCACTCCAGGCGCTGCTACTCCGCAAGGACAACCATGACGACCCCGAAGAATCTCTCGTCCCGCTACGAGCTGGGTGAGATCATCGGGTTCGGCGGCATGTCCGAAGTCCACAAGGCGCGCGATCTACGGCTCAGCCGGGACGTGGCGATCAAGGTGCTGCGCGCCGACCTGGCCCGCGACCCGACGTTCTATCTGCGCTTCAAGCGCGAGGCACAGAACGCCGCCGCACTGAACCATCCGGCCATTGTCGCGGTCTACGACACCGGCGAGGCAGAGGTGGACGGCGGGCCGTTGCCGTACATCGTCATGGAGTATGTCGACGGCGATACGTTGCGCGATATCGTGCGCGGCAAAGGCCCGTTGCCCCCGCGCCGAGCCATGGAGGTCGTCGCCGACGTCTGCGCGGCACTGGATTTCAGCCATAAGGCCGGAATCGTGCACCGCGATATGAAGCCCGCGAACATCATGATCAACCGGGCGGGTGCGGTGAAGGTGATGGACTTCGGCATCGCACGCGCTATCGCCGACAGCTCCAATCCGATGACCCAGACCGCGGCCGTGATCGGTACCGCGCAATATCTTTCGCCCGAGCAGGCGCGCGGTGAGACCGTCGACGCTCGCTCGGACGTGTACTCCGTTGGCTGTGTGCTGTTCGAAATCCTCACCGGCGAACCGCCTTTCACCGGCGACTCGCCGATCGCGGTGGCCTACCAGCACGTCCGCGAGGATCCGCGGCTGCCGTCGCATGTGCACAACGGGGTGCCGCGTGAGCTGGATTCCGTTGTGCTCAAGGCGATGAGCAAGAATCCGGCCAACCGCTACCAGACCGCCGCCGAAATGCGCTCCGATCTGATTCGGGTCCTCGGTGGCCAGAAGCCCAGCGCACCGACGGTGATGACCGACGAGGACCGCACCACCATCCTCGGCTCGAACGAACCGGCGCCGCGCAACTTCCGCACCGTCGAGCGCAATGACGACACCGCCGAGCAGGAACCCGCCGAACCGGCGAGTCCGCGCCGCAACCTCTATATCGCGCTCGGCGCCGCCGCGGCGGTTATCGTGGCCTTCGCCCTGTTCTGGGTATTGATCGGACCGGGCGCGCGCCCGGATCAAGTACCGATACCGGATCTTTCGAACAAATCGGCGCAGCAGGCCCAGGACTCGCTGCAGAAACTCGGCTTCACGGTGGCCATCCAGCAGAAGGCGGATAACAAGGTCGCCACCGGCAATGTCATCTCCACCCAGCCGCTCGGCGGTTCCCGGGTCGACAAGGGAAGCACGATTACCGTGCAGGTCTCCACCGGACCGGCGCAGGTGCAGATTCCCCGGCTCGACGGCATGACTCAGGAGCAGGCCGAACAGCAGCTGAACGCCAATGGTTTGCGGATGGATCCGAATGTTCAGCGCAAAGCGTCGAGTGCACAGGAGACGGACAAGGTGATCGGCACCGATCCGTCGGCAGGCTCGCGTGTCGACATCGACCGGGCCATTGTGGTGATCCTCGGCTCCGGGCCGGAGCAGATCCGGGTGCCGAATGTGGTCGGTCAGGACATCAGCGTCGCGCAGCCCAATCTGGTGGACAGCGCCGGGTTCAAGATCACCATCCAGGAGGTGGCGTCCTCGAAGCCCAAGGGCGAGGTGATCTCGACGAATCCGGCGGGTGGTACCACCGCGGACAAGGGGTCGACGGTCACCGTGCAGGTTTCCAGCGGCGATATCACCATGCCGAGTCTGATCGGCCTGACCACGGCACAGGCGGTGGAAAAGCTGCGACAGGCCGGTTGGACCGGCACCTCGGCACAGATCAGCCAATCGGCCCAGGGCACCTTCGATACCAATAGCGTCGGCCGGATCGTCAGCCAGCAGCCTGCTGCCGGATCTGCGGTCCCGAAGAACGGAACGATATCGATTACGACCTACGTTCTCGGTCCGCCGTGATCGTGCCCAGTCAACGGCCTTGATACGCGCAGAGGCGGACCACGTGGTCCGCCTCTGCGCTGCTTACGGCAGGCCTGACTCCGGTCAGGAAAGATCCAGGTGGCGATTCATCGACATCGCCTCCTGCGCCAGCTCCGCCAGTTCGACCACCTCGACCCCGTGCCCGCGCAGTTGTTCCACCCCGACGCAATCGGTCACGAAGGTCGCTGGTTCCCGCCAGGCGATGACGACGCGCGCAATCCCGGCCCGCAGAATCCGCTCGGTGCATGGCAACCGGGTCGCGGTGCCGCGCTGCGAACACGGTTCCAGGGTGCTGTAGATCGTCGCCCGCGCCAGCCGAGGATCATCCGCGTCGAGCTTGTCGAGCGCGGACTCCTCCGCATGGACCTTCGCGTCGGTCTCCCGTGAATAGCCGGTCGAAATCTCGACACCATCGGCGACGATGACCGCACCGACGGAGAACGCGGTCGGGCTGGGCGGGCACAGCCGCGCCAATTCGATGGCCCGGCGCATGAATCGGATATCGGTCTGTTCGGACTCGCGCGGCAGGTAGCGCAGCAATGCGACATCACCGACACGGGTGACATCAGCCAGGTGCATCCTGCGGGATGGGTAACTCGCGGGCCCGAGAAAGCGTGGCGCTGCGGCATGTCCGACGACGATCGGCGCGACCGCCATGTGTAATTCATCGGCCAGGTCCGCCGAGAGAAACTGCGTGTGTATGCGGGTGCCGCCCTCGACCATGAGCCGGGCAATGCCACGGCGGCCGAGATCGTCGAGCAGCGCACCCAGGTCGATATCGGCACCGAGCGGGACCACCTCCGCCAGACCCGCCAACCGATCGCCGAGTTTCGCCGCGCCGGTGTGTGTGGTGTAGACGAGTTTCTCGCCGCCGTGGTGCCAGAACCGCAGTTCGGGATCCAGATCGCCGCGTGCGCTCACGGCGATCTTCAACGGATACTCCGGTTTCCCGGCCGCGATGCGCGCGGCCCGCCGGTCGGCACTGTCGACCAGCAACCGCGGATTGTCGCGGCGCAGCGTCTCCGCACCGATCAGGATCGCGTCGGAGTCCGCGCGCACCTGATCCACCCGATCGAAATCCGCGGCATTGGACAGCTTCAGCCGCTGTGGACTCGCGTCGTCGATATATCCGTCGACACTGACCGCGACAGACAGCAGAACGTAGGGTCGTCGCATCACTGGGTCACCAGTGCCGCAACCTCCGCCTCCAGCATCTCGACCAGCCCCTCGGACGGACGCTCGCCGCATACCTCCAGCCAGTTCGCCAACATCCGGTGCCCGCCCTGGGTCAGTACCGATTCGGGATGGAACTGCACGCCCTGGATCGGCAGGGTCCGATGCCGCATGGCCATCACGATCCCGGACTCGGTACGTCCGATCACCTCGATATCCGCGGGCAGGGTGCTCTCCAGGACGGTCAGCGAGTGGTATCGGGTCGCGGTGAACGGGTCGGGCAGACCAGCCAGCACACCCGCACCGAGATGGAATACCGAGCTGGTCTTGCCGTGCAGCAGCTCCGGCGCGCGCGTCACGGTAGCGCCGAAGGCCTCGCCGATGGCCTGATGACCGAGGCACACCCCGAGCAGCGGGATGTTGTGCCGGGCGCAGGCGTGCACCAGATCTATGCTCGCACCGGCCCGATCCGGAGTACCCGGACCGGGGCTGATCAGAATGCCGTCGTATTCGGTGACGAC
Organism: Nocardia citri; assembly: GCF_054065835.1. Classification (NCBI taxonomy): domain Bacteria; kingdom Bacillati; phylum Actinomycetota; class Actinomycetes; order Mycobacteriales; family Nocardiaceae; genus Nocardia; species Nocardia citri. The sequence goes on from NZ_JBSUQM010000001.1 coordinate 146,363, forward strand.
CGCGTCCAGATCGGCCAGCTTCGGGTCGTCATTGCGCCAGACCGCGGCCTCGGTACCCAACTGGCCGAGGTACTGCACCAGGTTGAACACGAAGCTGTCGTAGTTGTCGACGACCAGTACACGCATGCTGTCGAGATTACGTGGCGACCCAGTGGACCGTCGCGCGCATTACCAGTTGGGATAGCCTAGAGACAGACCGGAGGGGACCTGAGCCCGTACCCGGACCGCCTCGGCCCTCGCCGGATCGGGTCTTGTGGTGCGCGAGCTCGGCCATAATTCAACCGAATACCGCCCGCCGGTACCCGACCTGAACTCCGAACACGAGGACGACATGCCAAAGTCCAAGGTCCGTAAGAAGACCGACTACACGATCAATCCCGCCAGCCGCACGCCGGTCAAGGTGAAGGCCGGGCCGTCCCCGGTCTGGTACGTCGTGATCATGCTCGGCTTCATGCTGGCCGGGCTGGTCTGGCTGCTCGTCTACTACTTGGCCAATGACAAGATCTCCTGGATGGCGGATCTCGGGGCGTGGAACTTCCTCATCGGCTTCGGTTTGATGGTCATCGGCCTGATCATGACCATGCGGTGGCGTTGACCCACGCGAACTGGCTCTTTCGAGCGGCCTGCACGCAGTCGCCAGCGGTGGGATTACAGACATGTCATTCATGCACACCTGTGGATAACCGTGTGGACAACTCGAGGAACGATTGGGGCAAGTGACACGTGGATCAATCCGATTCGCCTGATCCGCTTCCTGAACCACGCACCACCTGGACCACGCCGATGGCCGCACTCATCGCGGTGACCATCGGTGGCGTGGTGCTGGCCGGAGCCGCCATCCTCGCCGAGGACGGCCCAAGTCGCCTGCTCATCGGATTGGCGGCGGTCGGCCTACTCGCCTTGGCCGGACTCGGATTCCGGCAACGTCCGCGTCTGAGCATTACCACGGACGCACAGCCGCGCCTGATCGTTCGCAGCCTCACCGGACCGACCGAATACACCCGCGATCAGATACTGCGGGCCCGCGTCGTCGGCTATCGCCGTCTCGGCCGCAAGAATCCGATGCTCGAAATCGATGTCGAGCATCACGGCGACGAACGCCTGCTGATCTTCGGCCGCTGGGACCTCGGTGCCAGTCCGGACGAGGTATTCGAATCCCTTGTCGCACACGGACTAGCGCAGTAGCCGCGCACCGAATGTGCGCGGCGGCAACGTTTCACGTGAAGCATCTACCGCAATGATATCGCCGCGGCCACAATGATTGCGACTGCCGCCACGGCAACCACGGCAACCGCAGCCCAGCCGATCAGTCGGACGCCCTCTTGGGATTTCGCGCGTAACCACTCGGGCAGGAACAGAATACCGAGGGCGGCGAGGGTGCCCGAGGCGAGTCCACCGAGGTGTCCGGCCAATGAGATACCGGGCAGCGAGAAGCTGATGAAGACATTGATGCCGATGAGGATCAACATCTGATTCGGATTCTGCCGTACCCGGATCAGGATCACGGTGATCGCGCCGAACAATCCGTACACCGCACACGATGCGCCCGCGGTCAAGGTTTCCTTCGAGAAAACCATGACGGCAGCCGAACCGCCGAGCAGTGACACCAGGTAGACCAGCAGATAGCGCACCCGCCCGAGCACCGGCTCGATACTGCGGCCGACCACATACAGCGCGAACATATTGAGCAGCAGGTGGATCGGACCATAGTGCAGGAAACCGGATCCGATCAGCCGCACATACTGACCGTGCGCCACCGCGGGTGGATACAGCACCCAGTCGATATATAGCGCGGAATGCCCGGTGTTATCCACCAGACTCTTCGATTGGCCCGCGGTGACCGCGAAGACGATCGCGTTCAGCACGATCAGCGCATAGGTGACATACGGAATCCGGGTACGCACGATCTGCGCACCGGCGACGGTGCGCACCGGCCGGACCTCACGCTGTCCCTGACGGACACAGTCGACACAGTGCTGTCCGACCGCCGCGGGTCGCAGACATTCCGGACAGGCCGGCCGCCCGCACCTTGTGCAGGCCAGGCCCGTAGGGCGATTGGGGTGGCGGACGCAGGTCGGTGCGGGCGGTTGAGCATTCATCGGACTATTCGATAGTGATCTTGGAGATGGTGACGATTTCCTTGGGGCGGTCGTTGCGATCGGTCGGCGTGGTCGCGATGGCATCGACGACCTTGCGCGAATCGGGGTCGACGACCTCCCCGAAGATGGTGTGCTTGCGATTCAGATGCGGTTGCGCGCCGACGGTGATGAAGAACTGCGAACCATTGGTGCCCGGTCCCGCATTCGCCATCGCCAGCAGATAGCCGCGATCGAAGCGCAGCTCCGGATGGAATTCGTCGCCGAATTCGTAGCCGGGTCCACCACGTCCGGTGCCGGTCGGGTCACCACCTTGAATCATGAACCCGTCGATCACCCGGTGGAAGCTCACGCCATCGTAGAACGGACCGGAGGTGCCGCCGCTGGCGTTCGCCGTCTCGTACGGTGCGGATCCGTCGGCCAGGCCGATGAAATTCCGCACCGTCTTCGGGGCATGGTTACCGAAGAGCGAGATCTTGATATCGCCGTGGTTGGTATGCAGCGTGGCCACGGCGGTCTGGTTCGGTGAGGTCACCCCGTAATGCTAGCGATCGAGACAGCCATGTTCGTCACACCTGTCCCTAGGCACGCAGGGATCACATGATCGCGTGCATTCGAACAGCTGATCTCGCGGGTACCTGGGTAACTTCCCGGGCACGGGCCAACCAGCCCACGATGTCGCAGTCAGCCGCCCGCGCTGCTGTCGTGCCACCTGAGTCCGGCACCTGAATACGCGCAGACGCGGACCAGCGCTGCTGCGCGACGCGCGGGTATGTGCCACAGTTGTCGAATGACCTTGGGGCGCCTACTCATCTCCGCACGTTCTCGTAACCGACTGATCGCCGCGGTCGCCGTCGCGCTGGCCGGTGGCGTGGCCTGGTTGGTCTGTAGCAAGCGCCCGCAACCGCCCGAGCCCGCACCGGCGCCGCCGCGAATCGGGCACTCCCGCAACGGTTCCGCACCGAACCCCTTGGCGGGCGCCGGCGCGGACAACGGTCGCTGACGGGCTGCTCGACACCGGTCAGCGGCTGACGGTGCGCTTGTACTGCCGCAGCGCGAGCGGGATGAACACCAGCAGGATGATCACCACCCACGCCAGCGTGGTTGCCACCGGATGCTGCATGGACCAGGCGTCCGATTTCGGTGCCATCGGACTGGTATTGCCGAACAGATCGCGGGTCGCCTGAGTGACCGCGGATACCGGATTCCATTCGGCGAATACCCGCAGTGCCTTCGGCAGATTCTCCAGCGGCACGAAGGTATTGGCCAGGAATGTCAGCGGGAAGATCACCATGAAGCTGGCGTTGTTGAAGACCTCGGGCGCGCGGACCAGCAGGCCGACCACGGCCATGATCCAGGAGATCGCGTACGCGAACAACAGCAACAGCACATAGGCGAGCACGGCGTCGAGCAATGAGCCGCGAATCCGCCAGCCGACGACATAACCGGTCAGCGACATCACCACCAGGCTGACCACATTGATCACCACATCGCTGATGGTGCGCCCGACCAACACGGCCGAGGGCGCCATCGGCAGCGAGCGGAACCGGTCGATAATGCCCTTCTGCATATCCTCGGCCAGGCCCAATCCGGTAAACGTCGCGCCGAATACCACCGACTGCGCGAAGATGCCCGCGATCAGGAACTCCCGGTAGCCGCCCGACATTCCGGGCACCTTGATCGCCGAGCCGAAGATATAGGCGAACAGCAGTACGAACATGATCGGCGACAGCGTCGAGAAGATCAGCACGTCGGGTACGCGCTTGATCTTGATGACATTTCGCTTCGCAATGGTCACGCTGTCGGTGCAGACGATGGTGAGGCGTTCGCCGAGCGGCATGCGGGTTCCGGTGGCCGCGGTCATCGCTTGTGTCCTTCCATTACCTCGAGCCGATCCGCGGGCCTGTCGCCATTGCGCCCACTGCCGTTGACCAGCTCGTCGGCCTCATGACCGGTGAGCGCAAGGAAGACATCGTCGAGCGACGGACGCCGGAGACCGACATCGTGGATCTGCACATTATGTGTGCTCAGCCTGCCGATGGCATCGACGAGCGCCTGCGATCCGGCGCTGACCGGGACGGTGATCCGGCGCAATCCGGGTTCGAGATGGATCTCCCCGTCCGCCAAACCCCGCAGTGCCTCCTGGGCGGTAGCGAGATTGTCGGCGTGGTCGACGGTGAGTTCGATCCGGTCGCCGCCGACCAGGGTCTTGAGTTCATCCGCGGTGCCGCGGGCGATCACCTTGCCGTGGTCGATCACCGCGATCGCATCGGCGAGTCGGTCGGCCTCCTCCATGTACTGCGTGGTGAGCAGGAGGGTGGTGCCACCGGCCACTAGTTCTTCGATGACATCCCACAGGTCGAGGCGCGCACGCGGATCGAGTCCGGTGGTCGGCTCGTCGAGGAAGAGCACCGGTGGATTCGCCACCAGCGCACCGGCCAGGTCGAGCCGTCTGCGCATACCGCCCGAATAGCCCTTGACCGGCCGGTCGGCGGCATCGCTGAGCCGGAAGCGCTCCAGCAGCTCCCGCGCACGCTCCTTACTGCGTTGCACGCCCATGTGATAGAGCCGACCGACCATCTCCAGATTTTCGAATCCGGTGAGATATTCGTCGACGGCGGCATACTGCCCGGACGCGCCGATGCGGGCGCGCAGGGCCTGCGGATTGCGGAACACGTCGATACCCGCGACAGTCGCGTGGCCGGCATCCGGAATGAGCAGGGTGGTGAACACCCGGACCGTGGTGGTCTTGCCCGCACCGTTGGGTCCGAGCAATGCGGTGACGGTGCCCTCGGGCACTGCCAGGTCGAGTCCATCGAGGGCGACCAGCTGGCCGTATCTTTTGACCAGACCCTCGGCGACGATTGAGTCAGGCATGATTCTCCTGAGGTTCGCTCGCTCGCGCGAGGTGACCATTACTCCAGTCAGTATTGCCGTGGGCGGCGACAATTTCCGGTGATTTTTCGGCGAACTGGGCTTTACCAACGATTGCCGGGGCGCGAGCTGCGACTGAACACAAAACGGCCGCATCCCGTTCCGGGCGGTGCTCGGGGGTGCCGGTCCGGGATGCGACCGATTCGATCCTCCGGCCCGCTACCCCTCCAATCGCGCGTAGCGCGCTACCCGATTCGGGGCCGGGCCGGTACTCGGTACCTATGTGTCCGACATGCCGGCGGAAACGACACGCGACAAATCCGGCCGAATCTGCCGTCCGGATGCCGAACGCGAGAAGCGACTCCGAACACGCAGCAACCGGTCGGCATGGTTTTCACATCTGTCGCGACCCGGTTTGAATTCGATCCCCGGCTGTAACTCCTTGCGCGACAACATTTTTGACAACAGTCAGGGAATCGCGCCGCGGGCCGGGATCAGACCGATCCGGCCACCCCGGCGACATCCACGTCTGTCGCAGGTGAGCCGTCTCTAAAAATCTTGGAAAGTGGTGATCCCCACGCACGCACAATCCCGGATCATCGCGTAGGATCATTCACGTCGGCCCCTCCCCCCCGGGCCGACCTTACGCGGGCCTCGGCTAACTCCCCCCCTTCGCCGAGGCCCGCTCCCCATTTCCGGGGCAGGTCAGCCCCAATCAGCTATCTGTCGGCACCGCCGGAATCTCCGGCATGCCCACCGATTGCCAGGCCGCCGTCAACCGTTGGGCCCGTACCCTTCCGGCGGTCGCCAGCAGCCGGCGATCCCGCTCCCACCGTTCGCGGACCACCGAATCGGCCTGTGCCCACAGCGGCTCCAGTTCCGTCAGCACCTGCTCGAAATACGTGTACGCACCACCCAATGCGATATGTCCGCCGGACGAGGTCGGCCGATCCAGATCGAGGCCGCGCACGAAAGCCACTGCCGCGAGCAGCCGTTCCAGCGACACCCGCGACCAGCCCAAAAGCGCGCAGGGCCTGCTGGTATCCGGACAGGAACGCGAAACCCAGTCGGTCCGCACCGAATCCACCGGCGATCGCGATATCGATCGTGGTGTCGAAACGCTCAGCGGCCGCTCGATGCCGCGTCCACGCGTCGGTGATCGACGCGAGGGGCGTCGGATCGAGTGCCTCGGTGAGCAGATGGTCGAACACAGAGTCCACTCGTGCACGCTAACCGAGAGCCACCGCCCGGCTCGCACCCAGGAAGCCCGCGACCATCGCGCAATCCTTATCCGAAACGTCGGCGATGCAACGGCAGAATCTCAGGATCGCCAGGTATCACTGACTGGTCATCCCCTCATGAGGAGCCTGACCAGTGACAAAACCAGATCTCGAGCGTCGAAGGGCGCTCTACGACGCCGAGGCACGGCTGTCGTGGGTACTCGCCGCACTGGCCGGTCTCATCGGAGGCGCCGCCTTCATGCATACCGAGGGCTATTTCGTCACATTCATGACCGGTAATACCGAACGCGCCGTGGTCGGTTATTTTCACGACGAACCCCATCTCGCCATCGCCGCGACTCTGCTGCTGATCTCGTTCCTCGCCGGCGTGGTCGTGGCCTCCTGGTGCCGCAGGCACTACTGGTCCGGCCATCCGCACGGGCCGACCCTGCTCACCACGCTCAGCCTCGCCGTGGCATCCGTGGTGGACGCCATCATTTACTGGGCGACGAACGCCACCAATATCGACCTCATCCCGATCCTGTTCGTCGCCTTCGGCGTCGGCGCGCTCAACACCTCATTCGTCAAAAACGGCGAAGTGTCGGTTCCGCTCAGCTACGTCACCGGCACCCTCGTCAAAATGGCTCAAGGCATCGAACGCCATATCGGCGGTGGCGATTACGCCGACTGGCTCGGCTACTTCCTGCTCTACGCCGCCTTCTGCACGGGCGCGCTGCTCGGCGGATTGCTCAGCCTGATCGTCGCGGGCTGGGCCATGCTCATCACCGCCACCGTGGTGTGCCTGATCACTACCTGCTACACCTACCTGCACCTGGACCGCCACGGCCCGCCCACCACGAGCTGACCCGTACGCGCCGTCGAGGCGACGGAGACGGTTGGGCAGTGGGGAGTTTCGAGGATCCAACGCCGGATCGCCTTGCCGCACTTGCACCACACGGCACCTGGGCCGAAGTCCGTCCGCTATTGCGGCCGATTCCGCGTCCGACGACCTATAAAACAGGCCGCGCGAGACGATCTGCTGCACCGCTGGCCCGAGGCCACCGAAATCGACACCTGGTTCGTCAGCCGCCCGGCTTTCCCGTTCGTCGACGGATTAGTCGCGATCGACCTACCGAACGCCGCGAAAATCTGGAAGCAATTGCGCAGCCCCATAATCCACGCGCCAATGCCATCCTCACCCGCACCGATCACGACGGCAGTGCATACCTCACCTCCTGGCCGCTCGCCCCGGGTTGGTTGGCGAGCTTCAGCAGGCGCTATGCCGGCCGCCGCCCCGTCGTATTCATGCCCGATATCGACATCCTGATCGTGGTCCCCGATATTCCCACCTGCTCGCCCACATCTACCGCCAGGTCGAGCAACACCAGATCCGGCGCTCTCGCCGCCGCGGAATCGCGATTGTGGTGCGCGCATTCCTGGCCCGCGACGCGCCTTTCCACCCATTGGAACGCATCGGTCGCTCGACTTGGAGCGGGCCACCGGAATCCCCTTGGCGGCGAAGATGAGCCGACATCTTCAACGATTCCGGACACCGCGCCCGGACTCATGGCGTGAGTGGCGAAGCCGTCGCTCGCGGCGGACCATGCGGTTGCGATTGCGTTCAGGCTCCTCCGACCAGTTTCGGAACACTAGTGCGGTATCAGACCAAATGTGCGGTATCGGCGTGGCGGTACGCCCACCGCGGCTCCGCCAGGCACTAGGCATGACAGCCCGACTATGCGTGCGGATTTTCTTCCGTTTCTCTGCCAGAGCAAGAGTTCCGACGGGACGGGGTCAGGGGCCTCGGGGCCTGGATTTCAGCGGGGATAGAGATCTCCATGACCTGCCGGCGACGAGTCAGGGGTGGATCTACCAGTTTTCGGAGTGCCATTCCTGGTCACTCGTAGTCGGTCTGTCGCCAGTGCCATCCTGTGCGGACGACTCGTGGTTTCCGCTGATCAGCGCTATCGTCATCGCATCCGTGACGTTTGCGGGTATCGGCATCAACCACCGTACTAGCCGCGCGTCGATCCCAGTGTCCGATGATCGCGAATGCCACAAATGGCCACAAGAGACTCTTCTCCGGTTGTCCAGCGCAGCCGTCGAGACCTCCGCGTCCATCCCTTCCTTAACTGACGATCAGCGGAAACGATCGTCGGCAATAGCGCCAAGGGCCTGCACCGCCAGGAGTGGACAAAGACCATCGCCGTACACCGCACCATCTGCCGGGCTTGTAGCACACCTCGGTCGCGAGGTACAGCGCCCGTGCGGCGTCGAGTTCTTCTGTGTACGCGCCAACGGGAGGCTCGCCCATGAACGGGACGACATCGAGTTCGACGTACCGGTGATAGCGCTTGCGGGTGGCCGCCTCGATGCCGGTGAGGCGATCGACGTAGCGGCGCAACCATTCCGCGGTGGTCATCGTCGCCGACGCCTCGACGCCGAGGCGAGCGAGCAGGATCGCCTCCGCAACGCTCGGCGCCGACGCGGTCGACCAGGGCGGCCCAGCGGGGGCGGCGGCGACCTCGTCGTCGAACACCTGCGAGGTTGCGACCGAGCGACCGTCACGGGTGATGGTGTAGGCACCTGCCATGCCACGGTCCCGTCCTTGCGGGGACGCGGGGGTATGAGCGTGCTTCGTGGAGGTGGGCATCGCGAATCCTCGACGGGTCGCACGCCGAAATCTCCTCAGATCCCGGCGGACCACTGCGCCACATTCACTTTCGTCGACGCGGTTCGTGGACGCGAGCAGGTCAGGCCACGGAAAACGTGGTCTGACCTGCATTAGAAAGAGTGGAGCCTAGGGGAATCGAACCCCTAACCCCTGCCTTGCAAAGGCAGTGCTCTGCCAATTGAGCTAAGGCCCCGAATCCCTACTGTCCGAAAGACAGTTCAGCGGGTGGTGACTTCGTGCCACAGGTCCGCATCGTCGCGCTTGCGCAGTTTGGTAATTCCGATGAGAACCGCGACAACGACACCGACCGTGAGAAGAATTTTCATGATTCCCACCCTACTGTGATGTTCGGGAGTGGGCCTAGGAGGACTTGAACCTCCGACCTCTTCGTTATCAGCGAAGCGCTCTAACCGCCTGAGCTATAGGCCCTTATTCTGGTTCGGATACCCGCCGGAGCTGCTAACCCGAACCGAGGCACGAGATTACCTTACCCGGCCGCCGTTAACCAAAACGGCCGGTCATCGCCCTGCGCGAGGACAACGACCGGCCGCGTGGACACGTTCTAGTCGGGGTCGGCCAGCGTCACCTGGATGCCGCCGACGAGGTCGCAGCACTGGTTGTAGATGAAGACGGCGACCGTCGCCAATGCTGTGAAAAGCACCACATTGATCAGCCCGATGACACCCGCGTAGCCGAATACCGAACCGGCGTCGACCAGCCCGACCGAGCCGCTATCGGAGGAGACCATATCGGTGAAGGTGCTGTTGAGCCGCTCCCACACACCCATGCCCTCCAGCACGATGTAGAGCAGACCGACCGCGAGCATCCACACGAAGAACATGGCCACGCTGATCACCAGCGAGATCTTCAGGGTCGACCACGGGTCGATCCGGCGGATCTGCACCGTGGCCCGCAAGGGTTCACCTGTCGCGACGGCCGTCGCGACGGCGACCGGAACCGCAGGCGAGACAGGTACGGCCTGCGGGCCCGGGGTCTCGACCGGCAGCGGGTGCCGGATCTCGGATAGGTCGGGCATGTCCTTGATCAGTTCCGGGCGCGCGATGCTGCGGGTCGGTCCGTCGATGCCGACGGACTTCACCATCGCCGCTTCCTTGCGTGCCGCCTTGGCCGCGAGATCCGCGGTAGTACGGGCATTGCCGCCACCGAGGCCGCCACCGCTGCTGAGCCCAGCTGCACCGAGCCCACCACCGGTGGAATTCGGGCGCCCGGTCACCGGCGACTGCCCGGGACGGTACAGGTTCGACTGCGGCTCCCGCTGCGGCAGCTGCGACCAGCCCTCCTGGGAGGGCGACTGGCCGCCGCCGTTCGATGCCGAGCGGTCGCCGGCGTCCTGGGCGGCCGACTCGCCGGAGTTACCCGGCCGAGCCGCCCGCTGATCGAATGCCCCCGACTTGTCCGCACCCGAGTTCGGCTCCGGCGCTTTGAACGCGACTTCGCCTTGCTGGCTGTGCATTTCGTGCGGCTGGGCGCCTCGCTGCGGGCCACCCGGCTGGCCGTTCTCGGCCGATGCGACCGGCCGTGGGATCGGCCGCGGCGGAATCGGTGACGGTGCGATCCGTTCGGTAACACCGTTCGTCTGGTGCCGCTCGTCGTTCGGCTGATTCGTGGTCAATGGGAATCCTTAGATCCGTTCGTTGCCGCCGCTGTGGGGTTACTGCTCAGAGGAACCGGTGTCGCCGTTTCCGCCGACGATCGAATCAGGATCGGGTTCGTCGGCATTGCGCGCGATAGCAAGCAACGTATCGCCATCGGCGAGGTTCATCAATCGCACGCCCTTGGTCTGTCGTCCAGCCTTACGAACCTGCTTCGCCGCCGTCCGGATAACGCCGCCACCGGACGTGATCGCATACAACTCATCCTCGTCGTCGACGATGAGCGCACCGACCAGGGTGCCACGCTTGGTGTCGTATTGGATAGTCAATACGCCTTTACCACCGCGGCCCTGCGGGGTGTATTCCTCGATCGCAGTGCGCTTGGCATAACCGCCGGAGGTCGCGACCAGCAGATAGGTATCGTCGCGAACCACATTGAGCGACAACAGTTCATCGTCGGCATTGAACCGCATGCCCTGCACACCGGAGGTGGCCCGGCCCATCGGGCGCAGTGCCTCATCGGTGGCGGAGAAGCGGATCGACTGGCCCCGCGCCGACACCAGGAGCAGATCGTCATCGGCCGAGCACAGTACGGCGCCGACCAATTCGTCGTCGTCACGCAGATTCACCGCGACGATGCCGCCGCTGCGGTTGGAATCGAAGTCGGATAGCTTCGACTTCTTGACCAGGCCGTTCCTGGTGGCGAGCACCAGATAGGGCGCATCTTCATAACCCCTGATCTGAATGATCTGGGCGATCTTCTCGTCCGGCTGGAACGCCAGCAGATTCGCGACGTGCTGGCCGCGCGCCGTCCGGCTGGCCTCGGGCAGTTCGTAGGCCTTGGCCCGGTATACCCGGCCCTTATTGGTGAAGAACAGCAGCCAGTCGTGCGTGGAGCTGACGAAGAAGTGCTTGACTATATCGTCCTGTTTGAGGCCCGCACCCTGCACGCCCTTACCGCCGCGCTTCTGGCTGCGGTACAGATCGGTCTTGGTGCGCTTGGCGTAGCCGGTCTCGGTAACGGTGACGACCACATCCTCGCGGGCGATGAGATCCTCATCGGCCATATCGCCGTCATTGGCCACGATCCTGGTGCGCCGCTCGTCGCCGTACTTATCGACGATCTCGGCCAGTTCGTCGCGCACGATCGCGCGCTGCCGCTGCGGCTTTTCGAGAATGTCCTTGAGGTCGGCGATTTCGGCCTCGATCTTGGCCAACTCATCGATGATCTTCTGCCGCTCCAGGGCGGACAGCCTGCGCAACTGCATATCGAGGATGGCGGTGGCCTGGATCTCGTCGATATCCAGCAACTGCATCAAGCCGGTGCGCGCGGTGTCGGTATTGGCCGAACGCCGGATCAGCGCGATGACCTCGTCCAGTGCGTCCAGCGCCTTGACCAGACCGCGCAGGATGTGCGCCCGTTCCTCGGCCTTGCGCAGCAAGTACCTGGTACGCCGGATGATGACTTCCAACTGATGCTCGACGTAGAGCCGGATCATCTGATCCAGGCGCAGCGTGCGCGGCACGCCGTCGACGATCGAGAGCATATTCGCGCCGAAGCTGGTCTGCAGCTGGGTGTGCTTGTAGAGGTTGTTCAGCACCACCTTGGCGACGGCGTCACGCTTGATGGTGACCACGATGCGCATGCCCGAGCGGTCCGAGGACTCGTCGTGGATATCGGAGATGCCCGCGATCTTGCCGTCCTTCACCTGCTCCGCGATCGAGTTGATGAAGTTGTCGGTGTTGACCTGGTACGGCAGTTCGGTGATAACGATCGTGGTGCGGCCGCGGTTGTCCTCTTCGATCTCGACCACACCGCGCATCCGGATCGAACCGCGACCGGTGGTGTAGGCATCCTGGATGCCCTGACTACCGACGATGAGGCCGTAGGTCGGGAAGTCCGGACCCTTGACGCGCTCCATACAGGCGGCCAGAGTCGCCTCTTCGTCGGCATCGTAGTTCTCCAGCGCCCAGTAGATCGCCTCGGCCAACTCGTTGAGGTTGTGCGGCGGGATGTTGGTCGCCATACCGACCGCGATACCGTTGCTGCCATTCATCAACAGGTTGGGCACCCGGCTGGGGAGAACGGTCGGCTCCTGTGAACGACCGTCGTAGTTCGGCGTGAAATCGACCGTCTCGTGGTCGATTTCACGCAGCAGCTCCATGGCCAGCGGGGTCAGGCGGCACTCGGTGTACCGCATGGCGGCCGCACCGTCATTGCCGCGGGAACCGAAGTTGCCCTGACCGTCGACCAGCGGATAGCGCAGCGACCACGGCTGGGCCATGCGGACCAGGGTGTCGTAGATCGACGCGTCACCGTGCGGGTGGTAGTTACCCATCGTCTCGGCGACCGGACGGGCGGACTTCACATAGCCGCGGTCGGGCCGGTAGCCGTTGTCGTACATCGCGTAGAGCACGCGGCGATGCACCGGCTTGAGGCCGTCGCGGACGTCGGGCAGCGCGCGGCCGACGATCACACTCATCGCGTAATCGATGTAGCTGCTTTGCATTTCGTTCTGGATATCGACCGGCTCGATCCGGTCACCCGCTCCGCCGCTGGGTGGCAGGGTGGTTTCAGTCATCTAAAAGTCTCCTTTGGCACCGGACGTGGAATTACGCGTCACGCCGGTTACACGTCGAGGAAGCGAACGTCCTTGGCATTGCGGGTGATAAAGCTGCGACGTGCCTCGACGTCCTCACCCATCAGGATGGAGAACAGCTCGTCGGCCGCGGCGGCATCGTCCAGGGTGACCTGACGCAACACCCGCACCGAGGGATCCATGGTGGTCTCCCACAGCTCCTTGGCGTTCATCTCGCCGAGACCCTTGTAGCGCTGGACACCGTCGTCCTTGTTGATCTTTTTGCCCGCGGCGAGACCCGCCTCGAGCAGACCGTCGCGCTCGCGATCGGAGTAGGCGAATTCCGGATCGGACCGCTGCCACTTGAGCTTGTACAGCGGCGGCTGCGCGAGGTACACGTGGCCGTGCTCGACCAACGGCCGCATGAAGCGGAACAGCAGGGTGAGCAGCAGGGTCGAGATGTGCTGGCCGTCCACATCGGCGTCTGCCATCAGCACGATCTTGTGATAGCGCAGCTTGGCGATATCGAATTCGTCGTGGATGCCGGTGCCGAAGGCGGTGATGATCGACTGCACCTCGTTGTTCTTGAGGACGCGATCGATGCGGGCCTTCTCGACATTGATGATCTTGCCGCGCAGCGGCAGAATCGCCTGGTACATCGAATCGCGGCCGGATTTGGCCGAGCCACCGGCGGAGTCACCCTCCACGATGTAGATCTCGGACTTGCTCGGATCCTTGGATCGGCAGTCGGCCAGCTTGCCGGGCAGGCCGCCGAGGTCGGTGGCGCTCTTGCGGCGTACCAATTCGCGTGCCTTACGTGCGGCGACGCGGGCCTGTGCGGAGGAAACCGCCTTGTTCACAATGGTCTTCGCATCGGCCGGATTGGCCTCGAACCAGTGCGAGAGGTGCTCGTTGCAGGTGCGCTGCACAAACGACTTGACCTCGGTATTACCGAGTTTGGTCTTGGTCTGGCCCTCGAACTGCGGCTCAGAGACCTTCACGCTCACGATGGCCGCCAGACCCTCACGGATATCGTCACCGGTGAGGTTGCCGTCCTTCTCCTTGAGCAGCTTCTTGTCCTTGGCGTACTTGTTGACCACCGTGGTGAGCGCCGCGCGGAAGCCCTCTTCGTGGGTGCCGCCCTCATGAGTATTGATGGTGTTGGCGAAGGTGTGCACCGACTCCGAGTAGCCGGAGTTCCACTGCATGGCCACCTCGAGCTCATGCCCGGTGCCTTTGCCGGTGAACGCGAGGACGGAGTTGTGGATGGCCTGCTTGGTCCGGTTGATGTGCCGGACGAAGTCCTCCAAACCACCGGGGTAGTGGTAGGTGCGCGTCTTCACCTTGTGCTCGACCGGCGCGGGAGGCGCATCCGGATCGGCGTGCTTGGGCGCCTCGGCGGTTTCGCTGACCACCTCGTCGGTGACATCGGCGTCGGTGACGCGCTCATCGGTCAGGACGATGGTGAGACCCTTGTTCAGGAATGCCATCTCCTGCAGGCGGCGCGCGACCGTCTCGAAGTTGTAGGTGGTGGTCTCGAAGATCTCCGGATCGGCCCAGAAGCGGATCGTGGTACCGGTTCGCTTGGTCGCCTCACCCTGCATCAGCTTGCCGGGTGTGGCGTCCTTGTAGGTCTGGCTCCAGTGATAGCCATCGCGATCGATCTCCGCCTCGAGCCGGGTGGAGAGCGCGTTCACCACGGAGATGCCGACGCCGTGCAGACCGCCGGACACCGCGTAGGAGTCGGAGTCGAACTTGCCGCCCGCGTGCAACTGGGTCATGACGACCTCGATGGTCGGGACGCCCTGCGCGTGCAACGCCACGGGGATACCGCGACCGTCGTCGACCACTTCGACACCACCGTCGGCGAGCAGAGTCACCTCGACCTTGCTCGCATAGCCAGCCATCGCCTCATCGACGGAGTTGTCGACGACTTCCCAGATCAGGTGATGCAGGCCGCGCTCGCCGGTGGAGCCGATGTACATGCCCGGGCGTTTACGAACCGCCTCCAGGCCTTCCAGAACCGTGATGGAGGAGGCACCGTAGTCCTGCTTGCCCGATGTCGCGTTGGTCGAGCCCGATACGTTGGAGTCCTTGGCAGCCACTGGTCGGTAGCTCTCCTTACTTGCTGATCCTTGGCGCAGCGATCGCCGACACGCGTGGCACCCCGTTTCTCGGATTTCTGGTCGTGAGATACGGGTCCACGCGCGGGCTCTACGGAACGCGCCGAAGGTTCGCCGCTAGTTACCCCACCATCCTACTGGTAGGCCCAAGCCACAATGCACCTACGACACCCCTGACGGCTCCGTGGATGCGAGAAATCGGTCGAGCACGGGTCGGTTCCGCCTTCAACCCCTTTGAGTCCATCAGATTCGGCCTGAGAGTTGCCTGTGCGGCGGAGCCGCCAGCGCGGCCGGGCCGCGGGTGCCGCTACATACGTCAGCCTACGGCGCGGACTGACTCGATGGTGGCCACAGCGTTCCACGTGAAACTGATCATGTAGCGGCCGCCTATCCGTAGGTGTCCCGCGGACCTCGGCCTTTGATGTGCCGCTCACCCTTGCGCCAGCTCGGTGCCGCCGGACCGGTGATCTTCAAGGAGGTGACGACGCCCTGCCCCACCGCCGCATTGATCTTCGCCAGTATCTGGCCCTGCAGCATGCGCAGCTGGGTGGCCCACGCCGTGGATTCGGCGGCAATGCTCAGCACGCCATCCTTCAACGCCATCGGAGTCGCGTGTGCGGCGATGTCCTCACCGACCACACCGGCCCAGCGACCGAAGACCATCCCTTCGGCAACCTTGGCCGACCAACCCCGGTTCTTCGCGATGGCGCCGGCCAGACTCGAAAGCAATTGCGGGTCACGGTCATCGGGCCGCGCGCCCGACCAGCCGGTGCGACGGCGGGCACCGGTGCGCAGCCGACGCGGCGATGCCCGGCCCTGCCCCACCGATTTGCCACTCGCCTTGGCGGCCGCCCGCGCCTCCTCGAGTGCGCGCCGCGCCAGATCTATCCCGCGCAGCTCGGGTTCCGGCTCGCGGCCAGGAGCATCCGCCGCTGTTGGTTCGCTCACGACTGCGCCTCGCTGGCGCTCGGCTTCGTCGTGCGCGATTGCGCGTTGCACGGATGATTCACTCGCTGACGCTCGCTCACAACTGCGCCTCGCTGGCGCTCGGCTTCGTCGTGCGCGATTGCGCGCTGTATTGATGATTCACTCGCTGACGCTCGCTCACGAGGTCCGCCTCTCTTACACAGCCGTTCGCGCGCTGGTTGCCGACGCGGCGCATTGCAATCGCGGCTGATCCTACCGAGGTGGCAAGCATCGGACAGGACCCGATCAACCGGTGGCGGCGTCGGATTCCCGGTCGGCAATCCGGGAGATCCGGCCATCCACATCACCTTTCGTTTCCACGCGGAGGGGAACTGCGGAAAGTTCCGCCGGCACGTCCTCTGGGACAGCGGCGGTGATCAGCACCTGTTCCGCACCCGCCGCGACCTCGGCGAGGGCGGTGCGACGGCGCCGATCGAGTTCGGCGAATACGTCATCGAGCAGTAGCACCGGTTCGGTACCGGTGGCACGCAGCAGTTCGAAGGCCGCCAGCCGCAGCGCCAACGCGAACGACCACGACTCACCATGGCTGGCAAAGCCTTTCGCAGGGGCGGTACCGAGCATCAGATCCAGTTCGTCGCGGTGCGGGCCGACCAGGCAGACCCCGCGCTCCAATTCCTTCGGCCGCGCCGCCGCCAATTCGCGCAGCATATTCGCCTCGAGCGCCGCCGCGTCATCAGGCTCCGGAGCTCGCGCCGGATCCAGGAACTCCGGCGGCAGGCTCGCGCTGCGGTAGCCGATTGTGGCCGGACGTGATTCGGGCGCGATCGACGAGTACGCCTGCACGAGATACGGATACAGATCGTGCACCAGGCGCAGTCGCTGGGCGAGCAGCACCGAGGCGTGCGTCGCCAAATGTCCGTCCCATACGTCCAATGTGCTGAGTTCCGCCTTCGAGCGAGCCTGGCGCCCAGCGGATTTCAACAGTGCCGAGCGCTGTCGCAACACCCGGTCGTAGTCGGCGCGCACAGCGGCCAGCCGCGGCAACCTGACTGTGCACAACTCGTCGAGGAAGCGCCGCCGTTCCCCAGGATCGCCGCGGACCAGGGCGAGATCCTCCGGTGCGAAGAGCACCGTCTGCAGAATGCCGAGGATTTCGCGCGGCCTGCGCACCGGAGATCGGTTGATCTGCGCGCGATTCGCGGCCCCCTGGTTCAATTCGAGATCGATGCGCAGTTCGCGGCCCGCATTCACAACCGTCGCGCCGATCCTGGCGCGCTCGGTGCCGATCCGGATCAGCGGCGCGTCGGCCGCGACCCGATGCGAGCCCAGGGTAGCGAGGTAGCCGACCGCCTCGAGCAGGTTCGTTTTGCCGTTGCCATTGGCCCCGAGAAAAACCGTTCGGCCTGGGGATAATTCCAGCTCGGCGTGCTCCCAGGAGCGGAAGTCGCGCAGTGACAGCGTCCGGATGAACACCTGTCTACTCCGCTCCGGCCGTCGTCATCGCCGTTTTCTGCTGCTGTTGGCGACGAATCGGACCTAGACCGCAACACCTTGTGGTCCATCCATTGTCTGTGGACGAACTGTGGATAAATCGCATCGCCGCCGATGCTCAGCCCGGCAACCGAACCGGCATCAACAGGTAGATGTACGCGCTCTCCAATGCGGCGAACGCACCAGACTCCGTCACCTTGGGTTCCTCGTCGCTCGCGGGCAGCAGCACCGCAGGGCGGCTCGGGGTGGTGAAGCCAAAAGTGACCCGATCGGCGTGCAGCGCGGAAAGTCCGTCGATGAGGTAGCCCGGATTGAACGCGATTGTCAGTGCCTGACCGCGGAATTCGGCCTCCAGCCACTCCTCGGCGCGGCCCGCGTCATCGCCACCCGCCGAGAGCAGCAGCCCCTCGTCGGTGAATTCCAGCCGTACCTGGGCGCCGCGCTCGGCGACGAGCGCGACGCGCTTGATGGCGTCGGTCAGCGTGGCGACCGGGAGGGTGGCGATCGAGGTGTGCTCCTTGGGGAGCAATTGCCGGAACTTGGGGAATTCCGCGTCGAGTAGCCGGGTAGTGGTCCGCCGACCCGCGTTCACGATGCCGAGCAGACCGTCCGCACCGCTGCCGGTGCCGAGCGACAACTGCACCGGAGCATCCGAGGGGCCGAGTGTCTTGGCGGCCTCCGAGAGTGTCCGGGCCGGAATGAGCACCGAGGTCTCGATATCGGTGCGAGTGGGCTGCCATTCGATGTGTCGGACCGCCAACCGGAATCGGTCGGTGGCCGCGAGGACGACCTGCGGCCCCTCGATCTCGACTCGAATACCGGTAAGCATCGGCAGGGTGTCGTCGCGGCCTGCGGCGACCGCGACCTGTCCGACCGCCTCGGCGAAGACATCGACGCTGAGTTGCCCGGTCTGCTGGGGCACCTCGGGTAGCTGGGGATAATCCTCGACCGGCATGGTCGGCAGCGAGAACTTCGCACTGCCACAGGTGATCAGCACACGTGTGCCATCGACGGCGACATCGACGGGCTTATTGGACAGCGCCTTGGTGATATCGGCGAGCAGTCGGCCGGAGACGAGTACCTCACCGGGTCCCGCGACCTCGGCCGCGACGCGCATCTGCGCGGAGACCTCGTAGTCGAAGCCGGAGACGGTGAGTCCGTCCTCGCCCGCCACAAGTAGTACGCCGCCCAGAACCGGGACCGGAGGCCGCGACGGGAGGCTGCGTGCCACCCATGCAACGGACTCGGCGAAATCCTCTCGGGCGACCCGAAACTTCATACTCGCCAGCTCCATCGCCCGATCTGTCCTCTCCCGGTTCCGTGATCTCTGTCGGCTTGTCAGCGTTGATTCTCGAAATAGGGGGTGCTGTACCTGCCGCCTTGCAGTCTGGCATAGGCGACCGACATTGAACCGTACTCGGCCGGACCAGCTGAACCTAGCCCGACCCTCCGATTGTTCTGGGTGGCGAACACAATCCGCGCTCCGAAATATCGAGCAAGGAGAACAGGTGCCTGTGAATCACGCCAAGGCGTCTGTCCCTGTTCTCCTTGCCTGTCTCGGTGAGTGGCTCGGATGCCGATGCTCACCGATCGACTTTCCACACACGCTGTTTTGAAGAGAGATCTTCAAGAAGAAGAACTGAAGTAGTAGTAGGCACTGTGGAATCTGTGGACTGCGGCCGAATCCGCAGGTCCGGGGGCGTGGTGCGGTGTGGATGACTGCTGGGTGACTCGAGGATGAACGGATGGGGGTTGTGGACGTCCCGGGTTTGTTCCGCATTCATCCTCGAGCGGTCCTCGAGTTGTTCCACCAGATTCACTAGGTTGTTCACACGTGTGCACCGAATCGTGGATAGCTCGTGGAATCCTCGAGGACTCCACACGGAATCCTCGAGGATTCCCCAAGCCGCTGACCAAGTCCAGCGCTGGTCAGAGCCTGTGTGTGGTGAGGGCTGTGGAATCTGTGGATTCCACCCCTGTTAGCAACGGATTCACGATCATGCCCACAGCCTGTGGACGAACCGGTGGACAACTCGGAGTTTCCTCGAGGACTCCACAAGAATTCCTCGAGGACTCCACAGGTCACAAAAAAGCACCGCCCCAGTTCAGGGGCGGTGCTGAGGTTGTTAGTGCCGGTCAGCGCGAGCGCTGTTTAATCCGGGCTGTGAGTTCTTGTACTTGGTCGTAGACGCGGCGCCGCTCGGTCATCTCCTTGCGCACCTTTTTCTCCGCGTACATGACCGTGGTGTGGTCGCGACCGAAGGCCTGGCCGATCTTGGGAAGCGATAGATCGGTCAGTTCCCGGCATAGATACATGGCGATCTGACGGGCCTGGGCCAACGGCCGGGCCTTACCGGGCCCGGTCAGCTCTTCGAGCGTGGTGTTGAAGTATTCGGCGGTGACGGCCATGATCGTCGCCGCATTGATCTCCAGCGTCGCGGTATCCGGCATAAGATCGCGCAGTACGACCTCGGCCAATGGCAGATCCAGCGCCTGGCCGTTCAGCGAGGCGAAGGCCGTCACCCGAATGAGCGCGCCCTCCAACTCACGGATATTGCGCTCGACTCGACTCGCGATCAGCTCCAGCACATCGTGCGGCACGTCGAGCCGGTCCATCCGCGCCTTCTTGCGCAGAATCGCGATACGCGTCTCCAACTCCGGCGGCTGCACATCGGTGATCAGCCCCCATTCGAACCGGGTCCGCAGTCGCTCCTCCAGCGTGGCCAGCTGCTTGGGCGGCCGGTCGGAGGACACCACGATCTGCTTATTGGCGTTGTGCAGGGTGTTGAAGGTGTGGAAGAACTCCTCCTGGATACCTTCCTTGCCCTCGATGAACTGGATGTCGTCGACCAGCAGAATGTCGGTCTCACGGTAGCGGCGCTTGAATGCCACCTTCCGGTCGTCGCGCAGACTGTTGATGAAGTCGTTGGTGAATTCCTCGGTCGATACGTACTTCACCCGCATGCCGGGGAACAGCCGCTGGGCGTAGTGTCCGGCCGCGTGCAGCAGATGGGTCTTGCCCAGACCCGAGGCGCCCCAGACGAACAGCGGGTTGTAGGCCCGCGCGGGCGCCTCCGCGATCGCGACCGCCGCGGCGTGCGCGAAACGATTGGACGCACCGATGACGAACGTCTCGAAGGTGTACTTCGAATTCAGGCTGGCCGACGAATTCGTGGGTGCCGGGTTCTCCTGTGACTTGGTGAAGTAGGTGGGCCATGAATTGCGGACATTGACGACCGGTTCGTCATCGTGGGAGTTGTCCGAGATCGGCTCGCGGACCGACTCGTGCGCGGCCGCGATGGCCGGATCGGTGCTCGGCCGGGATTCCCGCGCGGGCGCCGCCTCCCGCTGCGGCGCACGGCCCTGCGCCCGTACCGGTTCCGGCGTCGGTTCCGTATTGAACAGTGACTCTTGTCCGGGCGGTACGGAATCACGCCGCAGTGGGAGTCCGGATTCGCGCCGGGGCGCGCGCGAGGACTCCTGCCGTGCGCCATTGGCCTGACTCGGATAGTCGCCGCGGGTCGGGTATTCGTCGCTCGGGTACTCGCCCGGCACCTCGTATCCAGGCACCGGCAGGTACTCCGGTGGGCCCCCGTATTCGGGTGCGGGCTGGTAGTCGGGTGCCGCGGAATACTCGGGTCCGGCCCCGTATTCGGGCGCTGGGTAGTCGTTGGGCTGTGCATAGCGCGGCGGTGCGTAGTCGCCGCGTCCGGAATAGTCGGGGGCGGGATAGCCTGCTGAACCGCGACCGCTGTCGCGGCCACGTTCGGGCCGGCTCGTCATGCGCGCGTGGCGCGGATTGTTACCGGGACGTTCGGTCGGCTGCGTCGGCGGTGCCGCGATCCGGACGCCGAGGCCCTCGACCTGTGGACCGAGACGACGGCCGAGGGAACGCAGAATGGGTTCGCGCAGATCGCGTTCGATGGCCTCCTGGGCCAATGACGATGGCACCGAGAGCAAGGCGAAACCCTGCGCCACGGTCAACGGCTTGACCAGTTTCAGCCAGGCTTGCTGGGCCCGGGAGACCGGCGGGATGGCACCATCGGCCGAGCCGGTGGTGAGCTCGGCGACCACCTCCGGCCACACGGTGGCCAACACGTTCTGCTCGTCGTCCATGCAGTTTCCTCCCCGGAAGTAGGCGATAGGAGCAGACGGTCGGAGCCTGCGGAGTATCGGTCCTGGCTGAGTCGATGTTTGTGATTCCGCGTACGTCCGTAACCGGTTCGGACGCAGCCCGGGTCCCCCATCCGGGCGGCGGCGTGGCACCGTCGGCCCTACGAATATGCCACTCCAGGGGTCTTTCCACACAATTATCCACAGATGTGGAGAACCCTGGGGAAATGTGAAACGGCGCTGCGCTCCGCGGCTGTACGCCCTGGACCTGCGGTTCTTCAGCAATCTTCTGGCTATGCAGCCTGGTCGGTCCGGTCGCCGACGGCTAGGGGTGTGGACGAACTCACGGTTATGCCCAGGATGTGCGACTCCCGTGCCGCGGTTCCGAGCAGGTAGTTGGGACAGGTGGGCCGAGTTTGACCCGCACTTTGCCGATCAGTACCCTCGTACAGTCACCCCTTGGTGCGGTGGCGGTCTTGTGCTGACCGTGTCAGGTCGTATCGACCTCGTGCGCCAGGACCGACGCACATCGATGATGACCACCTTGTGATTCATCGCGCAAAGACGTATCACTGACAAGCTTTGGGCGCCCGAATGGTGCCCACCTACTCGAGGAGTGTCGACCGTGGCCAAGGGCAAGCGGACGTTCCAGCCGAACAACCGTCGTCGGGCGCGGGTCCACGGCTTCCGCCTCCGGATGCGCACCCGTGCTGGTCGCGCCATCGTTTCCGCGCGTCGCGGTAAGGGCCGCAAGTCCCTCACTGCCTGATCCTCGCTCTCGGACGCTCGGGTGTTGCCTGAGCCGTATCGGTTGCATCATCGTGCCGACTTCTCCCGGACGGTGCGCCGCGGCCAGCGAATCGGGAGGCGAGATCTGGTCGTACACGCGCTCGTGCGCGGGTATGACGGAGTCATGGGCGCGAGTGGACGACGAAGCGATGCGGCTGAGGCCGGATCGTTAGTTCGCGTGGGCGGTCCGCGATTCGGATTGATTGTCAGCAAGGCGGTGGGTAACGCGGTGATTCGACACCGCGTCGCCCGCCGCCTGCGTCATATGTGCGGTCAGGTGATCGCCGAGCTGCCCGCCGATGCCGATATCGTCATCCGCGCATTGCCTGGCGCCGCGACCACCGACTCGGAGGAATTGCTCCGCCAGCTGCGTGGCGCGCTGCGCAAGCTCGATATCGTCCGCCCATCGGCTACCGTGGCCGGTGCGGGATGAGTGCGCGCTCCACCGTTGCTCGGTTGCCCGCGAACACGGTGATCTTCCTGATCGAGCTCTACCGGACGTATGTCTCCCCCATGCGCCTGCCGGTGTGCCGTTTCACCCCGACCTGTAGCGAGTACGCGGTGACCGCGTTACGCACCCGCGGCCTGCTCGTCGGCCTCGGATTGACGGTCGTGCGATTGGCGAAATGCGCACCCTGGCACCCTGGTGGGTGGGATCCCGTTCCGGAGCGCAATAAGCGCGAACGGAACGGGTCAGCCGCCGACCACCAGGAGTCGGCGCCACACGCTTGTAAAGGATCACCGCGCGCGGTGATCGGCGATACGAACGACGGGAGTGCATAGAGCCGTGCTCGACTTCATTTACTATCCGGTGTCCTGGATCCTCTGGTTCTGGCATCGGGTCTTCGGGTTCGCGTTCGGCGCGGACAACGGACTTACCTGGGCACTGGCCGTGGTGTTCCTGGTGTTCACGCTGCGCCTGGTGCTCTATAAGCCGTTCGTCAAGCAGGTGCGCACCACCAAGCAGATGCAGGAGCTACAGCCCCAGATCAAGGAGCTGCAGAAGAAGTACAAAAACGATCGCCAGAAGATGGCGACCGAGATGCAGAAGTTGCAGAAGGATCACGGCTTCAACCCGCTGATGGGCTGCCTGCCGATCCTGGCGCAGGTACCGGTCTTCCTTGGTCTGTTCCATGTGCTGCGGTCGTTCAACCGCACCGGTACCGGCATCGGCCAGCTCAGCATGTCGGCTTACGACAATGCGCACACGCCGAACTACGTCTTCAGTGCCGCCGACGTCCAGTCCTTCCTGAGCGCGCGTATCTTCGGCGCTCCCATTTCGGCCTACATCACCAGTCAACCGGGCCAGCTGCAGGCCTTCGCCGATTACGGCGGCGTTCCCACCAAGCTGAGTATCGCGCTGGTCTCTATCCCGCTGATGGTGATCGCCGGTCTGGCGACGCACTTCAATGCGCGCGCGTCGGTTGCCCGGCAGACTCCGGAGGCTGCGGCCAATCCGCAGTCGGCCATGATGAACAAGCTCGCGCTGTGGGTGTTCCCGCTCGGTGTGCTCGTCGGTGGTCCGTTCCTGCCGATCGCCATCCTGCTCTACTGGGTCTCCAATAATATTTGGACCTACGGGCAGCAGCACCTCGTCTTCGGCCGCATGGCGAAGGAAGATGAAGTCAAGAAGCAGCAGAAGCTGGAGCAGCGCGCACAGAACGCGCCGAAGCCCGGTGCGAAGCCGGTCAATATCAAGAAGAAGCAGTCACCGTCCGATGCCACACCCGTCGACGCGAAAGCCGATGCGGTGGACGCTGTCGACGCGGCACCGTCGACGAACGGAACAGCGAAGTCCCCGACCAAGGCGGGACAGCGGCGCTCGGGCGGGCAGAAGCGATCTGGCAACCGTGGGCGGCCCAACCAGAAGCGACGGCGCTGACACCGCGCGCGCCTACGGGATCTCTGAGCAACCCTGTTCGCGTTCTCCGATCGGCGCCGGTCGCCGGTCGCGCGCGATGAGCAGATGAAGGAAATCAAATGACTGTTGAAACCGACGGAGGGGACGCCACTGTGGCGACGACGATGGTGAACGACGCGGACGGTCGCGAAGCCGATGCGGGGGCCGAATCCATCGACGCCGCGAACGATGCCGAGGAAGCCCTCATCGAAGAGGGCGAAATCGCGGGCGACTACCTCGAGCAGTTGCTCGATGTGCTCGACTTCGACGGGGATATCGACCTGGATGTCGAGGGTGACCGCGCGGTCGTGAGCATCGACGGCGGCCGCGATCTCTCGAAGCTGGTCGGCCGCAACGGCGAGGTGCTCGACGCGCTGCAGGAGTTGACCCGCCTTGCCGTGCAGCAGGCCACCGGGGTGCGCAGTCGGCTCATGCTCGACGTGGCGGGCTGGCGTGCCAAACGTCGCTCGGAGTTGAGTGCGCTCGGCACCGCCGCCGCGCAGCGGGTGCTGGAATCCGGTAAGCCGGAGCCGTTGGCGCCGATGACTCCGTTCGAGCGGAAGATCGTGCACGACGCGGTCGCCGCCGTCGACGGTGTCAGCAGTGAGAGCGAGGGCGTCGAGCCGAACCGGCACGTTGTCGTGGTGCCTGCCTGAATCGTGCTCTGTGGTTGGATTAGGGCCTTCGGTCTTCAGACCGGAGGCCCTCTTCATATCTAGGATGCGCTCCTCTCCCCTGGCCCCATTGCCGCACTGATCGACTCGAGTTCGGAAGGATGTTTCACGTGGAACGAGATCTCGGTGGCATCACCGCATTGCCGAATGAGCTGGAGCCCCCGGCCGTGGCCGGGGTGGTCTTCGGAGACCGGCTGGATCTCGCGCGTCGGTACTGTGCCGCCCTCGCCGCCGCGGGCGTCGAGCGCGGGCTGATCGGTCCCCGCGAGGTGCCGCGGCTATGGGATCGGCACATTCTCAACTGTGCGGTGGTTGGTGAGTTGATGGCGGATGGTGCCACTGTGGTCGACATCGGCAGCGGCGCTGGACTGCCCGGAATCCCTCTGGCGATCGCGCGCCCGGATCTCCGGATCACCTTGGTCGAGCCGCTGTTGCGCCGCACGATCTTTCTGAGCGAATTCATCGAGGCGGCCGGACTCGATGTGACCGTGGTGCGCGGCCGGGCCGAGCAGTCGGGTGTTATGAAGGAAGCGGGCGGCGCGGATGTGGTGACTTCGCGCGCGGTCGCCCCGCTGGCTAAGCTGGCGCAGTGGTCCCTCCCCCTGTTGCGTGATCACGGACGGATGCTCGCGCTGAAGGGCGTCAGCGCGGCCGAGGAACTCGAGCGCGATAGCGAGGCATTGGCGAAGGCGGGCGCCGGGAATACGGCCGTTCTGGAGTGCGGTGCCGGACTCGTCTCCACCCCGACTCTGGTGATCAGCGCCGAGCGGCTGCCGCGCGCCGAGCGCCCCTCGCGTCGGGTCGGTAGGTCGACGCGAAAGCCGAAGCAGCGGTAGTCGATTCGCGGCCCTGTTTCATGTGAAACAGGGCGCCGGGCCCCCTGACCGCAGCGCGCATCAACGCGAAACTTCACGTGACGTTTTGAATCCGGTGTCCCCGGATGGGGAAATTGATGATCCGCATTGCGCAAGCCTCATTGGACGCGAGAGCGCCCGGCATGAGATCCCGATTCCGCTGCCGGATGGCGGGCGTCGAGCCGAGACCTATCCGATGTTTCACGTGAACCGAACTTCTGTGTCGATCCGGGACTTCATGTTTCATGTGAAACAGCTAATCGGGCGCATCAATCTTGTTAGCAGCGGCGTGATTTGGCGCAGATTCGCGTGTCGTTTGCGCGTTGCCGCGATTCAACTTTCCTATCCCGCTGAGTGCTGGCAAGCTAGTATGCGTCGGGCGTGAGCGTTGGTGCCACCGAGGGATATTGATGTCACATCGGTGGGAGCTCCGCTCGGTCGATCGGGAGCTGCGGTTCCGATCGAGCGTCAACTTCGATCCGACACAGCTAGTGATGACACGGCGCCGAATTCGGTCGGGCGCACGTGATCTGAGGTTCTCGCGTTAGGAGCTGTCTATGTCGAGCGGTCCGGCGAATGTTTCACGGGAAACAGCGTCGCGCGTGCCGGGGATGCTGGACTCCAGCACCTTCGACGCGGAGGCATTTGGAAGCACACCGTTCGGGCACATCTCCCCCAGTGAGACCCCGATAGCGGCCGAAGCCCAACGTGCAAGCCAAATATTGCATCCAGGAAAGGTGACAGTGCCGAAACCGCACGAGCAACGGATCATCACCATCGCCAATCAAAAGGGGGGCGTCGGAAAGACGACGACCGCCGTGAATCTCGCGGCCGCCCTGGCGCATACCGGGATGACGGTTCTCGTGATCGACCTCGATCCCCAAGGCAATGCCAGCACCGCTCTGGGCATCGAACATCACTCGGGTGTCCCGTCGAGCTATGAACTCCTCATCGGTGAGGTGTCGGTGCTGGAAGCGATTCAGCGGAGTCCGCACAACGAGCGCCTGCTGTGCATTCCGGCAACCATCGATCTGGCCGGTGCCGAGATCGAATTGGTTTCCATGGTGGCGCGGGAGGGCCGGCTCAAGGCTGCCATCCAGGAGGCCAATATCGCCGGGTACGACATCGATTACGTCATGATCGACTGCCCTCCGTCGCTCGGTCTGCTCACCGTCAACGCAATGGTTGCTGCTAAGGAAGTGCTGATCCCGATCCAGTGCGAGTACTACGCGCTGGAGGGTGTGGGGCAATTGCTTCGGAATATCGGTCTGGTGCAGGCGCACCTGAATCCCGAACTACATGTATCGACAGTGCTTCTCACGATGTACGACGGTCGGACCAAGCTGGCCGACCAGGTCGCCGAGGAGGTGCGCGGGCACTTCGGTGATGTGGTGCTGAAGTCGGTCATCCCCCGCAGTGTGAAGGTCTCCGAGGCGCCGGGCTACGGCATGACGGTGCTCGATTATGATCCAGGCTCCCGGGGTGCGATGAGTTATCTGGACGCCGGTCGTGAGATGGCGGCGCGGTCGGTGGTCCGACCGGGCGCGGCAGAGCGCGCGCAATGACGAACGAGGAAAGGGTCGGTAGCCGATGACTCAGGCGAAGAAGGGCGGGCTAGGCCGCGGACTTGCCGCGTTGATTCCGACCGGGCCGGCGGCTACACCTGGCCTCGGTGCCACACCGGGACTCGGCAGTGCCGCAGCCAATGTCGTTATCGGCGTCGATCCGATCGGACCGCAACCGGCCTCCGCCTTCCTGCATCGGGTCCCCGACCCCAGCGACGAGCAGCTTTCGGATGGCGGCGCGACCTATCGCGAAATTCCGCCGGACCAGATAGAACCGAACCCCAAGCAACCGCGCCACGTCTTCGAGGAAGAGGCGCTCGCCGAGCTGGTGCACTCCATCAAGGAATTCGGCCTGATGCAGCCCATCGTGGTGCGTCGGTTGGAGCCGGGGGCCGACAAATATCAGATCGTCATGGGCGAGCGTCGTTGGCGCGCTTGCCAGGAGGCCGGGCTGGCCGCGATTCCGGCCATTGTCCGCGAGACCGCGGACGACGCGATGCTGCGGGACGCCCTGTTGGAGAATATCCACCGGGTGCAGCTGAATCCGCTCGAAGAGGCGGCGGCCTATCAGCAGCTGCTCGAAGAATTCGATGTCACCCATGAGGAATTGGCCACACGAATCGGTCGATCCCGGCCCGTGGTGACGAATATGATTCGCCTGTTGAAACTGCCGATCCCGGTGCAGCGCCGGGTCGCGGCCGGTGTACTTTCCGCCGGGCACGCTCGTGCGCTGCTCGGCCTCGAGGCTGGCGCCGACGCCCAAGAGGTACTCGCCGCCCGCATCGTCGCCGAGGGGTTGTCGGTCCGGGCCACCGAGGAAGCCGTCACCCTGGCGAACCGGGATCCGGATACCGCCGCTCCCCCTGCCCTCCGGCGCAAGCCGATTCATATGCCGGGTTTGCAGGACGTGGCCGAGCGACTGTCGGAATCCTTCGACACTCGCGTCACCGTGAGCCTCGGCAAGCGCAAGGGCAAGATCGTCGTCGAATTCGGTTCGGTCGAAGACCTCGAACGCATCGTAGGCATGATGGAGCAGCAGCAACTCGGCAAGTGACAGAAGTGGCAAAAATAGCCGTGTGCTTCCGGTAGACACGTGTTCGGCGTCGAAACGTCACTGTGACGGCGCGGAAAAACGACCTACGGAGGGGCTCCTTACCAACAGCACAGCGACGTGGAATGAGGCGGGTTCGCTTTGATCGCTTATTCTTGCTGGCGAGTGAATGCAGCGTGAGTGTGGATGAATCGGATAGCTGGAGGCTGAGCAGAGCGGTGTCGACCAGCGTCACAGCACTAACCCTCGGCGGACTGGACAAGTTACCGGCGCATGCGCGGCGTTGCGTATTCTGGGAGATGGATCCGGCCGTCGCCGCGACCTCCCGCGAGTTCAGTGATCCGGTCTTCGAGAAGGAGGCCTGGCTCTCCACGGTCATGTTGGAGTGGGGTTCGTGCGGTCAGGTCGCGAACGTGGACGGCAATGTCGCGGGGTGTGCGCTGTATTCGCCACCGAGCGCGGTACCGCGTGCCGGTCTCTTCCCCACATCGCCGGTCAGCCCGGATGCGGTCCTGCTGACCACGCTGCGGACCGAATTCCCCTATCAGGATGCCGACATAGCCACCCGCCTCATGACGGCCGTGGTGGCCGATCTGGTGCGTCGCGGTGTCCGAGCGTTGGAGGCCTTCGGCATTCGCACAGATCCCCCGACGACCGCGATGTCGGATCGTTCGCTCGGCTCGATGCGGTTGATGGAGCGGATCGGGTCACCGGTCCGGGATGCGGCCTCGGCGGGTAAGGCGACCGAATGTTCACCGGAGACGTGCATGATCGAGGCGGACTTCCTGGAGGATGTCGGCTTCGAAGTGGTCGCACCGCACCACCGCTTTCCCCGGCTGCGTTTGGAACTGAACTCCGATCACAGCTGGAAGGAAGACGTCGAGCGCGCGCTCGATCAGCTCCTCGCGGCCGCCTCGCTGACGGTCCCTTTCCGCGTCGGAGCACCCTGAGGCTTCGCACGAACAACAGTGCGCCCCTGCTGACAGTTTCGTCGGCAGAGGCGCACTCGTATCAGAAGTATTTGGTTTACATAATCTATGTTGAGCCAGAAGGTGATTCGCTACATCCGGTCGGCGGCGGCCAATTCCTCCGCCAGTAGCTCGGCGAAAGTGTATGTACCCGTTGGCTGATCGTCCTGGCCGAGCAGATACAGCCGCTTCACCGAGATGAGGATGGCCTCGGCGATCACATCGCGCATCCGCGGGTTGGTGAGGACCGACGCATCGTATTCATTTGTGAGATAACCGATATCGACCTGGACCGTCGGCATTTTGGTGAGCCGCAATAGATCCCAGGTGCGCGCATGAGTCCGGCAGTCCTGCAACGAAGTTCGCGCGACTACCTCACGTTGGATGAACCCGGCGAGCACCTGGCCGATCATCGATACCGATCCGTGCGAGTTGCCGAAGTGGAAACTCGCGACACCGTTGGCGGACGGGCTCGGATTGGTTGCGCAACGCAGTGAGATCATCAGATCGGCGTCGAAGGCGTTGGAGGTATCGGCACGCTCGGCATCGGTCGGATTGGCACCCCACGGCCGCGACAGGAAGGTTTCCATGCCGGTGGCGGCCATGCGGCCCTCCAGTCTGCTGGCCAGATCCCAAAGGATCTCCGACTCGTAGACGTCGCCGTATTCGGTCGGCACCGAGAAGCCCTTATCCGGGCCTCCGAGGCCGGGATCGATGACGATCCGCTTGCCGGTGAGCTGCGGCCCGGCCCGATGCACAACCTCCTCCTCGGCGATCCGATGCGGATTGCCCCCCGTGACGCGCGCCCCGAGCAGCTCCAGCGAGCGCAGCGTATCCGGACCGCAGATGCCGTCCGCGGCCAAGCCGATCTCCCGCTGGAATGCGGTGAGCGCCTCATGGGTGTGCGGGCCGAAGTAGCCGTCGACGCGGTGCACGTAGAAACCGAGGTCCTGGAGCCGGCGCTGCAGGGTTGCCACATCGTCGCCGTAGAGCGGCGCGGACAGCTGATAGATCAACGTGCGGGCACCCAGGCGATAGGAGGCCTCCTTGAGTGCGCGGTAGGTAGCCGGTCCGACGACCCCGTCGACCAGCAGTCCGCGGTGCTGTTGAAAGGCTCGAACCGCCGAATCGAGCTGGCGATCGAAGGAAGCGTCGGTGTCCTTCCAGTACTCTCGCGCATCAGTGTGATCTGTTGCGGCGGAGTGCGTATGCAGAAACCCGAGACTTGCCAGGGTGCTCCGAACCTCGGCGACGGCTGGACCGGTATCGCCGTGACGAAGTCGGTGCATGCGTGAGAGCCCTTTCCTTCCGACAACCCGGGTACCCACTCATGCGATGGCTCACACCCTCGCACGACCGGAGGTCGGTCGATTGTCTCAGACCCGGACCGGAATTCAGCAATTCCCGGCGTCCAGGCATATTACGGCGCGTCGTCGAATCGCGGCGCTCCTTTGACGAATACGTCAGATAATGCCGTCGAGTTCACGCAGCAGGGCGGCTTTGCCCTTCGCTCCGACGATCTGCTTGACCGGCTTGCCGCCAGAGAACAGCAGCATAGTCGGCAGCGAGAGGATCTGATAATCGCGGGCGACGCCCGGATTGGCATCCACATCCACCTTGGCCACGGTCAGCTTATCCGCGTGCGTGCCGGCGATCTCCTCCAGCACCGGGGCGACCATCTTGCACGGGCCGCACCAGTCGGCCCAGAAGTCGACGAGTACCGGCTTCGCACTGAGCAGCACATCGTCGGCGAAGGACGCGTCGGTGACGGTGACCGTGTTTTCGGACATGGGTATCTCCTTGTAGTGCAATAAAGATGAGATCAGTTGGTGGGCACGGCAACCGAGGTGCCGGCGTGATCCAGGGTGTTCGAGGTGATATCACCCTGCTCGGCCAGCCAGCGCTCGGCGTCGATCGCCGCGCGGCAGCCGGTGCCCGCGGCGGTGATGGCCTGGCGGTAGGTGTGGTCGACCAGATCGCCCGCGGCGAAGACACCGGGCACCTTGGTGGCGGTCGAGGGGTGCAGCACCTGCACATAGCCCTCGTCGTCCAACTCCACCTGATCCTTGACCAGCTCGCTGCGCGGATCGTGACCGATCGCCACGAACAGCCCGGTAGCGGCCAGCTCCGAAGTCTCGCCGGTGCGGGTATCGCGCAGGGTCAGACTCGTCACGCTGGTATCGCCGTTGACCGCCGCGACCTCGGCATTGAGTACGAACTTGATCTTCTCGTTGGCCTTGGCCCGCTCCAGCATGATGCGCGAGGCGCGGAATTCCTCGCGGCGGTGCACGATGGTCACGCTGCTGGCGAACTTGGTGAGGAAGGTCGCCTCCTCCATCGCGGAGTCGCCGCCACCGACCACGACGATGTCCTGGCCCTTGAAGAAGAAGCCGTCACAGGTGGCGCAGGCGCTGACACCGCGGCCGAGGAGCTTCTGCTCACCGGGGACGTTCAGATAGCGCGCGGCCGAGCCCATGGCGAGGATGACGGCATAGGCCTGGTAGGTCTCGTCGCCGACGGTAACCGTCTTGATCGGGCCGCTCAGATCGATCGCGTCCACATCCTCGGTCCGGATATCGGCGCCGAACCGCTTGGCCTGTTCGCGCATCTCCTCCATCAGATCCGGGCCCATGATGCCGGCGCGGAAACCGGGGAAGTTTTCGACCTCGGTGGTGGTCATCAGTGCGCCACCGAATTGAGTGCCCTCGAACAGCAGGGGCTGGAGTTCGGCGCGGGCTGCGTAGACGGCGGCGGTATAGCCGGCGGGTCCGGAGCCGACGATGATCAAGTCGCGAACTGCGTTGCTCATGTGACCCTTCCGAGGGAGATTCATTAGACGTGTCGGTCAACAACAGGGTAAACGGTGTTGTTCCCGACCTGAGATAGGACAGCCGCGCGACGTGACGTTGCCCACTCGTCAACCGATATCGGTGAGTGCCAACTGCTGCGGATCGTCGACGCTGCAACCGATTCCGACGACCAGCGCGGTGATCCGGTGCGGGCGTGGGCCGGTGAGCAGGATCAGCACGGCGTCCCTGCCCTGGAAGGTGGTGTTGGTCGAGCCGAGGACCGTGCGGTCCAGGCCGTTGGCGTGCACACAGCGATTCAGGGCGGCAGGGGTGCCGAGTACACCGGTGACGTCATTGCGACCGAGGGCACTCAGTGCGACGGTGGCGTCGAGTTCGTTACCTAGTTGGACGTTGCCGGTGGTCGGTTGAGCGGCGGGGGCCACCTCGTGCCCGCGCAGTGCGTCCACCACGACCGTGACACCCGCCACGACCGCGACTACGGCGGCCGCGGCAGCGAGCCAGCGGAGCGTGCGCGTGCGGCGTTGCGTCAGCGAGATGGGAGCGGTGGCGGGGGCGAGGTTCGCTTGTTCGGAATCCGTTGTGTCATCGGCGGATTCGGGCCACACCGCGGCGGATGATGTCGGCCGCGGTGTGGCCGAGTGCAGTTGATCGACGGTTGCGACCCGCTCGGTAGGCTGCTGCGTCGCGTCGAGGTCTTCGACGAACTCCTCCAGCCGGGCCGCGATATCGGCGGGCATGGCGTGGATGACGCGGTCGTCGCGGCCCAGCGCGCGCAATGCGGCGCTGACGTCATCGAGCGAGTCCAAGAAGCGTAGGGCGTCCGGATCGTTGCGGACCACCGGCCACAGCTGCTCACTCAGCTCCGGTGCCACGTTGTCGGCGTGTAGATCGGCGAGTAGTTCGGGCGAGAACGGACGCTGCGGAACGGATCGCGTCGCCATCGCACCTCCGGGGTACTCGAGTAGTTATCGCGGGAGCCCGCACGGCGCGGGCGCACCCTGTACGTCGTCTGGTTGTCCGTCACTATTACTGACGCATCTCGATTACTTCCGGTTCCCCGGATCACGCAGAAATTCCAAACGTTCTTGCAGCCGCAGCCGACCCCGCGCGCATCGGCTCTTGATGGTGCCCTCCGGAACGCCGAGCAGCGCCGCTGTCTCCGCGACACTACGCCCCTCGAGTTCCACCGCGACAAGCGCCAACCGCTGCTCTTCCGGCAGCGTGAACAGCGCGCGGTCGATGACGAGCGACATCTCCAGTTCGGCGATATGGTCCTTGGTGTCCTTCGGTTCCGGCATGGTCTCCGGCGACAGCGACACCGCTCGGCGGGTCTTATTGCGCCGGATTCGATCCAGGCAGGCGTTCACCACGATGGCGTGCAGCCAGCTGCGCACCTCGGCCTCGGCGCGGAAGGTGGCCGCGGTCCGGTGTGCGGAGAGTAGGGCGTCCTGCAGCGAATCCGCCGCGTCCTCACGGGTGTAGGAAGTGCGCAGGGCGGTCTGCCAGAGGTGGTCGTTGTGGCGGCGCAGCAGTTCGGCGAAGGCATGCCGCTGACCGCGCACATGGGCTTGCAGCAATTCGACATCGGTGAGTTCGTCGGGTACGAACGAACGCTCGCGGAATGCAACGGGGCGCGACTTCCCCCCATGGGAATCCTCGTTCAATTCGGACGGCAAAACCAACCCCTTGGACAGCTCTCACGGCGATGACGGACACGTGCGACCACCATCGAAATTTCGCAGCATCCAGGATCGAATAACCAGAACCCGGGGAGCTCCCCCTGCTGTGAGAGCGCGGCTTGATCATATCGTCAGTAAAGATTTGGCAGCAAGCAGACCAGTCAGGACTGAATGGGTGCGGAATGCCCGGGGAATCGACACCGGCGGGCGGGATGCGAGAACATTCGCGAGAACATCGCTAACTCGTCGAGCAAGCCCAAAAGTCAACGGGCAGTTCATGCGGAACCCGTATGCGGTCCCACACCGCAGTTACTGGTACGGCCTGAATACTCGGAGCGTGGTCAAGCCGCGGCGTCGAAGCGGATTTCAGCGATCGAGGTCTGGAACTGGCCACCGGAATTGGCTAGTCCGGTGATCCATACGAGCACATAGCGGGCCGCCTGATCGGCGTGGACCGGGATCTCGGTGATGCCGTTCTCCAGTCGTGCCGAGCCGATCAGCTGGGTCTGGTCCAGGGTCGGCGAGGCCGTCGGCGAGGTGCGGATTTCGACCGAGGTGCCCGGACTCGGCGATTCGATCGAGACGCTCGTCAGCTTGGCCGGACTCGGCAGGGTGGCCAGCAGCCCGACGCCCTTCTTCAGCGCCGGGAACTGCTGGAAGTACTGATCGGTGCGCCAGACAGTGCCCGGATCGTGATCCAGCACCGCACCGGTACCGCCGACACTGTCCGGCGTGCCCTCCGGGGAGAAGACCGACACACTCGTCACCGGAACGGGCACCCCGCCCGCGGCCGTACCTGTCGTCCCAGTCGTACCACCGGAGGTGGGTGTGGGCGCGGGCGAACTGTTCGTGGTGAGGCCGATATTGCGCTGCTCGTTGAGCGGAGCGTTCGACGCACTCGGTGCGAAGACACTGACCATCCACCAGATGATGATGCCGACGACCAGGGCGGCCAGGATGCCGAGCCCGACCATGATCCACATCATCCGTTGCGAGCGTTCGCGTTCCGCCGCAAGCAGTTCCGGATCGGCGAGCGATTCTTCGGCTCCACTCGGCGGACGCTGACCGAGGCGAAGCACCGGAATGAAATCGGTCTTCTGGTCGACCACAGAGGCCTGTTCGAGCACATGCTGCACGGTCGCCGCGGTACGCACACCCTTATTCGATTCCAGCGAACGGACCGCCACCGCGGAAATCTCGAACGGCACCTCGGGCCGGATCTGCCGCGGTTCGACGGGGGTGCCGTCGGAACCGAAATCGGCGAGCCGCAACCCGCCGACCGTCGCGGCGGTACCGGTCATACCACCGGCGCGGATCGGCCAGCGTGCGGTGATCAGCGCGTAGAGCATGGCGCCGAGGCCGCGCACATCCGATTGCGCGTCGGAATCGGACAGCGTGCCCGGGAATGCGAGTACCGCATCACCGGTGGCACTGATCCGGATGCGATCCGGATGGTCGATGGACAGCGAGCCACCGCCGCGATGTGCCAGTTCGGCGGCCGAGGCCAGTGCCCGGATGGCGCGGGCGGCACCGATGGGCGAGGGCACCGTTTCGGCCATTTCGCGCAGCGACCGGCCCGGCGTCCATTCGGCCACCACGATGCCGCCGGAGCTGCCACGCACCACATCCAGTACGCGGGCCAGGCCCGGCGAGTTGATCCGGCCCAGGCGCAGTGTGCGCGACAGGATGGCCTGCGGACCGTCGTGACCAGAGTTGTCGGTGGCCTTCTGATCCGCATCGACGAAGGTGAGCGCGACCTCGCGGTCGAGCTTGATATCGAGCGCCTGCCAGAACTTGAGTCCGCGGGATCCGCCGTGACTCGCGAGCAGCCGGTAGCGGCCGCCCGCTACCGAAGCGCCCGGAATCAGCTTGGGGCCGCGCGGCGTTCTTCGGCCGACGTCGTCCATCGGCGGTAGCTGCGGCGGGATCGGGATCATCCCGGTGTCGTACATCGGATCCCGCTGCGGGGCTTCCTGCGGTTGCTCACCGGATTCGGGCGCCGAATCGTCCTCCGGCGGACCGCTATCGGCACCCTGATTCGCGGATGCGGGATCGGAGGCCTCCCCGGCGGGCGGAACATCTGTGGAGAGCCCGCCTGCGTTGGTCGCAGCAGATTCGGCGGCTGGGACGCCGCCCAGCGCCGCGTCGTCGCTCACCCTCGTTCCTCCTTCGCCCTGATTTGTCGAAGTTCCGGCGAACTCGCCACTTGTGCTTCTCTGCCGAACAGGGTACGGGAACTCACCCATACCGGTGCTGTCAACGGTCTGGGCTCGGACCACGGGTAGCACCATGGTTTGAGCGTCCATGTACGGGTCGAAACCGGGGTATGCGACGTACGGTTCGGGCCGCCGGAACACCTGGGTCGCATACTCGTCCTCGACCGGGCCCTCGAGGTCGAGATCGGGGGCGGGCGGGGTGAAGCCGAGGCGCCGGGAGATCGCGACGGTGATCGCGACGATCTCCGGAATACCGGCCAGGCGCATCAGCCCGAAGGCGACCGCGAACATCACGATGGCCGAGACGATCACCCGGATCAGTGAGCCGGGTCCGCCGGAGAGCCGGTCGAGCCCGAGCACCTTGTCCACGATCAACATGACCGCGCCACCCGCGATCGAGGAAAGCAGCACGCGCGACACCGTGCGTCCGACATTGACCATGCGCAGATCACCGAGACTCTGGTGCAGCAGATAGCCGCCGATAACGGCACCGGCCAGGAATCCGAGTCCGGTCGCGACACCCAGGATGATCACGACCTGACCGCTGTCGCCGGCCAGCGCCGGCGCCAGTGCCGAGACCAGGATCTTGATGGTCGTGATGGCGAGGATGATCCAGGTCGGCGTCCATGCTTGCTCCCTGGCATAGAACACGCGCAGATGGATAAGCACCAGGGAGTACGGAATCAGTGTGAAGGCCGACCAGCTCACCGCAGTGCCGAGCCGTTCGGCGTCACCGGTGAACCGCGCATAGCCGAACAGCGCCTCGCCGACCTGCGGACCGGCCAGGGTCAGGAAGGTGACCACCGGAACCAGGGCGATCATCGTCAGGCGGGTCGCGACGGACAGATCGTCCACGACGGCCGGGGTGTCCTTCGCGGCCGCGTTGCGGCTCAGCCGCGGCATGATCGCGGTGAGCAGAGTGACACCGAGCACGCCGTAGGGCAGTTGGAGCAGCAGCCAGGCGTTGGTATAGATCGCCGGGCCCGCCTCATCCGCCGTCGAGGCGATGTGATTCGAGACGATCAGACCGATCTGGCTGATCACCACATAGAGGATGATGGCCGAGCCCATCTTGCCGAACTGCTTGAGTCGCGCGTCGACACCCCACAGCGGACGCAGATCGATCTGATTGCGCTTGATCGCGGGCAAAAGGCTCAGCGCCTGGGTCGCCACACCGAGTGTGATGCCGCCACCGAGGACCAGCAGTTTCGGATCGCTCATCCGGACCGGATCCAGCGTGATCTCACCCGGGGTGAAGGCATACAGGCCCAGCACGACCAGCACGACGAGGTTGTTCAGCACCGGTGCCCAAGCCCCGGGTTTGAAGTTCTGGCGGGTATTGAGGATCGCCGTGAACAGCGCCGACATGCCGTAGAACAGGATGGCGGGCACCAACAGATAGGTCAGCGCCGTGGTCAGTTCGGTATTGACCTTGCCGTCCGAGGAGACGAAGACTCGGGTCGCCAGCACCGGCGTCGCCGCCGCGGCGAACAGGGTGGCGGCGGCGAGCACCGCGAAGGCGGAGGTCACCAGCCTGCGGACGAATGCGACGCCGCCGTCCTCGTCCTCCTGTTCGGCGCGTACCAAGGTCGGTACCACCATCGCGGTCAACACCGCGCCGAGGACGAGCTCGGTGATCATATTGGGGATCAGGTTGGCCGAGGTGTAGGCACTCGCGACGGCCGGACCGAGCGCGGTCAGCAGCAACAGCTGTTTACCGAAGCCGGTGACGCGGCTGATCAGGGTGGCGATCGCGATCGAGCCGGAGTCACGTAGCAGGCGCGAACTCGCGTTCTGTTTGGTTTCGGTGGCGACCGCGCCCGATGCGGATGCGGCGGGCCATTCCTGGGTCCGTGGCTTGGCCGCTTCCCGCGGGGCGCCAGCATGCGGCTGTTCGACCGATTGCTGATGCTCAACTGGCCGCTGTCGTTCGATCGGAGGCTGCCGCGTCACCGGGGGCTGTGGCGTCACCGGAGGCTGCGGCGGTGGTGTCTGATAACTCGGTCGCGGCGCCTGATAGTTCGGCGGCGGCGCGAAACGCTGCGGCGGGACCCGAGGCGGTGCGCCCGGCGGCCCCGGCAGCGGTTGACCAGGCGGCATCGGACGCGGCCGGCCCGGACCGGTCTGTTGCGGGGGCGGCGGATATTGCCGCTGACCCGGGTGCGACTGCTGACCCGGATGCGGCCGGGGTGCGGGATATTGCTGTGGATCCGGATATTGCTGGGGACGCGGCAACGGTCGCTGTGGCGCAGGTTGCCTGGGCAATGCGCCGGAGGGCGGTGCCATCGGTCCAGTGGGTGGCTGCGAGCCCTGCGGTGCCGGGCGCGGCACCGGTCGC
This sequence comes from Nocardia citri, assembly GCF_054065835.1. Taxonomy (NCBI): domain Bacteria; kingdom Bacillati; phylum Actinomycetota; class Actinomycetes; order Mycobacteriales; family Nocardiaceae; genus Nocardia; species Nocardia citri. Next base: position 184,917 of record NZ_JBSUQM010000001.1, read on the forward strand.
TGCGGCTGATCCGGTCGACTCACCTGCGGTACGCGCGGTGAATCGCCGTAACGTTCATCGGGAGTCATCTCCGCGTTCTCCGGTTCTGCCGGTGGCTGCGCCAGGGGCCGCTCCCAGGGGGCCGAAGGCGCCCGGCGGGCCTGGGGTCCGTCGAGCCGGTCAACGGGTGGTCGCCGATGAGCGGATAGATCATCGTCGCTCATCGTGCCTCCTGCGCCATGCCATCCCCCCGCAGCCTGGCCGACGACGTCCAGGGTGTTACGCGATTGTCCTCCACGATGCCATGAGTGGTGCGGGGTCGGTACCGATCAACGGAACCCGACTGCGTGCCGGGCGACCGAAACGGCACGGCGACGACAGCCGAGCACAAGCGAGGTGTCGTCGTTCTCATCCCGCCTCCTGCTGCTCCTGTTGCTGTAGTACGCGCCTGCGCGCACGTCGATACCTGTTCACCCGGCGTCGGGTCCCCGGATCGAAACCCTCGTCGGCCGGATCCGGCTGTCCGCGGAACCGACGCAACAACCGACGCCCGGCCAACAGGAACAGCAGTATTCCGGCACACGCCGTAATTATTGCCAAGGTCTGACCGTAAGCGTTGGAACGCACCGAGACCGAGGTGGGATTGCCGAGTGGGATACCGTCGGACGTGGTAAGGGAGATCGGAATGACCAGGTTACGGCTATCGGTGACCTCGGTCGGAATCTGGAACGATCGGCTGCCGGTGGGCGGCAGCGTCTCCTCACCCGGATCGGTGATCTTCGTCTCCGTCGGCGCCTCGATTCGGAACCGGACCCGAATGGCGACCGGCAGATCATTGCGTGCGACCAGTAGCAATGGGCTCTGTTCGGAGGCCAAAGTGTATACCCCACCGGGCGGCAGCACGGTGACCGAACCGTAGAGCCGGTCCAGCGTGCGGGTCGTCTGGTCGAGACGGCGCTGGGCATAGGTGTCCGGCTGTGCGGAATCGCCGGAGCGCCGGTCCGAGAGCGTGAGTACGCGCAGCAGATCGTCGCGCAGCGGGGGCAGATATTGGTTCGGCGTCGGCTCGGCCGCGGGCACCTCGACGAGCGAGCGCATGAGATCGGTGATCCGGCGAGCTTGGTCACGGACCGGAGATACGAAGCGGTCCGGAACCGCGTCAAGGGCGGCCTGCGGTAGGTAGTCGGGTTCGTGGGGCTGCGCGTCGGGCGATTCGGCGACCAACTCGGCGAGGGTGCGCGGGGTCGCGAGGTTATTGCGCAGCAGCAGGTCGACCTGTTTCAGGATCGCGGTGGCCTCTTCCCGGTTCGCGCTCCACTGCTGCGGCGGCACCAGCAACAGCGAGCGCGGGTGATTCGGCTCCGGGTTCAGCGCGGTCCAGGTGATGGCGCCGAGTGCATCCTGCAGACGGGCCATCCGGGAGTCGTTGGTGACGTCGTAGCGGACGCGTCCCGGGGTGAACGACGGGGTAGGCGGGTTGGAGCCGACGGCGGCGAGGGCGGTCGCGGACCAGATATCGAAGGTCGCCGCGTGCAACGCCGGATCGGCGGGCGGATTCGCGGGCGTCTGGGCGCCGGTGGGTGCCGCGTTCGTTGTCGGGGCGGATGTGCTCATGGTCGGCGTACTGGTGGTGGACGGGCTCGAAGTCGCGCTGGTCTGCGGTTGCGGTGCCGGCTCCGGAGTGACCGGCGCAGGGGCGATTTCGGTGAATCGGACCACATCCGGCGTGCTCGGCTCCGGCACCGGCTGAGTCGAGCTGTTCTGGTTGGCGGTGCTCTGATTGCTGGTGCCGCCGCGTCCGGTGGTGAGCGGCTGCGAATCCGTCGAGGTACCGGCGGTGCCGAGCGGTACGGCGGCGGTACCGGCAACTACGGCGGTTCCGAAACCGTGGCCGCGCAACAACATTCCCGCGCTCTCATCGACGCTGCCGGAATCCGGGATGCTCACCCCGCGCACTGATTTGGTGGCCAGAATCGAATCGACGATCTCGGCGGGTTCGTTCAGCGCCCGCGTGGACAGTTCGGGATCGTTGACCGCGGCCAGAGCCGTGACATCGACCTGCGCGAACGGCAGCGCGACCGTACAGGTCGACCCGGCAACCGCGCGCAACCGGTCCAGCCAGGTCTGGGCCTGACCGGCGCCGGTGCCCGCCCTGGTCGCGCCATCAGGATCGGAAGGGCTCGCCAGCACGCGGTAACCCTTTGTCATCGCCTGTGCGGTGATCAGTAGGTCAGGATCGATCGCGACGCAGACCGACGAGGTCAGCGTCCGATCACGACCGGCCTGATTGGTGCCGAGCACCGATTCCAAGGCGCCGAGCAATTGATCCAGCCGTCCGCCTTTACCCAGTGATGCGGCCAGCTCGTCATCGGTGAGCTCGGCCTTGCCGCTGAGCGGGCCGGTGATACCGGCGACCAGCCGCGGCCGGTCGGCCAGCGGCCACAACAGAGTCGTCGCCACCGGGGTGTCGGAAGTGGCGGGCACCGGCGAGCTGCCGTCGACCGAGGCCGGAACGCCGAGCACCGGAAGCAGGAATCGCGCGTCGTCGAGGCGGGCCTGGGTGCCGTAGGCCGGTTCCCCATTGACGTTCAGCAATAGCGGATAAACGCCCGGTTTGGCGATATCGAGGGCGGCCGTACCGCTGTTGGAGCGAAACGGGATGCTGATCGTGAACTGTTTGCGCTGGCCGGGACTCAAACGTTCGGCGATATCCTCGAACGGACCGGTCACGTCATAGTTGGCCTGGTCCAAGCGCAGAGTCGAGCGCAGCGCGCTCGGTGTCGCCACCGCCGCGGCCCGCTGGACACGCACGCTGACGTCCTGCACCACCCGATCGCCGATATTGGTGACGGTGCCCGCGATCGTCAGCATCGGATCGCTGGTGGTGGTCACCGCGGACGGATTCACCGAATCCAGAGTCAGCTTCAGGAATTTCGGCGACGACGAACTATTCGGCGTCGTCGGCTGGGCGGCGACGGGCTCGGCGAGCAATACCGGAACCGCCGTCGCCGAGCCGAGAATGGTCAGCACCGCCGCAATGATCCGGAACAGGCCAATCCGTCGCCCGGCCACCACCGCCCACGGAATCGCTGCGCGATGCCGAAAAGTCTGGGTCATCGCTGGCCGGTCTCCATCCGGTCGATCATCCGGTTCGCCACCTCGGCGAGGCGCCGCTCATCGGCATAGGCGAGCCGAGAATCCAATTCGCTCAACGGAACCCACGCGACCTGCGTGACCTCGACGTCGGCGTCGGACAGTTCACCACCGATGGAACGCAGCAGATAATGATGCACGGTCTTGTGTACCCGGCGACCCTCGGTGACGAACCAGTAATCAATACTGCCGAGTTCGGCGACCACGATCCCCTTGATTCCGGTCTCCTCGGCGACCTCCCGGATCGCGGTCTGCTCGGGTGTCTCCCCCTCTTCGATATGTCCCTTGGGCAGCGACCAGAGCAGTCTGCCACGCCGATCGGTCCGCCCGATCAGCGCCGCACAGCGTTTATCGCTCGGCCCATCCAACCCGTCGACGACGAGTCCACCCGCCGAGGTTTCCCGTACCGTGCGCATGCGTGGTTTCGCCGGGTTGGCGGCCGAACCGCGGCGCCGGGGCTGGCGGCGTCGACTGTTCGCGCGATCGGCCGGAGACACCACGCAATCCTACTGTGCTGAATTGCCGCGCCTGCGGCGCGGCGGGTTGGCGGCACCCCTTCTTCTGTCTCGCGTCCGAGCCGTCGAGACTCGCGGCGTCGTCGCATGCGCTTCGACGACTCGGATACGAGACGGGCCCAACGGGTGCTCGTAAGTCTCGCTCCGTCGGGGCTGCGTTGGGATGCCGAGGTCGCGACCTGAGGGTTTGTATCCGCGAGTGATGCTGAATGTTCGAATCCGGACTGGATCTCGGCACCTCGACCCGCACGACATGCGTTTGGCCTTATATATCTGCTCGCGGCTGCGCGGGTCGCGCTGGCATATCGGTTGTGTGGGCTCGGTAAGCTGCTACTTCGTGGTTTCGCCCAAGTCCGAGGATGCAGCGTTGGATCGACGTACCCGATTGCTGGCCGCGGCCGCGGTCACGCTGGGACGGTTGTCCGATGTATTGACACCGTTGGGTGAGTTGTTCGCCACGCACGGGCATGAGCTGTACCTGGTCGGGGGCAGTGTGCGCGATGCGGTGCTCGGGCGGTTGGGGACGGATCTGGACTTCACCACCGATGCCAGGCCGGAGCAGGTGCAGGAGTTGTTGCGCGGGTGGGCCGATCATCTGTGGGATACCGGTGGGCTGGCATTCGGCACGGTGAGTGCGTCGAAGGCCGATCAGCAGTTGGAGATCACCACCTTCCGCAGCGATACCTACGACCGGGTATCGCGCAACCCCGAGGTCACCTTCGGTGATTCGCTCGACGGTGATCTGGTGCGGCGCGATTTCACGGTCAATGCGATGGCGGTGCGAATCGGGGCCGACGGGTCGCTGGAGTTCGTCGATCCGCTCGGCGGAATGGACGCGCTGCTCGCCGGCATACTGGATACGCCTGCGGCGCCGCAGGATTCGTTCCACGACGATCCGTTGCGGATGCTGCGGGCGGCACGTTTCGTCGCGCAGCTCGGCTTCGAACTGCGGCCGCGGGTGCGGGCCGCGATCGTCGCGATGGCGGGTGAGCTCGAGCGGATCACCGCGGAGCGGGTGCGCACCGAACTGGATAAGCTCATCGCCTCCGCGCATCCGATCGATGGCATCAATGTCATGTGCGAGACGGGTCTGGCCCAGTTGGTACTGCCCGAGGTGCCCGCGATGAAGCTGGAGATCGACGAGCACCACCAGCACAAGGATGTCTACTGGCATTCGCTGACCGTGTTGCAGCAGGCCATCGATCTGGAAGAGGGCGATCCGGATCTGGTGCTGCGCTGGGCCGCGCTGCTGCACGATATCGGCAAGCCCGATACCAAGCGCAATGAACCGGGCGGCGGGGTCAGCTTCCACCACCATGAGGTGGTCGGCGCGAAAATGGTGCGCAAGCGGATGCGCGCCCTCAAGTATCCCAAGCAGTTCACCGAGGACGTGGCCCGACTGGTGTTCCTGCACTTGCGTTTTCACGGCTATGGCAAGGGACAGTGGACCGATTCGGCGGTGCGCCGCTACGTCACCGATGCCAGTGACCTGCTACCGCGGCTGCACAAACTGGTCCGTGCCGACTGCACCACCCGCAATAAGCGCCGCGCTGCCGCACTGCGTGCCACCTATGACGAGTTGGAGTCGCGGATCGCCGGACTGCAGGCGCAGGAGGATCTGGATCGGGTGCGGCCGGACCTCGACGGCAACGCGATCATGGAACTGCTCGGTATTCCGGCGGGGCCGGAGGTGGGCAAGGCCTGGCGCTTCCTGAAGGAGTTGCGTCTGGATCGCGGACCGCTCAGCCGGGATGAGGCCGAGGCCGCACTGCTGGAATGGTGGAAAGCCCAGGGTTGAGCGGGAATTCGCCGGTCGATCAGAAGATGATCAGCGTGGTGCCCGCCACAATGGCAGAGCGGATCTGGGCCAAATCGAACGATCCGGTGATCCTGGTCAGTTCGATGCGGAATCGGACCAGATCACCCTCGCGGGTGGCGTGCACGATGCGCGCGTCGTTCGGTAGCCGATCCAGCAGGACCGTCGGCGCGGTCACCAGCTTCCGTGGGATCGGGATACCCAGCCAGTTCACGCGGTGGATATCGACGGTGAGCAGGTTGTCCCGTACCTGCGCCCGCACCAGCGCGCTGATCGGGTGTTTTCGATGCTTCGCCCGGATCAGTCCGCTCGTGGCCACGCCGAGTTTCCAGTCGCGCTGCTGGGTATCGAGCCAGCCCAGGAGCGTCTCGGTGGTGACGGTGCCGTTCAGATCCAGCTGCTGCACCCGCGCCCTGGTCGGCACTCCGGGCACCAGCCGGACGCCGTGCGCGATCACGGTGACCTTTTCGATTGGATAATCGTCCCAGCGCAGCCGGGACAGCACGGTCTTGGTCTGGAAGTGCGCGCCGCGCCTACGCACCTTCAGCACCTGCAGGGTCGCGTGCAGATCGTGGCCGAGCAGGGTGGCGCTGACCTCCTGGCCGCCGAACCGGCTGAGAATGCCCTCGCTGAGCACGGTCATCAGCACGTCCGGCATGAGTGCGGTTACGGTGCCCGCGCCGAAGTCGGCCAGTGGATCCACCCAGGCGGTGGTGTAGGCGAGCCATTGTTCGACCAGTGATTGATCGAAGAGGCGTTTACCTATGTCGACGGCCCGCATCGGTGACCATGACGTCGGATCGAAGTACGTGGCCATGATTGATCCGAGCGTACTTGGCGCCGACGCGCACGACCACGGTCGCGGCCGTGCGGATGTGGGCGATTGTGTGTATCCACGGAAGTGACCGGCCGCGGCGGGGTGGCGATTTCGTCCGTCGATACGGATCGATCGGCTCAGTTCGTCCGTGCGATGAGCCCGTATCCGCCACCGCCGGGCGTCTCGATGACCAGCACATCCCCGGGTTCGAGGTGTGCCGAATCCGCCCCGCGCAGGTCCTGCATCGTGCCATCCGCGCGCTCGATCCGGTTACGTCCCAGCGCTCCGGGCGCACCGCCCGCCATGCCGTACGGCGGCACCCGACGGTGACTCGACAGCGTCGAGACCGTCACCGCTTCGGTGAACCGCAGCCGACGCACCGCGCCGTCACCGCCACGCCAGCGACCGGAACCCCCACTACCCGCTCGCACCGCGAATTCCTCGAGCAGCACGGGCAGCCGCCACTCCAGCACCTCCGGATCGGTGAGCCGGGAGTTGGTCATGTGGGTCTGGACCACTGGAGCACCGTCGAAGCCGTCGCCCGCACCGGATCCGGATCCAACGGTTTCGTAGTACTGACTGTGATCATTGCCGAAGGTGATGTTGTTCATCGTGCCCGAACCCTCGGCCTGTACCCCGAGCGCCGCGTACAGGGCCCCGGTAATCGCCTGGGAGGTCTCGACATTGCCCGCGACGACCGCGGCGGGCGGCTCGGGCGCGAGCATCGAACCGGGCGGCACGATGATCCGCAGTGGTCGCAGGCAGCCGTCGTTGAGCGGGATATCGTCGGCGACCAATGTGCGGAAGACATAGAGCACCGCAGCGTTCGCAACGGCACAGGGCGCGTTGAAGTTACCTTCGAGCTGCGCTGAGGTACCGCTGAAATCGATGGTGGCGCTGCGGTTTTCCCGATCCACCGTAACCCGAACGCGGATGGTCGCGCCCAGATCGGTCTCATAGGCGTATTCGCCGTCGTCGAGCGCATCGATGACGCGCCGCACCGACTCCTCGGCATTGTCCTGCACATGCCGCATATACGCCTCGACGACATCGAGTCCGAAGTGCTCGATCATCTTTCGGACTTCCTCGACACCCTTGGCATTGGCGGCGATCTGGGCGCGCAGGTCGGCCAGATTGGTGGCGGGATTGCGGGACGGGTACGGCGCCTCGGTCAGCAGTCGCAGCGTCTCGTCCTCCCGGAACCGGCCGTCCTCGACGAGTAGCCAGTTGTCGAAGATCACGCCCTCCTCCTCGATGCGACGGCTGTTCGCGGGCATCGAACCGGGCGCGATACCGCCGATCTCGGCGTGATGACCGCGCGAGGCGACGTAGAACAGGAGCTGGGCGCCCGCGGTGTCGAAGACCGGCGTGATCACCGTGACATCGGGCAGATGGGTGCCGCCGTGATAGGGATCGTTGACCGCGTAGGTGTCGCCGGGACGTATGCCCTCGGCCTGTCTGCGCCGGATGACCTCCTTGACGCTGGTGCCCATCGAGCCGAGATGCACCGGAATATGGGGGGCATTGGCGACGAGATTGCCGTCCGGATCGAACAGCGCGCACGAGAAGTCCAGGCGTTCTTTGATATTGACCGACTGTGCGGTCGACTCCAGACGTGCGCCCATCTGCTCGGCGATGGACATGAACAGATTGTTGAAAACCTCGAGCAGCACCGGATCAGCCTCGGTGCCCGCCTGTGGTCCGGCCGCCGCCGCGATCCGGTCCATGATCAGATGTCCGAGGTCGTTCACCACGGCCTGCCAGCCATCGTCGACCACCGTGGTGGAGTTGGCCTCGGTGATGATCGCGGGCCCCCGCACCGTCCGACCCGGCACCAATTCCGCACGCCGATAAAGGAATACTTCGCACCGAGCGCCACCGGTATGCAGTGGCACCGATTCCGGCTCGCCTGTCGCTGCGGGCGGTCCAGCCAGGTCGGCGAGATCGGGTGGTTCGGTGAGTCCGGTCGCCTCGACCGAAAGCGCCTCGATCACGATGGGGCGATCCAGTACGAAGGAGTAGGTGCCGCGGTGGCGTTCGACGAAATCCGCTGCCATCGTCGCCGGTTCGGTGAGTTCGACGGTGAGCGTGGTGTCGGTGCCGTCGTAGCGCAGCTGGGCGCGCCGCACGACGCGCACCCGATGCGCGGGCACGTCTTCGCCGAACAGTTCGGCGCGCGCGATGGCTTCCAGATCGTCGGCGATCTCGACGACCCGATCCATCGACGCATCGTGCAGCGGCAACTCCACCGAACGCTCGCGCATGGCGGTGGTATCGGCGAGACCGATACCCAGGGCCGAGAGCACACCGGCCATGGGCGGCACCACAACGGTGCGAATGCCGAGGGAATCGGCCACCTTGCAGGCGAGTTGGCCGCCCGCGCCGCCGAAGGTAGTCAACGCGTATCGGGTCACATCGTGACCCTTCTGTACCGAGATCCGCTTGATGGCGGCGGCGATATTGGCGACCGCGATTTCGAGATAGCCCTCGGCGACCTGCTCCGGCGTGCGATCGTCACCGGTGCGCTTCGCGATTTCGGCGGCGAGTTCCGCGAATCGCTCGCGCACCAGCACATCGTCGAGCGGCGCATTGCCATCGGGCCCGAAAACCCGTGGAAAATGGGCGGATTGGATGCGGCCGAGCATCACATTGGCGTCGGTGACGGTCAGCGGGCCGCCGCCGCGATAACAGGCCGGTCCGGGGGCCGCGCCCGCGGAATCGGGTCCGACGCGGTAGCGGCTGCCATCGAAGTGCAGGACCGAACCACCACCCGCCGCGACGGTATGGATATCGAGCATCGGCGCGCGCAACCGGACACCGGCGATCTGCGTGATGAATACCCGCTCGTATTCACCCGCGAAATGCGATACGTCAGTGGAGGTTCCACCCATATCGAAGCCGATAACCCGGTCGTATCCGGCGAGTTCGGACATTCGCACCATGCCGACGATGCCGCCCGCCGGACCGGACAGGATGGCGTCCTTACCGCGGAACTGTCGGGCCTCGGTGAGTCCGCCATTGGACTGCATGAACATCAGCCGCACATCGGTGAGCTGGTCGGCGACCTGCTGGACGTAGCGGCGCAGCACCGGCGAGAGATAGGCGTCCACCACCGTGGTATCTCCGCGCGGCACCAGTTTCATCAGCGGGCTCACCTCGCTGGATAGCGAGATCTGCGAAAATCCGATCTCGCGAGCTACCCGGCCGATTGCCTGTTCATGTTCCGGATAGAGATGCGAATGCATGCAGACAACCGCGATGGCGCGAATACCGCTGTCGTACAACGGCTGCAATTCGGCCACGAGCGCGTCGAGATCCGGTGGAGTCAATACGGTGCCGTCCGCGGTGACGCGCTCGTCCACCTCGATCACATGCTCGTGCAATAACTCCGGCAGCACGATCTCCCGCGCGAAGATTCGTGGCCGATTCTGATACGCGATGCGCAGCGCATCGCGGAAGCCACGCGTGATGACCAGTACGGTGCGTTCCCCCTTGCGCTCGAGCAGCGCGTTGGTGGCGACCGTTGTGCCCATCCGGACGGCATCGATCTGGGCGTTTTCCGCGTCGGCGAGGATTTCGCGAATGCCCGCCACCGCGGAGTCGGCATAACGCGCCGGATTCTCCGAGAGGAGCTTGTGCGTGACGAGTTTGCCGTCGGGTCGGCGGGCCACCACATCGGTGAAGGTGCCGCCCCGATCGATCCAGAACTGCCAACCCGGTCCGGGCGCGACGGTCTCGCCCGTCATCGGGGCCGCCCGTGCGGTATGCGTATGCGCTGGTCGATCACATGCGCACCATACCGAATCACCGTCGGCGCGGATCCGAGCGCCGATCAGCGCGGTGGATCGAGTTTCGCGTGCATGAGATACACGTTGTAGCTGTCCCACGCCGAGATGGTGAAGTACAGATCCTCGCTCGTCGACCACGGATGGATGAAGCCGCCGTAAGCCTTCGGATAGTCGTCTGTCGAGACGAGCGCAACGCCATCGGTCCAGGTGCCCTGCGGGCTGGCCGCGGCGCGCATCACGATCGCGCCGCGCGCCGAATCCAGGTAGACCATCTGCCACTGTCCGGTGCCCTTGTCGAAGCGCACCGACAGTTCGCTGGCCATACCGAGAACCAAAGGCGTGGCCTGATTTTCGGCCGCGGGTGCCCAGGTCCCACCCACCCAGTACTGGTAGGCCGATTTGTTCAGCACCTCGGTCTTCGGCACCCTGGCCAGGCCGATGACACCGGCCCGGCCGTTGGGCGTGCCGAACATGTAGACGTAATCGCCCTGCGGCACCATGGCCGCCACCTGGAACCGGCCGAGCCCGAAGAAGTTGTCCCACCTGGTCCACTGATCCTTGACCCAGGTGCGGCCGTTGTCGTCGGAGTACGCGAGCCCGCCGTAATTGGTCGACCACAGACCCGGGATGCGGCTCCAGTGGTTCACCGACATATAGCTCATGAACTGGCGCTGTCCGATCGCGAATCCGGAGGTCGGGATGGTGGTCGTCTCCCAGTTCTTGATCTTGCGGCTGGACAGCAGTTCGGTGGCGTGGCAACGGCTGTCCTGCACCATGGTGTCGATGCTGAGGCCGTCGGCGAGGTCGTGGTCGGTGCTGTAGCCGAGCACATTGCTGCGCCAGTCGGGCCCGCCTACGCCGCCACTTTCCCAGCCCTCGCCGAAGGTGTCGCCGAAGACCACGGCGATTTCACCCGGTTTGGTCTCCCACATGATGCCGAGGTCGGTGCCGTCGACCTGCCAGCGCATATCGGTGCGATTCGCCGAACCGTGCCCGGTCACCTGACCGACCAGGTCCACCGACGCCACCAGTGGCGGGGCAACGGCGGCGGTCAGCGGTCCGGGTTGGGCCGGATGCACGATCGGCGGTGGTGCGGGTTGCGGTTGGACTCCGTCCTGACCGGGCACCGGGATCGGAATGGGTTCGATCTCCGGACGGAACTCGATGCGCGGCATGCGGATCGCAGCCGAACCCGAACCCGAACCTGAACCTGATCCGGATCCGGTGTCGGGCGCGCCTTCCGGGTCCGGATCGGTGGTCGGATCCGGCGGCTTCGGCGTGTCCCGAATATCCGGGCACGGATTGCGGCACGGGTCGGTGGGTAGCGGCTCCGGATCTATCCGGGTGTTGTCCGGCGGCGGATCGGGGACCGGAACCGGCGTGATCTCGGGAATCGGCACCGGAATATCGATCTGCGGGGGCAGCGGCGCAGGCGGCGGTGCATTCGGGTCCGGCTCCCGGTTCAACGGGTCGAATCCGATTTCGCCACAACTGTTCACCGGCGGCGGGGCCCACGGATGCTGTGCGGCCTGGGCGACGGGAGTGGGTACGGTCAGCGCACCGGCCAGCAGCACGCCGAGGACCGCAGGCGCACAGGGACACTTGGCCGCCGCGAACATCCGCGCACTGCTCGGCCGAAATCCCATTCGTTGGTGACTCCCTGTCGATTCGGGTCGATGGGAGATCAACTTACCGGACCGAATCGCGCGAAGGGGGGAACCGGATGGGACACAGTCGCGTCCAAACAGATTATGAACCAGATCGAGTACGTGTTCGGGACCGGAGACGGCACGGTCCACGTCTGGACCAGTCCGACGGATAGGGATGTATCCGGGTCAGGCGTCGGCGACGCGGTGGTACTCGATTTCGACGGCGACGGTTTGGTCGATGACGTGCTGTGGGATTCCCATGGCACCGGCATTGCCGATGTGGTCGGGCTGGATCTCGACGACGACGGTGTACTCGACCATTTCTTCACGGATCCGACCGGCAGCGGCACTTGGGATCACCAGATCACCGGCAGTCCGGCCGATGCGGGCAGCGAACACCTGGCCTGGATCGAGCGCATCGAGCCGGAGCCGGATCACTTCGCCACCGATGAATTCGGCGCGGACTTGTCGAATCACAATGAGCCGGTACAGGATTCGCGCTGGTCGCAACAGCAACCGATCGAACAGGTCACCCCGCTGCGGGATCACCGCACTTGGTCGGGCGATGAATCCGGCCACCCGACAACGCCGTTCAGCCAGTGACTGGCCTGCGCCGACTGTTCACGGAAATGGCCGCTATGCCCGCGCAGTAGATTCCGGCGCCGACGAGCACCACCGCGATCGATCGTCCATCCGTCGGGATCACCAATGCGGTGAGCGCGATCGCCAGCACGAACGCGATGTTGAATACCGTGTCCTGCAATGCGAATACCTGACCGCGTCTGGTGTCATCGATATCGATCTGCATGGTCGCATCGCCGGTCAGTTTGATGGTCTGCCCCGCGAGCCCGAACAGGAAGGCCGCGACCAGCAGCAATTGATGTGCTCGATGTGCCGCGGTGCCCGCCGTCGCGAGCGCGGTCGGGGTGACCAGTGTCAACTGGACCACAGTCGCGGTCAACAGCCCGAGCACCACCGTGCGCGACCGGCCGAGCCGCGGAATCAGCACCGGTGCGACGACCGCCGCCACCAACATCCCCGCCGCGGTACAGCCGATGGCCAACCCGAACCGGGTCAGCCCGGTATTCGCACCGCCGCCGTCGACGGGCGCCTGCCGCAGCACCAGCACCATGATCAGCGTGTTGGTGCCGAAGACGATCCGATGTGTGCCGATGCCGACCATCGCGGTGGTGACCTGGACCGCTCCCCAGACGGCGGCCGCGCCGTGACGCAGACCGGTCGCGATCGCGCGCACCGTACTGCCGCGCGCCGCGATCCCCGGGTCCGGACCCAGCACTGCGGCCCCGAATCCCGCCGCGAATACCGCACCGCAGACCGACCACACGGCACTGATCGCCACCGCGACGGCCGACGCGAAATCTCCGGCGCCGATCAACCCGATGATCGCGACCGCTGCGGCGGCACCCACACCGGCACATCCGGACGCTACCGTCGCGAGCACCGAGTTCGCGGGCACCAGCCAGTGCTGATCGAGCACCTTCGGCAGGGCCGCCGATACCCCCGAAAGCACGAATCGGCTGATCCCGACCACGGCGAGCGCGAGCAACAACAACGGCGTCGCGCTGCTGCCCGCCAAGAGCCCGACACTGACCGCAGCGATCAACACCGTCCGCAGCACATTGGCGACCAGCAGCACCGCCCGCCGATCCCAGCGGTCCAGTAGCGCACCGGCATACGGCCCGATCAGCGAATACGGCAGCAGCAATACCGCGAACGCGGCCGCGATGGCGAGTGGATCGGTCTCGCGTTCCGGGTTGAACAGAATGGCACCCGAGAGGGCCGCCTGAAACATGCCGTCGCCGAACTGACCGGTAAAGCGGATCAGCGCCAAACGCAATACGCCGGGACTCTCGCGCAGCACGGTCGGTAACGAAACCGGCCGCTCGTCCGCGGGAGTCGAGCCTTCGGGGCGACCAGTGGACACGTCCAGAGGCTACTGTGTTTCGATTTGCCGCGCCTGCGGCGCGGCTGTGTGCTTGGCCGCGCGGGCGCGGCGTGTTCGCGGACCGGAATGTCGACATCGCGCAGCGATTCGATGTGGGGTGGTCGTGCTCGGGCGGCGGGTGGGTGGCTGGGATCAAACACAATTGATCAGTGTGGAGATAGTTTCGCGCATATCGGGTGTCATCGGCAGATCCGCCACCGTCGCGGCATCGATCCAGGCGAAGGCGTCGTGTTCGCCGGGGGCCAGCGCGACCTCGCCCGGCTCTACCTCGACGATGAAGCTGTACTTGCGCACTCGGGGCTTGGTCCGGGTGGCGTAGTCGAAGTCGCCGAGGAACTCGGTGATCGCGCGCACGCGCAGCCCGGTCTCCTCGAACAGTTCCCGCACGACGCATTCGGCCAGGCTCTCCCCGGATTCGACGCCACCACCGGGCAGTTCGTACATGCCGCCGCGGTAGTCGTCCGGCACGCGGCGCACCACCAGGAGTTTGCGATCGCGGAATACCGCGACACCGACGACGAAGTCGCTGATCCCGTCGCGCTGTGCCGCATCGCGCAGTTGCCGCTCGATGCGTGCGAGCGTCTCGGTCCGCATCCCTTCGTCACCTCCGATTCCGTTGTGGCACATGATGTTACGAAGCTGCTGCGCGCGTCTGCTTGCCCCCCGTGCAGCGGTGGCGGATCAGGCCCACCGCCGATTCGATCAACCGGTCGGTACTGCTCGCCTGCCGTTCACCTACCGGTCGCTCGCGTAAAATGCCGAGTGCAGGACAATTTACTAGGAATTCGGAGTACCGCGTTGTAAGTGCTCCTACCCTGACAGGTGATCGGTGCACGGTCCCGAGAGGAGGACTAGGATGTCCACACTCACGACACCACACATCGATGTCCATCGCGGCGGCGATCGCATGAAAACGCGCGTGGCCTGGCTGGATTCGAAGCACTCGTTCTCTTTCGGCGAGCACTACGATCCCGACAACACCCATCACGGGCTGCTGCTCGTCAATAACGAAGATATTGTTTCCCCTGGTCAGGGCTTCGAAACCCATCCGCACCGGGATATGGAGATCGTGACCTGGGTGCTCGGCGGCTCGCTGGTGCACCAGGATTCGCTCGGGCACAGTGGCGTCATTTATCCCGGTCTGGCGCAGCGGATGAGTGCGGGCACCGGGATCCTGCATTCGGAGAAGAACGACTCCTGGCGGCTGGACCGCAGCATGGAACACGACGAGCCGGTCCATTTCGTGCAGATGTGGGTGGTGCCGGACGAACCGGGCCTGGAGCCGGGGTATCAGCAGTTGGAGATCGACGACGAATTGGCGCGCGGCGGCCTGGTGACCGTGGCCTCCGGCCTGCCCCGCTATCGCGATCGGACCGCGATCGCCATCGGCAGCAGCCATTCGGCGCTGCATGTGGCGCGGCTGGCGGGCGGCGGGGAAACCGAGCAGGTGATCGACTTGCCGGATGCGCCGTATCTGCATCTTTTCGTCGCCAGGGGCGAGGTGGAAATGGAAGGCGTCGGTCCGCTCTACGCGGGTGACGCCGTCCGCCTGACCAGGTCGGGTGGCCAGCGGGTGGTCGCCAACGGTCCCGCGGAGATTCTGGTCTGGGAGATGCACGCGCGGCTCGGTTCGATATAGCGCGCGCGGCATCGACAACCCAGCGAGTGCGATCAAAAGGCGACCGCGACGCACGCGCACCGGCTGAGAGGAAATCCCATGGCGCAATATCCGCCGCCCGGTCAATATCCACCACCGGGTCAGTACCCGCCGCCACCGGGTCAGGGGCAGCCGAACTATTGGCAGGAATCTCCGAAGCGCAAGGGCATGTCGATCACCGCCTTGGTGCTCGGCATTCTCGGCTTCCTGAGTTGCTGGACGCTGATCGGCGGCTATCTGTTCGGTGTCTTGGCGCTGATCTTCGGCATCATCGCACTGGTCAAGATCCGTTCCGGGAGTGCGGGTGGCGCCGGTATGGCGGTCACCGGATTGATCCTGGGGGCGCTCGCGCTGGTCGCGGCGATCGTGCTCAGCATTGTCGGCTGGAGTTTCTTCGTCGACTCCGGCGGCAAGGACTATCTGGACTGCGTGCAGAAGGCGGGCAACGATCAAACCAAGCTCAACGAGTGCCGGGATAAATGGCAGCACAGTATCGAGCAGAGCTTCAGCGTGACGCTCACTCCGCGCCCAACCCCTTGACGACACCCCTGATGCCGCTGACGAGCGACTGGCCGCCGCTTTTCGCACATATGCGGGTGGCGGCGATGACATCGCCGAGTTCGGGGCGGTAATCGCCCTCGGGTGGTGCGATCCAGATCCGGTAGCCGCTCTGCTCATCGGTCGGTGAGGGCAACACAATCCGGGTGCCCGGCAGCGCCACCGAGGCGCAGACCCGGAACAGCTCCGGAAACAGCGCCATATCCAGGTACGAGTTATCGGTCGGTCCGGTCAGGAAGGACCATCGGCTGGAGCGCGGATGCGCGATGATCGGTCCGGTCCGTCGGTGGGTGGCCAGCAGGTGGGCGTGCACCCGCTTGCCGAGTGCGGCGGGCATGACGACCGCACCGACCGCGCCGACTTCCAACAGGATTCGACCGAGCGCTGGATCCACGACGCCATATAGGCCGTTGTCCTTGCGATAGCGGCGACAGCGCGCCAATGCGTCCTGGGTCGCCGCGAAATCCTGGGCTGCCGGGTAGCTACCCGATTCCATGTGCGACGTACTCATGACGAACCTCGCCTCGACTCTGAGTGGATCGACGTGAAAACCAAAGTTGCCGCTGAAATCGACCCTAGACCGGCACAAGTTCCTTGACAATAGTCACACGCCAAGTAAATTTCCAGCGTACTATTTCCGGTCATGGCACCCGTTTCGCCAACCGTTGCTCGTTGGGAGCTGGTGCTGCGGCTGCGCGAATTGCGCGAACAGCGCGGCTTCGATTCGGCAACCTTCGCCAAGCGGGTCGGCTTCACCCCGGCCAACTGGTCGCACGTCGAAAAGGGGCGACGGGTGCTCACCACGAACACCATCGGCCCGGTGCTCGAACTGCTCGAGGTGGATGCCGAGGAACGCGGAGAATTGCTGACCCTGCTGGAGGCGAGTAAGCAGCGCGGTTGGTGGGCCAAATCGTCGGCGTTGATCGGTCCGGAACTGCAGCGGCTGTACGGCATGGAGTACGGCGCGCAGAGCATTCGCAGCTACGACAGTTTGGTTTTCCCGGGCCTGCTGCAGTCCGAGGACTACGCGCGAGCCCTCATCAGTGCCGATGTGATGATCCGGCCGGTTCAGGTCGAGCAATTGGTAGCCATCCGGATGCGGCGGCAGGAGCGGCTGCGCGGTAAGAGACCGGTCGAGCTGACCGCGGTCATCGGCGAGGGCACGCTACTGCAGCAGACCGGCGGGCCGGCGGTGCTGCGCGGGCAGCTGGAGTATCTGGCGAAGTCGATCGAGCAGCTCGACAATATCGAGGTGCGCGTCATCCCATTCGCGGCGCAGGCGGGTGCGGTGCTCGGCGGGTCCAGTTTCCACCTGATCGACTTCGCCGGTGAACAGCTGCCGACCTTCGCGTGGGCCGAGAGCGCGGTCTTCGGCGGGGCGGTCGACGACCCGGAACAGGTGCGCGATTTGAGCTTCGCTTACGTTCGCGCACTGGAACAATCGTTGAATCGTGCAGCATCATTGGCCCTGATCAGCAGGTATGCACAAGTGTAAAATCCTGCCCATGGCCACCACCGCTACCTTCCGGTCGGTTTTCACTGACTGGTTCACGTCGAGTCGATCGAACAACGGCAATCAGTGTGTCGAGGTCCGGTTCGACGGTGACGCGGTGCTCATCCGTGACAGCAAATACCGCCGCAACCCGGCCAACCGCCCCGCCGAAGAGCCCGTCATCACCGTCACCGCGAGCCTTTGGGCCTCGTTCATCCACCTACTCAACAGCGGCCGATCGCATAACGAGCTGATCGCAGATACTTGCGCCGACGGCAGCGCCACCCTGCGCCACGGCGATATCACCCTCTCCTACACCCCCGAAGAGTGGGATGCGTTTATCGCCGGCGCCCGCGACGGCGAATTCGATCGCATCATCCTGCCCGCCTGACCCTGCCACCCCGGCCGTAGCGATTGCTTGCGGGTCGCTCGAAACGACCAGCCCGCGCGGCCGGGGCCTACCTCGGCGACGGCGGCCTTCACCCCAGCTCTGCATACTGGAGATCGTGACTTCCGATCTGAGCAGTCCCTCCGGTATCGATCTGTCCCACCTCGACCGCGCGGTACGCGTGCAGGACGATCTGTTCGTCCATGTCAACGGCGGGTGGCTGGATACCTATGAGATACCGGCCGATCGTGCGGTCGACGGCGCCTTCCGGACGCTGTACGACCAGGCGGAGCTGGATGTGCAGACGATCATCCGGCAGGCCGCGGAATCGGCGGCCGAGCACGGCAGTGACGCGCGCAAGATCGGTGACCTTTACTCGAGCTTCATGGACACCGATACGGTGGCCGCACTCGGGCTGGCACCCATCGCTGGGGAACTCACCGAGATCCACGAGGTCGCCGACCGGACCGCCTTCGCCGCGCTACTCGGTCGCCTGCAGCGCACCGGTGTCGGCGGTGCGCTCGGCTTCTACGTCGATACCGACGATAAGGATTCCAACCGGTATCTGGTGCACGCCACCCAGTCCGGGATCGGACTGCCCGACGAGTCCTACTATCGGCAGGACGAATTCGCCGAGATCCGGGCCGAATACATCCGCCACATCGGCCGGATATTCACTCTGGCCGCCGCCGAACCGCAGATCGCCGCACTGCTGCCGGCCGATCTGTCGACGGTGGGACAGCGGATCTTCGAATTGGAGCGCAAGCTCGCGGCCGGACACTGGGATGTGGTGCGCCGCCGCGATGCCGAGTTGAGCTACAACCTCACCACTTTCGACGCGCTGGTCGCCGAGCATCCGGAATTCGATTGGCACGCCTGGACTGCCGCGCTCGCCGAGGGGATCGCCGAGTCCGGTCCCGATCTGTTCGCCGAAGTGGTTGTGCGCCAGCCGGACTATGTGCGCACCTTCGCCCAGACCTGGGCGGCCGAACCGCTCGCCGATTGGCAGGCGTGGGCGATCTGGCGGCTGTTGCGTTCGCGGGCGGCCTATCTCACCGATCCGATCGTCGAGGAGAATTTCGACTTCTACGGCCGCACCCTCACCGGGGCGCAGGAGAACCGGGAACGCTGGAAGCGCGGTGTTTCGCTGGTGCAGGATCTGCTCGGTGAGGCGGTCGGCAAACTGTATGTCGCCGAACACTTTCCGCCGGAGGCCAAGGCGCGAATGGTCGAGTTGGTCGACCATCTGCAGGAGGCCTACCGCCGCAATATCGCCCAGCTGGATTGGATGGGGCCGGATACCAGGGCGGCCGCGCTGGCCAAACTGGAGAAGTTCACCCCCAAGATCGGCTACCCGGACAAGTGGCGCGATTACTCCGCCATCGTCATCGTCCCCTCCGATCTGGTCGGCAACTACCGCCGCGGCTACGCCGCCGAACACGATCGTGATCTGAACAAGCTCGGCGGTCCGGTCGATCGTGGCGAATGGTTCATGACCCCGCAGACGGTGAACGCCTACTACAACCCGGGCATGAACGAAATCGTTTTCCCGGCAGCCATTCTGCAGCCGCCGTTCTTCGATATGCACGCCGACGACGCGGCGAACTACGGCGGCATCGGTGCGGTGATCGGGCACGAGATCGGCCACGGTTTCGACGATCAGGGCGCCAAGTACGACGGTGACGGCAATATGGTCGACTGGTGGACCGATGCCGATCGTGCCGAATTCGGCAAGCGCACAAAGGCTTTGATCGACCAGTACAGCGTGCTCTCACCCAAGGCGTTGTCCGACGACCACACCGTCAACGGCGAATTCACCATCGGCGAGAACATCGGTGACCTCGGCGGGTTGTCCATTGCGTTGGCCGCCTACCGGATTTCGCTCGAAGGCCGGCAGCCGCCGGTCATCGACGGTCTCACCGGTCTGCAGCGGGTCTTCTACGGCTGGGCACAGGTGTGGCGGACCAAGGCCAGGAACGAGGAGGCCATTCGCCGCCTGGCCACCGACCCGCACTCGCCGCCCGAATTCCGCTGCAATGCGGTGGTTCGCAATATCGACAGCTTCCACGAGGCCTTCGATGTGCAGCCGGGTGACGAGCTGTACCTGGAACCCGCACAGCGCGTCAAGATCTGGTAAGCCCGTGGCGGGCCGAGGGACGCCGGGCGTCAGCGCAGGCGTTCTTCGGTTTCGCCGTCGAAGAAGAAAATCTCGTCGAGTTTCGGACGTAGCCGCAGGCGATCGCCGAGGGCCACTCGGAAGCGCCGGTCCACCCGTGCCACCACCTTCCCGGAGCGGCTGTTCCATTCATCGGTGATGCCGTGGCTGTAGATGAAGGATTCGGCGCCGAGTTCCTCGAGCAGTTCGGCGGCCACGGCGAGGCTGTTATCGGTCTCGGTGGTGGTGTTCCAGGATTCCGGACGTATGCCGACAATGACCCGCGCGCCGGTTGCGGTGCGGGGCAAGGGGATGCGCAGCTCGCCCAGCGCCGCGACACCATCGCGAACCGGGGCGTCGAACAGATTCATACCGGGTGAGCCGATGAAGCCCGCGACGAAGGTATTGACCGGATCGTCATAGAGGTCACGGGGTTTGGCGATCTGCTGGAGTTTCCCTTCGCGCAGCACCGCGACCCGATCACCCATGGTCATGGCCTCGACCTGGTCGTGGGTGACGTAAACGGTGGTGGTGCCGAGCCGTTTCTGCAGCGCCGCGATCTGGGAGCGGGTGCTCACCCGCAGTTTCGCATCCAGATTGGACAGCGGTTCGTCCATGCAGAAGACCTGAGGTCGGCGCACGATGGCGCGCCCCATCGCGACGCGCTGGCGTTGTCCGCCGGACAGTTTCGCCGGTTTGCGGTCGAGCAGATGCTCGAGCTCGAGCATCTGCGCCGCCTCCTGCACCCGAACCGCGGTATCCGCCTTGTTCATTCCGGCATTGCGTAGTGCGAAGCCCATGTTCTGTGCGACGGTCATATTCGGATAGAGCGCGTAGCTCTGGAATACCATCGCCACATCGCGGGCGCGCGGCGGCAGTCCGGTGACGTCCTTACCGTCGATCAGGATGCGGCCCGTAGCAACGGATTCCAGTCCAGCCAGCATCCGCAGACTGGTCGATTTGCCACAGCCCGACGGGCCGACGAGGACGATGAATTCCCCGTCGGCGATATCGAGTTCCAGGTTGTCGACGGCGGGCGCCGGCGCACCGGGATACAGATGCGTCACCCCGTCGAAGTGCACTGTTGCCACGGCGTCGATCTCCCTCTTCGTCAGTACTACTTGGGTAGCTTCGGCGTGATCTGCCGGTCGATAATGGCCTGCAGCTGACTGGCCACAGTGGCGAAGGCCGTGGTCGGATCGGCATTCTGCAGACCGATCTGCTCCAGTCCGGTGCCGATGATCTGGTCGCCGCCCGGCACGAACACCCGCGCGTAATCCTGCGATTTGGTGACCGCGAGCTGCTCGATGGCAACCTTCGAATTGGGATTCTTCGCCAGGAAGTCGACCTCGCTCGGATCGGTCACCGCGGACTTGCGTACCGGCATGTACCCGGTGCCCTGCGAGAAGTAGGCGGTATTGGCGGCATTGGTGATGAACTCGATGAACTTCAGCGCGTTCACCTTCCGCTGATCCGAGATCCGCGCCGGAATCGCCAGTCCGGCACCGCCGGTGGTGACGCCGGGACCGCTGGGATGCGGCAGGAAGGCGGTGCCGAATTCGAGTTTGCCCTCGGCATTCTTCTGGATGCCCTTCAGATCGCCGGTGGAGGCGATGGTGGAGGCGATGACGCCGGTGCCGAAATCGACGGCGATCTGCGGTTTGATGCCCGCGTACTTCTTGGTGTGGATCATATCGCGTAGGAATTGGCCCGCCGCAATGGTTTTGGGGTCGGTGAACTTCAGCGTCCAGTGATCGGAGTAGGCACCACCGAAAGTCCAGTTCGGGCCCTGGAAGGTCCAGGCCAGATAGTTCTTGGCGTCACCCCAGCCATGTGCGAGCTTGCCGTCACCGACCAGGGACTGGATCTTCGGGCCCCATTCGTCGAACTCCTGCCAGCTCTGTGGACCGCGGTCGGGCAAACCGGCCTTTGCCCAGACGTCCTTGTTGTAGTAGAACAGCGGCGTCGAGCGCGCGTACGGCAGTGCGTAGTGCTTACCGTTGAAGACGTAGTCGGCGGCCAGCGAATCGACATAGTCGTCGAGCGTGACTCCGGCGTCGGCGAAGTGCGAGTCGAGCGGTTCGATGGTGCCGTTGAGCGCGTAGTTGAACCACCAGACATCCGACAGCACAACGACATCGGGCAGTTCACCGCCGGAGAGCGCCGCGTTGAACTTCTGCGACACCTCCTCGTAGTTCTTACCCGCATCGACCAGATTGACCCTCAGATCCGGATACTTCGCCTGGAACCGGTTGATCAGCTCGGTCTCGAGTTCCTTCGAGGTGCCGGGGTGATTCGACCAGAAGGTAATGGTGTTGGCGTCACCGGACTGCTTGCCGCCTCCGCCGCTGCCCGCACATGCGGTCAGTGCGGCACCCGCCGCGAGCGCACCCGCCAGGCCGATGAATGCGCGCCGCGGCAGTGCCGGAAATGGTGAAGTGGACACGGTTTCTCCTTGTCTCGGTCTCTCGTAGCGATTCCGTGCGGGGTGGCGGGTGGCCTCAACCCTTCACCGCACCCGAGGTGAGGCCCTTGATCATGTGGCGCTGTAGCAGCAGGAAGACGATGAGGATCGGCAGCATGGTCAGCAGCGTCCCCGCCATCACCGGTCCCCAGTTGGTGACGCTCGGATTCTCGGTGTTCTGTAGGAGAGTCAGGCCGACCGGCAGCGTTGCGACCCTGGTGTCGTCGGCCATCAGGAACGGCCAGAGGTATTCGTTCCATTCGTTGACCAGCGTGACCACCGCGAAGGCCACCATGGTCGGCCCGGACATCGGCAGCACCACCCGGGTGAGCAGGCGCCACCAGTTGGCACCGTCCATCCGGGCCGCCTCGATCACCTCCGAGGGCAGCGAGAGGAAGTGATTGCGCATCAAGAAGGTGCCGAAGGCGACCCCGCAGAGCGGAACGATGATGCCCTGGAAGGTATTTCGCCAGCCCAACTGGGCGATCAGCGTGTAGTTGGAGATCACCGTGATCTGGTTGGGCACCATCAGCGCCGCGATGATCACCAGGAACACCAGGGTCTTGCCCGGAAAGCGCAGGAAGACCAGGCCGTACGCGCTGAACACCCCGAGCACGAATTTCACCAGCGCGATGATTCCGGTGATGATCAGCGAATTGCGCAGGAAGGTCCAGAACGGCAGCGTGGTGATGGCGTCCGCGTAGTTCGCCGGATGCCAACTGTGCGGCCAATACACCGCGGGCTGGGTGTAGATATCCGGACGCGCCTTGAAGGAGGTGATGAAGATCCAGAACAGTGGAACACCGACGATGATCAGCACGCATACCATCGCGGCGTAGCCGAGCACGGTTACCGCGTGCTGTCTGCGGCGATACGAAAGTGTCGCTACGCCGCGTATATCGCGGCCTTCGCGGGTCGCTGCGTGGTTACGCGAGCTACCTCCTTCGCGCCCGTCGCTACGGCTGGCATGTTTCACTGCTCGCCCCGATCCATGATGCGCACCTGGACCAGCGTGACGACCAGCAGCACGAGGAACATGATGGTGGCGACCGTCGCACCGTAGCCGGCCCGGAAGTTGCGGAAGGACTCCTGGTAGACCTGGTAGACCATGGTCGTCGTGCCGGTCCCGAGTGGCCCGCCGCGGGTCATCACATTGATGATGTCGAAGACCTGCAGCGAGTTCAGCAGTACGGTGATGGACAGGAAGAATGTGGTCGGGCGCAGTTGCGGCAACAGCACTTTGGTGAAGGTGGTCGCGCGGCTCGCCCCGTCCATCTCGGCCGCCTCCATGAGATCGGCGCGAGTGCCCTGCAGCGCGGCCAGGTAGATGACGAACGTATAGCCGAGGTTCTTCCAGATATAGGTGACCGTCACCATGAACAGCGCCCAGTGCGGGTCCTGATAGAAGTCCGGTACCCGGTCGCCGCCGATGCGGTGCAGCACATCCTGGATCAGCCCGAAGCTGGGATCGAAGATGAACTGGAAGGCAACGCCGATGGCCGCGCCGGAGATCACGAACGGCGCGAAGATGGCCGAGCGAACCACATTGCGGCCGAACAGTTTACGGTCCAGCAGCAGGGCTAGCGCCAGACCGAGCACCATGCTGCCGACCACCGCGGCCACGGTGAAGACCACCGTATTGGTGACGATCTGCCAGGAGTCGTCTCGACTCCACCACTCCCGGTAGTTCGCGAAGCCGATGTAGGTCACGAAGCTGTCGGAGATATTGAAGTCGGTGAACGAGAGCCGGATATTGTCGGCCAGCGGGCGATAGACGAACAGCGTCAGCAGCACCAGATTCGGCCCGAGCAACACCAGGAAAAGCGCGTAGTCCTGCCACGGCCGATTGCGCAGTCCACGCCCGCGCGGTTGGGGCAGCACTCGCTCAGGCCTGGTTCGCACGGCCGCGACTTTACGGCGCGCAGCAAGCGACCGGTTAACGATGAACGCCGATATGCTGAACTTCTCGCGAGCTCCCCTGCCGCCGCGAACCTTTTGCCGGTCGTGAGGTGCCGTGAGAATTTCGTCGCGGGTCGACGGTCGTGTCGGTGGCTGGTTTCTGGGCGTACCAGGCGAGTTACCCATGTTTTCCCGAAATCAGTTGTCGCGTTCCGCCCTTACGGGAGATCATCCGGCAACTGGTCTACCGTCCGGCGAACGCGGCAACATCGGGAGTGAACTGAAAGGTGAAATAAATGAACTCAGCCCAGGGCGCGAGCTCTGGGCTGAGTTGGGTTCGAGCAGGGCCGGACCAGTGGGACCGCTGCTAGTCGTTCCAGTCGCCGTAGCCGTCGCGGGAGTTCAGGGTGCCGCCCTGGGTGTTCTGGACGATGACCGGGTCGCCCTTCTTGGCGTTCTCGAAGAACCACTTCGCGTTCTCGGTGCTGACATTCAGGCAGCCGTGGCTGGCGTTCGAAACACCTTGCTGCGCAACCGACCACGGCGCCGCGTGGACGAAGATGCCGCTGTTGGAGATCCGGGTGGCGTACTCGACTTCGACCTTGTAGCCCTCGGGATCAGTGGTCGGCACACCGTAGGTGGATGAATCCATGGTCATCTTGCGCAGCTGTTCGCCGACGAAGTAGGTGCCGTTCGGAGTTTCGTGCTTGGTCTTGCCCATCGAGGTCGGCATCGTCATGATCTCCTCGCCGTTGCGGGTGATCGTGATGGTGTGGGTGTTGTCGTCGGCGGTGGTGATGAAGGCATCACCGATCCGGTATGCGGTGCGGGTGCCGCCCGCCTCCACGGTCACATCGGTATTGGCCGGCCAGAACTCGTTCGGCCGCCAGCGCACCTGCTTGTCGCTGAACCAGTAGAAGTGGCCCGGCGCCGGATTCGAGGAAGTGATCTTGATGGCCTTTTCGGCGGTGGCGTGATCGGTCACCGGATCCTGGAAGTTGATGATGATCGGTTGCGCGACGCCGACGGTCTCGCCGTCGCCGGGGCTGATACTCGGTGGCGCGAAGTTCGCCGTGACGCCCTGCTCGGTGCCAGGCGAGGAAAAGGAGCCGCTGCCCGGCAGTACCGGATCGGCCTGAGCCGGCGCGACGGCGGTGATGCCGACCGCGGCGATCGCCGCCGACAATAGGATGCCCTGCCGGAGTCGGCGGGCCAGGGCTCCCCGACGAGGAGCAGTCGACGTCCCGGTGTGCAAAGCGGCAAGCATAGGTTTCTCGTCCAATCCATCTCTCGCCTACGCCGATGGCGCGGTGAGATTTCTCATCGGTGTGAAGCTCGCAGGGTGGTTCCGCGAAGACTCTTCGTGGATTCCGCGCAAACGCCCACGGAAAATCGGCGCGGGGAAACACGAAGCAAGCCCACGGGTATTGATGACGCACCCGACCCTGGCGTCCTTCCTACCGTCCAGGGCCATCGGAGGCCACCAGCTTTTCTGATTGATAGGTATTGATAGAAAAATGTGTCGAGTGACACATATGTCATATGGGTCATCGTTATTCATGAATGAGCCGGTCAGGTCGGGGGATTCGATGTCCCGGGATGGCTGTCAACCCGGACGGCCGCGTAAAGTGCCAAACCCCTTCGTGATATAAATCACGCAATAACGTCGAATGGGATCGACCGATGCGGTCCCGTCGCGATGTTGTGTGGCACCGACAGCGGCGCCCGCCCGCGTGCATACCGCGGCGGCAATCGCAGCCGCAGTCGAGTGAGAATCGTGGCGAGAACGATCCGGAGTTCGAAATCGGCCAGCGACGCCCCGACACACCGTCGATGGCCGCCACCGAATGGTGCCAATTCATGCGGCCGGTATGTGCGCTCGATGAACCGCTCGGGCCGGAACAGCTCCGGATCCGTCCACACGGCGGGATCGGAGTGCAGCAGCGACACCGCGAGACCCATGGTGTCGCCCGCCGCGAGCTCGACACCGCGCAATGCGAACGGCCCGGTCAGCCTGCGCAGGACGATCGGTACCGCAGGGTGCAGCCGCAATGTCTCCTGGCACACCGCGTCCAGGAACGGCAGCTTGGCCAACTCGAGCGCGGTGGCGTCGGGTCCGGCCGCATGCAGTTCGGCGCGCAGGCGCCGCAGCGCCGCGGGCTCCCGATGCAGATGGAACAGCGCCCACACCAGACTGGTCGCGGTGGTCTCGTGTCCGGCGACCAGCAGGGCGCGCAATTGTTGGCACAGATCGTCATCGGTGATCGCGGTGCCATCGTCATAGCTGGTCGCGAGCAATAGGCCGAGAATGTCGGCGCCAGCGGCGACCGGCCGACGCCGTGCGATATCGGTCAGGATCAACTCGTCCAGCCGCTCGCGCGCGGTCAGGAACCGATCCCACGGCGCCCGGCCGAACAGCCCGCGGCGCAGTGCGGGCACCAGCATGAGCGGTCCCGAGTAGGTGGTGAGGAATTCCGCGACCGCCGCGGTGTATTCGGCGCGGTGCTCGTGGCCGTCCACCCCGAATACCGCCGCCAGAATCACCCGCAGGGTGATAGCCCTGGCCGCCGCGCGCGAGTCGATGCGGGTGCCCGGTGTCCAGGCCGGGCGGGATTCGCCTGTGCTGCCACATATTTCGGCAAGGGTGGATTCGCGGATGAGTTCGCCGTATGCGCGGATCCGTGCACCGTGGAATGCGGGTGCCAGCAATGCCCGATCGCGTCGGTGGCGTTCGCCCGCGGCCAGGATGAGCGAGGCGGAACCGACCAGCGGTTCGATCGGATTCGGTCGCGGCGGTTCGAGCAGCCGGATCGGCGCGCGGAAGAGTTCGCGGGCACCGTCGGCCGTACCGGTGAACAACACCGCGCCGAAACCGGGAAACCGCACATAGAACGGATCGCCCTCGCGTTCGCGGCGCCACCGGAAGTACCGCTGGAAATCGATGCCCGCCGCCAACGCGTGCGCCACCACCATTCTCGGCACGCGCGGCGTCGAAGGCGCGGCGTCCAGCGCCGTGTCATCGGTTGCGCCCGCGTGCCCCATATCCATAGCTACGAATTCACGGTGGTCCCGGTTCGACCGGCCCCCTCGGGCGCACCCTGCGCACCGTAGTGCTCGCCAGGGCGGCCAAGCGTGCGAGCCGGGCATCCCCGAGCGCGGTCACCGCATTGCCGAGCCGGTTGGTGACGAAGGCGATCGACATGCCGAGTTCGGGATCGGCGTAGGCACCCGAACCGCCGAGTCCATAGTGGCCGAAGGCATTTCGTGGCTGCTGCTTGGACATCACCACCGGACGGTGATAGCCGAGGGTGAATTTCAGCGGCACTCCGAGCACATAGTCGCGGCTGTCGGCCCGCTGGGTCTCATTGATGGTCACGATCGTTTCCGGTTTCAGGAACTGCACCGCCTCGATGGCGTGACCACCGCGTTCGGGATCCAGGGCCTCCACCCGACCGTCATTCGCAAGGGCCCCATACATTCTGGCCAGCGCGCGTGCCGAGAAAACGCCGTTCCAGCCCGGCATCACCGCATCGTGCACGCGCGGATCGCGCACGAGTTCGTCGAAGCTCTCCGGCATCCCCGCCTCGGCGAGCCCGCGCACCGGGCGCACCCACGACAACACCGATGACGCGGTATTCCAACGGATTCCGGGTGGATTCAGATGCGGAAAGATCTTGGCGATCCGATAGCGCTCGGATTCCGGTACCTGGAACCAGAATTCGTCGTAGCCGAGCGGCTCCGCGATCTCGCGCCGCACCACATCGGTGAACAAATCACCCGTGACGCGCTGCACGATCTCGGCCACCAGCCAGCCGAAGGTGATCGCGTGATAGCCCGATGTGCGGATGCGACGCGGGTCGGCCGGACTCTCGGCCAGCGCCGCTACTACGGCGTCGTAGTCGAGGATGCCCTCCCGGCCGGGGACCAGGCCGCGCACCCGATGCAGTCCGGCCCGGTGCGAGAGCACATCGCGCACCGTGATGTCGGCCTTGCCGTGTGCGCCGAATTCCGGCCAGTAGGCGGCCACCGGCGCGTTGTAATCGATCAACCCACGCTCGGCCAGTCGGTGCAGCACGGTCGCGGCGACGCCCTTGCCGGTGGAGAAGGTGAGCGCCACATTGTCGCCGTTCCAGCGCCGATCCTTGGCCGCCCAGCCCGCCCAGATATCGACGACCGGGCGACCGTCGAGATAGATCGACAGGGCGCCGCCGCCGCGCGTCGGCTGGGTGAACATATGGAAGAAATGGTCCGCGAGGCGAACAAACCTCGGATCGACGAGCATCTCCCGTGGCGCGGCTGGCCACCGGTCCGGTTCGGGGAAGGCAGAAGCCACGGGTGATACCTCCTGCGGGCTGGCTGGGGCCGAATTCTCAGCCTAGCTCGGATCGTGTTGTTTGCCAGCGACCGAAAGGCGTCGCCAGGCAGGCCGCGCCGGTGGCCGAATTCCACGCGAACGCCGCCGTGCCGAGGCACACCACCGCGCTGTCGGCGGTGGTGACCTGTGCGCGCGAGCCGTCCAAGGCGATAGATACCGCTAACAGTGGGGTCGATGGGTTCGGTTGACCGGTCTCGGAATCGGTTGTCGAAGTGGTGATCGAGGTCAGCGCGACGGCATCGGCGCCGTAGCCGAAAGCGATCGGAATTCCGCCGACCCCGTCGCTGGCGCCGACACCGCCCGCCACTCCGACGCCGAGGGCGGCGGCACCGAGGCTCGCACGGGCGTAGCCGATGCCGTCGTATCCGGCCGCCCGTGCCCGGCCGAGGGTTTCGGCCGTGGCCCGGCACGCAGTGTTTCCGTCGATTACGGTGACATCCGTCCCGCCGTCGGAGGCGCAATGCACATCGGTTGCCGAGGCCGCCGCCGGGAGGATCAGCACGGCGCCGAATGCGGCGGCGGTGCAGGTGATCGCACTGATCAGCTTCACGGACGAACTCCTCTCACACCGGAACCCCACCATACCCAGATCGGTTGCTGTCAAGCCGATTCCGCTGGTGAGCGGCAGTTACGGGGTGCGCGAACCAATACCGCGGGCGGCACTGTGCTGCTCCGATGGGAGCGTTGTCGACTCGACGCATCTGCGCTCGGTGGTGTATGCATGGCGTGGTATTTCACGCATTGCTAGATCACTTCGGATTCCGACCGGGGGTATGAGTTCGGAGCGTTACAGCCGGGAGGACTGTAAGTGTCTCGTCAACTGGTCTGGGGTCGCCTCGCGACGGCGGCAATCGCCGCGGTCGGGGTCGTCGCCGCGCTCTCGTTAGCGGGCTGCGGCAATAAAATCAGCGGCAACGCCCAGCCCGCAATAGGTAACGGGACCATCGATGCGGTCTCGTCCACCAATACGCCGAAAACCTCAGGGGCCAGGCCCACCTCGGGGCGGCCGACGACCAGCGCCCGCCCGACCTCGGGCAAGCCGACGGCCACCACCCCGGCGACCAAAGGCGGCAATACCGACTTCCAGGCCGATGTCGGTGACTGTGTGACGCTCGGTGGTACCACCGATAACGCCACCATCGCCAAGGCCTCCTGCGGCAGCCGGGCCTCGAACTACAAGGTCATCGGCAAGGCGGCCACCAGTTCGCAGTGTGTCGCCGACCGGGACTCGGCCTACTTCGAAACGCTGAACGGTGCGCAGCAGGGCGCGATCTGCTTGGACATCGACTGGGTTGTCGGTGGCTGTATGGATATCAGCGGTGAGGATCCCAAGCGCATCGACTGCACCGAACGCGTCAGCCAGGGCGTGAAGGTGACCAATATCCAGCAGGGTGCCGACGATGCCAGCGTCTGCGGCAGCAGCAGCGGCTTCGAATACCCGACCCGGCACTTCGTGGTCTGCGTCCAGAATCTCTGACCGCCATGAAAACCGGCCGATAGCGGTTACGTTGGGGCGGTGAGTGCTGAACTACCCCGGCTGGGTTCGGCCACCGGCCGCTGGATCCTGCTGGCCACCATTCTCGGTTCGTCGGTGGCCTCGCTGGATGCCACCGTCGTCAATATCGCGTTGCCGCGGATCGGCGAATCCCTCGACACCGATGTCGCGGGCCTGCAGTGGACGCTCAACGGCTACACGCTGACCCTGGCCTCGTTCATCCTGCTCGGCGGCTCGCTCGGCGATCGTCTCGGCCGTCGCACGGTGTTCGTCTGGGGTGTCATCGGTTTCGCGCTGGCCTCGGTGCTCTGCGGTGCGGCGGTGAACATCGAGATGCTCGTTGTCGCGCGGATTCTGCAGGGTGTGGCGGGCGCGCTGCTCACCCCCGGCAGTCTGGCCCTGATCTCCTCATCTATCGATCAACGCGATCAGGGTGCGGCGATCGGTCTGTGGTCCGGTTTCGGCGGTGTCGCGGGCGCACTCGGTCCGTTCCTCGGCGGTTGGTTGATCGAGTTGGCCGGCTGGCGGTCCATCTTCTTCATCAACGCGCCGCTGGCCGTGGTCGTCGTACTCGTCGCGCTGCGCCATGTGCCGGACAGTCATGACCCGAATGCCTCGGCGCGCCTGGATATTCCGGGTGCGGTGGTGGTCGCGGTGGCCCTCGGCGCGCTGACCTTCGGTCTGATCGATGCGATGGCGCTGCTGGTGGTCGCCGGTCTGCTGCTGCTGACGGTCTTCGTGGTGATCGAAATGCGCAGCGATCATCCGCTGGTGCCGCCGTCGCTGTTCGCGTCACGGGTCTTCACGGCCGCGAATCTGGTTACCCTCGCGGTCTACGCCGCACTCGGCGGTGTCTTCTTTCTGCTGGTGATGCAGCTGCAACTGGTGGCGAAGTACACGCCGCTGATGTCGGGGGTGGCCACCGTTCCAGTCACCTTGATCATGCTGGCGCTGTCCGCGCCCGCCGGACGTTGGGCACAGGTGCACGGTGCGCGCATTCCGATGATGGTCGGTCCGCTCCTCGCCGCGCTCGGCCTGATCTTGCTGCTGCGCATCGGACCCGCCACCAGCTATCTGACCGATGTACTGCCGGGTGTGCTGGTCTTCGGTCTGGGCCTGTCGGTATTGGTCGCCCCGCTCACCGGCGCGGTACTCGGTGCGGTGCCCGCCAGTGAGGCCGGTATCGCGTCGGGGGTGAACAATGCCGTCGCCCGCACCGCTCAGCTGCTGGCCGTCGCGGCGCTGCCCGGCCTCGCCGGAATCTCCGGATCGCTCGGCGACCCAGTGGAATTCGACCGCGGCTTCGGCGTCGCGATGTGGATCTGTGCCGGTCTGCTGGTGACCGGTGCACTGATCGCGGCGTTACTGCTGCGCGCGCCGCGCCACCCGGCGACGCTGGACAACGTCGACTGCATGCCGCAGTGCCCGGTGGCGGGTCCGGCGCTGGCCCCGCTCCACAAAACAGAATGAGCGGGTCTTTCGACCCGCCCATTCGGTATTCGACTGATCCGGCTAGATCGGGTTGAAGCCCGCCCCGACGCTGCCGCGGGCATTGATATCGCCCATGATCGAGCTCATATTGGTGCCGACCTCGGGTCCGAAGCAGGCGATGGCGAGATAGGCGTTCACCATGCCGACCAGTGTGGTGCCGACGACGACCGGTGCCCCGGAATCGCCCTCGACCACACACATCTGCGACCAGGTCTCCATATTCGTACCGAAGAGGTCACCGTAGGCGATGCCGCAGGTGCTGCCGGTGGTACGGCCTTCCTTGCAGACGATCATCGGGAACTGGGCCGGGCCGCCGATCCCGGTGATGGTGACATTGCCGATCCGGTTCACCGGGGTGATCTTGGCCGGGTCGAACTGGATGATGGCGTAGTCCAGATCATGGTTGGAGTAGACGAACCGGCCGATCACGCCTGCGCCGCGATCGGCCTCGGCGTACACCTGGGCGCCCGGGTCGCCGCAGTGTCCCGCGGTCAAGCCGACCAGCCTGCCGTCACCGTCATGACCGATCGTCGTGACCGTGCATTCGAACTGATTATCGATGATGATTCCCGACCCACCGCCGATGACGGGCGCTCCCGGCGCGGCATCCGCGGTCCCGGCCCCCGTCGCGACCAGCGCCGCACCAAGAGCTACGGCGAAGGCGGCGTTGGCCACCTTGGCGAGTTTGCTGAACATGTCCCTCCAGACGTCGGAAGTCCGCACGATATCAATCTGTCGCACCCATGGTGTCAGTATTCGGCTCCGGGCGCGTCCCATACCCCGCAGATTCGCGGGTCCCTCGAAAGGCTCGGCCCGCGATGGCGAACGCATCGGTGGGGACCGCACTTTTCGACATTTCAGATGCAACGTCTCATTTTCTCGCGATAGCGAAGCTCTATTACTGTAATCATCGCAAAGCGATCGATTGCGTTTTAGTTGTATTTTGTTCAGCACCGTAGAGGTCATTCGAATCGCGCACGGATTTTGCATGAATATTGTGCGCGTAAATAGTGTAACCGGTCATATCCGGGGCTGATAGGGGCGGGTAGAACTGTAACTTGCCCTAGAATTGTCGCCGTTAACTTCGGGACCTGTCCCAAGCGTCGCGCCACTGCTCACAGGGGTTTTCCAGGCAGTTACTCCAATCTATGACTGCAATCACACGGTGATCGTGTGCTCTGCACTACTCCGTAGTAGGGTGCCTGAAGCAAACAAGTCGTCGGGGTTTGGTTTCCGGCGTCGAGAGGGGTCAGCCAGTGCAGTCGACCGAGAGTCCGCCAGCGCGGTCACGGATGAGTGATGCGGTCGATTGGACGAAGGCCTACTGGGAAGACCATCCGAAGCTCTCCCTGGAGACGTTCGGTAGACAGATTGCGATGGGATTCGCGGCGGTCGCGGAGTTGTTCATCGCGATATTGCGACGCCGCTTTCCCTATCGTGAGTTCATCCGCCAATGCGCGTTCATGTCCAGCGTCGCCGCGGCACCGACGCTATTGGTCGCCATCCCGATCGGCGTGATCGTCTCGATCCAGGTCGGCGCGGTCGCCACCCAGGTCGGTGCGACCTCGTTCATCGGCGCGGCGAACGGTCTCGGCATCATCCAGCAGGGCGCGCCGCTGGTCACCTCGCTGATGATCGCGGGCGCGGTCGGTTCGGCGATCACCGCCGATCTCGGTTCGCGCACCATCCGCGAAGAGATCGATGCGATGCGGGTGATGGGTGTGGATCCGCTGCGTCGGCTGGTCGCGCCTCGGCTCGGTGCTGCCATGCTGGTCAGCGTATTGCTCTGTGGCTTCGTCGTATTCGTCGGATTTTTGACTGGCTACATTTTCAATATTTTCGCGCAGAACGGCACCCCGGGTTCCTATGTCGGCACCTTCTCCTCGTTCGCCGTCACCATCGATCTGCTTGTCGCACTGGTGAAATCGTTGATCTTCGGGTTGCTCGCGGCGATCATCGCCTGTGATACCGGGCTGAATACCCGGGGCGGTCCGGGCGGCGTCGCCAACTCGGTGAACTCCGCGGTGGTCAGTTCCGCCATCATGTTGTTCGGCGTGAACTTGATCATCACCCAGATCTACAACGTTCTCCTCCCCCCACAGGTGGTCTGAGCCGGTGTCATCAACCTATGTACCGCCGCTGCTGCGGCCACTTCAGCACATAAAGAAGTCCGCGCAGGCCCCGGTGAATATGGTTGCCCGCCTGGGCCACCAGGTGTTCTTCTTCCTGCGGTCGGTGGGCTCGATCCCGTTGGCGCTGCGGCACTATCCGAAGGAAGTCTGGCGGCTGCTTTCGGATGTCACCTGGGGCAACGGCAGCCTGGTCGTCGGTGGCGGCACCATCGGCGTCATTCTCATTCTCAGTGCGTTCGGCGGGATGACGGTCGGCATCCAGGGCTACACCTCGCTGAATCTGCTCGGCCTCAGCCCGATCACCGGTGCCATCTCGGCGTTCGCCACCACCAGGGAGCTGGGCCCGCTGCTCGCGGCACTCGCCTTCGCCGCCCAGGCCGGCTGTCGATTCACCGCTCAGCTCGGTGCGATGCGGATCTCCGAGGAGATCGACGCACTCGAGTCCATCGCGATCCGGCCATTGCCCTATCTGGTGAGCACCAGGATGTTCGCGGCGATGATCGCCATCATCCCGCTCTACTGCCTGGGCCTGGCCATGGCCTACATTTCGTGCTCGCTCACGGTGCAGTTGATCGGCAACACGCCGAGCGGTACCTACGCGCACTACTTCTATCAGTTCCTGATACCAGGGGACGTGCTCTACTCGCTGCTCAAGGCGATGGTGTTCGTCGCGATCACCACGTTCATCCAGTGCTACTACGGCTTCTTCGCCTCCGGCGGTCCGGAGGGCGTGGGTGTCGCGGCCGGTCGGGCCATCAAGATGTGCATCATCGTCGTGGTTTTCGCGGACCTGTTCATGACATTGGCGATCTGGGGCGTCAATCCCGGCATCCGGATCTCGGGGTAGGACGAGATGATCATCGATCCCAGTGGGCGTGGGCCCACCATGCGACAACTGTTGGTCGCCGGCGTATGCGGACTCGTCGTCTTCGCGCTGATCCTCGGCTTCCTGATGGCGAGATACCGCGGTTATTTCGTACCCAAGGTGCATGTGGTCGCGAATCTGACCACCACCGGTGACGGGCTGCCGAGCGCGGCCGATGTGAAGTTTCGCGGCGTTCTGGTCGGCGCGGTCGAGGCCGTCGAGGTCGCCGACAAGGGCGAGCTGCAGAAGGTGCAGATCGACCTGAAGCCGGAATTCGCCGGCGATATTCCGTCGAATGTGACCGCCCGGGTGGTGCCGAGCAACCTGTTCGCCGTCACCTCGGTGGAATTGGTCTTCAACGGTCCCGCGGACAAGTACCTGCACGAGGGCTCGATCATCGAGCAGGACCGCAGCCAGGCCACCATCGCGCTGCAGGACACCCTCACCAACGTGCGGAATATCCTCGCCAAGCTCGACCCGGTGCAGTTCGGCCGGGTGCTCGGCACGCTGTCCCAGGCGCTGGACGGCAGCGGCCGGATGCCGGGCTCCACCATCGAGCGGCTGGACAGATGGCTCACCTCGGTGGACGAATCCA
Source organism: Nocardia citri (assembly GCF_054065835.1). Classification (NCBI taxonomy): domain Bacteria; kingdom Bacillati; phylum Actinomycetota; class Actinomycetes; order Mycobacteriales; family Nocardiaceae; genus Nocardia; species Nocardia citri. The sequence continues at coordinate 220,166 of NZ_JBSUQM010000001.1, forward strand.
TTCCGAATCTCGGTGTGCTACTCGATGATTTCTCGGCCTCGTTCCACGCACTCGAGCAATCCGCGCCCGAACTGCTCGATGTGCTCGGCAGTTCGGTGAAGACCGCGCAGACCATCGCCGATCACCGCACCGCCCTGGTCGCGTTGATCAGTGGCACGGCGGGCACGGTGGATACGGTCAACGGCCTGTTCGCCCGCAACGGTGATATCGGTAAGCAGATCACGGCGGGGACCAGCGATATGTTCGGCGCGCTCGCCTCGGACGCGAATTCGATCCCGGACACCATCGCCTCGCTGAACACCTCGCTGCGCAAGTTGAGTACGACCTTCCACTGGGGTCCGCAGCGGCAGATGGTCTGGAATGCCGGTGCGACGCTCACCCCGTATCGGCCATACGAGCAGGCGGACTGCCCGCGCTATGGCAACCTGGCCGGCCCGAGCTGCGCCACCGCACCCGCGGTCTCCGATCCCGGCTACCTGCCGCCATCGATGCAGCCGCGTTCGCTGGAAACGGCACAGGGTTTGGCGAAACTGCCACTGCCCGCGGGCTTCCCGCAGATCCCGGGTCTGACCTCGCCGGGTGATCCGCTCGCGGCGAGCCCGAGTGAGCCGAAGCCGGTCAGCCCGTTCGCCGGTACCCCGCTGGAGGGTTTGTTCCCGAACCTGGTGCCGCCCGCACCGGGTGCGCAGCCCTCCGCCGATCAGCCCGCGGCTCCGGCCGCGCCCGGGCAACCGGCGAGTGCGCCCGCAAGCGCCGCTCCGATTTCGTACGAAGGAGATGCCGCGATCGTGGCGCTGCTCGGTCGTCGGCCGACGGCGGCCGAATATCTGCTGCTCGGCTCGGCAATGCGTGGCGGCACCCTGCAGGTCCGAGGTGGCGCCGAATGAGCATTCGTAAACCATTGATCGGCTTCGGTCTCTTCGCGATCGTCTCGATCCTGGTCACCGTCGTCGTCTGGAATACGCTGGCGCGAGTCGTGGAGGGTGACACCAACACCTACACCGCGACCTTCAGCGATGTGCTCGGCCTGCGCGAGGGCGATGACGTCCGGATGGCGGGCGTGCGGGTAGGCAAGGTCGAAAAGATCGAACTCACCCGCGATTCCAAGACCAAGAAGTCCGTCGCCGATGTGACCTTCATCGTGCAGCGCAACCAGACGGTTTACGACGACACCAAGGCGCTGGTGCGCTACCAGAACCTGATCGGCCAGCGCTATATCGCGCTGGCTCCGGGCAAAGCGGCGAGCCCGGCGGTGTTGAAGAACAAGGCCACCATTCCGCTCGAGCGCACCGAACCGTCGTTCGACGTGTCCGCACTGCTCAACGGATTCCAGCCACTGTTCCAGGTATTGCAGCCCGAGCAGGTGAACCGGCTCTCGGAGACCTTCATCCAGGCTTTGCAGGGTGACCGAGTCTCGTTGAGCGCGTTCATCACTCAGGCCGCCACCCTGGCCACCGATTTCCAGCGCCGAGACGGGATTCTCAGCGATGTGATCGCCAACCTCAGCGGCGTGATGTCGGGTTTGGCCAAGCGAGGTGATGAATTGGAGACCCTGGTTACCCAGACCCGGGCACTGATCGGGGGCCTGTACGACCAGGGGCAGTCACTGCAGGCGTCCACGATGCAGATCGCGGACGCGACCAGCGGACTGGTCGACATGCTGGGCAAGGTCCAGCCGAAGCTGGCCACCGCACAGGATTCGACGAGCGCGGCGTTGACGCTGTTGATCGCCAACGGTGCCAAACTCGACCAAGCCGCGATCGACCTGCCCGCGGCGCTGGCCGACCTCGGCAAGTTCACCCAGGACGGCGCCTACGCGAGTGCGTACTTCTGCAGGCTGGATATTTCGCTGTACGGCATCCTGCTCCCCCGCGGTCTACTCCCACAGATCGGTGGCAACGGACAGTCGGCGGTGTGCCGCCCATGATGACCAAGATCAAGGACAGGTTCGACAGCAACCGCTACTTCTGGCTGGGTGTCCTCGGTGCCATCCTCATCATCGTGCTGCTGATCGGCTCGAGCGTCTACAAGCTGATCGGCGTCGGGGAGAAGACGGTCGAGGCCGAGTTCGTGCAGACCGCCGGGGTCAAGGTCGGTGACAAGGTCAATGTGGCCGGTGTCCCGAGCGGCCATGTGGCCGGTGCGAAGCTCGAGAACGGGCATATCCTGCTCACCCTCAGCGTGAACAACGATGTCGAGCTCGGACCGGACGCCAAGGCCTCGATCAAGATGGCGACGCTGCTCGGCGCACGCTATGTCGATCTGGACCCGGGTGACGGCTCCGGCCTGAAGAACGGGCGAATTCCGTTATCCAACACCTCGGTTCCGTACAACCTGGCCGATGTGGTCGAGTACGGCACACCGAAGTTCGAGGCGCTCGACACCAAGCAGTTGGCCACCTCGCTCGACCTGATCAATAAGCAGATGGGCGATTCGCCCGCGCTGACGGCGCAGGCGCTCGACAGCGTCGGCGCGCTGGCGAAGGTGCTGGATTCGCGCAAGGCGGAGGTCGACAGCCTGCTCAAGGATCTCGACCGGGTCACCAGGATTCTCGGCGACAACCGCAACAGCGTGCTCTTGGTGATCACCCAGGGTGAGGCCATCGCCAACCGGGTGATGGAAAGGCAGAGTCTGCTGCGCCAGCTGCTCGACAATGTGTCGACGCTGAGCCGCCAGCTGCAGCAGATCGGTGCGGCCAATAACAACCAGCTCGGCCCGACCATCGCGCAGCTGAACACCATGGCGGAGGGCTTGCAGAAGAATAAGGACAACCTCGACCGGATGCTGCAGATCATGCCGGTGTCGGTGCGCACGTTCAACAACGCGTTCGGCAACGGTCCCTACGGTGAGGTCGGCCTCCCCTGGCTGTTCCCCGACAACTGGTTGTGCTTCGCCCACATGATCGAGGGGTGCAAGGGATGAGACTGATGCGAATCAGCCTGCGTCGGCCGAATCTGTGGCGGGTGGCCAAACCACTGATGATCAGCGCCGCGGCCCTGGCCGTCGGCAGTTGCTCGCTGGTGCCCAGTTCGGTGGACCGGGCTTTGGGCAACACGATGACGATCACGGCGGACTTCGAGAACATCGCGGGTGTCTTCGAGGGCAATCCGGTCACGGTGCTCGGTCTGCAGGTCGGCAAGATCGACAAGATCATTCCCAAGGGCACCCTGGTCGAGGTGCACATGACGATCGACAAGGACGTCAAGATCCCGAAAGATGCGATGGCAGCGATCATTTCGCCGTCCATCGTGACCGATCGGCACGTCGAACTCACCCCGGCCTACACCCAGGGCGAGACCATGTCCGACGGCGCGCATCTGCCGATGGCGAAGACCAAGACGCCGGTCGAACTGGACACGATGCTCGCGACGATCGATCAGTTCGCCGCGGCCCTGAAGCCGGAACCAGGTACCGAGGGTATCGGCCCGCTGTCGGGCCGGGTGCTCTACCCGATGTTGAACGGTAACGGCGAGAAGATGCGCGACACCCTCAACGCACTCTCCGGTGCGTTGAAGGTCGGCGTTGACAATAAGGACGCGGTCTCCAACATCATCATCAAGCTGAACGAACTCACCACGATGCTGTCCGAAAACGACCAGTCCGTGCGCGATTTCAGCAACCGGATGACGCAGTTGTCCGGACTGCTCAGCGATCAGGCCCCCGGCCTGCAGGCCACGCTGCAGCAGCTCAACGACTTCCTGGCCAATACGAGCTCGGTGTTCGTGCAGTACCAGGATCAGCTGGGCAGTTCGCTCGAGGGGTTGACCAAGGTGACCGATCAGCTGCGCGCCAACGCCCGTGGCCTCACCGAGGTCGTCGACCTGGCGCCGCTGCTCATGCAGAACCTGGACCGGTCGATGAACCGGCAGCTGGGATATGTCCGGCTGCACGGCAACCTGCCGACCTTCCTCAACGGCGAACTGCTGAGCGTGTTCTGTGAACGGATTCAAATGCGCTCGGATGGTTGCCGGACCGGCAAGCTGGAGGATCTCGGGCCGGACCTCGGCGTGACGGCGGCCCTGCTGGGGATGACCAAATGAACGACCGGTTCACCGGCACAGCCCGCCGCGCGCTGATTGCGCTGGCTGCGGCATCGGGGGTCGCCATCACCTCCGGCTGTGGTCTCACGGTGGAGAGCCTGCCGCTGCCCAAACCGGGCATGGCCGGTGAAACCTACACCCTGCACGCGAAATTCGAGAACGCGCTGAACCTGCCGGATCAGGCGAAGGTGAAGATCGGTGGCTCCGATGTCGGTGTGGTCTCCAATATCACGACCAAGGACTTCGAGGCCATTGTCGATCTGAAGATCAGCAAGGACATCGAACTGCCGGTCGGCAGTACGGCGGAACTGCGCCAGGCCACCCCGCTCGGCGATGTGTTCGTCGCGGTGTCCAAGGCCAAGGCGGATCCGGGGTCCCCGATGCTGCACGACGGCCAGACTCTCGAGCGGGATAAGACCTCGGCGGGCGCCACCGTCGAGGAGCTGCTGATCTCGGTATCGATGTTGTTCAACGGCGGTGGCGTGGCCGCGTTGACCAAGTTGGCCTCGGAGATGGATTCCATCGTCGGTGGTCGCGGCGATCAGATCGCGCATCTGATCAATGAAATGACCGGCGTGGTAGGCAGTTTGAACGACAACAGTGCCCGGGTGGACAGCGTCCTCGCCCAGTTCAGCGCACTGACCAACACCATCGAGGGCAGGCACTCGGAATTGGGTCGGGTCGCCGATACGTTGCCGCAGCTGATCGGCGCCATCGCGGAGAACAACCGGGCCATCGGCGATCTGTTGCAGCGGATTTCGGTGACCAGTGCGGCGCTCGGTGACTATGCCAACACCTCCGGCGGCCAACTGGGCGATCTACTCGACAATGTGCGCAAGCTGATGGACGCCCTGTCGCAGACCGAGCAGAACTTCGGTCCCGCCTTGGATGCGCTGCACGAAATACGCGGCCCGCTCGACGCCTCCTTCCGCGGTAATAGCCTCGCGGTCTACGCCACCGTCACCAATATCCACAACTTCAGCCTGTTGTCGGATCCCGCGCAGGGCAAGTTCTTCGATGGCCGCGATCTCAGCGACTTCGCGGGCAGTCTGATCACCGTCCTGCAGGCGATTCAAGGACGACTGCAGGGGGGTCACCGATGAGTCGGCTCGCCGCATTGATGCAGCGCAAGATGCTGCTGTCCACGATCGGTCTGGTGCTGGTGTTCGTCGTCGGGGCCAGCTATCTGCTGGTGAGCGTCATGCGGGTGAATCCGCTGAAGTCGACCTATACCGTCACCGTCGACCTGGACCGCTCCGGTGGTCTGCAACCAGGCAACGATGTGACCCTGCGGGGTTATCGCATCGGCAAGGTGACCTCGATCGAGTTGGTCGATCGCGGACAATCCATCGCCGCGAAGACCGAAATCGACGCGAAATACAAGATTCCGGCCGATACCAAGATCTCGGTGGCCGCGCTCTCCGGTGCCGGTGAGCAGTACATCGACTTCCAGCCGAATTCCGAGCAGGCGCCGTTCCTGCAGGACGGTTCGGTCATCGAGTTCAATGCGGAGAAGGTCAAGACACCGATCCCGATCTGGTCGGTACTCGACAACTCCAGCGCGCTGATCTCCCAGATCGATCCGGATAAGTTCAGCGTCATCCTGGCCAACCTGGATACCGCGCTCAGCGGTGGCCCGGATCAGTTGCGTGGCATGGTCAACGGCATCAGCCTGGCCATGGCCGGTTTCGACAATCTGCTGCCGCAAACCCAGAATCTGATCTCGAACCTGCGCACCATCGCGAGCACCACCTCGATGGCGCAGCCCGATCTCGCGACGCTGACCCATAATTCGGGTCAGCTGTTCGACCAGTTCAACAATGCGAACGCCGAACTGCAGGCGGTGCTGGAGAAGGCGCCGGGACAGCTGACCAGTCTCGGTGCGGTGCTGGACAAGACTGCCGATCCGATCACCAGTCTCGCGGCCAACTTCGCGGCGATGACCCGGGCCGCGCAGCTGCGGATTCCGGCGCTGCAGGCGCTGTTCCCCTCCCTGAACCTCGGGCTTTCCGCCGCTGGTGTGCCCGCGCACGACAACGAGTTCCACGCTGTCGCCGATATCTGGATTCGGCCGATCTGCCAGTACAAGCACACGCCGATTCGCAATGAGGTGATCCAGGACGGCTCGCTGCCCAAGTGGAACTACTGCGAAAATCCGCCGCCCGGACTGCAGGTGCGCGGTTCGGCGAATGCGCCGCGCCCGAATGTCGCGGACAATGGCGCGCACATGCCGCCGGGCGCGGACCCGAATGAAATGACCCCGCCGCCGCTGCGGTGAACCGGACACTGCGGTGTGTCGACACAGCGAGCGGTACGTATTCGACGGTGAGTTACCCCGGCCCGCGCGTGCGATTCCGGGCCGGGAATACTCCCCCGCAGAATGCGAACGGTTGGATGCGGACGCCAAGGCAATATCGGTGCACTCGGGTGCGCCGGGAAAGTGCAGGATTGTATCGATGTCCACTGATGATGTCGGCGCAGAGACCCAGAACTCGGATACCCCCGAAGAGTGCGCCAAGGCCGACGTGCCCGCCGAGGACAAAACCGTCGAGATCGGGAAGTCGGGTGATGCGGTAGCCGCGGCGCCGACCCCGGCTGCCCCGCAGTCCGAGCCGCAGCAGCCGACGGACACGCCCGCAACGGGCGCGGCGCAGCCGATCCCGCAGAATGGCGGTAAGGATCGGGGCGCGTTGGTGCCCATCGTCGCCGCATTCGTCGCCGGTGTGTTGCTCGTCGCGGCGGTGACCACCGTTGTCGTGTTCTACCGGCAGGCGAGTACTCGAGGCGATGAGCTGGACGCGCACGAGGCGGCCACCGCGGCCGCGTGCGAGTACGGCAAGCTGATCTCCACCTACGATCCGCAGACCATCGACGACTATCTGAAGAAGGTGGACGCCGCGTCGACCGGTGAGTGGAAGGACCAGTTCGCCAAGCTCGGTCAGGATCTCAAGGGTGTGGTCATCGACGCCAAGGCCAGCTCGTCCACCTACGACATGCAGTGCGGCTTCCAGTCCGGTGATACCGAAAGCGCCAAGGTGCTGGTGGTGATCGGTCAGACCACCACCAATGTGAATATCGCCGCCGCGAACAAGCCGCCGAGCAAGGTCGAACTCGTGGTGGTCGCCGATCTGAAGGAGGTCGGTGGCAAGTGGCTCGTCGACAAGTTCGACCTGCCGATCCTCAAGCAGATGGGCAACTGAGCACGCACGTCGACAACTGAATACGAAGGCGCCTCCGGGCGGGTGGGATCAGCACCACCCGCCCGGAGGTCTTTCCGGCGGTCTTGCGCCCGGTCGCGCTCAGAACAAGGTCAAGGCCTGAGGTGCTGGCGCGACCGGCTTCCCCGCGGACCGCGGCCGGGCGGATTTTGTGGTCTTATCGGAGGAGTCATCGAGCACGGGCTGCAGCTCGGGGAGTTCCGCGGTCGAAACCTCACCGACAGCCGCGGAGGCCGCCGCCTGTCTGGCCGCCTCACCGGCGAGGGTATCGGCCATTTCGTTGAAGTAATTGCCGACATGTCCACGCACCCAACGGAACCGGACCGGTCCCGGCCGGGAGGATATGGCCCGGTCGATCTGTTTGATGAGTTCGACGTTCTTCACCGCGCCGCCGCCCGCGGTGCGCCAGCCATTGGTCCGCCAGCCGGCGATCCACTCCGAGGCGCATTTGATCGCGTATAGCGAATCGCTCTCGATGAACAACGGTTCGTCGCCGGGATGGGCGAGCACCGCCTCCAATAGCGCACGCAATTCCGCGACCTGATTGGTTCCGGTGGCGGCTCCCCCGCTGCGTGAACCGCCCTGATGATTGACCCAAGCCCAGCCGATGGCGCCGCCAGGATTGCGGAGGCAGGATCCGTCGGTGCTCACGATGATCATGGATGGCACCCTACGCAATCCGACCGACAAGATCGGTACCGTGGAATTGCTCTATCTCCCTTCGCAACTGGGATTCGGTGCGGCCCAGTGCCGAGCGGACGGCGGAATCCACCACGCGCCGACACAGCCGACCGGACGGTCCACTCGGTGCAGCGTACTCCGCTTCCGAGGTCAGCACCGAGCGTTGATAGCCGAGCCGGTCGAAGCGAAGTGTCAAAGTGCCCGACAGCTGCCCGCGCAGGGTGTAGCCGATCACGACATTGCGCCGGTATTCGCTGATCTCGCATTCGATGGTCGGACGCCATGGTCCCAGCTTGATCCGAGTCGTGAAGATCGCGCCGAAACCCTGGTCGAACTCGCCTTTCGGCTCGAACGCGGCGACGGCGAACATCCAGTTCGGCACGAGCAGATGGTTGTCCGTATAGGTGAACGCCACATCGACCGGGGCTCCGACATCGCTCGCGTACTTGGTGTGGCCCATGGGGCCCCTCCCTGTTGGCTGCCGATAAAAGTACTACAGCTCTCCTCTTTATTCGAGGATTGCCCATAATTTGGTTGGCAGGCTTTCCAGTTGGGGGAAGGCGGCCGGCGAGGCCGCCGGGGTGGGTAAACACACGCCGACCGGGCTAGTGCGGCGGAGTCATAGTTGGTCGACGATGTATTCGGCGATCGGCATGGCGGAAGTCGCCGCCGGTGACGGTGCGTTGAGCACATGAATCGAACGCGGTGTCCGTTCGATCAGGAAGTCGTGCACCAGGGTGCCGTCGCGCAATACCGCCTGCGCCCGGATGCCCGCCTGGCGCGGTCGCAGATCCGCGACCGTGAGCTCCGGACAGTACCGTCGGCATTCGGCCAGGTAACCGCGTTTGAACAGGGAGTTGCGCAATTCCCGCAGTCCGGTGCGGACATGGGTGCGAGCTACCCGGAGCAAGCCGGGATAGCCGAGCACCGCACGGGCGTCACGGACGTCGAAGCTGCCCTTGCGGTAGCCCTCCCTGGCCAGGCCGAGCACCGCATTGGGGCCGACAGTCAGGGTGCCGTCGATCATCGGGCTCAGATGGACCCCGAGGAAGGGCAGCTTCGGATCGGGAATCGGATAGATCAGCGTGCGCACCAGGCCGGATCGGCTGGGCGGTAACTGGTAATACTCGCCGCGGAACGGCACGATGCGGAAATCGGTGCGCAGACCCGCGAGTGCGGCCATCCGGTCGGCCTGCAGACCCGCGCAGGCCACCAACGTGCGCGCGGTCCAGGAGCCCGCGGGACCGGTCGCGGTGACCGCGTCGGCGGTTTCGGTGAGTGCGGTGATCTCGGCGTTCAATACGATCTCGCCACCCGCCGCCCGAACCTCCTCGGCGAGCGCCGTGGTGACACGGGTGAAGTCGATGATGCCGGTGGCGGGCACGAACAGGGCGCCGACACCGCTCACATGCGGTTCGCGCCGAGTCAGCCCGGCGGTATCCATGAGCTCGACATCGACACCGTTGGTGACCGAGCGCTCGTGCAGCGCGAGCAGCCGCTGGTACTCGCCGGCATCGGTGGCCACCAGCAGTTTTCCGCAGACCTCGAATGGAATGCCCTGTGCGGCGGCGAATTCCTTCGTCCAGGCTGCGCCCTTTCGACACAGGCGGGCCTTCAGACTGTCCGGCGGGTAGTAGATGCCGGAATGGATGACGCCGCTGTTGTGCCCGGTCTGATGGGTCGCGAGTGCGCCGGCCTTGTCGACGAGCACCAGGCTCGAACCCGGATGACGTCGCAGAATCCGATGCGCCGTCGCGACTCCGACGATCCCGCCCCCGATGACACAGAAGTCGAACATGGCACGCAGCGTAGGCGGGCTAGACCGCGATGGTGTGATTCGCCGTCGTCATGATCGGATTCGGGGTTCCGTCGACTGTTGCCTGAGCCGGGGCCGAATCCATCTCGTTCGCAGTGTGGCCGGTGCTCGGCGCGGGATTTCGGTCCAGGCGCGGGCCGCGTTCACCGAGGGGCGGGTCTGAGAAGGTGAATGTCACCTCACCGTTGCGGGTATCGACCTCGGTGCGCAACTGGGTGACGCCGGCCGGATCGGCGTGGATGCCGAGTTGCTCGCGAATCGGTTCGGTGAACAGGAAATCCGCCACCACTGTCAGCGCATTGGTATCCACAGTGAGGGCAACGGAATTCGCGCGGCCGGGTGCCACCTGCGCGCCGATATAGGCGGTGCCGAGGCGCAGACTGGCGCCGATTCCGGTGGTGGCAGGCGAAGCGATATGCGCCTGAGAGATTTTCACGCTGCCGTCGCCGGGTTCCGCGGGGAAGCGGCCGAATAGTGTGGGCAGGTCGCGACTGCCACCGGTCGATTTGGCATCGGAGAGCACGGGCCCGTAGTCGGTGTCGATATCCGGGATGCGAACCGGAGGTGGTGTGGCGATGTCATTGGTGGCGTGCCGGGTATCGGCCATCTGACCGACGATGTAGGACCCGGCGGCGACGGTGAGGCTGAGGCTGGCGGCGCCGGCGAGCACGATGGCGGCATGCCGAAAGATCTGGGCAGGCCGATGTGCTGCCACGATGCGTTCCTTTCCGTCCGCCCCTGATCCCCTCACCGCACGGCCCGCATCGTTGAAACCCGTACGATTGTCCAGATTACCGTGGCGGCCGCAGGTGACACCGCATGGGGGAGATCAGCATCGCAAAGCCAGGGTGGACGGAACGAAACCGAATTCGAGTCGAATTGCGTCGTTGATGTTTCTACTACCTGACAGACGGGTAAATAGACGTAGCTGGCGAGCGTCATTCTCGACTGCCATATCGAGACACCCGGCCAACGGCGTCCGGCCGACACGAACGGCGCACCCAAGTGTGGCGCTCGCCCGCACCCGCATTCCGGTCGGACGCGGCGGCTCGGGTACGGCGGGTCAGGTGAACTGGCCCGCCGACCGCCCGGCGGTCCCGCGAAAGCCTGTGCGATGGTGAGCCATTCGGCGGCGTCCGCAGCCAGTGTTCGCAGCGCGAGATCGTCGCGATGCCGACGCTGCGTCACCAGCAGTCAGAAGTCCAGCGCCGGACCGGTCACCCGCTGGGTGGCGTCGTCGGGACCCCGGGGCCATATGTTGTGCCGTGGGTTCGACCCGGAATTCTTCGGTCGGGACGCACTTACCGCGCACGTCCAGGTGCACGGCTGCGTACGCCATCATGCTTCAGAATTTCAGCGAGCTCAAAGAGTGCAAGCAGGCGTGCTTGTATTCGCGGCGATCGAGCCGCTGTCCCGATCGGGCCGTTTACCAGCGGAAATCGTCAGCTGAGCGGTGCCCGTCACGAGGGCGCGCAGACACAGCTCCTGTGCCGCGGCGAGCGCCGATCGCTCTGAGCGAACGGGGGCGGCGGTATGGAACAAACGTGGAATGCCCGGGGTTGACTGGACATCGCTCAACTTTTGGAAGGGTCGAACACGTGACTACACCACAGAACCTGCCGGTGCTGTTCCTGACCGATCCGATCGTGCTGCCGGGCATGGTCGTGCCCATCGAACTGGACGAATCGGCGCAGGCCGCCATCGACGCCGCGCGCGCCGCGAATACCGACGCGGTGTTGCTCGCACCCCGATTGGCCGAGGGCTACGCCTCCTACGGCGTCGTCGCCACCATCGAACAGGTGGGCCGGATGCGCGGTGGCGCGCCCGCCGCGGTACTGAAGGCCGAACGGCGCGCCAAGATCGGTCACGGGGTCACCGGGCCGGGCGCCGCGCTGTGGGTCGAGGCCGAACCGGTACAGCCGCCCGCCGTCGACGGTCGCACCACAGAGCTTGCCGCCGAATACAAGAAGCTGGTGGTATCGGTACTGCAGCGCCGCGAGGCCTGGCAGATCATCGACACGGTCAATCAGCTGACCGATCCGTCCGCGATCGCCGATACCGCGGGCTACGCCCCGTACCTGACCGCCGACGAGAAGCGTGAACTACTCGAAACCCCGGATACCGCACAGCGTTTGACCAAGCTGATCGGGTGGACCAAGGCGCATATCGCCGAGGCGGAGGTCACCGAGAAGATCAGCGAGGATGTCCGCGCGGGCATGGAGAAGAGCCAGCGCGAATTCCTGCTGCGCCAGCAGCTCAACGCCATTCGTAAGGAACTCGGCGAGGACGAGCCCGACGGTGCCGACGACTACCGCAGTCGGGTCGAGCAGGCCGATCTGCCCGATGACGTGCGCGCGGAGGCACTGCGCGAGGTCGGTCGATTGGAGCGGGCGAGCGATCAGAGCCCGGAGTCCGGCTGGATCCGGACCTGGCTCGATACGGTTCTGGACCTGCCCTGGACGGTGAAAACCACCGACAGCACCGATGTCTCGGCCGCCCGCACGGTGCTGGACGCCGATCACCACGGCCTCGACGAGGTCAAGGATCGCATGGTCGAGTATCTGGCTGTGCGCTCCCGTCGCGCCGCGCGCGGACTCGAGGTCGTCGGTGGACGTGGTTCGGGTGCGGTGCTGGCGCTGGTCGGTCCGCCCGGAGTCGGCAAGACCTCGCTCGGTGAGTCGGTGGCCCGGGCCATGGGCCGCAAGTTCGTTCGCGTCGCTCTGGGCGGTGTACGCGACGAGGCGGAGATCCGCGGGCACCGGCGCACCTACGTCGGTGCGTTGCCGGGCCGGATCGTGCGTGCCATCAAGGAGGCGGGCTCGATGAATCCCGTTGTCCTGCTGGACGAGATCGATAAGGTCGGCTCGGACTTCCGCGGCGATCCGGCCGCGGCCTTGCTCGAGGTGCTGGATCCGGCGCAGAACCACACGTTCCGCGACCACTACCTGGATCTGGATCTCGACCTGTCCGATGTGCTGTTCATCGCGACCGCGAATGTCATGGAAACCATTCCGGGCCCGCTGCTGGACCGGATGGAGCTGATCACCGTCGACGGTTACACCGAGGACGACAAGGTGGCCATCGCGCGCGACTTCCTGGTGCCACGGCAGCTGGAGCGCAATGCGCTTACCGCGGACGAGGTTTCGATCACCGAGGCGGCCTTGCGTGAGGTCGCGGCCAACTACACCCGGGAAGCCGGGGTGCGGCAGATGGAGCGGTTGATCGCGAAGGCATTGCGCAAGGCCGCGACTCGGCTGTCCGAGGACGCAACCGGCTCCGCCACCGACGAAACCGTGGTGTCGCTGGGCTACGCCACCGAGCTGGGCTACGACGCGCTGGTGGAATCCGGATCGTTGACCATCGATCTGGACAACCTGAAGGACTACCTGGGTCGCCCGCGCTTCACCCCGGATTCGGTGGAACGCACCGCGGTTCCCGGTGTGGCAACGGGTTTGGCCGTCACCGGACTCGGCGGCGATGTCCTCTACATCGAGGCCAACGGTGCCGAGGGCGAGCGGGCGCTCACCCTGACCGGTCAGCTCGGTGATGTCATGAAGGAGTCGGCGCAGATCGCGCTGACCTACGTGCGCTCGCACCTGGCCGAGATCGGCATCGAACCGTCGGTGCTGGATCGCAATATCCACATCCACTTCCCGGCGGGTGCGGTGCCGAAGGACGGGCCGTCGGCGGGTGTCACCATGGTCACCGCCCTGGTGTCGCTGGCGCTGGGCCGGCAGGTGCGCGCGGATGTCGGCATGACCGGTGAGGTCACGCTGAACGGCCGGGTGCTGCCGATCGGCGGGGTGAAGCAGAAGCTGATGGCCGCGCAGCGCGCAGGTCTGAAGACGGTGTTCATCCCGGCCCGCAACGAGCCGGATCTGGATGATGTGCCGGCGGAGGTGTTGGCCGCCCTGGATGTGCGTCCGGTCGCCGATGTGGCCGACATCCTGGCCTACGCCATCGAGCCGGTCGCCGAACCGGCCCTGGACGCTCCCGCCTTGGCGGCGAGCGCCTGATAATCGCCTGGAACGGGCCGTGCCCAGCGGGTACGGCCCGTTTCGATCGGCATGGTCACCGTGACTGCTGTTGCGCTGTGCACGGAATCGGCGCGGATTGGGCTTGTGCTCAACCACTGTTGAGGTCTTAGTGTCGGTGGCCAGGTATTCGATGGGCGGGGAGCGAGAGGAAGCAGCACGGTGAGTATCGAATCGGTGGCCTGGAGCCAGATGTATCGACGCGCGAACGCACCGCAGGAGCAGCGGCCGTTCCGGCTGGCGTCGGCGCGGCGCATTGTGCGGTTCGCGCGGCCGCATCGCCGTCGCATCGGTGCGTTCTTACTGTTCAGCGTCGTGTCCGCACTACTCGCGGTGGCGACGCCGGTGTTGGCGGGGCGGGTGGTCAACGACATCGTCGGTGGTGCGGCGCCGCGCGTCGTGGTCACCCTCGCGATCCTGATCGCCGGGCTCGCGGTGGCGGATGCGGCGCTCGGAGTGATCATTCGCTGGTTGTCCTCGCGCATCGGTGAGGGACTGATCCTGGATCTGCGCACGGCCGTTTTCGATCATGTGCAGAAAATGCCGGTCGCGTTCTTCACCCGGACCCGTACCGGCGCACTGGTCAGCCGCTTGAACAGCGATGTGATCGGCGCGCAGCGCGCGTTCAGCGATACGCTCTCCGGCCTCGTGACGAATCTGGTGACCCTCGCGCTCACACTCGCCGTCATGGTCCGAATCTCCTGGCAGATCACGCTGCTCGCGCTGGTACTGCTGCCGGTATTCGTGGTTCCGGCGCGGCGGATGGGGAATCGGCTGGCCGGATTGCAACGGGAAGCCGCGGGACTCAATGCCGCGATGAGTACCCAGATGACCGAACGTTTCTCCGCACCCGGCGCGACGCTGGTGAAGTTGTTCGGACGGCCGCGCCAGGAGTCGGATGACTTCGCGCTGCGCGCGCGTCGAGTGCGCGATATCGGGGTGCGCACGGCGATGCTGCAGACTGTATTCGTCACCTCGCTGACCCTGGTCTCGGCGCTGGCCCTGGCCCTGGTCTACGGACTCGGCGGATGGTACGCGCTGCGCGGCCGGCTGGATGCCGGTGCGGTGGTGTCGCTTTCGCTGCTGCTGACCCGCCTCTATACGCCGCTGACCGCACTGGCCAGCGCGCGGATGGAAATCATGTCCGCGACCGTGAGCTTCGAGCGAGTCTTCGAGGTGCTGGATCTGAAACCGTTGATCCAGGACGCACCGGATGCCGTCGCGGTGCCCGCGGGTCCGGTCGCGGTGGAACTGGACAATGTCAGCTTCGGCTACCCGTCGGCCGATAAGGTCTCGCTCGCCTCGCTCGAGGATGTCGCGACGCTGGATACCCGCGGCGGGGCGGAGGTGCTGCACAATGTGTCGCTGCGGGCCGAGCCCGGTCAGCTCGTCGCATTGGTCGGTTCCTCGGGCGCCGGAAAATCCACCGTGGCCCAACTCGTTTCCCGGCTCTACGACGTGGATGGCGGTGCGGTGCGGCTGAACGGCACCGATGTGCGCGAGCTGACCACGACCTCGATCCGGGACACCGTCGGCCTGGTCACCCAGGACGGCCACCTGTTCCACGACACCATCCGCGCCAACCTGCTGCTGGCCCGGCCGGAGGCGACCGAGGCCGAGATGTGGGATGCGTTGCAACGGGCGCGGTTACGTGAGCTGGTGACGTCGCTGCAGGACGGCCTGGATACTGTCGTCGGCGAGCGCGGCTACCGCCTCTCCGGCGGGGAACGCCAACGCTTGACCATTGCCCGGCTGCTGCTCAAACAACCACGCGTGGTGATCCTCGACGAGGCGACCGCCTCGCTGGACTCGACCTCGGAAGCCGCTGTCCAAGAGGCACTTTCCGAGGCACTGGACGGGCGGACCGCCCTGGTCATCGCGCATCGCCTGTCCACCGTCCGCGCCGCCGACCAGATCCTGGTGCTCGAGGACGGCCGAATCGTGGAGCGCGGCAACCATACTCAATTGCTGGCCGCCGACGGACGCTACGCGCAGCTGTACCGCACGCAGTTCGCGGACGAGCCGGTCGAAGACGCGGCCTGAGCCGCGAACACCCTGCCGCCGATACTGGTGGCCAGTCGATTGCGCGGCACGGGCACCGAAGCTGCCTGCCACCATGGCCTCGGCACCGAAGCCCGGTTCGATCCGATCGAGCCGGGCTTGCTTGGTCCGACGTCAGAATTCGCCGGCAACGCCGAATACCGTGCGGCCGGAGTGACTGCCGTGGTGAATGGCGCGCAGGATCCTCTCGGCGTCGGTGATCGGAGCGAAGTTCTCGATGGTCGAAAGGTGCTGGGGCCGTAGCTCATTGGCGAGTCGAGCCCACATCGCCCGCCGCTTGTCGATCGGGACGTAGGCGGAGTCGATGCCGAGCAGTGATACGCCGCGCAGGATGAACGGCATGACGGTGGTCGGCAGATCCGTGCCGCCGGTGAGGCCGCTGACCGCGACCGCACCCCCGTAGCCGATCGCGCTGAGGATATAGGCGAGGGATCTGCCGCCGACACTGTCCACCGCACCGGCCCAGGTGGCCTTCGACAGTGGACGCAGTTTCGCATCCGGATCCTCCGGCAACCGGCCGATCACCTCGTTCGCGCCGAGTTCGGCGAGTCGATCGTTCGCATCGGTCTTACCGGTGGACGCGATCACCTCGAAACCGAGGCCCGACAGGATATCGATGGCCACACTGCCGACACCGCCCGTCGCTCCGGTGACGAGCACCGCGCCGGTGTCCGGGGTGAGTTCGTGAGCGAGCAGGCCCTGCACGCTCAGTGCGGCCGTGAAACCGGCGGTGCCGAGCGCGGCCGCATCCCGGGTGCTGAGACCGTCGAGCTTCACCACCCAGTCGGCGGGCACCCTGGCGTATTCGGCGAAGCCGCCGTGATGTGAAACGCCGATATCGTAGCCGTGCGCCACCACCTGGTCGCCGGGCGCGAAATCGTCGACCTCGGAGGTGACGACCTCGCCGGTGATATCGATGCCGGGGATGATCGGATAATTCCGGACCACGCCACCGCCCGGGGTGATCGCCAGCCCGTCCTTGTAGTTCGCGCTCGAGTAGTGCACCTTGATCGTCACCTCACCAGGCCCGAGAAAGTCCTCGTCGACCTGCTGTCGCGTGAGCGCGATCCCGCTGTCCGATTGGTGTGCCACCATCGCCCAGAACTCCATGCCGACGAGCATACGAGCGTCGGCCGGTGCCGGGGTGGATCTTCGCGTCGGTCCCGGCTATTGCGGTACGAGTTCTAGGCGGACGCCGAGTAACCGAACCGGGCGATCCAGTTCGAATCGGTCGACGATGCGCAGGGCCGTTTCCACGATGGTCGCGATATCGGTCGTCGGCTCGGGAAGTTTCTCCTGTTTGCTGCGGGTGAAGAAGGTATTGCTGCGGACGGTCACCGAGACGCGCAGCGGGACGCGGCCCGCCGCAGCCATTTCCTCGCCCACCTCCGTGGCCAGTCGCGCGACCTGGGCGCGGATCTCCCCGGCATCGGTCAGATCATGCGGGAAGGTCTCGGATTTACTGCGGCCCAACGGAATTCGCGGTTCGGTGGTGACATCTGTGTCGCCGTTACCGTGGCCCAGCACCCAGAGATACGGGCCGGTATTCGGACCGAATTCGGCGGCCAGACGCTGCCGATCGGCGGCCATCAGGTCGGCGACCGTTTCGATACCGAGCTCGGCCATCCGCGCGGCGATCCGATTTCCGATGCCCCACAGCGCATTCGTCGGACGGTGCGCCATTACCTCGACCCAGTTCGCCGCGGTGAGCCGGAATACGCCGGCCGCCGCGCCATCGGTATCGGCGGGCGCGGCCGAGGACTTCCCGGCGGATTTGGCGAAGCCGGTCGCGAGCTTGGCCGTGAGCTTGTTGTCGCCGATGCCGATGGCGCAGGTCAAGTCCAATTCTGCGATGGCACTGCGGATTTCGCGGGCGAGCTGCTCTGGATCGTCGGTATCGGCGGCGAGGAAGGCCTCGTCCCAGCCCCACACCTCGACGCGGCCGGGAAAGGTCCGCAGCAGCGCCATGACCTCGTCGGATGCCTCCTCGTAGGTGGCCATATCCAGTGGTAGGAAGATCCCGTCGGGACATTTGCGCTTGGCCGAGCGCAATGCCATCCCGGCCCGCACTCCGAATGCCCGGGCCGGATACGACGCGCACGTCACCACCTTGCGCGGTTCATCCGGATCGCCGTTGCCACCGACAATGACCGGCCGGCCGCGCAGCTCCGGATGGCGACGGAATTCCACCGCCGCCTGGAACTGGTCGAGATCGACGTGCAGCAGCCACCTGGGCATGAACTAGGGCTTCCCTTTGTTCGGCTGCTGCGATCGTACGACGGGTGTACGAGTCCAAACTCGACAACGCAAGAACTGATTCAGGCCAACAGCGGTGCCGTCAAGAACCAGGTCACCGAGGGCGGCCTGCCCGGATCGCCACTGCTGCGGGTCGACGGCGAGATCGGTTCGGGTGTGGTGGTGGCGAAGTATCCGCGCTCGCCGCGTCGATCGTTGCCGGCCTGGCTGCTGCGCCGCCCGTGCCCGACCGCCTGAACGCTCAGCAAACAGCCCAACCACAGGTGGTCGCGGTAGGGCGTGCATAGGCTGGCAGGGTGAGTACGGAGCGATTGGCGGCGGCATTGCGGCGCGGGATTGCGGGCGAGGTCGATGCGTCCGCGCGCAGGCGTGCCGAATACTCCTCCGACGCGTCGAACTATCGGGTGCTTCCGGTCGCCGTCGTATTTCCGCGGGGTGCCGAGGATGTGGCGCATACGCTCGAATTCGCCAGGGGAAATGGGCTGTCGGTTACGGCCCGGGGTGCGGGGACGTCGGTGGCGGGCAATGCCATCGGTCCCGGGATCGTGCTGGACTTCAGCCGATATATGAACGGCATCGCCGAGCTGGACCCCGAGCGGCAGGTCGCGCGCGTGCAGCCCGGTGTCGTCCTCGCCGCATTGCAGCGCAAGGCCGGTGTGCACGGGTTGCGATTCGGGCCCGATCCGTCGACACAGAACCGGTGCACGCTGGGCGGGATGATCGGCAACAATGCGTGCGGACCGCACGCGGTGGCGTGGGGGCGCACCTCGGATAATGTGCGTGAGCTGCGCATTCTCGATGGGACCGGAGCTGAGCGGACGCTGTCGGCCGACCTGTCCGTGATTCCCGGGCTGCCCGAATTCACCAGGGCCGGTCTCGCGGTGATCCGCACCGAACTCGGCCGATTCGATCGGCAGGCCTCCGGCTACGGACTGGAACATCTACTGCCGGAACGTGGTTCGGCGGTTGCGAAGTCATTTGTCGGCACCGAGGGGACCTGTGGCTTGCTGCTCGAGGCGACAGTAGATCTGGTGCCGTTGCCACCGGCCACCGTGCTCACAGTGCTCGGCTATCCCGATATCGCGACGGCCGCGGACGATGTGGCGGCGGTGCTGGCCTGCGATCCCATTGCGGTAGAGGGCATCGATGCGCGACTGGTCGATATCGTGCGTGTACACCGCGGGGCCACCAGCGGGGTGCCGGAACTGCCGCGCGGAAGCGGCTGGTTGTTCGTCGAGTCCGCCGGTGATACTCCCGCCGAGGCGTATGCGGCGGCCGAGAAGCTCTGTCGAACAGTCGCGGCGCTGGACTCCAGGATTGTCACAGACCCCGGTGTCGCCGCGGCACTGTGGCGTATTCGAGCGGAGGGTGCCGGGCTGGCCGGTCGCACTCCGGCGGGTCATCCGGCCTGGCCGGGCTGGGAGGATGCGGCCGTCCCGCCGGAGCATCTCGGTGCGTATCTGCGCGATTTCGCCACGCTGACCAAGGACCACGGCGTGGACGGACTGCTCTACGGTCACGTCGGCGACGGTTGCATCCACGTCCGGCTCGATCTACCGATTGCCGATGCGCCGCAACGTTTTCGGAAATTCATCCAGGATGCGACCGAGCTGGTGGTCCGCTACGGCGGCTCGCTTTCCGGTGAACACGGTGATGGCCGGGCCCGCTCGGAATTGCTCTCGATGATGTACTCCCCGCGCGCACTCGACGTATTCGCCGGTTACAAGGCACTTTTCGATCCGGACGAGGTGTTGAATCCCGGTGTCCTGGTCGCTGCGCGGCCGATCGATACCGATCTGAGACTGGTCGGAGTGCGACCGATCGACGGTGCGGGCGGCTTCGCGTTTCCGCAGGACAACGGTGGTATCGCCACGGCCGTGCATCGCTGTGTCGGTGTCGGCAAATGCCGCGCCGACACGCGCGCGACCGGTGGTTTCATGTGCCCGTCGTATCTGGCCACCGCCGACGAGAAAGACAGCACCCGCGGCCGGGCGCGGGTGCTGCAGGAGGTGGTGCGCGGCGCACTCCCCTGGTCGTCCGAGGCGGTCGCCGAATCGCTCGATCTGTGCCTGTCCTGCAAGGCATGTCGCTCCGACTGCCCGGCGGGGGTCGATATGGCGACCTATAAATCCGAGGCCCTCCACCGCCGCTACCGGCACCGTCCGCGTCCCATCGATCACTACGCGCTGGGTTGGCTGCCGCGCTGGCTCGGTGCCGCAGGCCGCATGCCTCGCCTGGCGAATGCGCTGGCCGGAATCGGGTGGCTGCGCCGAATCGCGTTGCGCGCGGGCGGGATTGATCGGCGACGCGAGGTGCCGAGACTAGCGGACCGCAGCTTCCGCAGGAGCTGGCACGATCGAAGTTCTGAGTCCGAAGATTCGGACCGGGCATCCGAAGTGCTCCTGTGGATCGACACCTTCACCGATGCCTTCGATCCCGAAATAGCCCAGGCCGCAGTGCGACTGATCGAATCCCTCGGCTACCGAGTCCGCATCCCGCGACGGCGCGTGTGCTGCGGGCTCACCTGGATCAGCACCGGCCAACTCGACGGCGCTCGGGCCCGGCTACGCGCGACATTGACCGAACTGGATGAGCATGTCCGCGGTGGCGGCCTTGTCGTGGGCCTCGAGCCGTCGTGCACCGCGGTCCTACGCTCGGACCTGCCGGAACTGCTACCGGACGACCCACGGGCGGCCGCGACCGCAGCCGCCGTGCGCACACTCGCCGAATTCCTTGCGGACCAGCCGAACTGGCGGCCACCAGCGCGACCGGGACAGTCGGTAGTTGTCCAACCGCATTGCCATCACCATGCCGTACTCGGCTTCGACCAAGATCGCCAGCTATTAGCTGGCATGCAGATAAATATGACAGAGGTCACCGGCTGCTGCGGTCTTGCTGGAAACTTCGGAATGCAATCCGGCCATTACGACATTTCGGTCACTGTCGCCGAGAATGGCTTGCTTCCGGCATTGCGGAATGCGGACGAAGACTCGATCTTGATAGCCGATGGGTTCTCGTGCCGAACCCAGGCTATGCAGCTCAGTGGCCGCCGGGGTCTACACCTTGCGCAATTCCTGCTCGGCGAATGAGACTCAGCTGCCGAATGGCAGCGTGCCGGACGGAATCTGGTAGCCCGAGCTGCCCGCGGAAACCGCACCCCAGGCATTGAGCAACCAGTTGAGCACGCTGGTGATCATTCGTGTACCTCCGCTATTGCGACTGCCAGCTGTTTACCGAACGCATCAATATCGCAGCACTTATTCGGCGCGTTACAAAATTGCGACGATCTGCGGTTATGTCGAAACTGTATGGATAATCGCACATTCGGACCGGGACAATTGCGAGCCGGACAACATTCGGCATGCCGCTGGGGTCCGCGCTCGCACCGCCGGCCCACCGGGCACAATGAGTCCGTGCGAAATCAGACGGCCGCACCGGCTCCGGGCTCGCTACGCTCGGTCACAGCTGCGCCTCGCTGGCGCTCGGCTCCGCTGCGACCGATGGTGCTGTGCTGATGGTTCCCTCGCTACGCTCGGTCACAGCCGAGCGGCCGATCGATCTCGCATCGACCCTCGCACCCCTGTCCCGCGGCCGCGGCGACCCGTGTCACCAGGTCACCCAGGACGGCGCACACTGGCACGCATCCCGGATGCCGACCGGACCCGTCACCTATCGTCTGACCCAAGCCGATCGCCATACGGTCGACGCGCGTGCCTGGGGTCCGGGCGCGGCCGAATTCATCGACGGCCTCTCCCACATGCTGTGCCTGGACGAGGACGTCTCCGACTTCGCTCCCGAACATCCGAAGCTCGTCGACGCGCACCGCCGCTTTCCCGGACTGCGCATGCTGCGCACCGGCCTGGTATTCGAGGCGTTGGTACCCGCCGTGCTGGAACAGAAGGTGCACACCGCATCGGCCCGCACGTCCTGGCGAAAACTGGTGCGACAGTTCGGATCTCCCGCTCCCGGTCCGGGACCTGTGGGACTGCTGCTGCCGCCCGACGCCGATACCTGGCGCCGGATCCCGTCCTGGGCCTGGCATCGCGCCAATGTCGGGCCACAGCGTGCGCAGACGATCGTGCGTGCGGCCCGGGTGGCCGATGCGCTGGAGCGGGCGGCGGCCGAAAATCCGACGGAGGCCGCCCGTCGCCTGCGTACAGTGCCGGGTATCGGGATGTGGACCGCCGCCGAGATCGGGCAGCGCGCCTTCGGTGACGCGGATGCCCTCTCGGTTGGTGACTACCATCTGGCGGCCGTAGTCGGCTGGACGCTGCTCGGCGAACCCATCGACGATGACGCGATGGTCGAATATCTGGAACCGCTACGGCCACATCGCTATCGGGCCGTCCGCCTGCTGGAGATCAGCGGTTACGCGCACAAGCCGAAGTTCGGCCCGCGCACCCCGCTCACCGATCACACCTGGCACTGAGCGGCTCCGCCGGACAACTCGTTTCGGCAGGCCGTATGTCGTCGGCGCGACAGCATGCCGTCGATGGGCCAGGGATTCGGCGGTGACCCAGCGCAGCACCCGAATGCAGTCGGCCAGCACCTGCGGCACACCCGGCGACTCGGCAGCGGGCCTCATAATGGCAGTGCGCGTTCGTCCAGCACACATTTGCCCGCCTCGACCAGCGTGGTGCGCGCCGCACGGCGAACTCGGCATCGGTCGACGGTGCAGTCGATATGTAACTGCATCGCGGCGTGGGCTTGTTCGGTTGTCAGGACACCAGGGTCGTTTCCGCAGGCGAGTAGCGATGCGACAGGCATGTGTAGGTTGGTGAGTTGCATCAGGCGACCTCCGCCCGGTGTCGCACGGAGCGAACCTGTCGGGTGTACCGGGAGACCGGTCCCTGATCCCACGGAGCCTGTCGAACCGCCATACCTACGGCCTCGAGAACGGTCAGGCCGACCTCGTCCGCGAGATCGCCGACCGCGGCGAACAGCGATGGCACCACCTCGGCAACCTTCAGTGCGGCAACCGCTTGGTCGCAGGTCAGCGTGCGTCCGGGCAAATAGGAAACCACCCAGCTCTCCTGCCCGACGCTGCGGGCGCGATGCGGGGTCAAATCGCTGGTCATCAAGGACGACGCTATGACACTTACAGCCATGACTCCTCGTTCCTGTGTGCGATTCCTGCGATTCGCGACGCGCCCGGAGGCGATAGCTTGCGTGACCTTGCAGCGTGCCGCGAGCGTCGCCATCGAATACTCTGTGCGCCCGGAGGTTTCACAGGAGGAGGGAACAGGCGCCTGATCCGCTCCGGGCACACTTTCAGCACACCACCGTGGCAGGTCCCGAACAACGTCCTTCTCGGATATCCGAAGATTTGAGGCGAATTCCCAGCACAAAACCCAACCGGGAAGGGAGGATTCTCCATAGTGGATGAAACAGCCCTCTGCCCAAGCGAAGTGACGGGGAACCGAGCTTGTGGGGTCGCCCCGGAGCAAACCCTTGGGTGAGCATCCGAGCCCGGGACGTGCGCGCCGGACCCGGAGGCGGAAGCCTGCGTAACCACGTAGGGGCCCGGGAACGTCGCAGTTGAATACAGAACGGAGCGTGCTGTGTCAGCGAATTCGGCAAAAGCGTCGGAGAGTTCCAGGAAATCCGCGCGGGAGTTGGACACCTTGGACCGACTATCCCCCGAGAACGCCACCTCCACTCTACCCAGGCGCCAGCTCGGCCGATACCTCCGGGACTGGCGCACGCAGGCGGGTCTGACCATAGCGGAGGCATCCAGGCTGATGGAGTGGGGCGCAAGTACGTTGCAGCGCTTGGAAAAAGGCCAGGCCGACCGGATTCGCACCATCGATATCCAAGAACTGTGCCGCATCTACGGCATGCCGGACGAATTGTCCGACGGTCTGAAGGGGCTGGCCCAGCAGGCCGCCGTGAAGAGCTGGTGGCATGCCTACGGCGATCTCATTCCCGAAAACTTCGACGTCTATGTCGGTTTGGAGGCATCCGCCCGACAACTCACTTCCTACCAATCCGAAATCGTGCTCGGTCTGCTCCAGACCGCCGATTACGCGAGAGCCCTCAACCGCCTTGGCTACCCGGACGATTCGGACGCCGAAATCGAGCGCCGGGTCCAATTGCGAATGCAGCGCCAGGCTTTGATCACCCGCAAGGTCGCACCGGCGACGGTGAACGTGATCTTGCACGAGTCGGTTTTGCGCCGAGTGGTCGGTGGCGCCAAAGTGATGGCGGCGCAGCTACGTCATCTTGCCGATATCAGCACCCAACCCAATATCTCTCTGCGTATCCTGCCGTTCGCGGCCGGTGTTCCACTCGGAGTGTCCACCGGACCGTTCACAGTTCTCCAATTCGGAACAGATAGCAAGGGCCAGCCGGTCGAGCCGCCGGTGGTGTACGCAGAGGGTTTCACGGGGGATCTCTACCTCGAAAGACATGCTGATGTACGGCGGTACGATCATGCGCACGAGTGCCTCCAGCGCTGCGCGCTGGATATTCAACCCAGTAGACATCTGCTCCGGCAGATAGCGAAGGAGTATATGGCATGAGTATGGATTCGAGTGGCGCGCAATGGTTCAAGAGCAGCCGCAGCGGTGCGGGCAAGGACTGCGTCGAGGTCGCCTTTCTCACGGGCGGCCGGGTCGGCGTACGCGATAGCAAAAATCCCGGTGGACCTGCCCTCGTCTTCGGGACGGGTGCATGGAAGGCTTTCACCGCAGGTGTTACGGGCGGCGAGTTCTGAGGAGTTGCGGGCATGAGCATCAATGAGGGCGCGCGGGTGGACCTGACCGGTGCGGTCTGGCGTAAGGCCGGTGTGGGTACGGGAAAGGACAGCGTGGAGGTGGCGCTATTGGATGCCGGGCACGTCGCGTTGCGCGACGGTAAAGATCCCGACGGGCCTGTCTTGGTCTTTACCCCCGGTGAGTGGTCCGCCTTCACAGCGGGTGTGCACGATGGCGAGTTCGATCGGCCGGAGTCCTAGCGCGATCGACCCGGCGGGCTCTGCTCGCCGGGTCGGGTCACGTAATCGCAGCGGCGCTCCGCCGGGCCTGGCCGCAATGGCCGGATGTGCTCCGGAAGATCACGAAATAGCACAGATTCGACAACGAAACCGTGTTTGCCGGGGAGGATTACGGGTAGCCCACATCTTGTGGACCGTGGGCTAGAGAGTTCCCATCCCCGGTACAAGAAACTGCTGCCGGGCGATTGGGTGGAATGGCTGATCGTGGTACTGCTTTTCGCGGTGTCCGCGCTCGGTGTATTCGTCCTGACCGGCTCATTCCTCTCGGCACTTTTCGTCGGGGTGCTCGGATGGATCGTTGCCGTCAGTGTTGTCGCGTTGATATAAGGGTGCGCCGACCGGCCGGGTATTCCTACCCCGGCCGGTGGTCCCGCAGTGCTTGATCAGCGCCGGAAGAGCTTGTTGCCCAACCAGACCAGCGGATCGTACTTCTTGTCCGCCACCCGTTCCTTCATCGGAATCAGGGCATTATCGGTGATCTTGATATGCTCCGGGCAGACCTCGGTACAGCATTTGGTGATATTGCAGAGCCCGAGCCCCTGCTCTTGCTGAGCCAGCTCGCGGCGATCGGCCACATCGAGTGGATGCATCTCCAATTCGGCAATCCGCATCAGGAAGCGCGGACCGGCGAACGCCTCCTTGTTGTCCTCGTGGTCGCGGACCACGTGACAGGT
The DNA here is from genome assembly GCF_054065835.1 of Nocardia citri. Taxonomy (NCBI): domain Bacteria; kingdom Bacillati; phylum Actinomycetota; class Actinomycetes; order Mycobacteriales; family Nocardiaceae; genus Nocardia; species Nocardia citri. Next base: position 245,940 of record NZ_JBSUQM010000001.1, read on the forward strand.
GTTCTGGCACAGGAAACATTCGATGCACTTGCGGAACTCTTGAGAGCGCTCCACATCGACCTGCTGCATCCGGTAGTCGCCCGGCTTCAAATCGTCCGGCGGCGTGAAAGACGGTATCTCCCTCGCCTTCTGGTAGTTGAACGACACGTCGGTCACCAGATCACGGATCACCGGGAAGGTACGCATCGGCGTAACGGTGATCAATTCGTCCGGCTGGAAGGTCGACATCCGGGTCATGCACAGCAGCCGCGGCCGACCGTTCACCTCGGCCGAACACGAACCGCATTTACCGGCTTTGCAATTCCACCGCACCGCGAGATCCGGCGCCTGGGTGGCCTGCAGCCGGTGGATGATGTCGAGCACCACCTCGCCATCGTTCACCTGGACGGTGAAGTCGCGCAGTTCCCCGCCGTCGATATCACCGCGCCACACGCGGAATTTGGCGTCGTAACCCATTCCTACGCCCCGCCTTCCGTGGCCGAAATCGAACCTTCCGGATGGGAGGCGAGTTCAGCCGGGTTGTAATACTTTTCGAGCTCATTCAAATCGAAGAGCGCGAGCAGATCGGCTCGCATCGGGATCTGGTCCTCCGGGGTGACCCGCACACCGGGCACCGGTCCGTCCGCATCGGCGGGATCGATCGCGCACACCAGCAGCTTGTCGCGCCAGTCCGGATCCATGGCGGGGAAGTCGTCGCGGGTGTGCCCGCCGCGACTCTCGGTGCGCAAAAGGGCAGCCTGCGCGACACATTCGCTGATCAGCAGCATATTGCGCAGGTCGAGGGCCAGATGCCAGCCGGGGTTGAACTGCCGATGCCCCTCCACCGTCACACTGTTGAAGCGGGTCCGTAGTTCGGCGAGTCGACCGATGGCCTCCCGCAATTCGTGTTCCTTGCGGATGATGCCGACCAGATCGTTCATGGCCTGCTGCAGTTCGGTGTGCAGGGTGTAGGGGTTCTCCCCGGTCCCCTCCGCAGGCGGATCGAACGGCGCCACAGTGGCTTTCGCGGCGGCATCGATATCGGCATCGGCGATCGCGGGGCGCTCGGAAAGCTCTTCGACGTAGGTCGCGGCACCGAGGCCGGCCCGCCGGCCGAATACCAGCAGATCGGATAGCGAATTGCCGCCGAGCCGGTTCGAGCCGTGCATACCGCCGGAACACTCACCCGCGGCGAACAAGCCGGGCACGGTCGCCGCACCGGTATCCGGGTCGACCTCGATTCCGCCCATCACGTAGTGGCACGTCGGGCCGACTTCCATCGGCTCCTTCGTAATGTCCACGTCCGCAAGTTCTTTGAACTGATGGTGCATCGAGGGCAGCCGCCGCCGGATTTCCTCGGCGGGCAGCCGCGAAGCGATATCCAGATACACGCCGCCGTGTTCGGTGCCGCGTCCCGCCTTCACCTCCGAGTTGATGGCGCGGGCTACCTCGTCGCGTGGTAGCAAATCCGGTGTGCGGCGGGCGGAGTCGTTATCGCGCAGCCATTGATCGGCTTCCTCCTCGGTCTCGGCGTACTGCCCTTTGAAGACCGGCGGAATGTAGTCGAACATGAACCGCTTGCCTTCGGTGTTCTTCAGCACGCCACCGTCACCGCGCACACCCTCGGTAACCAGAATGCCCTTCACACTGGGCGGCCAGACCATGCCGGTCGGATGGAATTGCAGGAATTCCATATTGATCAGCGTCGCGCCGGCCCGCAGTGCCAGCGCGTGGCCGTCACCGGTGTACTCCCACGAATTGGAAGTGACCTTGTAGGACTTGCCGATGCCACCGGTCGCGACCACCACGGCGGGCGATTCGAACAGCACGAACCGTCCGGACTCGCGCCAGTAGCCGAACGCACCGGCGATCCGGTCGCCGTCCTTGAGCAATTCGGTGATGGTGCATTCGGCGAAAACCTTGATGCGCGCCTCGTAGTCGCCGGTCGCCGCGAAATCCTCCTGCTGCAGCGAAACGATCTTCTGCTGCATGGTCCGGATGATCTCCAGTCCGGTCCGGTCACCGACATGCGCCAGCCGCGGGTAGGTGTGGCCACCGAAGTTGCGCTGGCTGATCCGGCCGTCTGCGGTCCGATCGAACAGCGCGCCATAGGTTTCCAGTTCCCACACCCGGTCGGGTGCCTCCTGGGCATGCAATTCGGCCATGCGCCAGTTGTTGAGGAACTTGCCACCGCGCATGGTGTCCTTGAAATGGGTGTGCCAATTGTCCTTTTCATTGGCATTACCCATCGAGGCGGCGCATCCGCCCTCGGCCATCACGGTGTGTGCCTTGCCGAACAACGACTTGCACACCACCGCGACGGAAAGACCGTGTTCACGTGCTTCGATCACCGCGCGCAGTCCGGCGCCACCGGCACCGATGACGACGACGTCGTATTTGTGCCGTTCCACTTCTGGCATGGCCGCGAAACTCCTGGTTTGTGAAGGCGGTCAGTTGATGAACCGCAGATCCGAAATCGTGTCGCTGGCAACCAACATCACGTAGAAGTCGGTCAGCACGAGCGTGCCGAGGGTGGTCCAGGCCAGCGCCATATGGCGGGTATTGAGCTTGGAGACCTGGGTCCAGAACCAATACCGCACCGGGTGCGCCGAGAAGTGCTTGAGCTTGCCGCCCATGATGTGCCGGCAGGAATGGCACGACAGGGTGTAGGCCCACAGCAGCAGCACATTGCCGGTCAGCACGATATTGCCGAGACCGAAGCCGAAGCCGCCGGTCTTGCCGTGGAACGCGGTGATCGCGTCATAGGTGTTGATCAGCGAAACGAGTACGGCCACATAGAAGAAGTAGCGGTGCGCGTTCTGGATGATCAGCGGCAGTTTGGTCTCGCCGGTGTATTTGGCGTGCGGTTCGGCGACCGCGCACGCGGGCGGGGAGAACCACACCGCGCGGTAGTAGGCCTTTCGGTAGTAGTAGCAGGTGAGCCGGAACCCGAGCAGGAACGGCAGCACCAGGAAGCCCAGCGGCAGGATCGCCGGGATGTGGCCGAACCACGCGCCGAAGTGGCTGGAACCCTCGACGCAGTCGCTACTCACACACGGTGAGTAGAACGGCGTCAGGTAGTGGTACTCCGGAACCCAATATGCCGTTCGCACATACGATCTGATGGTCGCGTAGATGACGAAAGCGGCTAGTCCAACGGCCGTCCCCAGCGGTGGGACCCACCACCGGTCGGTGCGCAGTGTGCGCGCGGAGATGGCGGCCCTGGTCTTGCTGAAGACGCCGGTGCCCGTTTCCGGGGCGGCGGTCGGTGCGGCACTCACAGGTGGATGCCTCGCTGATCTGCTGTGCGGATGGTCCCCGTGACCTCCGCAGTCGAATGTGATGCTGAGCACCATACGACACGTCAGCTATCGCTCGAGCGGTGTCCCGACAAAGCCACCCCACCTCGAGGACCGTGATTTCCGCCACATTCGATCCAGGTTTGGTCGCCGCGCAGGGTGGCGAATCGGCTACGAAGCCCTATCGATCGCCGGCCGCGGTCGCCTGATTCCGTATCGACCGCCGCCGCGGCCGCGGACTGCGGGCGTGTTCGCCGCGGCTGTGATTATGGAAGTGCTTGCGCTGGTGGAGCATTGGAGCGCGACCCCGGCACCAGCTCGGCGCCGACGACGCCGCAGTCGGGCTAGGGCAGCGCGTCGGCCCCACTCGACGCGGCCAACGCAACAACTGATTTCGCGAAGACATGGGGTAACTCGTCGGGCACGCGCAAAGCCGACGAGTTACCGACCGCAGTCCGCGACCGACATTGTGGCGTGCCCGACGATCGGCAAAGGGTGGGGAGCTTATTTCGTGCGCGGGCGGGAGTGGAATCCGAGGCCCTCGTCCTGTGCGCCCATCCACGCCGCTTCGTCGGATTTGCTGTCCGGCACGTAGATGGTCTCCTGTGGACGGCGCACGATCTCCTGCGGCGGCGACTGCTCGATTTCATCGGCATCGATCACGAGCCGCTCGAGGTCGTTCTCCAGTCGCCGCACCGAATTGGCGTCGCCGTAGTGGGAGCGCAGTGTGCCGATGGATTGCCGGAGCTGGCCGACCGCGTAGCGGAGTTCCGCGATTTCGCTGCGTGTCATCGATACCTCCTGTATTCCTTGGCGGACAGACGAACTCGATGGGTAGCGGGTGGTTCCTCGTCTGCCTGCCTGGGACCGCGCTCTACCGATTCGTGTGACTCACCACACAACGTGATCTACAACACAGTACGCGAGAAATTCTATTTTGGCTCGTAGTGCCCACAATTTCGGTTGTTCACCCGTCTGTTGCCGGGTTCGGCCAATCGGTTGTTGTGAGTTCCGACGAGCCGTGCGGTCAGCTGGCGGTGGCGTACCCGGGGCCTTGACCGTGCATGGCGGCGACAACCCGGTCGACCAGGGCGACGATGGACACCGCCACCTCCTCGGCCCGCTCCAGATGCACGCTGTGCCCGGCACCCTCGAGGCGGACCAGTTCGGCGCCCGCCAGTTGCGAGGCGAGTACCACCGAATGCGCGAACGGCACCACGATGTCGGCCGAACCGGCCAGTATCAGCGCCGGAATGTTGCCGAGTCGACGCAGCGACGCGGTCTCGTCGAAGGTCATCAGCGAGATCAGGAAGCTGGACATGGTGAGCAGCGGCGTGTCGTTCATCATCGCCGCGGCGACCGCGACCATGCGCGGATTCGTCCGCTTGGTACCCATATTCGCCTCGCGGGCGATCGGCTCGAAGATCCGGCGGGACAGCCGCTTGGAGGCCCGCATGAACCGGGGCGCCCGCAACGCCGCGACCTGCAGTGAGTTCACCGCATGCCGATTCAGGAAACGGCCGAGTCCAACCTCGGTGATGCCATTGGCCGCACCGGCGATCAGCCCGACACCGACCACCCGGGTGCCGATGGTCGCCGGGAACAGCCGAGAGTAGGCCAGGGTGACCATCGCGCCCATCGAATGTCCGATGAGGATGATCGGACCGGTCGGCGCGACCGACCGCAGCACGGCGTCGAGGTCGTGGGCGAGGTGATCGATGGTGTAGGTCGAGGGATGGGCGACGCCGGATTCGCCGTGTCCACGGTGGTCGTAGAAGACCATCCGCACATCCGCCGACCCGCTGAACTTGCCCGTTCCGACGACTTCGCCGACAACGGTCGCGCTGTACATGCCCACTCCATCGGGTTCGCCGAGGACTGTCGCGCTGTGCTTACCCGCTCCGTCCGCTTCGCCGACGACCGTCCCCCAGTGCCGCAACAACTGATCGCGCAAGAATGACCAGGACTGCGCGCGCAGACAGTGACCGTGCACGAACACGACGGTCAGGCGGGCGTTGTCGGAGCCGAAGGTGCGGACCGCGATCGGGGTGCCGTCGTCGGCCGACACCGTGATCCGATGGCCGTCGTGGTCGGCGGCCCGGTGGGCGATGGTCGTGGACATGAAGGTTCTCCTGTGCCTCGTAGGACACCCTTGCGGAGCGTTCTTGCCCGGTTGTCGACTTGGATTCCCGTGGCGTTAGCGCACCATACCGCTCGTTATGTACGCGTTGTCCAACTGACGCCACTGATCGACATGTGCATGCCTACGACCTGGTCGATCGGTGCGTCTACGAACGAGTAAGTCGGACGCTGGATTCAGGTAGATGTCTATGATCGACCGCTGCGTTGCCTTCTATTGGGTAATTGATCAAATTTTCTAGAATCTGCTAGAGATTGTTATCGGGCGGGTCACCACGTCGGAGTATCAAGATTATTTAGTTGTCTAGGGATTTCCCGAGAAATGCGAATACCTCGCACGCAACGAGCCGCCACCACGAATGAGTGGCGGCTCGCAGTGGCTGCGCGCATAGCTAGGTGCCCGCGTGGCTACGGGTCGACGGCAGGAACGGTCGAAGTAGGTTGGTCTCGGTCGACGGACCCATCTGCCATTCCGCGATCCACGGCCCGGTGCCCTCGCTCGGATCGAAGATGCCCTCCTCCAGCCACTGGTAGCGGCCGTCCAGGACATTGCGGGTAAGGGTGCGATCGTCGTCATCGGTGTTGTCCCACAGTTCGTCGAACAACTTCTTCACCCGAATCCGCGACTGCCTGCTGAAGGTATCGGCGAGTTCCTCGGCGGCCTTGGCCTCCGGCGCGCCCGCTGTCCGCAGCGCCTGCGCGCGCACGCAGGCGGCCGAAATCGCGAACAACTCCGCGCCGATATCGACGATGCGACCAAGGAAGTTCTGCCGGTACTCCAGACCCGCCTGCCAGCGCGCCATGGCGTACATCAGCGCTCTGGCCTGCTTGCGGGCGCTGCGCTCGACGAAGCGCAAATGCCGCGCCAGCGGGCCGAATTCGGCATAGGTTGCGGGCACCGTACCCGTGCCAACGGCCAGCTGCGGGAACCACTTGGCATAGAAGCCACCCGCGCCGAGCGCGGCCTTGGCCTTGTCCTTGAGCTCCGCGTTCCGATCGACCAGCGCACCTGCGGCCGCCATATGCGCATCGGCCATCTCCCTGGCGATCAGCAGCCGCATGATTTCGCTGGAGCCCTCGAAAATGCGGTTGATCCGCAGATCGCGGACCAGCTGTTCGGCGCCGACCGCGCGCTCACCGCGGGCCCTCAGCGAAGCCGCGGTCTCGTAACCGCGCCCGCCGCGGATCTGCACGAGTTCGTCGGCGATTCGGCAGCTCATCTCGCTGGCCCAGAGCTTGGCCAGGGCGGCCTCGATGCGGATATCGTTGCGGGCCTCGTCGCACATGGTGGCCGAAAGGTCGAGCGCGGCCTCGAGTGCGTAGGTGGTGGCCGCGATGAAGGAAATCTTCTCCCCGACCGCCGCGTGTTCGCCGACCGGCCGACCCCACTGCACCCGCTGCGTGCACCACTGCCTGGCGATTTTCAGCGACCACTTCGAGGCGGCCGTACACAGTGCCGGTATGGCGAGTCGTCCCGCGTTCAGCGTGGTCAGCGCGATCTTCAGGCCGTCGCCCTCGCGACCGACCAGATTGCGCTTGGGGACCCGGACGTTGTGCAGCCGGGTCACCCCGTTCTCGATGCCACGCAGGCCCATGAACGAATTGCGCCGTTCGACGGTGATGCCGGGTGAATCGGCCTCGACGATGAAGGCCGAGATGCCGCCGCGGTGACCCTCGCTCTTGGGTATCCGGGCCATGACCACCAGCAGTTCGGCGACCACGCCATTGGTGGTCCACAGCTTCACACCGTTGATCTCATAGGCCTCGCCGTCCTCGGTCGGTGTCGCGGTGCTGGCCATGCGGGCCGGATCGGAGCCGACATCGGGTTCGGTGAGCAGGAATGCGCTGACCGCGCCCGCCGCGCAGCGGGGCAGGAATTCGGCCTTCTGCTCAGGGGTACCCGCGAGCTTCAGCGGCTCCGGTACGCCGATCGACTGGTGTGCCGAGAGCAGGACCCCGAGGCTGGGGTGCGCGGAGCCGACCAGCATCAAGGCCCGGTTGTAGCCGACCTGGGAAAGGCCTTGGCCGCCGTATTCCTCCGGGATCTTGAGGCCGAAGCAGCCGAGTTCGGCCAGGCCCTTGACGTACTCGTCCGGAATCTTGGACTCCGCCTCGATGACGCTGCCGTCCAGCGATTCGCAGAACGGCCGCAGCCGGGCCAGATAGGCCTCGGTGCGCGCGGCATCCTCGTCGCTGGGCTGGGGATAGGGGTGGATCAGATCGAGCCGGAATCGTCCCAGAAACATCTCCTTGGCGAACGATGGTTTGGCCCAGCCGGTTTCGCGAGACTCCTCGACCAGTGCACGGGCCTGTTCTTCGGTGGCGTCGACTTTCGCGGTAGTCGCCATGATGTCCTCCTCGGACGTGATCGGGATCACATAAGAGTGTAGGAGGGTTTGTTACCGGCCGGTAGATGTCGAGGTGGAGCATTATCGATCAATCTCTTAATGATCTTGATATAAGGGCGGATGCACCGCTGACACCTGCCGCGCGCCGGGGTGTCGGAGTTTCTCGACGCAGGGCGTTTCCGGCGTTCAGCGGATTCGCCGGATGATTGCCCAGGTGGTCATCGGAGTCGCCGCGGCGGCTGGAAGCGCCGCCATCGCGGCGCCCGCACATGCCGAGGTTCCAGTACCCGGCGCGCCCATCGGTCAGTGTCTGGTCGCCAAGCCGACACTCCGCCAGAGGTGCGCAATCAGGAGCCGTGTGTCGCGGCGGTCCACGCATTCGTGACCTTCAGCTACGGCAATAGCGGGTCGATGTCGACGGTAGGTTCGGTCCGAAGACCAAGGCGGCGGTGCGGAACTTCCAGCGGGGCGCCGGCATTTACGATCACGGCGTGATCGGCCCGGCGGTCGATGCGTCATGCCTGCGCGGTGCAGGGGAATTGCGACTACCGCTGTCCACTCCCCCTCGTCGTTCTGAGCCGTTCGCCTACACGCTGCGCAGATACCGACCGAAGTGCGGCACCGTGAACCCGATGGTGCCGCGCTCGGCGGAATAGATCAGGCCTTTCTTTATCAAACCGTCGCGGGCCGGTGAGAGCGAGGCGGGTTTGCGGCCGAGTTCATTGGCCACCGCGGCGGTCGGCACCGGGCCGTCATCGCCCGCCAAATCGGCCATGGCGCGCATATATTCGCGTTCGGCCGGGGTCGCGCGCTCGTATCGGGAACCGAAGAATCCGACGGCCAGTTCCTCTTCGGCGCTCGGTGCCGCCACCTCGACATCCTCGGCGGTGATCGGGCTCTCCGGCGCTTGATCCCAGGCCGCTTTGCCGTAGGCCTGCACGAAGTACGGATAGCCATCCGCCCGCTGATACAAGGCATCCAGCGCTTCCTCGGTGAACTTCACCTCCTCGCGCTCTGCCGGTGCCATGAGGGCCTGATCCGCCGATTCGCGGTCGAGGCGGTCGATGCGGTGGTAGCTGAACAGTCGCTCGGAGTAGCTCTTCGAGGCGGACAGTACTGCGGGCAGATGCGGCAGTCCGGCGCCGACCACGATCAAAGGTGCAGTGTCCTGGCTCAATTCGTGGCAGGCGCCGCAGATTGCGGAGATGTCGGCGGGACCGAGATCCTGCATCTCGTCGATGAAGACCGCGATGCCGACGCCGATATCGCTGGCCAGTGCGGCCGCCTCCTTGAGCAGTTCGATCAGGTCGATCTCGATATCGCCGGAATCGGCGCGACCGGTGACCGCGGGCACGTCGATACCGGGCTGCCAGCGGTCCCGCATGCTCTTGTCAGCAGTCGAGCGCAGCGCGAAAGCCTTGAGTATGCCGAGGAAGTCGTCGACACGCTCCTGATTGCGGTGTGCCATGGCGATCGCGCGGACGGCCATATGCAGCGCGGACGACAGTGGCCTGCGCAGTTCTTGATCCGGGCGGGCCTCGATCTTGCCGGTGCCCCAACCGCGCGAACCCGCAGCGGAGCGAAGTTGATTGAGCAGCACGGTCTTTCCGACGCCGCGCAATCCGGTGAGCATGACGCTGCGTTCCGGCCGGCCACGCGCGATCCGCTCCAGCACAATGTCGAACGCCTCGAGTTGTTTATCGCGCCCGGCGAGTTCGGGTGGGCGCTGTCCGGCTCCGGGAGCATACGGATTCCGCACGGGGTCCATGCCCAGACACCGTAGCGCGTCTCGTCAGCTGAATCTGGCCATGTATACGGCGTGTCCTAGATATTGCTAGCAAACGGTCGCATGCTGGAACTGACACTATTGCCATCGCCGCGAAAGTCTCTACGCTGATAGCGGTTCGGTGAACCGTCCAGTACCGGAATGGAGGGGTATGTCCGAGGAACCACTCCCCACCACGGCCGAGGTCGTCGAGTCCTGGAAGGTTCCCGCCGCCGCCACCGCGGCCGCCCGCATCCGCTCCAATATCCTGGCCGCGATCGATCAGGGTTTCGATGATCCACAGCTCGTCGCGGATCTCGCGGTGGGACCGCTGGTGGTGACGCTCGGTCAGCTCGAGGTCGGCCTTGCCGATGCGCGGCGGCGGATCGATGAACTGGAGCGCGCGCTCGGTAAAGAGGGCGCCGGATCCGGCGAGTAGCCGCCGGTCCACGAATCCGGTAGGCGCGGTGTCGCTTCCGATCGGAACTCGATTCGATAACACGCGGCTGCGACGCCGATACCGTGTCGTGACCATCCGAATGTGTCACAGCCCGGTCGTTCGTCCTGGGAGTTTCCGATCATCCTCGAAGATGCTGGTCTGTGGGCTGGACAACATCGCGTCCTGGTCGTAATCTCTTCGTGACTTAGTGGAGTCTGTCGGTTCGGAAGAGAAGCGGCGCCACTGAGTTACCGCCAAAACGGCTGTCGGGGCCACCAAATCCGGCTGCCGTACCGGGACCCAGAGATTCAACTGGGAGTTGGGGCCGTTCTGCCGGTCCGAACTCGACAGCTGACCCGGTCGGCGGGAGAGCAGAAGATCGGAGACTCGGCTCGGTGGGTAAACACAGCTTGCAGCGGGAATCGCGGCTACCGAATTCCGTCAAGGGTGCGCTCGTCATGGGCGCGGTCGCCGCATCCACTGGTGCGATGCCCGCGATCCCCGCAATGGCAGCCACCATCAACATCCCAGGGGTCGGCGACTTCGACGTCCCTGTTCCGCCGGAATTCGATCAGCAGGCCCAGGATCTGGGTAAGCAGCTGACCCAGGCGCTCGCCTCGATGCCCGCCGCGCCCGCGCCCGAGGCCGCCGCACCGCAGGCCGCGCCGTCGCTCCCCGGTCTCCTCGCCCCGGCGATGCCGCAGATGTTCCACCAGAGCACTGCCAGTGACATCGCGCTGGACGCCGCCAAGTCCAAGATCGGCGCGCAGTACTCCTGGGGTGCGTCCGGACCGTTCAGCTTCGACTGCTCGGGTCTGGTTCAGTGGGCCTACAAGCAGGCCGGAATCGAACTGCCGCGCACCAGCTTCGAGCAGTCGCACGTCGGTGCGCCGGTCGCGTACGAGAACCTGCAGCCCGGCGATATCGTGGTGACCAACGGCGGTGGCCACGTCGGCCTGTACGCGGGCGATGGCAAGCTGCTCAATGCGGTCCAGTCCGGTCAGCCGGTGTCCTACACCCCCCTGCGCCCCGACATGGTTGTGACGGCACGCCGTATGGTCTAAGGGTGGCACCCGCCCAACCGACCACTAAGAACACCGCCCCGAACCAGGCCCGCGTGGACTCCTGGACGTGGGCGGTGCGTCTTTTCAAGACCAGGTCCGCCGCTGCGGAAGCCTGCCGCGGTGGCCACGTCCGCGTGAACGGTGTCGCGGCCAAGCCGGCCCAGCAGGTTCGTCCTGGTGACGAGGTTCGCATCCGCGCTGGTGGCGTTGAGCGCATCGTCGTCGTGGAGCGCGTCATCACCAAGCGCGTCGGCCCTCCGATCGCCGCACAGTGCTTGATCGACCGCAGCCCACCGCCACCGCCCCGAGAGATTGTCGCGGCCATGCCGCGCCGCGACCGCGGCTCCGGTCGACCCACCAAACGGGAACGTCGCGAGACGGACCGCCTGCGTTCCCCCGGCTCCCCGAATATTTTGCCGGTCGTCGGTGCCGAGCAACGGCCGTCACGGGCTGACCGTTGGGATTGCGGCTGAGTTTGGGCGTTACCCCATTGTGCTCGCGAAATCAGTTGTCGCCTTGGTGGATTCGTGCCGCTGCTCCGCTCGTGCGAACGCCGGCGGCTGCGATTCGACCGGCTGCGAGTGCGGCGGCGGCGATGGTGCACAAGGCGCCGAGCATCATCGCGGATGCTTCGCCGGGTACCAGGACGTGTAGTTGTGAGCCGACCGTGACGGCGGCGACCGGGACGCCGACCTGTGCCGCCGCGAGCGTGCCGAAGGCGATCGGCGCTCCGGCGACCCGGGTGCTCAGGTGTACCAGCATCGCGCCGATCCCGAGTGCGAAGCCGAGTCCGATCAGCTGCGGGTGATCGCCGAATTCGCGCAGGTTGAGCCGGGCGCCCAGCCAGACGAAGAACAGCGGGCCGAGGAAGCCGTCATTGATGGCGAAGAGTTGGCGGGCCACGCGACGCGGCTCCCCGATGCCGGCGACCGCGAGTCCGGCGGCGAATCCGGCGAGCATGATCGAGACACGAGTCTGGGTTGCCAGCGCACACAAGGCGAACAGCACCGCGAGACTGACCCGCAGTTCCAGAGCGAATTTGCGATTCTCGGACAGCCGGTGCACGCGCCGTCGCCGCCCCGACCGCTCCAGCTCGCGCAACACCAGGAACAGCACCGCTCCCGCCGCCGCGACCGCGACGGCGCCGAGTGCCGCACGACCCGCATTCGCTGGATCGATCACCAGCGGCAGCGCCACCACGCACGCGGTATCGGCAATCGCGACCTGAGCCGTGAGGGCGAGGACCGGTTCACCCCGCAGGCCGAGCGAATCGATGATCGGCAGCACCAGTGCCGCCGAAGAGGACGCCATCAGCACCGCGTAGACCGCGCCGTGTCCGGTGCCGAACCAGCGGGCCAGCCCGAAACCGGCTGCGCTGGCGAGCGATCCGACCAGCACGGCCCGGACCGCGCCCTTGCCGAGTGCGGAGCGCACGGCCGGATCGCGCACTGGGACATGGGTGCCCGCGACGAACATGACCACGGCGAAACCCATATCGGCGAGAAAGGTGAAGATCGGCTCGCCGGTGTGCAGGACGCCGAATCCGGTGGTGCCGAAGACGATGCCCGCGAGCAGTTCACCCAGGATCACCGGTAGGTGCCAGGTCTGCCGCAGCGCGAGCAGCGGACCGGACAGTCCGAGCGTGATGACCAGGGCGAGGGTGGCGAAGGTCACTGCGGCATTCCGGCGATCTTCGCCGGAATGGCGATATTCTCATCGGCCCAGTGGACGGCGCAGACCCGGTGGTAGCCATCGGCGATCACCATCGGCACACCGGTGCGGAAATCGCCGCGCACCAGCAGGATCGGGGAGAGCGACTTGCGGTTATTGATCTTGATGAGATCGCGGCGGACATACGGATTATCGGCCGACAGCAGTTCGAGTCCGGCCGCTCGCAGGATGTCCTTGGCCTTCTTGTGCACGATCGGTACCTTGCGTAGTTCCGCGATCACCGTGTCGATCACATCCGGTGCGGCAAGCAACTCCAGATAATCCGCTGCCGCTGGGTAATCGTGTTCGTCCGGCAGATCTTTCCATGTCACGGGGATGCTTGCGGTCGTCATTCGCACATCATCGCGCTCGATGTGGTTGCGCAGGGGGAGATTGGCGGTGTTTGCGCTACGGCCCGGTCAGGTGGCCGGTCCCGTAGAGCGCTCGGCATTCGCCGCGGCGCAGTTTCCCACTGGAGGTCTTCGGGATCCGACCCGGCTCGACCAGGACGACGGCTGCCGGTGTCACCTCGTGGGCGGCCGCGATGGCATTGCGGATACGGCGGGCCAGCTCCGCTGATCCGGTGGCGGCCGGATCCGCGAGTTCGGCGACGACCACCAGATCCTCGCGGTGACCGTCATCGTGGCCGAATGCGGTTACGTGACCGACGCGTAACTCGGGCGCGCAGTCCGAAACCGTGGATTCGATATCGTCGGGATAGTGATTGCGGCCGTCGATGACAATGAGATCCTGCAGCCTGCCCGCGATATAGAGATGGCCTTCGTACCAGAAGCCGAGATCGCCTGTGCGCAGCCAGGATTCGTCGCCGCCCGACAGGCCGGCCCGGAAGGTCGCCGCGGTGGCGATCGGACTGTTGTAGTACCCGGCGCAGACATTGGGGCCGTGGACCCAGATCTCGCCGACGGTGCCCGCTGCGACCTCGGTGTTTTCACTCGGCTCCACCACCGCAACGCGCTGGCCTGCGGGTACACCGCACCCGACGAGCGGGATACCTGCCGCCGCGGTCTGTGCGCGGCCCTGCGCCAAGGCGATACGGTCGAATCGATGCGCGATGGGTTCATCCAACTGATCGCATACGGTGACCGTGAGTGCGGCCTCGGCCAAGCCGTAGCCCGGTGTGTGGGCGTGGTGCCGGAATCCGTAGGGGGCAAAGGTTTCAGTGAAATCGGTCAGGGCTTCGGCGCGGATTGGTTCGGCGCCGTTGAGCAGTGCGTCGAGGCCGGATAGGTTCAGTCCCGCGCGTTCTTCGGGGGTCGTTGCCGAGACCGCAAGGGTCAGACCGAAATTGGGGCTACCCGTGGCGCCCGCGCGGTAGTCGCTGAGGGCGCGTAGCCAGCGGATGGGGCGTTTCACATATTCCACCGGTGCCATGGTGACGCCGTGGACGCCGGAGTAGAGCGGCAATGATAAGGCCAGGATCAGGCCCATATCGTGGAAGAACGGGAGCCAGGACACGATGGGGCCGGTGCGCACGGCGGGCACCGCGGTCCACAACTGTTCCAGTGCCGCAGCGAGATTCGCGTGGCTCACTGCCACGCCCGCCGGCGTCCTGGTCGATCCGGAGGTGTACTGCAGGTAGGCCGTTTCGGTTCGGATGGCATCGATGATCGGATCGTCCGCAGGGGCGGTATCGGGCGTGAGTTTCAGCACCTGTCCCAGGGCCGGACCGAGGAGTTCGCTGGTGGTGATGTCGGCGGCTGAGATCAGGCTCGAGGTGGGTCGGGCGTCGGTGAGTGCACCCTCGAGTCGAGCCAGGTTTTTCCTACCCGTCGGCGCAAACAGCGGCACCGCAATGCGATTGCTGTAGAGGCAAGCGAGAAAGGCTATGACGTAGTCGATTCCGTGCGCGCACAGGATCGCCACTCGGTCGCCGGGATCAGTGGTCGCCCTGAGCCGTTGCGCCTCGGCGCCCGCTGCGTAGTGCAGCTGTTGGTAGGTCGACGTGACGGGAGTGCAATCCATTCCGCGATAACGCAATTCGGTGTACGCATTGTCGTTGGGCTTGGTTCGCACCCAACCGGCGACCCGTGCGGCCACGACATCGGTCTGGCGCCTCGTGTTCGGCGAGGTCACCGCACACCGTCGGATCTCGTGGCCGCGACTCGGTCGGCCAAAGCGGCGCCGAGTGCGGTAATGGTCGGGTATTGGAACAGTTCGGCGGTCGAGATGCGGATATTGAGACGAGACTCGAGGTGGCGGCGCATTTCTATGCCGAGCAGTGAGCTCAGACCCAAATCGTTGAAGTCGGCTTCCGGGTCGAGCTGGTCGGAGGCCAGGTCGAGGGTTGAGGCGAGGACGGTGCGGATGGTCGCGGTGAGTGGTTCGATCGGATAGTGCTGCCGAGATACCGGATTCGAGGGTGCGGGGTCGGTTGTCGGCGGTTGGTCGGTGAGCAGGTTGCGCAGGCGGGTGGCCACCGGGTTTGGATCGGTGGTCGGCGTGTAGTCCAAGGCGAGCAGGTAGGGCTCGTTGTAATACATGGTCTGGGCGAGTAGTTCGATGCCGCGTGAGGTGTCGATCGCGGAGATTCCGGCGCGCCGCAGATGTGCGGCACCGCCCGCGTCCTCGGCGAGGCCCGAATCCCATAAGCCCCAGCCGATACTCTGTACGCGCCGACCTGGATGGGCGCGGGCGAGTGCGTCCATTGCGGCATTCGCGCTGGCGTAAGCGGCCTGTCCGGGTGCGCCGAGTGCACCGGTGGCCGAGGAGAACAGCAGCACGAAATCGGTCGGATCGGTGGCGGTGAGTTCGATGAGATTGCTGGCGGCAATGGGTTTCGGCGCGAACATCCGGGCGAGTTGGCGGGTGGTGACGGCGTCGAAGGCGGCGTCTTCGAGTGCCCCCGCGGCGTGGACGACGCCGCGGATAGTGGAACCGCATTCGCGAACATCATTCAGCGCATTGGCGAGATCGCCGCGGTCGGCGGCATCGCAGCGCACTACGACGATCCGGTCCTCCAGTCCGTCCAGGAGTGCGGGCACCGGTCCAGGAGCGCGGGTGAGCACCACGACATCGTGAGCACCGGCATCGAGCAGCCAGCGCACCGCGACCGAGCCGAGCGCCCCGAGTCCGCCGGTGACCACGTAGGTGCCGGTGGGGTCGATCTGCGTTGAGGTGGTCGAACGTGGGCGCGTGTGCACGAAACGGCGGGTGGTGATGGCGTCGGCGGTGAGGCGGAGTTCATCGGGGAGCTCACGCGCTGTGATGGTGGCCTCGATCAAGTCACGTAGTCGGGATACCGCGGTCGGTGACGTATCGGTCCAGACGAGTCTTATGTCGCGACCCGATTCGAGGTGCATCGATCGCACCAAACCGGCGACCGCCATCGGAATGATCATATTGCCCGGCGACGTCGAGCTGCGCTGACCGTTCGCAAGGGATTGTCGACGGTCGGTTGCACCGGGGTAGGGCAGGACAATCGTCAAAGATGCTGTGGCGTGTTCGGATTGGACACGTTGGAGCAAATCCAGTATCCGTCCGATCGTGGCGACACTGTTCGCGGACTCGGTGGCATGGGCGTGGGTCGCGCCGGATTCGGCGGGCCAGATCACGATGACTGCCGTATTCGCGGTGCCCGTGCGTCCCGCGAGTACGGCGGAGACGATCGGACCGGCCGCGTCCGGTTCCCGAGCGACCCGTTCGGTGGGGAGGGTGCGGTCGAGTTCCCTGGCGATCCGGGTGGCCAGCTGGGATTCACCGATAACCAAGGCACGCCGCGGCTTCGCGATTCGGTAGCCATTGTTCTCGGCGAAATGACGAATGTGCTGGAACGGGATCCACGTTTCATGGCGGAACGGGCCGGCCTGCGTGGTCGATTCGACCGTTGCGAAACCTATTCGGACACCGGACAGTGCGAGCACCGGGACGCCGTGCTGATCGGTGCCGATGATGTCACCGGTCAGACCGGTCGTCGATCGATCACGCACGAGCGCATGCGCTTCCAGCAGTACCCGATCCGGTTCGGCGGACAGCCATGCGGATTCGATGCCGATCGGCAGCGCAATGGTATCGGCAGGCAGGTGGTCCCAGCTCGCCGCGGCGAGCAGCTGCAGACAGCTGTCGAGGGTCGCCGAACGCGGTAGCGGGGCGGAGTCGAACAACCCCACCGCACAGTCGGATCCGGCCGCGATATCGCGCAGTGCGCGAAAGCTCGGACCGTAGTCGAGTTGCCGCGCGCGCAACGAGTCGTAGAAAACACCTGGCGTGAGCACACGCATGCGCTGACGGGCAGCCCGATTTGCGTCGACCACCCGCATCCATGCGACGATATCCGCGGGTGTGGGGTCACCGGCCAACCGTGCCGAAGCCAGCGTGCCGGCGCCTGTGACCTCCGCCTGCAACCTTCCAGCACCGCGGGCTCGGTAGCTGACGGTGGGCAATGCGGCAAGCTCGGTGCGCTCATGCACCACGAAATCGATGATCACGTGTGCGGTCCCCGCCAGACCGAGCAGCCTGAGCAGCCAGAACACCGCGGGGACGGTCGGGATGCCTTGCACGACGTGATCGTGCAGATCCTCGGCGGGGAACTCGGATTCAGCGATGAGGACCTCTGACGCGCTCGAATCGAAACCATCTGGGCCGCGGCCGACATCGGTTCCGGTGGTGGTGTTCGCGTCGTGAATATTGCGGCCACCACCGGCGCCGAGTCCTATGGTTGCGTCCTGGACGTCTCGGCTGTGTGCGGCGTCGTCTCGGGTGCAGGTGCCGGGCTTGGTGGTGGCATCGTCGGTGGTGTCGGGATCGCGTGTGGTGATGAGTGGGAAGTGGCGACGGGACCATTGGCGCGGCGGTGGGGGTGTGGTGAAGGGGCCGTTCGCGGCCCAATTTATGGGGCGGCCTTCGAGGTAGAGCTTGCCGAGGCAGGTCAGGAAGGCTTCGGCCTCGTTGTCGCGGGTCGTTACCGCATGGGTGGCGTCGGCGAATTCGGGGAAGTCCCGGATGACGGGTGTGAGCACCGGATGCGGTGCGATTTCCAGAACCGTTGCGAATCCGTCGTCGGCGGCTTGTTGGAGCGCGGCGGCCAGTTCGACGGTTCTCGAGGCATTCTCGACCCAGTAAGGGGCATCCATTACGGCGGTGGTGATCGTTTCGTGTCGACGTGCTGTGGAGTACACCGGAACGCGCGGCACCTGGGTGGTGAGTCCGTCGAGCGCGTCGATGAATTCGGGGAGCAGCGCGTCGACCTGTGGACTGTGGGCGGCGAAGTCGACGGCGATCCGCTGCGCGAAAATCTGTCTGCGCTTGGCCCGGCGGACCAGTGCATCGATATAGCGCGGCGCGCCGGAGATCACCACCGAACGCGGTCCGTTGACGGCCGCGATCGCTACCGTGGCGTGCAGCGGCTCGACCAGCCGCACCGCCTCATCCGCTGTTGTCTCCAGCACGGCCATGGCTCCGTGCCCGTCGAGGCGCGCCAGAATCCGGCTGCGCTGCACCACGACTCGGGCCGCATCCGAAAGCGATAACGCACCGCTCACCGCGGCCCCGGCCACCTCGCCGAGACTGTGCCCCACCACCGCATCGGGTTCGATCCCCCACGCGGCGAGCAATTCTGCCAGTGCCACCTGGAATGCGAAGATCGCCGGTTGCGCATATTCCGTCGCGGTGGTCCGGTTACTTGCCGTACCGCTGAGCGCGAACCCGTTGCGCGGCGTCCACACTCGCCTGCCACCCGCCGCCGCAATCGCATCCGCGGCAGCGGTCACCGTTTTCGCGAATACCGGATAACGGGCCGCCAGACTCCGCCCCATCTTGGCATGCTGACCACCCTGCCCAGAGAACAGGAACAGCACGCCACCGCGCCGCCGCTCCGAACTCACCCCTATCACTGCCGCACCGACGTCTCCGCCCGCCAACGCCCGCAACTGAGCCACCGCATCGTCGAGATCACGCGAAACCACTGCGGCACACGAATTCTCGGGAATCAACCGCGCAGCGGCAGCCGCGAATCGCCGAAGAACTTCGCGATCGCTATCCCCCGTCCCTGAGTAGCCCGTCGAGATCTCGTCGATTGCGACTTCCATGCCCTCGTGCGCAGTGCTGCTCATGCCCGCGCGCGCAGGATTGCCGGGGCCCTCACCTCCTCTGTTGTCGGTACCGTCCCCCGAGACGCCGCTCATACCGTGTTGCGAGGCGCGGTCGAGTAGGGCGTCTGTCCCACTGGTCCGCGCGGTGCTGCCGGTACCGTCTGGTGGGTTGCCGGTGATGTGGTCGTGCGCGGCGCTGGTGGCGTCGTCTGGCAAGGTGAGGCGTATGCACTCGTGGAAGGTGCTGCTGGGGTGGTCTCGTGCGGTGCCTTCCCACGTGCGGCCGTTGCGCGAGGTGCTGTCGGGTACGGGATCTCCCCCGCTGGTCCGCAACGAACTGCTGGTGCCGGCTCGCGTCATGCCGCTCGCCCGGACACCCTCGAGCAACTCCGCCCACCGCAATGCGCGCGCCCGCAACTGGGCATCATCGCGACCGCTGACCGGAAGCAGTACGGGCGGTTCATAACTCCGATGACGTTCAGGCTCCAGACCGCCCAGCACCACATGCGCATTCGTCCCACCGAATCCGAATGAGCTGATTCCGGCACGCCGCGCTCTCAGCGGTGTGCCGGTCCAGTACACGGGTTCGGTGGGTACGCGCAGTCCGTGCTCGGCGAGCTTCAGTAGTGGATTCTCGGTGTGGAAATTGATGGTCGGCGGGATTACACCGTGCCGAATGGACAACGCCGCCTTGACCATTCCGGTGATTCCAGCGGCCGCCTCCAGATGTCCGATATTGGATTTGAGGGAGCCGATCCAGGTCGGTTCGGCGGCGCTGCCGACCACCGCGGCGAGCGCGCTCACCTCCACCGCATCACCCAGCGGTGTTCCGGTGCCGTGGCATTCGACATACCCGACATCATGTGGATCGAGTCCGGCCCGTGCCAGCGCGGTACGAATGGTGTCCTGCTGGGCGCGGCCATTCGGTGCGTACAGTCCATTGGAGCGCCCGTCCGAACCGACTGCCGTGCCGAGGATTTCCGCATACACCCGGTGCCCGTCGCGCAGCGCATCGGCGGTGCGCCGCAGCACCACCACCGTGCATCCGTCACCGCGGGTATAGCCGTCGGCCGCGGCATCGAACGGTTTGCACCGCCCGTCGGGCGCGAGGAAACCACCTTCGGCCAGGTACTCCGAGGTATGCGGCAGCAGCGCGAGATTCACCCCGCCGACGATTGCGAAGGGCACCGCGTCATCGGCCAGCAGGCGTACCGCGAGATCCACTGCGGCCAGCGAGGACGAACAGGCGCTGTCCAGCACCAGACTGGGTCCGTGCAGGTCGAGGACATAGGAGAGCCGGTTGGCGATGATGCTGAGCGCCGAGCCGGTCACCGCGTATGGTGCATCGTGCCCGTCGCAGCCCAGCACCGCGATGCCGTGGTCGTAGGCGCACGCACCGAAGACAACGGCAGCCCCGGAACCCCTGGTGCGATAGCCGATTCCGGCATCGTCGAGCGCCTCGACCGCGACCTCGAGCGCAAGCCGCTGCTGCGGATCCATCAGCGCGGCCTCGCGACCGGAGATGGCGAACCAGTCGTTATCGAACGCATCGACGTCCGTGAGATATCCGGCGTGTCGCGTACCCGGTCGACCAGGCGGTGGTGCACCGATGGCGTCCCGGCCGTCGCACAGCATGTCCCAGAACTCGGCCACATTCGACGCGCCGGGCACCCGGCAGCCAATGCCCACGATCGATACCGGCGGATACCGCCGGACAGAGGCGCTACCGGCGGTGCTCATCGCACCGCGAAATACTCGACAAGCTGCTCGATGTCCGGATGGTCGTAGAGGGTGGTGAGCGAAACCTCGACTCCCATGGCATCTTCCAGATGCGCCGTCAGCCGCGCCAGTTGCAGCGAGCCGAGCCCGAGATCGCTGAACGGCGCACTGGTCGAGACCGTTGCGGCATCGACATTCAGCAGGTCGGCGATGGCTGCGGTGGCAGCGCTGAGCAGCGCGGCACGTCGCGAACCGGATCTTTTCGAAACACCGTTGGCGACTGTTCGCAGCTCGCTCGGGACAACATCCTGCCCGTCCGGAAGACCAGGCCCCATCCGTCCTCCTCCCGTCGCCGGAGGGCTGGTGCCCCCACGCCGGTACCCACTGCGATTATGCCGTAGATATCGACGCGATCAAGGTGTTCCCAGAGCCCGAGCAGGCGGGTGAAATGTCCGGAATTGTCCTGCATGCCCCGCTCTTTCGCGGCTTGCCGTGATCGCTTACGGTGGCACCGTGCCCGAATCCGGAACCGAGCGGACGCCCACCGTGGCGACCGTGCTGCGCTGCTGCACGGCACTGGCGGCCACGCCGGGCCGACTGCTGCGCCCACGTCGCCCTGATACCGCATTGCTGGCCGGACTGGAGCCGCTCGCGCCGCCACCGCCGAAGGTGACCGTCGGGCTCACCGTTTTGATGCAGGCTCGCATGGCCGCGCCCACCACGATTGTCGCGGAGGGCGTGCGCAGCCTGCGTGAATTGCCGATGACCATGTCGGCCTATCTGATCGAACATCCGAAGGCACGATTCCTGGTCGATCCGGCGCTGTGCGCGGGTGTGCACGATCGGGTGCTGCCCGAGCTGCCGTTCCCGATTCCGTTGCTGGTCGCCCCCGATAAGCCGGTGCTCGGGCTCTCGGACGCGCTGGCTGCCCGCGATATCGCCGTCGACACCATCGATTTCGTCGTGCCGACCCACCTGCACTGGGATCACATCTCCGGCCTGCTGGAACTGCCCGATTCGGTGACCATCCGACTCCCCGCCGTCGAACGCGCCTGGGCACTCGACGGCCCGCATGCCCCCACCGGCGTGGTCCGCGGCCCCCTGCGCGGACGCACCTTCGACACTTTCGAACTCGACGGCCCGCCGGTGCTCACCTTCCCGCACAGCCTGGACTTGTTCGGCGACGGTTCGGTGCTGCTCGTCGACCTCGCCGGACATACCCCCGGTAGTATCGGCGTCCTGCTCGCGGTCGACGACGGCACCCGAGTACTGCTCGCGGGTGACGCGGTGTGGCACAAACTCCAGGTCCAGCTGATCCGAGAAAAGGCACCCATGCCCGGCGAACTGTTCGATGCCGACCGCGACGCCGCCTTCGCCACCATCCACCGCCTGCATGCCCTCCCCGACAATATCGAGATCGTCGCGGCCCACGACTACGCCGCAGTCGAGGCATTGGCCACCCGGCACCGGTAACCCGCCCGCGGGCGCAATCCGTCGATGCCGTCGTCGAGTTGGTGCCGAGTCGCGTGCACTTCGGACGGAACCAGCGAATCGATCGCGGGGGTAGAACGGTCCGATCGGGTGTGATGTGCGGTCGACCGCTCATCGGCCCGCGCGGCGGACCCGTCCGGTGTGCGATACCCGGCTCGTCAGGCCGGGGCCGACCAGATCTTCGAGGCGACGGTAGGTTTCGGCCGCGGGCAGCGGTGGTTGCGCATCCGCGATCGAACCGAGCAGGCCGACGACACCCCAGGACAGGAAGGTCATCGTCACCGCGAATTCGTCGTCGTCCATCTCGAGGCGACCTGAAAGTTGTTCGGTGAGAATCTCTTCTACCATGCGCCGCGTCGAGCGCAGCAGCACTCCGGTCGCCCGGCGGCCCAGTAGCGCCCGATAGACCTCCGGATTCGCCGATGCCAGTCGGAACAGCGCGTACAGCGGTGCGAGCGGATCCGAATGTTGCGGTGCGTCCGGGTCATCCGCGGCCGATTCGATATCGGCCACCGCCGCGCGCAGGTACTCGGTACTGCTGACCAGCAGCAGATCGTCCTTGTCTCGGAAGTGCGCGTAGAAGGTGGAGCGTCCGACGTCGGCGCGATTCAGAATGTCCTGCAAGGTGATCCGGTCATAGCCGCATTCGATCATCAGCTCGATCAGCGCCCGCTGCAGCAGACTCTTGGTGCGCCGCACCCGGCGATCTTTGCTGGTCATCGGCATCCTCCGAACGCGAATACCGCGTTTATCGTACAAATTGTGCGAATCCGTTCGGAACGGCACAATATCCGCACTTTTGCTTCTGGTCGATCCGGTCATCTGGTCCGATTGTGGACACGTGGCCGGAAACGTATAACGGTTCACTTAAGCACATGCTGACCGGAGCTCCGAGATCGGCTTTCGCACCACCGAATTCAGATCATGTTGTTCGCTGTCAACCAGCGCATCGTGAACCAGCCGCAGAACACCGGCAGCCAGCAGGTGAGCACGCGGTAGAGCAGTACCGACGGCACGGCGATAGTCGCGGGCAGACCGAAGGCGGCGAGACCACCGATCAGCGCGGCCTCGACGGCGCCGACCCCACCCGGTGTCGGCGCGGCCGCGGCCAGGGTGCCGCCGATCATGGTGACGATGGTGACGGTGATGAACGACGCGCCACCACCGAATGCCTTGACACTGGCCCACAGCGCGAGTGCCTGGCCGATCGTGATGGCACCACAGCCGAGCACGATCACCGAGAAGCGCTTCGGATCCCGGGCCAGATCGCCGAGTTCGCCCAGTACCTCCTGCAACTGGGGGCGCACCGAATTTTTCAGCCAGCGACGCAGTTTCGGCACGAACATAAAGGTGCCGATGATGCCGACACCCACGCCGGCGGCCAGATAGAGCACGGTGGCGTCGGGCACGAAATGCGAAAGATCCGCCGACGTGCCCGCGGCCACGCTGAACAGGATCAACAGGCCGATATGGGTGATCACCTGCACAGTCTGCTGCAGGGCGACCGCCGCGGTGGCGCGCACCGCGCCGAGTCCGCCCTTCTGCAGGAAGCGCACGCTCAAGGCCAGTCCGCCGACCCCGGCGGGGGTGGTCGTGGCGGCGAAGGTATTGGCGATCTGCATGATCACCAGATTGCGAAAGCTGGCCAGGCGCGACGCACAGGCCCACAGCGCCGCCGCCGCACCGATATATGTCAGCGCCGAGATCGCCAGCCCGAGCAGCGCCCACCACCAATTGGCGGTACGAAGCTGCGAGAAGAAGGTCGGTACCGCGCTGATGAACGGATAGGCGACATAGACCAGTCCGATGAGCAACACCAACTGGATGATCCGGTTGCGGCTGAACCGGGTGATCTGCTCGGCCTCGATCTTGTCCTGCCCGGTCTGCTTGCGCACCTCCTCACGCGCCGAGGAGACCGCCTCGCCCCAATCCGGAATCGACTTCTTGATGCCGGCGGGCATGGCGGACTTGGTGAGTCGGCTCGCCGCGGTGAGCACCGTCTGCTCGCCGAGCGTTTCGATGGCGGTGCGCACCGCGGCTTCCTTGCCGAAGACCGCCGTGGTCGAGACCAGCAACTGCGCGACATCGGACTGTCGCTGCTTATCGGAGGCACCGAATTCCGCATTGCTGAATCCGTTGAACAGCGTGACGCCGTCCTCGATTCGGATTTCGGCGGGCCGCAGGTCGCCGTGCGAGATCTGGGCGCGGTGCAGTGCGGCGAGCGATTTCCACACGCCGGCGAGCGCGTCATCGGAGGTTTCGTTGAGCGGCTTGCCCAGCGGCACGGTGTGCGCGTACAGCATCCAGCCGCGCTCGAGTGCCGCGACGGCGACCTGTCGCACAGCGGCCAGACCCAATTCGCCGACGGCGATGGCCAGCAGCGCACGGTGCTCGACGGCGCGGTGCATGGAGCCGTGCAGTGCGGCGGTTTCGCTGGTGCGGAAGGTGAGCCAGCGCCACAGTTGGCGCAACGCGCCGAAGCTGCGCTGATTCTTGCCGAACAGTTCGACGGTCAACTCACGCTCCGGACCGGCGATGGCCGCGGCGAGCACCAGCGGACCGCGTCCAGCCGGACGTAGCACCGTGAATGCGGTGACGGTATGTCCGCGCCTGGCCAGCACCCGCACCGCCGCATCCAGCGGCACCTCGAGCGCCGGTGTGCCGACCACGAGTACGATCACCGCGCCGACCAACCACCCGACTGCGAGGCCGAACATGGCCCGCGCGGGCACCACCGTGCTGACCACCAGATGGATGGGGGCGAATGCGAGCAGCAGGAACCACAGCCAGCGCCGGGGCCGGGTGGGCAGCCACGGACTGGATACGGTCAGCACCGCGGCGAGCATGGCGATCCAGCGCGGATCGTCCAGGAACTGCGACAGAAAGGTATCGAGCCGATCCGGCACTTGCAGATGCCACTGCGGCGCGGACAATCCCGTGCCGGTGATCGATAGCAGCAGGCCCGCGACCAATCCCGCGGCCGCATACCCCGCGAGCAGCTTCCACTGCCTGCTGATGATCAATTCGATGAGGATCGCGAACGGCAGCGCCAGAATCGCCATGCCGTAGACCAGGTACACCAGATTGGACTGGTCCGGATTGAGGAAACCGACGATATTCGAGACCGAACGCTCCAGTGCCAGCCACTCGGGCCGAGTGATCAGCGAGGCGGCGACCACCACGCCGACCCACAGTGCCGCGAGTACGACACGGATGATGTCGCTGGTCCGACGGATCAGCGGTTGCAGCAGGCTCCCGGTAACCGGGATATCCCGCCCATCGACTCGCATTCGCTGGCCCTCCTCCGCCGCTCCGGGCCTTTTGCCGATCGTGGGTGGGCACTAACCTACCGCTGCGGGTCGGCGGTTCCCGAGATGGCTGAGTTCTGGGCGTTCCGGCGAGTTACCGATGCGTGCTAGATCAACTGCTGCGTTCGCACGCACCATACACAGCATTACGCTGCTTCCGACCTACTGGTCGGTAAACGGTCTTGCCGAATCCGTCCGGGCCGATAAGGCTCATCCGAAGAGCTCACCGGAACGACGGATTCGGCGAAGTAGGTCAGCGGGCGTCCGCACCGAGTCCGTGCGGCCCACTTTCGGCGGTCACTCCGACGGTAAAGATTTCCCCATTCATCTCGCCTCGATCGAGTTCGACAATGGCTCGCACCACCTGTTCGGTGGCCACGGTCACGGGAAAATCATTGGGCGCGATCGCATTCGCACGCACCCCGAACTCGTCGAATTCGGCCGCGATATGTCGGGTCAGGTGGTTGAGCGCCGCCTTGGATGCCGCGTAGAGCGCCTGTCCGCCGGGGAATACCCGCGAACCCGCAATGCTCGAGACGTTCACGATATTGCGATTGCGCGCCCGGTTCTCGGCCTCGGTATGCAGCCAGCTCTGTTGCGCCAGGCGCGCCGACAATCGCAGCGGCACACCGACATTGAGTGCGAAATGGGGATCGAACTCATCGAGCGCGACGTCGCCGTCGACTGGTGGCCACCCCTGTTACGCGGGCGATCAGGTCGTGCCATTCGCGCGAGAGGAACAACGCCAACGGCCCGTCCCGCAACCCTGCCAGCGATGCCCCGACCGCGCCGTAATCCGCCGCCACAGGCCCGAATGCCTCCGGCCGCTCCCGGCGCACCCGCGCCAGTTCATCGGCCAACCGGCCATAGAATTCGGGCACGAACACATCCCTGGCATAGATGTGCGGAAACGGCTCGACCCGGCGAATCCAGCGCCGATGCGCGAACAAATCCGTGAACCACGGCGGCACCGTGGACTCAGCTACCCCTGTCAACGTCAAATCCCTCCCGGACAACCACGGCGATCCTAACGACATATCTCCACCCGCGGTGGCCAGAACCTGATGACCGATTGCGAAGATCACCGGGTGCGGAACGACCTTCGTGTGTGCTTCATCGGCGATTCCTTCGTCGCGGGTGTCGGCGATCCGCAGGGCCTCGGCTGGGTCGGCCGCCCGGCTGCCGGGACCTACACGACCGGTCAGCCGCTCGCCGCAGACAACTGCCGATCGGCGCGTTCTGTCTGAGACAGAAGGTCGCTGGCGTCCGGGCAGGTCAGCGCGGTTGTACTCAGCGGACTGGGATGCCTTGCGCGACCGATTCTGCCCGCTTGCGCCGAGCCACCCGCTAGATCGACCGGCATCGCGCCCTCCTCGAGGGGCCGGGTGACGAACTCGCGCAAGCTCGGATGCCACCGCCCGACCTCGTCATCGAACGAACCCTCGGTCTCCAACTGACCGATCGCACCGATCAGGGTCGCATGGACCGCGCCAACGGGGTGAAGCGCGGGGCGTGGTGCCCTGACGCAGGGCATGCGACAGCCGCGGATTCTTCGCTCGCAGTACCTGTTTGCGCGGCGAGCGCATGGTGAACCGGGTAATTCGCGTGCCGGAAGGGTCCGATGCACGGGCGCGATTCGTGGAACGGATCCTCGGCATCGAGCATCCGGCCCGGTTCGCAGAAGCCGTTCCGTCGCCTCCAGTTCCGTTGGCCCGCCGTCGAACAGCGCATCGCAGTGGCCGAAAGCGAATTCCTCGAAACCTCGATCGGCCAGTGTGCAGGGGCCCCGAAGTCGACGACGCCGAGTCGTCCGTCCGGCAGCACCCGGAAATTGCCCGGATGCGAATTCCCGGAAATATCAACGCCACTTCTCGCCCATGCTGGCGCCCATCGCCGCATGGCCCGGAAATATCAACGCCACTTCTCGCCCATGCTGGCGCCCATCGCCGCATGGCCCGGAAATATCAACGCCACTTCTCGCCCATGCTGGCGCCCATCGCCGCATGCACCGAACGCGGCAGCTTCGTGGGCGCGCAATCCTGGAGTCGGCTCAGCGCGATTTTGTAGGGCTCGGCGCGATCCGGCGGCGTGCGAGTTCGTAAATGGCAAGCGGCTGACAGCGTTCGGTGGCACCGTCCTGCACCGCGCCGAGCACCTCGAAGATGTGGTGTGCGGTGCGCGTCTGGATTTCGCGATCGACCTTCGGTCGGCCCAGCGCGCTTGCCCACACCTACGGTCTCGCGGCGCGTGAAAGCGGCCGGCAGCGCTGCCGATTCCGCTTGCGAACGGCGGTGCGAACCGGGGTTTTACCGTTGGACGTCATCGCGAATAGGCGCGTGCGTGAGGTCGTCGAACTCTCGGCCGATCGACCCTCGCCGCGCTGAATTGTCCTGCCGCACCTCACGCTGCGCCCTGACCGGCGTTACCCAGGTGCAGTCTCGCACCGGACGGCATAGACTGTCTGGGACGTATTAGACACCGAGTCGAAAGGTGGCATCTCGATGGGATCCCAAACGGTAGTCGCCGACGTTGCCGATGAACTGGCACGCCGGGTTGCCGCAGGGGAGTATCAGCCGGGGGATTTGATGCCGTCGGTCCGTCAGGTCGCGGAGGAATTCGATATGAACCGCGCGACTGCGCAGTTGACCCTCGGTCGGCTGGAATCGTACGGATTCGTCGAGGCGCGACGCGGCAAGGGGTTCACGATCCGCGATGTCCGTGAGGCGGGCGGCATCGATGTATATCGGCACCTCTTTCGGTTTTCGGTTCCGATGCCGGATGTCGCCATCGAGATGTTCCACGACATCGTCGAGGTTGAGCGCGGCATCGTCATGGAGGCGCTGCTCGCCTACACCAGCAGCGAACAGGAGATCGATCCGGCCGAACTCAAGACCGCGATCGATGACATGGAATCGTTTGCCCGGCAGGATATTCCCGACTTCCAGCAGATCCTGACCATCGAGATCGGCTTGGTCCGTCGACTGCTCACCGCACTGGGGCTGAGCATGCAGCGCGCGATCATGAACTCCATCGGCGAGATGGTGCTCGAGGTACCCGAGGCCGTCGAGGCATACTTCGCGGGCGCTGCCGATCTGCATGTACTGGTATGGCGTGCGTTGGTGGCGGTGTGGGATTCCGGTTCCGGCCCGTCCGATGCGCAGCTCGCATTGTTCGAGGATCTGTTCGGGCTGTATCACGGCAAGGTCATCGCCCGATTCGAGGAATTGCTCGATGTCGGGCCCGAGTGCGACGAGGATGTGGAGCACGCGGCGACCGCTTGATCGTCCGTCAATTCCTCCGAACTCGCTGTCTGGGCCATTCTTGGCTCCGCGTTACTCAACGCCGCTCGGGATGTGGTTTTGCGGCCCGCCGGGCAAGATCGCCACATTTACCAACTGTCTGAGACTTATCAGGTGCGTGTACTGCGTTCGACGGCGGGCGCAGCCATCGCGCCGATACACCCGACGAGTTTCGACAACTGGCGAATCTGCTGTTACCGCCGAACTCGAGCGTCGGGCTCGCACGGTAGGATCGCAGTTGCGCGGTGGCCGCGCAGCCCGGACTGTCCGCGACCCGTCGCTACGGTTGTAACGGTGAGAAGGGCGTGAGCGGTGTCCTGGCGGCAATTCCGCAGGCGATCCTGTTCGCGCTGGCTCAGTCCGATCACATGGCCGAATTGCCGCAGCTGTATGCCCTTATCGTGCCGGATGTGCCTGAAAACGCGTGTGCGGGACCGAGTTTGGAGATCGCCGGATATCTTCGTCGGGCGCTGTGCGATCCACTTTCCTACCACCGCACACACTGTGGCAGCTCGGCGAGCGGCTGACCGGTGTGCGTTACGACTTCTCGGTGACCGATTCCTAGGCGGGAGCGATATCAATGCGGTGCCGCGGCGAAAGCGGCGAGCACGAGTGAGGTGACGATCGTGACGGCAAGTACGGCCAGCACCACCAGATTTCGCCGTTGCGGCAGATCGGCATGCATCAGATTCGGACACTCCGGCTCAATATGTCCGCGACTTCCGCACCGAGGGTTGGTGCAGGGATACATGCCGACCTCCAAAACTGACGCGAGCACTCGCACTGTAACAGTGCGAGTCATCTGTATACCGCGTGCGCTGTTGGACGGCTACCCAGCCGCGGGAGGCCGGAAACGCCGCCCCGCTATCGGCCGGGGCGGCTTCGGTCACGTTGCTACAGAGCGCTATTGAGTTTGTTCAGGCGGTCGCACGCCTCGACGTACTCATTGATCAGCCGGGCGATCACATCGGCGCAGCGCTCCACTTTGTTCATCATGCCGACGACCTGACCGACCGGATTGAAGTTCACATCCTTGGCCGCCTCCGGATAGCGGTGCCCACGCTTGACGCCGTCCAGAGCCACCATCATCTGCAGCGGCATGGGCAGCGGGTCCGGATTCTCCGGCGCCTCCCAGGCCTCGGTCCAGTCGTTCTTCAGCATGCGGCACGGCTTACCGGTCCAGGACCGTGAGCGGACGGTGTCGTGGCTGGAGGCATCGATATAGGTCTGCATCTGCGCGGGCGGCACATTCGCCTCTTCGACGGTCAGCCACAGCGACCCGGTCCACGCACCCGCCGCGCCCATCGCCATGGCCGCGGCGACCTGCCGGCCGTTGCCGATACCACCGGCGGCCAGCAGCGGCATATCGCCGATGGCGTCGACCACCTGCGGCCACAGCACCATCGAGGAGATCTCACCGCAGTGCCCGCCGCCCTCGGTGCCCTGGCAGACAACGAAATCCAGACCGGCGCGCTTGTGGTTGAGCGCATGCTTCACCGAACCGCACAGTGCGCCGATGAGCCGTCCCGACCCCTGGATCTGCTCGACCACATCCGGCGGCGGGGTGCCGAGTGCATTGGCGACCAGCTTGGCCTTGGGATGGCGCAGGATCACCTCGATCTGCGGTGCGACGGTGGTCGCGGTCCAGCCGAGCAGCTGGTTGTGGTGCTCACCCTCGGGCAGATGCGGGACATTGTGCTCGTTGAGCAGCGTCTCCGCGAAGTCCCGGTGCCGCTGCGGAACCAACTCCGCCAGTTTGGCTTCCAACTGTTCGGGGGTCAGATCGTCGATCCCCTTGCCCTCGTATTTCGATGGGATGACGAGGTCGACGCCGTACCCACCGTGCACATGGTCGTCGAGCCAGGCCAGCTCGACCGCCAATTCCTCGGCGGTGAAGCCGACCGCACCGAGCACGCCGAGACCGCCGGCATTGCTGACCGCGGCCGCCACATCGCGGCAATGGGTAAAGGCGAAGATGGGGAATTCGATCCCCAGTCGGTCGCAGATTTCGGTACGCATGGCGTGCTGGTCTCCCTACTTGCTCAGCAGCCGGATCACAACGGTTGAAGAGTGCTGGAACGGGTTGCATATTTGGTCACGGGCCCGCGCTGCCGATTCGGCCTTTCGCCGCAGATATCGCCATGACGCGGCGCTAACTCCACCGGCAGGCGCGGGTACCTGACCTAGAATGTAACACGTTCTATTTTTCCGGTGATAGCCGTTCCGCCGACGAGATCAGAGTTCTGCGATGACGAGTCGGTACCCGAGGTCGAGCCGGGATTCGCCGAGCAGCTCACCGTGCCGCCGGGCCCATACGCCGGTAGCCAGATCGTCGCGAAGTCGGCTCAGTCCGTCCCGGAGTAGCGCCGCCGGTGTCATCGCCAGCATCGACATACCGGCGCGCACGGTTTCGTCCAGATATGCCTCGGGCCGCCGCCAGTACGCGCCACCGAACCCGTCGACACAATCGTGCGGGACCGGGATCGGGATTATCGATATGTCACCGAGCAGGTCGGCCAGGCGCGCCGGCGCGACAGCCAGGCGCGCATCGGTATCGCCCGCGGCGGGCAGATAATCGCGGACCAGCCAGAATTCGCGGTAGACGGTGTGATCCCAGGTGAGGATGACGATGCGGCGGCGGGCGATCCGTTTCATTTCGGCGATGCCGCGATCAAGGTCGGTCCAGTGGTGCACAGTCAGGATGGCCAGGGCGGCATCGACGGCGTCGGTGTGCATCGGTAGCTGTTCGGCGACCGCCTGTACCGCGGGTGCGGCGCCCGGCGGGCGTTGCTCGATCATCACCTCGCTCGGCTCGATCGCGATCACGGTGCCGGTCGGTTCGTAGGAACCGCTGCCCGCGCCGATATTGGCGACCGAGTCCATACCGCGCACCGCGTCATCGACGACCGCGGCGATGCGCGGATCCGGTTGCCTGGTCCGGGCGTAGCTCTGCCCGGTGTGGTCGTAAAGCGCCATCGTCTCTGCCCGTCCCCAGTCGATCGGCTCAGCTTATCGGGGCCGTGGGCGGGCGATTCGAGGGCTCAGGTGGCGGACTGCTCCAGTTCGGCCAGCGAATTCTCCAGGTGGTCGAGCAGGCTGTGCAGTCGCGGCACGCTGCGGCGGCAGCCGACCAGGCCGAAGTCCAGGCTGTCGACATTGGTCGTGAGGGTGATGTTGACGGCCTGACCGTCGATTGGAATCGACATCGGGTAGGACGCGTCCAGGCGAGCGCCGCTCCAGTACTGGGGTTCCCTGGGGCCGGGAACATTCGAGATGACGATATTGAACGGCGGATTCGTCAACGACAGCATGCCGGGCAGCAGGGTCAGGGCCAGCGGGCTCAGCATCAAACCGGATAGCGCCATGGTCTGGACGGGCGAGAGTGCGTTGTAGACCTCTTTACTGCGGCGCATCGATTCGCTCACCACGCGCAGCCGTTCGATCGGATCGGCGATGTCGGTGCCGAGATTGCACAGAATCGCGCCGACCTTCACGCCACTGGTGTCGGCATCGTCCTCATCGGCCCGCAGCGAGACCGGGACCATGGCGATCAACGGCTTATCGGGTAGCGCATTCTGTTCGATCAGATACGAGCGCAACGCGCCGGCCGACATTGCCAGCACCACATCGTTGACGGTCGTCCCGGTCGCCTTCTTGACCTGCTTGACCCGCTCCAGCGGCCAGGACCGGACCGCGCACCGGCGGGCACCGCCGATCGGCACATTGAACATCGAACGCGGTGCCTCGAAGGGCATGGTCAACTGTTGCTGCACCAGTGCGGCCCTGGCCACCCGCAGCACCGCGGGCCCGGAATTGGCGGCGGACAAGAGATTTCGCTTGAGCAAGCCGAGCAGCGAGCTGGACGGCTCGGTCTTGCGCTTGGACCTGGGCAGATTCCACGGCACAGGCGTTTCGCTCGCGGTGGGATCGTTCGTGAGCGTTCGCTGCAGCAGGCGCTGCGCGGTGACGCCGTCGATCAGCGCGTGATGCATTTTCGAGTACAGCGCGAAGCGGCCGTCGTTGAGCCCCTCGACCACATGGATTTCCCATAGCGGGCGGTGCCGGTCGAGCAGTGCGCTGTGCAGGTTGGAGGCCAGCGCGAGCAGTTGTTCGAAGCTGCCGGGACTCGGCAGCGCCGACCGGCGCAGGTGATAGGCGAGTTCGACGTCCTCGGCCTCGGTCCATGCCAGTTGCGGGGCGCCGAGCCAGGTCGCCGGACGCTTTCGGAAGGTGGGGTGGAATTCGTTGTCCGCCAACAACTTCTCATGGGTCAGGCGCACGAAATCGGGCCCCGCATCCTCCGGTGCCTCGAATAGTTGTAACGATCCGACATGCATCGGGTGCTCGCGGGATTCGGCGAGCAGAAATACGGCATCGATCGGAGAAATAAGCTCCATGGTCTGTCGCCCCCTGACGACGGTGTGGCGCTGAGGTTTTCGGTGAAAGGGAAAATCGACCACGATGTCGATACGGGCCGCACAGCCATCTCCCCTCTGCGCTGCGCCCAACCTTACTAAAGGTGCGGTATCCGCGTCGGTCGAATCAGTGATCCTTGACCAGCAGCAGATAGGCCTGGCGGCCTCGCTCGCCGGGATCCGGTTCTCGGACCAACCGGGCGATCGCCGTGAAGCCGGCCTGTTCGGCCAGCGTGGTGAGCCGATCCGGTGACCATCGATAGGCGGTTATCACCTTGTGGTCGAACGGTTCTATCCCCTGGGCAGCGGAGGCTTGGAAAAACGCGAGCAGTGCGTGCCCTCCCGGCTCGAGTGCCCGATGAAACTCCGCCAACACCGCGGGCATTCGTTGCGGCGGCAGATGAATGATCGAGTACCACACGAGAATTCCCGCGAGCGCGGCATCGCCGGTATCGAGATATTCGAGAGAACCCTCTTCGAATTCGAGTGTCGGATATTGTGCCCGCGCCAATTCGAGTAGCCGCGGTGACAGGTCGATCCCGAAGATATCGAGGCCGAGCTTGGCCAGATATGCGGTTATCCGGCCTTCACCGCACCCGAGGTCGGCCACTCGACCGTCGGCCCGCACCAGTTCCGCGAATGTGCCGAGCATGGCCCGGTCGAATGGCTGTCTGGCGAGATGATCCTTGACGAATTCGGTGTATTGGATGGCGATATCGTCGTAGGCGGCGCGGGTGTGCGCCACATCTGCGGGACTGTGCGTTCTCACCCGGACATCATGCCTCCCGTCGCCTGGCCGCCTCCGACGACATGCGGCGCGGTGCTTGTCTCAGTCTGGTGGCATTTTCTTCATGCGGTCCGCGTTTGGGGGCGTGATTCGGTTGGTGGCGCGCCGAGGAATCAATGAGCACCACCAATCGAGTAATGGCCGTGGCACAGCGGCCCGCCACGGATGTCGTAGCGTGCCGAAATGGTTGGCGGACAACGACCTCAGTCGATGACGCCGCCATACCAGGTCGGCAGCGGGCGCGCCCCGATGGCGACCTGGTGGGCGGCCGCAGCGAGCAGGCGAGTGGAATCCAGTGTGGGCAAAGGGGATACCTCCGGCGTCACCAACAGTGGGATCTCGGTACAAACCAGGGCGACGGCGTCACAGCCCAGAGCGTGCAGGCGGTTGATGATATCGAGATAGCGCTGCCGGGATGCGGCGGTGAACACTCCTTCGCACAGTTCGGTGAAGATGATGTCGTCGATCAGGCGGCGCTCGTCGGAGTCCGGGATCTCGGCGTCGATTCCCTTGGCCGCCAAAACGCGCGGGTAGATCGGGCCGGTCATCGTATATTTGGTGCCCAGCACGCCGACCCGCCGAAAACCTGCCGCGGCCGCCTTTTCCGCGACGATTTCGGCGATGTGCAGACCCGGCAGAGCCAAGTCTTCGCCGTCGGACTCCAGCGCCATATGCGCGGTGTTGTCTGGGCAGACGAAGAATTCGGCGCCGGCGTTGGCGAGGCGATCGACGCTGGTGGCCAAGGTCTTTCGAATCGCGCCGTGATCACCGGCCTCCCACGCGGGCATGCTGCGGCCCATCGCGATGCAATCCAGGGTCACATCGGCGTGCTCGTGCGGTCCGAGATCGCGGGCACCCTCCTGCGACAGTGTCCGCAAGCAGAGCGACGCGCCTTCGATACTGTGCGCCAAGATACCAACATGTCTCATCGCGCTACTCCTTGTTCGCGCCGATTCATGCCGTCCATCTTCGGCGAAGATCATCCATTCTGAGCCGGTTTCGACCAGACCGGTGGGTCGGCCATCGCCACCGAACCGGCGGCGGTCTCGTGACTCACCTGCGCCGCGTCATCGCTTCACCATCTCACCAGCCATGGTCCTGCTCACTTCCGCGAATCGGAGCCATCCGAATTCATCCCATCAGGGGATGCCTGAAAGCCAAGCGGTTCTTCGGTCGAGGCGCGTAGACGGCGTCACTGATGCCGCAGACAGCGGCGCAGGCCCGCGCGACGGTAACGGCCGTGCGGGCCTGCGCTCGTGGCCGGATCAGGGCCGGCTCGAACCGCTCGTGGTCGTCGGTGTCACTGATTGCGTTGTCGTGGTGGTGGTCGGCTGGATGGTCGTCGTCGTGGTGGTGGGCTGAGTGGTCGTGGTGGTCGAAGTCGGTGGTGTCGTCACTGCCGGTGTGGTCGGTGGCACTGTTGTGGTTGTCGGCGGCGCCGTCGTGGTCGTCGGCTGGCTGCTGACTTCCGTTTTCGCCGGGGCGGCCGTGGTGGTGTGCGGTGGGGTGGTCGTGGTCGTGGTTGGTGCGGGCGACTTGGTCGTCGAGGTCGCTGCCTGGTAGGCGGCGGCGAGATCGGCCGTTTCCGGCTTGGCGGTCGTATCGACCGGTTGACCCGCCTGGGCCTGCTTTGCCAGATGGGTGAGCCAGGCGGCCGCGTACTCGGCCGAGGTCAGCGGCTTACCGTTGTCCGGGTCGGCGTCACGCCAGTAGTCGAAGTGGTGACCGGTCGCATTGGGGCCGAGCGTGAGCTGGTAAGGGTCACTCATGATCACCGGGATGGTGTTCTGGTTCGTCACGATGAGACCGACGATCTCGTTGAACACCTTCTGCGGCAGATAGGCCAGCGGCGACATCTGATTGGTCGAGATCGACTCCGCGTTGGCCGGAGTCTTCGGCGTCTGCCCCGGCTTGTATTCCGGATCCGAAACCCGCAGCAGCACCTGCAGGAAGGTCTCATCGCTCTGCATCCAGTTCGGCTGCGACTGGATATCCGCGAATGCGGCCATCGCGATTCGGCCGAGCACGACGGCGACATCCTGCCCGGTCGCCGGGGTGAGCCCGTCGCGTTCGAGTGCGTCGACATTCAACTGTCGACCCACATTCACCGCCAGCTGCAGCAGTGAAATGTTCTGCGGCGCCGAGCAGGTGAGATCGCCGTCGGAGCAGAACGACGCGATCTTGCCGTTCAGCGCACCGAAGTCGCCGCTGGTACCGGGCAATGCGCCTTGGCCCGACGCGGTCTTTGTGCCGTTCTGATACTTCTGGTCGAAGCCGTCGGGGTTGCTGTACGGATCCTTCGCACCGGGGAACGGACCCTCACCAGCCGAACGCCCGGCGTCGGCGAGGATGACGACACCGACGACATCGGCCGGATCCACGATGCCGTAGCCGCCATCCTTGTCGGCGGTCTGATGTCCGACCGTCATGGCGACGCGGCGCACCACATCGGCGCCTTCGCTGTAGCCGACGATCGAGAACTTGGTGTCCGGGCAGGCCTGTGCGATATCCCGCATCACCTGTTCGGTATTCGCGACACCGGCGTTGACAGCATCCTCGTAGGTGTCCATATTCGCCGGATACGCGATGTAGACGGCGGCATAAGAGCCGGGATCGACATCGTCGGCCGGTGCGTTGACCACCGGATCGACCCATTGGCTGCTGTGATCACCGGACAGCGCCGCGGGCAATTCGTTGCCATTGGCATCGACCAGCATCTTCGTGGTCGCAGCGTCCGGCGTGTCCCGACGGCCGGCGACCGAAATAGTCACCATGTCGTGACATTCTGTGACGGACGCCCGCAGGCGCGTATCGACGGTTTCGTGCGTCGATGTCAGCGCCACCGAGGCGACGATAATCGCCGCCACCCCCAATGACGCGGGCGCGACGATGGCCGAAGCCATGCGATGGCGCGCGAAGAACTCCCGAAGAGCCATGTCCCGTTCCCCAATCCAAAAACCGACAAGTGGACGGACAGGCCCCCCGACAGGCCATGTGTCACGAAGGACGTCGGTCCCGAGGGTCGGATCGTTACCGCGCGCGGAGAAATGGTCACGCTCAGGCTGCGTTATCTCCAGGTGATGCACGCTGCGATGACGTCGTCGAGTCGCAGGTCACGTATGCGATTCGCTGCGCAAAGCAGCGATGTCGGCACTGTTGCACTCATCGAGTTGTCGGTCCGGCTCTTCATTCGACGGAATCGGATCGGCCGGTTCGGGGGTGGCGATATGCCGCGGCAGCAGTAACGGCGTGCCGAGGAGCAGAAGCCCGGCCAGCGCGATGGCCGCACGCGGGCCGGTGAGCTGTGCTAGCAGACCCCATGTCACGGTGATCGCCGCGATGCTGAGGCTGCTGGTGATCGACCACGCGGCAAGGACGCGAGCCTGGCGATCGGTATCGGTGTTATTCAAGCGATATGCGGCGAGGACGGGGCTGAAGATGCTCGAGCAGACGATCAGCCCGAACTCGGTGACCATCACGATCGCCAGCCCGGCCAGGCCGGGCCGGATGAATGCGAGCCCGAGCGGCCAGCAGGCACGCAGTATGCCGAATATCAGCAGCACCGACTGTTCGCCGAAGCGGAAAGCGACGTGGTGGGCAAGTCGGGACCCGATCAGGCCACCGATACACGGGACAGCGAATGCCAGCCCGTACTCCCAGACCGGGAACCCCAAGTGCGCCAGCATGAGCACCGACAACAGCGGCTCCGCGGCCATGATCAGCCCGTTGACCAGCATGGTATTGACGAAGAACCGACGCAGCGTGCGGTGGGTGAGAATGTAGCGCCACCCCTCGACGATGTCGCTGCACCGCCGCGTTCGGGCCTTCCTCGGGTTCGGCGGCCGCTCGGGCTCCCCGATCGCGACGATGCCGAGCGCCGAGAGCAGGTAACTCACCGCATCGACGACAACGGTGGTCACCGGCCCCAAGAGTCCGATGGCGACCCCACCCACTGGCGGTCCGAGGACCGTGGCCGACCACGTGGTGGACTCGAAACGACTGGTGGCCACCAAAAGTCCGTCGGCCGGAACGATCGTCTTAAGGTAGGCGCCGCTGGCGGCGGTGAACGCGATCTTCGCCGCCGCGGTGACGATGGCGACCACCAAGAGTTGCGCGAAGGACAACCCGCCCGAGCAATAGGCGATCGGTACGGATGCCAACGCCGCGAAGCGGATCAGGTCGGTGGCGATCATGACCGGCCGCTTGGCGCGAAATTCCATCCACAGCCCGAGCGGGACCGCCAGCAGCGCCCCGATCGCGAGCCCAGAGGCCGACAAGGCCGCGACTTGCGCGGAACTGGCGTTCAAGACGGTGATCGCAACGACCGAAAACGCCCCGAATCCGAGTCCGGTCCCGTAGGCGCTGACCGCATAGGCGGCCCACAACCACCCGAACGCTCGACCCAGGTTCGCCTTCTGCCACATATTCAGCACCCGCTTCACATCCCGGACTGTTGTCCCGGAGATTGAAGCCGGTCGATAGACGCTGGCACCAACAACGGATCATGCGGAGTGTCACAACTTTTCGTTGTGGGACTAGGTTTGCGTTCATGGATCTCGATGCGGTTCGTACCTTCGTCGCAGTTGCCGAGACCGGTCAGTTCCAAGCCGCCGCCGACGAGCTGGGAATCACCCAGCAGGCGGCGTCGAAGCGAGTAGCCGCACTGGAGCGAGAACTCGGCGTTCAGCTTTTCGCGCGGATCGCCAGGGGTGTGCGACTGAATGTCGATGGGCAAGCGTTGCTACCAAATGTCCGCCAGTGCGCCGCCCTTCAGGGCGGTGGTGAAGGCGGACGCGGGAGGGGCCGCCAAGGCCCGAGCGTGCCCTAGACGGGACGGTTGTCGCACACGACACCGCGTGCACCAATTCGATTGGGCCGCAACAGGAATGCTAGAATCATGGGGTGCAGCTTCGTTACAACTTCCGCCTCTACCCGACAGTGGGTCAGCAGGTGTCGTTGGCGAAGGCGTTCGGTTGCGCGCGGGTGGTGTTCAACGATGCGCTGGCGGCTCGCCGCGCCGCGTTCGACGGCAAGCTTGCGTATATCCCGGACAGCGAGTTGTCGAAACGGTTGACCGAAGCAAAGAACACGCTGGAACGCGAGTGGCTGGCCGAGGTGTCCAGTGTGGTCCTGCAACAGGCCCTCGCCGATCTGAACACCGCCTACCGGAACTTCTTTCAGTCGGTATCCGGGAAACGTAAAGGCGCGAAGGTCGCACCGCCGCGGTTTCGGTCTCGCAAGGACAATCGGCAGTCGATCCGGTTCACGAAGAACGCGCGGTTCATCGTGACACCCGGCGGCAAGTTGCGGTTGCCGAAGATCGGCGACGTCCCGGTCCGCTGGTCGCGGGAACTACCGTCCGATCCGTCATCGGTGACGATCATCAAGGACGCGGCGGGCAGGTATTTCGCGTCGTTTGTGGTGTGGGCGGGCGAGGAGCCGCTGCGGCCGTCCGATTCCGAGGTCGGTATCGACGTGGGCCTATCGTCGTTCGCGGTGTTGTCGAACGGGAAGGTGATCGAGAACCCTCGTTTCCTGCGCCGCGCAGAACGCAGACTCCGCAAGGCGCAGCAGGCGCTTTCCCGCAAGGAGAAGGGTTCGAAGAACCGGGCCAAAGCCCGTGTGCGTGTAGCGAAAGCGCACGCCAAGGTGGCCGACACGCGCCGGGATTGGGTGCACAAACAGTCCACGGCGATCATCCGCGACAACCAAGCGGTGTACGTGGAGGACTTGAGCGTCAAAGGTCTCGCGCGCACGAGGTTGGCGAAGTCGGTTCACGATGCGGGGTGGAGCATGTTCACCCGCATGTTGGAGGAGAAAGCCCAGCGGTACGGGCGAACTTTCGGCAAGGTGAACCGCTGGTTCCCCTCCACCCAAATGTGCTCAGTGTGTGGCGCATTGGACGGGAAGAAACCGCTGCATGTCCGGGAGTGGACGTGCACATGCGGAACAGTTCACGACCGCGATCTGAACGCGGCCATCAACATACTCGCCGCAGGGCTTGCGGAGAGTCGAAACGCCTGCGGAGGGGCTGTCAGCCTTTCCGCTTAGCGGGAAGCAGGCCCCGGTGAAACAGGAACCCCCCGGAGAACCGCAAGGTTCAGGAGGAATCCCGGTCGTTCACGGCCGGGAGGAAGTCAATACGAAGATCTGGCGACGGCATTCGGACTCACCATCGACACAATCGGGCCGATGTTCGGCATCGAAGCGCTCCTCGCCGAACTCGCCGACTCGACCCAACTCGCCACCTTCGTCGGCGAGGGCTCCCGCTACCTCTGGCCGGAAAGCTACAACCTACCCGAATCCCCGTCGTCGACCCGACGCCGGTCTACCCGCTCTCCATGATCTGGCGAGCGGATAATCCGCACCCGGTCCTCGCCAGCTTCCTGGAATACCTGCAGGCCAGATATGAGACGACATCCAGCGACGACGTGTGGGTCCCGGACTGGGCGCGCTGAACCGCTATATCCCGAAGAACCACCACCTGTAGGTAAGAACCGATCCACCTCAACCCGCGAATCGGACCTGAACCGGCCGCTGACGCTGCGGCACGACCGGCACTCGGTTCGGCATCGGGTTCCTGCCAACCTGTCTGGGTGATCAGGCGGCGTCCCGTTTCGTCCGGCCGTGCGGTGGGTTCGAGGAACTCATCGCCCACCAATTCGGCAAGTAGCTCGCTGTCAGTCTGCGCGTACTGCACGAACCGTGAGGAATTGGGAGGGTCTTTCGGCTTAGCTCAGAGCCTTCAGCGGAACTCGCGTCGGTATGCTTCTTCGCGTGGCACAAGTCTGGACGGTTCTCTCGAGGGGGCTGAGCCTTGCTCAGTCGACCTGGGTGGCCGTGCTGACCCTCGTCGTCTCGGTGTCCTTGTTCGCCGAGGGCCCCACCGCGGTCGTCGGCGCAGCAGTCGCGTTGGTCCTGCTGCTGGCCCTCACTGGGCATCGGTTGCGGTCGCCGCTACATCTGCCTACGGAGTCAGAGTCCGGCCCCCAACGCGATGAACGGCGTCTTCGTGGCGCTTTCCGCCGACAAAGCGCGCCTGACACTCCAGGACGCCCCCGCCGCCCCCGAGCGCCCGGACGGGTTGCGACTGCCGCGTAGCAGCTGACGCGCTGCGTGGCTTCGGTCCGATCTCTGTCCCTTCCGACGCGGTCCTTTCGGTGACCGGTGTCGTCCCATACCCGCACGAAGCCGCGTGATGCGTTCGTGCAGTTACGAGGTGCTCGATGCTCGACTTTATCTACTACCCGGTCTCGGCGATCCTGTGGTTCTGGCACAAATCCTTCGGCGTGATCCTCGGGCCCGACAACGGGTTCGCGTGGGCGCTTGCTGTGGTGTTTCTGGTATTCACCCTTCGGCTGCTGCTACTGCGGCCAGCGATCAACCAGATCCGGACTACCCGGCAGATGCAGCAACTACAACCCCAGATCAAGGCTCTGCAGAAGAAGTACGCCGGTGACCGGCAACGCCGGGCGATCGAGATGCAGAAATTGCAGACCGAACACGGCTTCAATCCTTTGATGGGCTGCCTACCGGTCTTGGTGCAGGCACCGGTCTTCCTCGGCCTCTACCACGTCCTGCATTCGTTCAACCGCACCGGGACGGGATGGGGGCAACTCGGGATGAAACCCGAAGCCAACGCCGTGACTCCCAATTACTTCTTCAGCGCCGCCGACGTCCAGTCGTTCCTTACCGCACGGCTGTTCGGTGCGCCGATCTCGGCGGCGATCACCTCCCCCGACAGCTTGCTGGCCTCGTTCGCACCCTACGGCGGGATCCCGACGGTCACCGCTATCGCCGCGGTTGCCATCCCGCTGATGGTCATCGCCGGCCTCGCCACACATTTCAACGCCCGTGCTTCGCTGGCCCGCCAAAGCGCGGAAGCTGCTACGAACCCGCAAGCGGCGATAATGAGCAAACTGATGCTGTGGGTCTTTCCGCTCGGTGTCCTGGTCGGGGGCCCGTTCCTGATGATCGCGATCCTGCTCTACTGGGTCAGCAACAACCTCTGGACATACGCCCAGCAGCACCTCGTCTTCACTCTCATCGATCGAGAAGATGCTGCCGAGCAAAAACCAGCGGTTGGTCGTCCCGCAGCAGCAGCCCCAAAACCTGGAGCCCGCCCGACCCGCTCGAAGAAATCGGCCAAGAAGCGATGCCGCAGAACTGCATGAAAGTCATGCCTCAGGGCGTTCCCGCCCGAGAGTGTGCGTCGCCTGCCCTACGCCGAAGGTCAACCGCGGGCCATATCGACAAACCGTGACAAATGTAATTGGTGCGCGACAGTAATGGTCGCGGTCGGACCGTTACGGTGTTTACCGACAATCAAATCGGCTTCACCACCACGCGGATCATCACGTTCGAATGCGTCGGGGCGATGTAAAAGAATCACCATGTCGGCATCTTGTTCCAAACTGCCACTTTCACGCAAATCGGATACCATCGGACGCTTATCGGTTCGCTGTTCCGGACCACGGTTCAGCTGACTGATCGCGATTACCGGGACTTCGAGTTCTTTGGCGAGGAGCTTCAGGTTTCGCGAGAAATCCGAGACTTCCTGCTGTCGAGATTCGACTTTCTTACCCGAGGTCATCAGCTGAAGGTAGTCCACCACAACGAGTTTCAGATCGTGGCGCTGCTTGAGCCGCCGCGCCTTCGCACGAATCTCCATCATGGTCAGGTTAGGCGAGTCGTCGACGAATAGCGGCGCCTCACTGATCTCGCTCATTCGTCGAGCCAGTTTGGTCCAGTCGTCGTCGCTCATGCGGCCCGAGCGCATGTCGCCCAGCTTGATCTTCGCCTCCGCAGAGAGCAGTCGCATTACGATTTCCGTGCGACTCATTTCCAACGAGAAGATAACGCTCGCCAAGCCGTGTTTGATCGAGCAGCTGCGCATGAAATCCATACCGAGCGTGGAATTATGCGTCGGAACCATCGAACGCCCGGCCAAATAAAGGTGGTCGATGTTGTCGACTTCAACACAGCGCACCGGCACGCTGTTGATTCTGCGGACATCGGCGATGTACCGGGAACCGGATCGTGCAGTGCTGCGGCCGGCGCGTCGTTCCTTGTGCAGCAATGCCTTTCGGTACAGACCGAACACTTCGTCGTCGGTCGAGAATGTCAATGTGTACGCGATCGACGAAGCCTCGGTTCGGCCACCGACGCGTTTGGTCGAAATGCGGCAGCGGTATCCGAGGCCGGCGACCAGCTCTCGTACATCGTGAAACAGACTTTCGCTGGTCACACAGAGCTGAACCGAACCACCATGTGTGACCGTGCCATCTGTGTCCAGCAAACCAGCGAGAAGCGCGCGCCGTTGGGCTTCGGAGGAACGCAGATATTCAGTTGGAATGTGCTTGTTGTCGAGGACGCCGATGGTCCGGAGTCGAGCGTGCACACTGCCCACGCTGTTGCGGCACCCCTGGCACAGGCGCAGTCCGGTGGACGGCCCGGCACACCGCGGGCAAGTGGGCGCCCCGACCGGTGCGGAATAAAAGCGTGCTTTGCCGCCGCAGGATCTGCCGCAGGTACGAACTTCGCTGGTATGTGGGACGAATTCCTTCCCACAGATAACGCATTCGCGAGGCGGGATCGGCACGTCGGCGGGCAGCCGCAGGTGGTAGCGCGGATGCGCCGAGTGCGACAGAACGGCGACGATGCCTTCGGCTTCGATGCGGGCGATGATCTCCGGATCCGCCGACGTGATGTGTTCGGTAGCCGAGGTTCCATCACCGAGCCATGCGCCAAGTGTGTATGGCGGTATCAATAGGTCGCGTTGGGGGAGTCGCAGCGGCTGTGCATTGGTCACCGAATGGTTGAGCCGACGATCTGCGGTGTCGCAGCGCAGCGTGTTCGCGATGTCGGCGGTCGTTCGGACAGCCGCGAACGTGCGCTGATTGCGATGGCGGTTGCGGCCGGTTGCGGCCTGCTGCGCCGATCGCCGTGATGCTCGAGTTTCCGTGAGCCATTGATGCTGTTCGTCCGCAACGATCACGGTGCCGTCGGAGAATTCGACCTCGTAGCAGGGCCGGTCGGTCATGACTTCGGTGGCAGCCAGGACACGCGTGGGGCGGCCCTTGGCGTCGAAGAGTTCGTCGCCGACGCGGACCTCGCCCATGGTGGTCCAGCCGGTGGGAGTAGGCAGGGGGGTGTCGAGGGCGAGTGCCTTCCCGACGCCGGGTCGTGCCGCGACG
Organism: Nocardia citri; assembly: GCF_054065835.1. NCBI lineage: Bacteria > Bacillati > Actinomycetota > Actinomycetes > Mycobacteriales > Nocardiaceae > Nocardia > Nocardia citri. The sequence continues at coordinate 289,945 of NZ_JBSUQM010000001.1, forward strand.
ATGATCATTTGGCCGGGGTGGAGGCCGTTGGTGAGTTCGTCGAGTTCGGTGAAGCCGGTGGGGACGCCGAGGGAGATGCCGCCGCGGGAGGCGATGGAGTCGATTTCGTCCATCGTCGGCTGCAGGAGTTCTTCGAGGGGGAGGAAGTCCTCGGTGGTGCGGCGTTCGGTGACCTCGTAGACCTCGGCCTGGGCGCGGTCGACTACCTCGGCGATATCCTGGCCGTCGGCACCGGCGTAGCCGTATTGGACGATGCGGGTGCCCGCCTCGACGAGGCGGCGCAGAATCGCCTTCTCGGCAACGATTTCGGCGTAGTACCCGGCATTGGCGGCGGTGGGGACGGTCTGGGTGAGGGTAACCAGATACGGCGCACCGCCGATGCGCTTGAGTTCGCCGCGGCGGTCCAGACCCGCGGCGACGGTGACCGGGTCGGCGGGTTCGCCGCGGCCGTAGAGATCGAGGATGGTGTCGTAGACCGCTTGGTGGGCCGGGCGGTAGAAATCGCCGGGGCGCAACACTTCGACGACATCGGCGATCGCGTCCTTGCTCAGCAGCATGCCGCCGAGCACGGACTGTTCGGCCGCCATATCGTGCGGAGGCTGTCTGCCGAAGTCCTCACCGGGCGGTTCGGGCGGGTAATCCGTATGCCCGCGGTCATCGGTGGTGGTCACCAGACTCGACCGTCCTCTCTCGCCACTTGCAGGCCGCTCGAAACGCCTACCCGCAGACCCTGTTGATCACTCGTTGTACTCCCGGACTATGACAAATTCGGTCGTGCACCGCTGTTCTGCAGGCCTCGCTAGCGGGCCTCACCTGCGGTTCCAGCAAACCGCCGCGGCAGGTGTCGAATCATGCCGTTCCGGGTGCTGCGTGCATGATGTTGCGACGAACCTAGGCGACCCGACAGGCAGTCGCCAAACCGCGCTGTGTACACACCTGTGGATAAGTTGGGGACTGTTTACCCGCCGTTGTGCACCCCCTGTGTACAACTTGGGGAAAACCCAGGTAACACGGTTCAAACACGCTGATAGATATCGACTTCTTGATCTATCCACGTGTGGATGAATGAAGTGCGGCGTGTCGGTCTAGTTGAACAGCCGGGCATGTTGAAGGTAAACAGCAAGTTGGGCCGGTATGGCTTAGATCACATTGCGTCCGGTTGGTTTTCTCGGTGATCCACAAGCCGAATAACCGGTGGTAGAGCGGATAGCGGCGGTTGCCGAGAATGGTCAATATCACCGTTTCGGCCAATTCGCAAATATTTGGCTATTCTCCGGAAGGCACAGCTCATTCAGGCCGCGATCACACACTCGATCGATGCCGTACAGCCGAAGGCCACTCTTGTGCCGAACACAAGAGTGGCCTTCGAAGGAACTCAGTTCGCGGCGACCTGCAGGTCGAACTTCGCAACCACATCGGGGTGCAGGTGCACCACGATGTTGTGCTTACCGACCGACTTGATGTGCGACTTGGGCAGTTCGATGCTGCGCTTGTCGACGACCGGACCACCGGCCGACTTGATGGCGGCGGCGATGTCGGACTGGGTGACCGAGCCGAACAGCTTGCCGGTGCCCGCGGTCTTGACCGACAGCGAAACCGACGCCAGGCCCTCGATGGCCTGCTTCAGCTCGTTGGCGTGATCCAGGTCGCGCACCTTGCGCGCGTCCTGTGCCCGACGGATGCCCTCGACCTGCTTCTGCGCGCCACGGGTGGCCACGATCGCCAGTCCGCGGGGCAGCAGGTAGTTGCGGCCGTAGCCGTCCTTGACCTCCACAGTGTCACCGGGAGCACCGAGGTTGTCCACATCAGCAGTAAGAATCAGCTTCATTGCGATGTCTCCCTTCTCAGCGAGCCGTCGACACGTAGGGCAGCAGGGCCACCTCACGTGAGTTCTTCACGGCAACGGCGACGTCGCGCTGGTGCTGCACGCAGTTGCCGGTGACCCGGCGAGCGCGGATCTTGCCGCGATCACTGACGTACTTCCGCAGCAGGGCGGTGTCCTTGTAATCGATATTGACGGTGCCGGACTTGGCTTCCTTGCAGAAGGTGCAAGCCTTCTTCTTCAGCACCTTTTCGCGCGCGGGCGCTTTAGGCATGGTTACTCCGTAATAAATGATGGGCTGATCGTTTCGAGCGATCTATGAGCAGTTCGCTACGGAAACACATTCAGGCCGATGTGAGCCGTCATCAGAACGGCGGTTCGTCGTCTACGCGGCCGCCCCCGAAGGAGCCTGCCGCGGGTGCACTGCCCCACGGGTCGTCGTCGGCACCGGAACGGCTGCCGCCACCACCACCGGCCGGAGCGAAGTTGCCACCGCCGCCACCGGAACCGAAGCCGCCGCCTCCACCGCCACGACTGGCCTTGGCGACCTTCGCGGTGGCGTAGCGCAGCGAGGGACCGACCTCGTCGACCTCGAGCTCGACGACCGTGCGCTTCTCACCCTCGCGGGTTTCGTAGGAGCGCTGCTTCAGTCGTCCGCTCACGATCACACGGGCGCCTCGGGTCAGGCTTTCGGCGACATTCTCCGCAGCTTCACGCCAGATGTTGCAGCGCAGGAAAAGCGCTTCGCCGTCTTTCCATTCGTTCGAATTACGGTCGAACACGCGGGGAGTCGATGCGACGGTGAAATTCGCCACCGCAGCGCCCGCGGGCGTGAATCGAAGTTCGGGATCGGCCGTCAAGTTTCCGATGACGGTGATGACCGTGTCGCCTGCCATGTGGTTCCTCCTGCTCGGTATGCAGTCTGCAGTGCACCTGATGCGCTAGAGCCTAAAGACAGGCACCGACGCGATCGAGGGTCACTTGCCGTGGCGCAGAACCTTGGTGCGCAGCACCGACTCATTGAGACCCAGCTGGCGGTCGAGCTCGCTCACCGTGGCGGGCTCGGCGGTCAGATCGACCACCGCGTAGATGCCTTCGGCTTGCTTGGCGATCTCGTAGGCGAGCCGGCGGCGGCCCCAGATGTCGACCTTGTCGACCTTGCCGCCATCGGAGCGAACCACGCTGAGCATGTTCTCCAGAGACGGACCAACGGTGCGCTCGTCCAGGCTCGGATCGAGGATGACCATCACTTCGTAATGACGCACGGACCAATCACCTCCTGTGGACTAGGAAACGGCCACGGACGGTCCGTGGCAGGAGGGTCGTTGCGTCAGCAACCCGACAAGGCTACATGAACGCCCGTTGAGCAGCGAAAGCTCCCCCTCCCCGGGCCTTTGCCGGTCGTAGGAGTTTCGATAGTCGCGTCGCGGGCCGCAGGTCGGTCGCTGGGCGAATTTTGGACGTACCCGGCGAGTTACCCATGTACGCACGAAAGGTGTTGCTGAGGTAATCGCGGGGGATGCGGGCGTGCTCTGCCTCGGCCACCTAGTCTGGTCGTCATGTCGACCCGACCGGCCGCCGGCGGCGTGATCGCGGGCCGCGTGCAGCGCACCACAGTGCTGGCCGCGGTGGTGGTGGTGTTGCTGTGCGGGCTCACGCTGGCGCTCGCGTATGCGAACAAGGCGCGCTGCGCTGGTGCGCCGTTCGCCGCGAACGGTCGCAGCGCGGTCTTCGATGTGATCAAGGATTCGGACGTCTGTTATTCCGATATCCAATTCCTGTGGCTCGGGCGCGATATCGATCAGCACGTCTTTCCGTATGTCGGCGGCGGCATTACCGATGACGGCACGCTGACCGGTGGCGCGGTCGAATATCCCGTGCTCAGCGGCGTGCTGATGTGGCTCGGCGCGGTCGGCGCCGATAACGACGCGGAATTCCTGCTGCATACGGCTTTGCTGCTGACGCCGTTCGCCTTGTTGACCGCGTGGCTGCTGGTCCGGCTGGCCGGGCGGGCGGCACTGCTGTGGGCGGCCGGGCCGCCGCTGGTGCTCTACGCATTCCACAACTGGGAGTTACCCGTGGTCTGCATGGCGGTCGCCGCGGTGTACGTGGTGACCGCGATGACTCGATATTCATTGCGTACCAGGGGAATTCTGGCCGCCGTGCTGCTCGGTATCGGTTTCTGCCTCAAGCTGTATCCGGGCATCTTCGTGTTGCCGTTGCTGGCCTACGTACTCACCGGTGGCCAGCGCGATATGGATGATCCGACGCCGACCCGATTCGATGTGCGCGGTGCGTTGCTGACCGTCGGCGCGGCCATCGGCACAGTGATCGTGGTGAATCTGCCGTTCGCACTCGCCGGTTACGACGGCTGGCGCGCATCGATCACCTTCCAGCAGTTGCGCCAGGCCGATATCACCACGAATTCCATTTGGTACTGGGGACTTCGGCAGCTGTTCGGTCAGGATGCGGACGGCGAGTACGCGTTTCAGCACGCGGTCTCGATCGCCTCGCCGACGCTGGTGCTGACCGCTTTCGCGCTGGCAATGTGGTTGGGCTGGAAGCGATTCACGATGACCGGCACCTTCCCGTGGATCGGGGTCAGCGGCGCGATGCTGTGCGGATTCCTGCTGTTCCACAAGGTGCACTCGCCGCAGTACACGCTGTGGTTGGTGCCGTTCCTGGTTTTGCTCGAGGTGCCGTGGGCGGTGATCGGCGGGTATCTGATCGCCGATGCGGCGATCGGGATCGGCGTATTCCGGTATTTCTATTCGATCGGATCCGGCAACTCGGTGGATTCGATGGAGAAGATAGTGCAGTTCGGCGTCTGGGGACGTGCCGCCCTGCTCGTGGTGTTCTTCTTCCTGTTCGTGCGCGCGATGCCGCGCCGAACCCGACCCGAACCGCCGCGGATACCGCGGTTCGAACCGGGCAGCCTCGTTCCCGTGGCCTAGTACCGAATTCCACCCGCACTCCACCCGCGGGTGGTACCGCGGTCGCCGCGATCCGCGCAGGGTTATTGCCATGACCTCGGAAAACATTGTCACCGCCGTACTCGCGCTGGCAGTCCTCGGTTGGATCATCTACCGGCAGAACCAATGGCGGCGTTTCGAACCGGCCCGGATGTGGCGATTGCCATTGATTCTCGGAATTGTCGGTGCTTTCGTCTTCGCCGAGTCCGACGAGATCACCACCGTACGCGCCCATGACATCGCATTGCTGGTACTCGAAGGCGCGTTGTCGCTCGGTGTCGGCGTGGTGATGGGGGCGATGTCGCGCTTCGAACGCGATGCCGATGGCGCACTGCTGGTGCGGACCGGCGCGCTGGCCTCGGCGCTGTGGCTGGTGCTGATCGCGGTGCGGATCGGCATCGGTGTGTTGGCCGTCGACGCGGGTGCGGCTGCGGTGGGCTCGGCCGGGGTGATCATCATGCTGATCGCTGTGAATCGGGTCGGGCGGATCGCTGTCGTCGCAGCGCGTGCGGAAAGATCGACCGATTCGGGGGCGAAAATTCGGGCACACTGAGGCGATGTTCCACAGCGGAACTCCGAGTCCGGCGGCGACGCTCTCGAACAGGCTGGTCCGCCTGCTCGGGGTCGTCGCCATGATCGCCTTCCTGCCCGGCTACCGGCTGTCGGACCTGGGATTTCCAGTGCTAGCGGGCACCGGATTCGCGATCGGCGGCATGCTGATCTGGGCGCTGGCACCCGGCGACCAGGTGCGGGCGAACCACGTCGCGCTTGTCCTGATGGCGGTCTGCGGCGGGCTGACGGTCGCACAGTGCGGCGGCAGCGCGGTCGCCACGCTGGCCGCGGTGTACGCCGGGTTCGCGCTGGTCCAACTGTCGAATACGTTCGGGGTGCTGATCGCCGCCGGCGCGACAGCGATGGTGAGCGTTTCCTATCTGCTCGCACACGCACGTCTGGTCGCGTACCTCGGGATCCTGGCGGCGATCGCATTGGTGGCCTTGATGGGATTCAGCCGCAGGCAGTTTCGGGCCACCGCCGAGCAGAATCGATTGCTGTTACAGCAGAGCAGACAGATTCGCGCCGAACGCGATCGCGCGGCCACCCTCGCCGAACGCGGCCGAATCGCGCGCGAGGTGCACGATGTACTCGCCCACACCCTCGGCGGGCTGCTACTACAACTCGACGCCGCGGACGCGCTATTGGAGGCGGGAAAGATCGAGCAGGCCGCCGACCACGTTCGCTCCTCGCGGGCACTGGCCGTTGCCGGACTCGCCGACGCGCGCCAAGTCGTCGGCGCCTTGCGAGCCGAACGAATAGTGCTGTCAACGGAACTGGAACGCCTGGCACGCGAACATCGCGCCGCGGGCGGCCGAGTACAACTGCACTACGCGGGCAGCGCCGACCATCTCGACGAACAGGTAAGCACGGCGCTACTGCGCGGCGCACAGGAATCCCTGACCAATGCCCGCAAACACGCACCGGGCACGGAGGTCGAGATGCGACTGCTGCTCGACAGCGAGCGAGTCGAGCTGACCGCGTCCAATCCCTTGCCACGACGGACAGGGCTGCTATCGGCGACCGCGCCGTCGGCAGCGGATACGACGCCGCACTTGGCAGGTGCGGAGCGGGCCGCGGAGATTTCGGGATCCGGTGCGGCGGTTTCGAATTCGGTGGCTGCGGATTTGGTGGGGATCGGGGCGGGACTGCTTGGGATGCGGGAAAGGATCGGGGCGCTGGGTGGAACGGTTGCGGTGGGAAAGGCGGGTGGGCGATGGGTGGTGCGGATGATGGTGCCGCGGAGGTGATTACGGTGGTGGTGGCCGATGATCAAACCATTGTGCGCGAAGGGTTGACCACGGTGTTGTCGCTATTGGCGGATATCGAGGTGATCGGTGAGGCGCGCGATGGTGGCGAGGCGGTCGAGTTGGTTGCCCGGTTGGCGCCGGATGTCGTCCTGATGGATCTGCGCATGCCGGTGTTGGACGGTGTCGCCGCGACGGCCGCGATTGCCACGGATCATCCGGGCACCGCCGTACTGGTGCTGACCACCTATGCCGATGACGAGTCGGTCTCGAGTGCGTTGCGTGCGGGGGCGCGCGGTTATCTGACCAAGGATGCCGGTCGGCGTGAGATCGCCACGGCGATAAGGGCCGTCGCGGGCGGGCAGTCGACCTTCGCCGCCGAGATCGGGCAGCGCCTCGTCGCCGCGCTGTCGACCGAATCCGCCGCGCGGGCGTCGGTGACTGCTCGGGTTGCGGACGTAGGATCCAGCGTGGCCGAAATCGGCCTAAGCAGTCGCGAACTCGACGTGCTCACCCTGATCGCCGAGGGCTACAACAACTCCGAGATCGCCAAGGAACTGTTCATCGGCGTAAGCACCGTCAAGAGCCATATCAACTCGCTGTTCGCGAAGCTCCACGTCCGCGACCGCGCCCAAGCCATCGCATACGCACACCGCATCGGCCTCGGCAGCTGAGCACGGGCCGGCCTTTGGGCAGCCGCTCCCCATGTGCCGGGAATCAAGCGCGGTTCATGTGGCGGTCAGCACACCGGTCGCGGGCGTATCGGCCTGGGGCGTCGGCCAATTGCATATCCGGAGTGTGCCACGATTCGCGGAGTCGCTCACCTGGATGGTGTCGGTCATATCGATGGTGGCAGCTGAATGCGATGCTGCGGCGTTGGCAGGTAACGCGAGTCGGGCGTCTGTTCTTCGCGACTCGCGCGGTCACGGCCGTGCCGGCCTGGCTGGTCATCGATCAGCCGCTGCGGCCGCTCGCCGCCGGTGGTTTTCGCATCGTGTCGCCCGACGCCCGTGGTCGAGCAGCGGCAGCCGGTGCCAGTGCGCTGAATTACTTTCGGGCGGCGTGCCATTGCATGCCCCAGTTGTACGCCTCGTCGATCGCGCTCTGCGCACCGTTGATGTAGTGCACTTCCCGGTGCACGGTGATGCCCGAGCCGTGATTCTGCAGCAGGGCGATCGCGCAGGACCGCGCACCGTTCACCGGAGAGTCCAGCCGGACCTCGATTTGCGGACCGGAGGTCGGGTACAGCGTCACCACACCGTCGGCCGCGGCCCAGTTCGGCACGCCCTCGTAGATGAAGGCGAAGATCAGAATGCGCCGGAACACCGCGGGCCGAGCGAGATTGATATACATATTCTCGCCGCCGGACGATGCTCCGCTGCGATCGTCGCCGTCCAGCTGGATGAACGGCTCGGACTGCAGCGAGCCGAAATTATTGCCGATGGCCTGCACCACACCCCTGGCGCCACTGGCCAATTCGTACAGGCAGCCCAGATCCAGGTCGACGGCTTTAGCGCGGCGGAACAAGCCCTTCGGACCACTGGACCAGTTCAGGTTGACTCGCATGGTGCCCTGCTGATCACCGGGTTTGGTGAGGGTGACGCTCGGCGTGGCCTTCGACAAGGTCACCTTGGCGAGGTTCACGCCCGGAGTTTCATTCGACATCGCCATTGCCCCTCGGAAAGAGAAGCGGTAGCGGCTGGAAGGCCGCTACCGCTCGAGTTGTTCGGCTACCCGCCGGAATTCAGGCTACCGGGGTGACCTCTCGCGCGCGCTCCACTTCGTCGGTGTCCTCGCCCCGATTCCGAATGATGCTGGTGATGAACGCCGCGCCGATGAACGCCACGCCGACGAGACCGGTGACGATCTCGTTGATGTGCACGCCGATCGAGACGAACAGGATGACCGCCAGCGCACCGATCGCCCAGTGCGCGCCGTGCTCCAGGTACACGTACTCCGACAGCGTGCCCTTGCGCACCAGGTACACGGTGATCGAACGGACGAACATGGCGCCGATCAGACCGAGGCCGAGCGCGATGATGATCGGGTCGGAGGTGATGGCGAAGGCGCCGATGACACCGTCGAAGGAGAACGACGCGTCCAGCACCTCGAGGTACAGGAACAGAAAGAACGCCGCCTTGCCCGCGGCCTTGACCAGCTGGGACGGACCGCCGTCCGCGGATTCCTCGAACTCCTCGGTGTGGAACAGCGAACCGAGACCATCGACCACGATGTAGGTGATCATGCCGAGCAGACCGGCGACCAGGACAGTGGCGCGCTCCTCGTCGCCCGCGATGATTTCCGCGGTGAGCACGAGGCCGACGCTCGCGACGACCACCGAGAGCATGTCCAGCTTGCCGAGTTGGGCCAGCGGCTTCTCCAGCCAGGACAGCCAGGTGATTTCGCGTTCCTCGAAGATGAAGTTCAGGAACAGCAGCAGCAGGAACATGCCGCCGAACGCTGCGATCTGCGGATGCGCGTCGGTGAGCAGCTTTTCGTAGCTGGGGCTGCCGTCCGGGAACACCAGTGCGTCACCGGCGGGCGGGTTCAGCGCCAGATCGAACGCCTTCACCGGGTTCAGGCCCGCGGTGATCCAGACGATCGCCAACGGGAAGACCAATCGCATGCCGAATACGGCGATGATCACACCGACGGTGAGGAAGATCCGCTGCCAGAACTCGTTCATACGCTCGAGCACGGTGGCGTTGATGACCGCATTGTCGAACGACAAGGAGACCTCGAGAACACCGAGGATGGCGGCCAACGCCAGCGCGGTCGGCCCGCCGTACAAGAACGCCACGACAAGCGATACCACTGTGACAACGATGGACATGCCGAATATACGCAGAACCACGCGGAGACCCTTTCCGTGCGGCGGTCGAATGTCGGTCCGAGCGCGCCATTACCGATGTACCCGAGGGCAATACCAACCCGCGGTCACGATGATGATTCCAGCGTGGCCGCGCAACCCTCGAATGTCCAACGCAGCGGCGAGGCGAATCGTTCCGCGGACATGCGTACAGGGGGCCCGTCGCCGAGCCCCCTGTACGGAACAGTGCGTCTCAGACGTTCACACCGTAGTCCCGGGCGATACCCGCCAGACCCGAGGCGTAGCCCTGCCCGATGGCGCGGAATTTCCACTCGGCGCCGTTGCGATACAGCTCGCCGAAGACCATGGCGGTCTCGGTCGAAGCGTCCTCGGACAGGTCGTAGCGGGCCAGCTCGGCGCCGTTGGCCTGGTCGACAACCCGGATGTAGGCGTTGCGCACCTGGCCGAAGGACTGCTGCCGGGTGTCCGCGTCGTAGATCGAAACCGGGAAGAAGATGCTATCGATGGTCGGCGGGGTGTTGGCCAGGTCTACCTTGATAATCTCGTCGTCGCCCTCGCCCTCACCGGTCAGATTGTCGCCGGTGTGCTCGATGGTGCCCTCGGGCGACTTCAGGTTGTTGAAGAAGACGAAGTGCTTGTCGGAGACGACCTTCTTGTCCGCGCCCGTCGCGATCGCACTGGCATCCAGATCGAAGTCGGTGCCGGTGGTCGTACGAATATCCCACCCGAGCCCGACGGAGACAGCGGTAAGGTTCGGCGCCGCCTTGGTCAGCGAGACATTGCCGCCCTTGGACAAACTGACACCCATGCGGGATTCCCTTTCAATAGACGTCGGTGTTTCCCAGCACTGTCCGAATCGCCGGGTACGCCCTACGACAGTAGTAGGTTTCGGCAGTCTTGCGTAGGAACTGCGGTATCCCCCCGGTGACTGGAACATCTCGTCGGCTTGGGCGAGCCGAGGCGAGTACACCGCTTAACATCGGGGCGTGACAGGCCGTAGGCGTGGATGGTTCCGGTCTTCCGGGAACAATGAATGGATTGCACAGGCCCGGTCGACGCTGGTGGGCGCGTTTCTGGATATGGATCGGCGGCAGAGCGCGGCGGAGGCGGCGGTGCACGCCAGCGAACAGGTGTTTCCGGAGCGACGGATGGGCGCGAAATGGGAACCGGTGCGCGGTAGATGCTATGACGCCGCGGGCGCATATCTGACATTCACCGAGGAGTTGGATACCGCCGAACGCGACGACACGCCGATGCCGCAGGCGCAGCCGCGGGTGGACACCCTGGTACGGCAGCTGACCGACGCGGCCCGTGCCGTCGACGAGTTCTATCACGGTAATCAGTCCCAACTCGAAAATGCCGTCGCGGTGCTCGGCACGGTGCCGCAATTCGCGCAGCAAGTGAAGATCGCGGCGGCGGGTGTGCGCAGGCAGGCCGCTGAATCCGAATACGTTGGCTATCCCTCGGTGCGCCAGCACACGGCGGCGGTGGATGAGTTGCTGCTCACACTCGAAGCGCTCGGGACACAGGTGCCGGTCGCGAGTATCCGAGAGGCCGCCAACCGCTTGGAATCGGCGACGAAAATGCTGGCAGAAGCATTGGCGCAGGCGCCATCTCGGGCCGCGGCGGCGGCCAACGCGATCACCTCGGTGGCCACGAGATCGGCCGCGGTGCGCACCCGTGGCGAGCGGCTGGCACCGGCCTACTCGGAGTTGCTCCGCGAGTTCAACGCTGCGAGTTCGGCGGATCTGGCTAACAATGGGCAGGAAAGTCGACGGGCCATCGATGCCGCGGACGCCGCCCTGGTGCGGGCGCGAGCGGCGGCGGCCGAAAACAATCCGGAGTCTGCGCTTGATCTGACCACATCCGCACGCGGGTACCTCACCGAGGCCGAGCATTCGATCGATGCTGTGACCAAACGGCTGTCACTGCTGCGCGAGGTTCGGGAGAATCCGCAAGAGAAGGCGAAGGCCGTACGATTCCGGTTGCGGGACGCACAAATGCTCGCGGTGAGCCGCGGGCTCGTCGGCGAATGGGGATCTGTGCTCGACGCACAGGTGGACCGGATCGATCGAATCACCGAAAGCTTGTCGGGGCGCCACCCCGACTACTGGGCCTATGTGGCCGAATTGGATACCGTCGCGGAGTTCGTAGCCGGGGTAGTGGATCGAATGAGAAAACAAGTAGGACCACGACGAGAATGAGGCCAGGGGTTATACGGCCACCGAAATCAGGGATGAGGATAGCGAATAGATGACCGCGGGCATCGCCGTCCGGCAACAGGTCTCCCTGCGAAAGCAATTGCCGCTGCGCCATTTTCGCCAGTTACAGGGCCCGGAGGCGCGGCACCTGTTCTATCGACAACCGGAACCGTTCGGCGATGAGGCCGACCGGGAAATTCTCGCGACAGCGCTCGGCGCCACGCTGTACGCGCCGGCGACCCGCCATGACCTCGCCTTGACGATAAGTAAGCGGGCCGCGCGCGGCGTATGTTCGATGGTCATCGATCTCGAGGATGCGGTCGCCGATCACGAGGTGGAATCGGCCAAACGACAGACCGTCGCGACGCTGAATCTGCTTGCCGAGGGCGAGGATCCGAATCCGCTGCTGTTCGTCCGGGTCCGCGATGCGGACACCGTTACCGAAATCGTCGAACAACTCGGCACCGGGGTGGCGGCACTGACCGGCTTCGTTTTTCCGAAATTCGACAGTGCGAGTGGTCCGAAATATCTCGCCGCACTCGAGGCGGCCGCCGAGCGGTTGAGCAGGCCGGTGTATGGCATGCCGGTCCTCGAATCACCCGCGCTGGTCCATCGCCAGACTCGGGATCAGGAGCTGACCCAGATCGCGATGCTATTGGCCGAGCACCGCGAGCGGGTACTCGCGGTGCGCATCGGTGCGACGGATATGTGCTCGACCTTCGGTATTCGACGGGATCGGGATCTGACCATCTACGACGTGCGGGTCGTCGCGGATGTCATCGCCGATATTGTGAATTACCTGGGGCGATCCGATGGCACGGGTTTCGTGATCACCGGACCGGTCTGGGAATACTTCGCCGACCATGAGCGGATGTTCCGGCCGCTGCTGCGGACCGCGCCGTTCGAGGAGTCCGATGCGGTGCCGTTCCGGCACTACCTGGTCAGCCGCGATCTGGATGGTCTACTCCGGGAGATCACGCTGGACCGGGCCAATGGGATCCAGGGCAAGACGGTCATCCATCCGTCGCATGTCGCGGCCGTACATGCGCTATCGGTGGTGACGCACGAGGAGTACTCCGATGCGCTGGACATTCTGCAGGTCGATGTCGGCGGGGTGGCGGCGTCGGGATATCGCAACAAGATGAACGAGATGCGGCCGCATCGCAGCTGGGCACGCCAAACCCTGCTACGGGCCCGCGTCTTCGGTGTCGCGAATAAGGGTGTTTCGTTCGTGGATCTGTTGACGGCGTTGGTGACCGAATGAGAATTGATCCCTGGGCGACAAAGAATTTGGGAATCGAGTTGCGGCACGAGCGGTCGCACGGTGGCGGATCTGTCGATGTGCTGCCCGCCGAATTGCCCATCGACACATTGATTCAGCCGGGGCTGCGGCGTAATCCACGTCGTGCCCACCTGCTGGTTTCGACCGTGCTCGGGAAACATCTGCCGACCGATCCGCGGGTGGTCCTCGGTGCGGGCAATCGGCTGGGCGATCTGGTGCGTGAGGTGCTGGGCGATCGCGAGGCGGTGGTGCTCGGATTCGCCGAGACCGCAACGGGTCTGGGGCATTGTGTGGCGGCGCGGATCGGGGCCGGATGCTATCTGCACTCGACCCGTCGCGAGGTGCCCGATGCCACGACGTTGACCGGCTTCGAGGAGGGGCATTCGCACGCCACCTCGCATCGGCTGCAGCCCGCACCCGCGGATATCTTCGTCAACGATCTGCCGCTGGTGCTCGTCGACGACGAGATCTCCACCGGTGATACCGCGATCGACGCGGTTCGCGCATTGCACGCGTTTTCGCCGCGTTCGCACTACGTGCTGGCGTCGCTGGTCGATATGCGGGCCGAGGATGATCGGCTGCGGTTCGAGGCGGCGGCCGAGTCGTTGGGTGCCCGGATCGACACCGTATGTCTGGCGTCCGGGCGCACCTTGCTGCCCGATGACCTGGTCGCGACGGTGTCGTCGATGCCGGATCCGGTACTGAACCCGACTGCGGCGCAGCGTGGTTCGTTTGTTCGAGTCGAGTTGCCGTGGCCTGCTTCGGTTCCCGAGGGCGGTCGGCACGGGATGCTGCGCTCCGATACCGATGCGTTCGAGGCTGCGCTCGCGACAGCCGCCGAGGCGCTGCGGGTACCGCTCGCCGATGGTTTCGCCGGACGGCCCGCGATTGTGCTCGGGCATGAAGAGCTGATGTATCTGCCGCTGCGGTTGGCGGCCGAGCTCGCCGATGCCGGGATTGCGATCCGATTCCAGACGACGACCCGCTCGCCCGCGTATGTGCTGGATGAGCCGGGGTACCCGTTGCGGCGCGGGTTTCGGTTCATCGCACCCGAACCTGGTGAGACGCAGCCGCGGTATCTGTACAACGCGCACTGGATCGAGGACGCACTGTCCGAACTCGCGGCGTCGGGTGCCGGTGCGGACTCGAGTGCGGATGCGGCGCTGGGTGGGGATGCGGCGCTGGGTGGGGACGTAACGCTGAGTGCTGGTGCGGACTCGAGCGGGGACATGGCGCTGGGTGAGAACGTCGTACTCGGCGCGGGCGCGGTGCTGGGCGATCGTGCTCGCGCGGGCGAGCAGGCGGTGGATGATCCGCGGCCGACAGGGGCAGCCGGTGTGCGGTCAGTCGGCGTCGAACCAGTTCTCATCGTTGTCATCGACACCCCGGCCGATACCGAGGAACTGCTGGTCGAGGGCGGTCTGATCGATGTGCTGACCGCATCCGGCGACGATGTCGTCTTGGCAGTGCTGCCAGGTGCGAATCCGCGCCTGTTGTATGCGGAACGGACCGATGCCCTGTTGTCCGCGGAACCGAGGATGTTATGAGCGCTGCGCCGGAATCGAATACCGCTGTGGACCTGCCCGTTCCACTGTACGGCCCGGCCTTCGGATCATATGCGGCCGAAGAGGTTTCCTGGCTGTTGAAGGATCTGTCCGACATCGACCTCGAGGCCGATGTGGTCGAGCGGGAACGCCGGATCCAATCCGGTGCGGCGCATTACGCGGAATCGCTACCGATCGAATATCAGCCCGATGCGCAATACCGCTCGCTGTTCGACGAGGTGTTGGCCGACAGTGCCGAGCGGCTCGCGCTCGCCGTTGCGACGGTGTCGGAACTGGTTGTCGCCGAGCGCGGTACCGATATCGTGCTGGTCTCGCTGGCGCGGGCGGGTACACCGATCGGGATTCTCATGCGGCGGTGGTTGCGGTCGCGGGCGGTGCGCCTCGATGTGGCGCACTATGCGGTATCCATCGTGCGTGATCGCGGTATCGACGCCGTCGCATTGGATTATCTCGCCCGGCACCATGATCCGGCCTCGGTGGTGTTCGTGGACGGCTGGACCGGCAAGGGTGCCATTACCCGCGAACTCACCGAAGCGCTGGACGCCTATCACGGAGCGGGCGGTGCCCGATTCAATGACGAACTCGCCGTGCTCGCCGATCCGGGACATTGTGTGCGCACCTACGGCACTCGAGACGACTTCCTGATCGCGTCCGCCTGCCTGAATTCGACAGTTTCCGGGCTGATTTCGCGCACGGTACTCAATGACACGCTGATCGGCCCCGGCGATTTCCACGGCGCGAAGTTCTACCGCGAGTTGGCGGCCGACGATGTCTCCGGCCGCCTGCTCGACACCGTGACCGCTGCCTTCGACGCGATCCGCGATCGCGTACCCGCCGAACTGGCCGCCGTGCGAGCCGGTGACCGGACACCGACCTGGACCGGCTGGGAATCGGTCGACAGGGTGCGCGCGGAATACGGCATCGCCAGCGTGAATTTCGTGAAACCCGGTGTCGGCGAGACGACTCGGGTGTTGCTGCGGCGGCTGCCGTGGCGGGTGCTGGTGCGTGCGTCGGACGCACCAGAGCACGCGCATATCCGTCTGCTCGCCGCGGCCCGCGGCGTTCCGGTCGAGGTCGTACCCGACCTGGCCTATTCGTGTATGGGATTGATCAAGGACGTACAGCAGTAATGCATTTGCGAAAACTACGAAGACACGCACTGATCGCTACCGATCTAGACCGGACAATGATCTACTCGCGCAACGCTTTCCACGCCCACACAGACGTACCGACCGTCTGTGTGGAGCACCTCGAGGGCGCGCCACTGTCATTCATGACAACCGCCGCCGCCTTGCGCATGCAGATCCTGACCGAACCCGCCGCCGTTATCCCCACCACCACCCGGACCATCAAGCAGTTCGAGCGTATCCAATTGCCCGGCGCCCCCTGGCGGTACGCGATTACCAGCAATGGGGGGAATATCCTGGTCGACGGGGTGCCGGATATGCGCTGGCGCATCGATATCGATGCGCAGGTGCGGGCGAGTGGCGCGACATTGTCGGAGGTGAATACCGAGCTGCGGGCGCGCATCGACGATTCCTGGGTTACCAAATTCCGGGTCGCCGATCATCTGTTCACCTACCTGGTGGTGAAGCCCAAAGAAGTACCGGATGGCTTCCTCGCCGACTGGGACTCCTGGTGCCGTCCGCGCGGCTGGTCGGTTTCCCAGCAGGGCCGCAAGATCTACACGATGCCGCTGGTCGTCTGCAAGAGTCACGCGGTGCGCGAAGTCCGGCGCCGCCTGGTCGAAAACGGCGAACTCGC
This sequence comes from Nocardia citri, assembly GCF_054065835.1. Classification (NCBI taxonomy): domain Bacteria; kingdom Bacillati; phylum Actinomycetota; class Actinomycetes; order Mycobacteriales; family Nocardiaceae; genus Nocardia; species Nocardia citri. The sequence continues at coordinate 306,180 of NZ_JBSUQM010000001.1, forward strand.
GGACGGGTCGATGACTCTCGCCGCCGGTGACGGCGCGCTCGACGCCGAAATGCTGCGTACTGCGGATTCCGCCATCCGCCCGCGCCACGGTGAACTCGAACAACTCAACTGGACCCACCCCAACCTCACCATTACCCGCGCTTCCGGAATTCTCGCGGGCGAGGAGATCATCAACTGGTTCATCAAGGCCGCGCCGGAACTGGACAACTAGTCAACCCTGGCTCGACACCGGCGACAAGGTTCAGCGTTGCCCCGACCGTCGGGCAGGAGGTCGAATCACTGAGCCGGCGCGTCGGGACCGCCGAAGGTGGGACTCGGGGATGATCCTCAGGTCATCCGGTTCGGTAGTCGCGCTGCTGCGCGCCCAATTGTTGGGCGATGACGCCCTGCAACCGCTGCAGGCCGCCGACGGTCATACCGCTCTGCAATTGCCCCTCGATCGTGCGGACCAGCGCCGAATCACTGAGGATCTTCTCACTGGATTGAATGAGAACCGTGCCAGCACCGGTGAAGTCGAATTGGCGCTCCTCACCGGAATTCACCCCGAAGCGCGCCGCACCGGCCGCCAGGAAGCCGGTGACCCAACGCTGGTCGTAGTGATGGCTGGGTGAGGGGCAATCCGCCCAGCCGACAAGGGCTTCCGGATCGACACGCAGCGGCGGTTCGGCGAACATGACCGGGCCATTGGAGGAGGCCAGGAACTTACCGGTGCCGATGAGGGTGAGAAATCCGGGGACGATGGACTGCTTCAGCGACAGCCCCGGCTCGAAGGCGAGCAGATTCGCGGCGCGGATGGTGAGGTTGCCGTTGTCTTCGAGGTCATAGGAATTGATGTCGTAACCGCGGTCGCCGATGATCAGCTTGCCGTGGCCCTCGGCGATCACATAGTCGCCGGTGAACAGGGGCGCGGAGAACTGCTGCGAGACCATATGCAGCAGCCCGCCTTGCAATCCGTGGGTGAGCAACTGGAACCGCATATCGCCGTAGTAGGCGATCATCGCGCCCTTGCGCATGAACCATGGCTTGTTCAGATCGATGCAGTAGGCGTAGCTGTTGCCCGGAATGTTGTCGCTCTCACCGAGATTCAGCGGATTCAAAATATCGGTCATCGCTCACAATTTCTCTTCGGAGGCCTGCACATACACGACACCCTGGCCGAAGCAATGCAATTGCATCGCCTCGCCGGATCCGCGACCTACCGCATCGCGCCAGCTCAGGGCCGTCTTCAGCTCGGTCTGCACGTTGCCATAGGCGGCGACGAAGGCTTGCGGATCCACCACGATCTGCCCGGGGGTCTGGGGACTTGCCCCAGCTGGACCGAGCGGGCCGCCCACCGGCAGTTCCAGGAAGCCACCGTGTGCGAGCAGTACCGCCGCGCCCTGTCCGGACAATTGCGTGGTGAACATGCCCTGACCGGTCAGCGCACCACTCGCGGCACCGCGCAACGCACCCATCAGCCCGCCGCCGCCGCCGCCCGAACTCATCACGGACACAATCGAACTCTGCAGTGCCGCGGTATTGGCCAGCAGCCGCGAGGCTTCGACGCGCAGCACGGCACCGGGCTGCATCTGCACCACATGCACTTCCAGCCCGGCGAATCCGTAGTGCACCTCGCCGCTACCGGTGGCCAGCATGGTGCGCTCGTGCTCACCGGCCATCATCCGGCCCGCCATCCGCATGATGCCGCCACCGCCCATACCGGGGGCCGCTCCCGGAATTTGGTGCGGCGAAAAGGAAATATCGCCCGTGTAGAACAGCATCGCGCCGTTGCGCGCGACCACACCGCCCGCCGTCGCGACATCGACTTTGACGACCTTGCCGTTGACCTTCTCGAACATCGCTGGCCCCCTTACCGTTCCGCCGGCTGGATCAACACCAGGCCCTGACCGTCGAAGCGCAGTGAGAACGCCTCTCCGGCGTCCTGGCCGACGAAGGTGCGCCACGAAACATCGGTTACGAACGACTGATTGAGATTGCCCCGGCAGGCCACGAAGGCATCCGGATCCACGATCAGCGGATACTGCGGCGAAACTTCCAGATGGATCAGCGGCCCACCCGCCGAGAGCAGTGCGACCTGGCCCTGTCCGGTCACCGTGGTGGTGAACAGTCCGGCACCTGATGACGCGCCGCGCAGACCGGCGAAACGCACGTCGGTGCGCAGGTTTCCGGCGAAGCACAGCAGCTGTTGCGATTCGACCTGCAGCGTCTCGTTATTCAAATTCACCACGGTGACGTGCTGACCATTGACCGCGAAGAACACCCGGCCGTTGCCGCTGCATTCCATCAGCGACAGTTTCTCGCCGGTGGCACGCCGCTTCAGTCCGGCGAGTACGCCGTCGCCGCCGCCGAAACCGGCCGATTTGAACTGCACATTTCCTTCGTAGGCGACCATCGAGCCGGAAATCGCGCGGATACTCGATCCGGCGAGGTGTGCCTCGATCACCTTTTTCGACCGCTCGAACAGTTGCGCCATAGGGAGTTTGCCTGCTGTCTCGTAGGGGAACACGGGTATATCGCCCACCATTGCGACCGCGTTTCGCCACCCTAGCCGATCTTGGAGCGGTCGGATGGGCCACGGCGGGCGGTTACTTCGGATCGTGTGCGGCACGTTTCTCGTAGAGTGGCACCGTACGCACCGACAAGCGAAGGGTCGAACTTGTCCGCAACACTCGCCAAGGGGCAGAATGGCCCGCTGGCCGCCAACGACGTGGTGATCTCCGTCCAACTGACCGCGCCGGCGGATCTGTCCGCGCTACTGGTCACCGAGTCGGGGAAGGTCCGTTCCGACGCGGACTTCGTCTTCTTCAATCAGCCCAGCGGCCCCGGGGTGAATCTGCAGCCCGCCCCGGCCGGACAGCCCGCGTCGCTGGCGGTATCGCTGAATGCGGTGCCCGCGGATATCGCGCAGATCCGCGCGGTGATCACCCTGGACGACGCGACCAGCAATTTCGGCCGCTTTCCCGCGCCTACCGCGGTCGTTGCCGATTCGGCGGGTAATCAGTTGTACGAGTACCGCATCGACGGTTTGAACACCGAGTCGATCGTGATCGCGCTCGAGCTGTACCGGCGCCAGGGCGAGTGGAAGGTGCGCGCGGTCGGTCAGGGTTACGCGGGCGGTTTCGCGGCACTGGTCACCGATCACGGTGTCACCGTCGACGAATCTCCGGCCGCGACGCAGGTTTCGCCGCCACCGACCTACCAGCCCGCCCAGCCCCAACCCGCCCAGCCCCAACCCGCCCAGCCCCAACCCGCCCAGCCCGGACTGGGCTACCCGCCGCCTCAGCCCGGGTACCCGACGCAGCAGCAGCCGCAGTACCCGCCGACACAGCAGGGCTATCCGCAAGGCGCACCCGGCTACCCGCCGCCCGGCCAGGGCTACTCGCCCGCACCCGGTGGTTACCCGCCGCCGCCCGGCCAGCCCGGACCGGGGCAGGGTTATCCGCCACCCGCTCAGCAGCAGCCGCCCAGCGAGATCAGCCTGAGCAAGGATCGTCCGGTCAGCCTGGTCAAGGGGCAGCGGGTCACCCTGCGCAAGGACGGCGGCACCGCGTTGACCTTCGTGAAGATGGGTCTCGGCTGGGATCCGGTGCGCAGCCGCGGCATGTTCGGCAACCGGACCGTCGATATCGATCTCGACGCGTCGGTGGTGATGTTCGCCGATATGAACGTGGTGGATGTCGCCTACTACGGCCAGTTGACCTCCAAGGACGGTTCGATCCGGCACCAGGGCGACAATCTCACCGGTGAGGGCGAGGGCGACGACGAGGTGATCCTGGTCGACCTGACCCGCATCCCGGCGCATGTCAGCACGCTGGTGTTCATCGTGACCTCCTATAAGGGCCACACTTTCGAACAAGTCCAGAATGCGTTCTGCCGCTTGGTCGATGGCGCCAACAATGCCGAGCTGGCCAGGTATACCCTCGCCGGTGGTATGCCGTTCACCGCGATGGCGATGGCCAAGGTGTTCCGGGTCGGCAACGATTGGAAGTTGCAGGCGCTCGGTGACGGCTTCCAGGCCAAACATCCCGGTGAGGCGGTGCCGCAACTGGGGCGGTTCCTGGGTAATTGAGCTGGCGTAGCGATTGCTCACAGCTCGCTCGAAAGAAATAGTGCGCGAAACAACCGGGCGGACAAAGTGATTCAGCTGAAGGCCGGTCAGAATATGATGCTGACCGGCGATATCGTTCGATTCAGCGCGAAAGCCGGGGCTGCCCTGGATGTTTCGGCGCTCGTGGTGGCGGAGAACCTGCGGGTCTTCGATACCGGCGATTTCGTGTTCTACAACCAGATCGAGACCGCGGGGGTGATGCTGTCCGAAGGCGGGGTCACCATCCGGCTCGGCGAGGTACGCGCCGACGCCAAGGCGGTGCTGCTGGTGGTCAGTGCGGATCCGGCCGCGCCCGCGCAGGCGGGCGGACTCGGTGCGATTACCGCAGCCCTCGCCGTGAACGACACCGCCGCAGCGGAATTCGCGATCAATCCGTCGGCGGGGGAGACCGCGCTCATCTGCCTGGAGGTGTATCGGCGCGGCACCGACTGGAAGTTGCGCGCGGTCGGTCAAGGCTATGCGGGTGGGCTCGCCGTACTGCTCACCGCGCACGGTGTCGAGGTCGACGAACCGACGCCGCCGCAGTCCGGGCACCACAGCGCGGCCGAGCTGCGGGCCGCCGACCCGGTCGGCATTGCGGGTCAGGACACCATCAGCGGTCCCGGCGACCCCAAGGCCGCCGGGTCGGCGCCGCTCGAGGTCGCGCATGGACTCGAACGTCTGTGGATGATCTTCGAAGATGCCGCGCGCTCGGCCGCCGCACTCATCTCCGCGCGCGATTACGCCATGCAGCGGCTGGATCAGGAACTCTCCGCCGCGGTTTCGGATCCGGCGACCAGGAACACCCCGGCCGCCGAGGAGGCCAGGCAAGCCGCGCAGCGCCGCTGTGACGATCTGATCGCCACCGCGGAGGGTAACCACCTGCGCGATAGCGACGCGCTCATGCGCGAACTCGCCGACGCTGATCGGCAATTGCCGCCGTCACTGGCATCCTGGAATTCACCCGCCTGGGACGGGTCGCCCGCGTCGAGCGACGGCATTCGACTCGGCGAGCTCTACGCGAACGAACGTGGGCCACTGCGCATTCCGTACTGTGTGCCCGTGCCGCTGACGCGTCCGCTGTGGATCGATACCGAATCCTCGGCCGCGGCGACCCCGGTTGTCGGCGCGGTGCTCGCGCGGCTGCTCGCGGCCGATCCGGGACGGCGCACCCTGGTCGACATGATCGATCTGACCGGTGCGTTCAGCCAGCTCGTCGGCCCGCTGACGCCGGTGCTGAACGGTCCGCCGATCACCGATTTCGGCGATATCTCGGCGCGGCTGCAGACCCTGGTCGAGGCCGCCGACTTGGCCGAATTGGCTTATTCCAGTGGGAACTTCACGCCGCCGACCGAGCATCGGGTGCTGCTCGCCGCGGACTTCCCGCACGGATATCAGTCCGCGGACGCCCAGCGCATCGCGACCCTGTTGGTGCGCGGCGATCTGATCGGGCTGTCCACGGTGATCGTCGGCACCGACGAATCCGAGTCCAGCGACGGCACGGTGGCGATGCTGTCACAGTCCTGCCGTCATCTGCCGACGGTGGACGGTACCCCGCTGTTCGATCCGTGGACCGGCAGCGCATGGCAGCTCGATCTGGACCTGCTGCCGCGGGAACCGGCCAGACAGGCGCGCTACCTGCGCACCAGCTGACCCCGCGCTGACCCGCTCGAGCGACTTGCAGGCAGTCCTCAGCGCAGGGCAGCCCTGGGCCGCAGCGCCTCCGGAAGCCAGGGCAGCAACGGGTCCGGTGCCCGATCGACGATGCCGCCGATCGGATCGTCGACGAAATCGCGCCGGACCAGATCCTCTTCCGGTCGGTAGATCTGCCGGATGATCAAGGCGCACAGCGCGAGTACCGCGAAATCGCGTAGCAGTACGGTACCGGTGAACCATTGTTCGGGCAGACCCTTGCGGTCCAGTCCGAGGTAGTAGAACATTCGCGGCACCCAGACCAGTGCATCGATGGTCATCCACGCCAACAGGATTCGGCGATGCGGCAGCGCGAGTACGGCCAGCGGCACCAGCCACAGCGAATACTGCGGGCTCCACACCTTGTTGGTGATCAGGAAGGCAGCCACGACCAGGAAACACAGCTGGGCCAGACGCGGTCGGCGCGCAGCGGTGAGCGCGATATAGGCGATGGCCGCACAGGCGGCGACGAATACCAGCAGTGACACCAGATTCAGGATGGTCGGCTGATCGGCATGTCCGATCTCGCCGTCGAATCCGGGCCAGCCGGTGAACGAGGTGATGACGTTGTAGATGGAATCCGGATCGGCGTGCCGAGTGGTATTGAGCCGGAAGAACTCGCGCCAGCCATCGGGATACAGCAGTGCGATCGGCAGATTCACCACGAGCCAGGTGCCCGTCGCCGCCGCGACCGTCAAAGCAGCCGCACCGAGCGGTCGGGCGCTGAGAAACTGGATGCGATACGGGGTTTCGCGCAGCCATGCCACGGCGGTGCGCCAGCTGGTGATATCGCTCAACCGGAGCCCGTGCCGTGCGCTCGGCACCCGCTGGAGTGGGTCGGCGCGCAGGCACAGCACCACGATCGGTGCGAGCAGCATAAGCGGATAGAGTTTGGCCGCGCCGCCGAGGCCGAGTAGTAGACCCGCGAGCAAGGGTCGTCGCCGGGCCCAGGCAAGCAGACCGGTGGCGGCGAAAGCCGTTGCGAGCGCATCGAAATTGGTGAAGGCGTGCACGATCACCAGAGGTGAACAGGCGACGAGCGCCGCATCCCAGATCCGCCGCCCCGCCAGTTGTGCCGAGCCCCACACCGTGACCAGCCAGGCGATGGCCAGACCCACCGCGACCACGTCGAAGTAGATGACCACCTGCAGCGCACCGGGCAGCGGGGAGGCATCCCAGGTCTTGGCGACCTGCATCGCCGCGTACTGGTAGAGCCCGGACAGCACCGGATACTCCATGTACCTGGTCTCCCGGCCGCCGTCCGGGGTTTGTTCGATCCATTCCTTCTTGTAGGGGAAGGCGCCCTCGTTCAACCGCTCCGCACCGTAGAGCGGCACGGTATCCGAGTAGCACATGGCGATATATTGGCGGCCGTTGTTCCAGTCGAGGGTGAACGAACCGTCGGAGGCCTTCGTCTGCTGGATACACGGCGCCTTGCTCGCCCAGCCCAGCGCGAGGAAGATCAGCGCGAAGGCGAGCAGGACCCGCATCGGCGTCCAGAACCGGACCCGGCCGATGAGCGCGTGGTCACCGACCGGGCCGCCGATGACCGTGCTCAGCTGCGTGGTCAGGGAATCGTTGCGGCTCGGCCGGTCTCGGCCGTCGGCCGAGCGCAGATCCGGTGCCAGCGGCGCGGGCGCCACATAGTGTGCCGCGTTGCCGCCGGACTGCGTCGCACCGGACGGCATCCCATCGGGCCGCGGCGGGTTTCCGTTCGTCCGCTCGTCCACGAGTTGCGGTTCGGTCACGGCACCCGAGGCTACCGGGTGCGCGTCGGTTGGCCGCCGTTGCCGTTGCCGTTGCCCGTGCCGCTGGATTGGGGTCCCCCGGTGGCGGAGGGCATCGATCCGTCCGAGTTCGCCGTCGGCTGCCCCGGCAGCGGCGTCGACTCCGGTTGTTGCTGTTGCTGTTGCTGTTGCGGCTGGCGTTGCTGCGTCTGCGGCTGTACGCCCGGAATCTGGATCGGCCCGAATGGGGTGTCGATGGTGTTCGGGACGATCTGGATCGGCGGCACCAGCGGCGACGGCTCCGTGGTCGACGGCGGGGTGAACGGTGCCGACCATGCGGGCACACCGGCTTGGCCCTTGATCGGGGCGGGCTTCGGGAAGGTTTCCTTGGGGGTGCCGTCCAGCGCGCCGTCCATAGTGGCCTTCCAGATATCCGAGGGCAGACCGGAGCCGTAGACCATGCCGCCGCTGTAGTTGCGCAGCGCCGAGTTGTCGATGGAGCCGACCCAGACTGCGGTCGACAGCGACGGCGTGTAGCCGACCATCCAGGCGTCCTTGTTCTCGCCGGTGTCGCCGAGCTGGGCGGTACCGGTCTTGGTCGCCGACTCGCGGCCGTTGGCCAGGTTGTGATTGCGCGACCAGGCGGCGATCGGCTTCATCGCGTCGGTGACATTGTCGGCCACCGCCGCCGATACCCGTCGTTCACCGGCCACCTCGCCGCGGTCGAGCAGCACCTGCCCGTCGGCGCTCACCACCTTGGTGACGAAGTGCGGTGCGTGGTAGACGCCGGAGGCGGCCAGTGTCGCGTAGGCCGAGGCCATATCGAGCACCCTGGCCTGGTACTGACCGAGCACGATGCCGTTGTTCGGCGGGGAGCCGTCCGGCTCGACCAGGCTCTTGCCGACGCCCGGAATGGTGTCCGGAATGCCGAGCTTGTGCGCCATATCGGCGATCTTTTGCGGTCCGTTCTGCATATCCAGCTCCATGCGATAGAAGCTGGTGTTCAGGGAGCGCTTCAGCGCCTCGGCGATGGTGCAGGTACCGCACTGTTCGCCCTCGACGTTCGTGATCTTGATGCCGTTCACCGTGATCGGCGAACTGTCGTACATCTCCGACAGCGGTTTGCCCAATTCCAGGTTCTCCGCGAGACCGAACACCTTGAACGAGGATCCCGGCTGCAGACCGGCATTGGCGAAGTCGTAGCCCTGACCGTCCTCGCCGCCGTAGTAGGCGCGCACCGCACCGGTCTTCGGATCCACCGAAACCACCGCCGCGCGCAGTTTCTCCGGCTCGCCCTGCATCTTCTTCTGGGCGGCGTCGACTGCGGCCTGCTGGGTCTTCGGATCGATCGTGGTGGTGATCTGCAGACCGGCGGTATTGAGCTGCTGCTCGCTGATGCCCGCAGCCGACAACTCCTTGAGCACCTGGGTCTTGATCAGGCCCTCGGGTCCGGTGTCCAGGCTCTTGTCCTTGGTGGTGGACACCGGGACCACCTGCGGGTACTGCTGGGTCTGGCGCACGTCGGCCTTCAGGTTGCCGCCAGAGACCATGCCATCGAGCACATAGTTCCAGCGGAACTTGGCGCCCTCGGGATTCTTCTCCGGGTCGAGGCCCGAGGGCTGCTGGATGGTGGCGGCGAGTACCGCGCCCTCGGCGATGGTCAAGTCCTTGACCGGCTTGGCGAAGTAGGCCTTGGCGGCGGCATCGATGCCGTACGCACCGCGACCGAAGTAGATGGTGTTGAGGTAGGCGGCAAGGATTTCGTCCTTGCTCCATTGGCGCGCCATCTTCGCCGAGATGACCAACTCGTGCATCTTGCGGGTCAGCGAGTGTTCGTCACCGACCAGCGCATTTTTCACGTACTGCTGGGTAATGGTCGAGCCACCACCCGCGCTTTCTTTGCCGAGGGCTTGATCCCTGGCGGCGCGCATGAAGCCGGAGACCGAGAAGCCCGGGTTCGTGTAGAAGTCCCGGTCTTCGGCCGCGATCACGGCATTGCGCACGTGCGGCGGAATCTGGTCGATGGTGACGTCGGTGCGGTTGCCCTCCGGCGGCACCACCTTGCTGATCACGGAGGTGCCGTCGCTGGCCAGGATGGTCGCGACCTGATTGGTTTTGAGGTCGCCGGGCTGGGGTACCGAAACCGTCGTGTAGGCGATCAGGAAGACCGCACTCGGCAACACGATGGCCAGCGCTAGCAGGACGTATATGGCTCGGCGCACGATCCGCCACGGCGATTTCCGCTTCGCACCGGGACGGCGGCCGCCCGGTCCCCCCGGACCAGCGTTGTTGCCGTTGCGGCGCGGCGGCGGTCCCGAGGGCGGCGCGCCCGCGGCGTCCCGGCGCTCGCCGGTGGTGGGGCCGGAGCCATTAGGGCGCCCAGCGCCGGGGCGATCCTGCCCGGGCCGCGGGGCGGCGGGACGCGGACCGCTGGGCGGTGCCGAGCGGCGGTTGCGTTCGGCGACGGCGTCGGTCAGCGAACCGGGCTGGCGATTCGGGCGCTCGATCTTCTGCGTGGACTGCGCGCTATCTGGTGGTAGTGGCCGCCCCTGCGGCGGGCGCCCCTGCGGCGGCGGACCCGGCCGTCGCGGCGGTTGCGGCCCGCGCGGCTCACCGGGATAGCCACGCTCGTGTTGACCCACCCCGCCGGCTCCGCCGGCTGCCGTCCCCTGGGGTGGCCGCGGAGCACCGGGACCCGGCCGGCCGGGTGGGGGACCGGCCGGTCGCTGACCGGGATACGGATTCGGATTCGGAGGCTGAGGTGAACTTCGCTGAGTCCGGCCGCCGTGCGGTTCATCGCCGTAGGGGGAAGTCTCGTAGGGCGAATTCACTGACAAGATCTCCATAACTCGTAAGGGTCTGCGGGGCGCGATGCGGCGATTATCGCCGCCGCGGACGCGTCGAGGCTCCGCGTGTCACCCGGCGGGCAGATGACCTGGCACATCATTCGGCTGCGGTGCGCCGGTTGGCCCTGGCGCCGGTGCGTCGCCGTGTCGGCGACGGGGCGGTACCGAGCACATAGGACTGCACCAGATGATTCCAGCTGCAGCTTCGGCATACCTCGACGACATGGACCGAGAACTCTTCGCGAGTCTCGGCGAGGCGTATCAATTCCTCTGGTGTGCGAGCCGAACCCGCCATCGGGCCGAGGCCGTCGCCGTAGACCCAGGATACGAGCGTCAATTGCTCTTTCCGGCAGATGGGGCATGTGACCTCGCTCCCCCGACCGTGGAACTTCGCCGCACGTAAAAGGTAGGGATTGGCATCACAAACCTCGGCGACATCGACACGGCCCGCATAGACGTCAGCGAGCAGCGACCGACGCCGAAGAGCGTAGTCGACCACCTGCCGCTGAATTCGCACGAGAACCAGAGTAGCGGGACCGTGCGCGGCCCGCGCCGGGCCGTGTGGGATCGACCGACCGGTATTCATTGCTGAACTGGGGCATTACCGCCGTCGGCGGATTACGATTCTTCCGTGTCCCCCGCTACATCCGGGCGGTCGGCGGCAGCATCCGGACGTCTGCGGGCGCGTGACCTCGACCGTGCCAATGCGTCCAGTGTGCTGGATGCGGCCTACGCCGAAGGGCAGCTCGGCGCCGATGAATATCGCGAGCGTACGGTCCAGGCCGAGACCGCCAAGACCATCGCCGATCTCGACCGGCTCACCCGTGATCTCCAGGTCCCTTCGGCGGTACGCGATCTGGTTTCGGATGCGCCGACACCGACGCGAAACCCCTTGCGCCGCCCCGGATCCACGGGCGGTTATCCTGATCACACCCGAGCCCGCGATGCCGATCGCGACACCACCGGGCAGCTCCTCGACAGCGCCCGTCGGGACGGTCAGCTCACCGAAGAGGAACATCAGACCCTCAGCGAATTGGCGCAGGGGGCCAAGACGCTCGGCGATCTGGCCGATCTGGTCGATGATGTGCAACGGCCGACCGATGCGCCGTTGCCGCCGACGCCACCTCGATCGAATCGCCGACGCTGGTATGTGATCGGTGTGACCGCCGCGTCGGTCTGTGCCGGCGTCGCGGCTTTCGCGCTGACCAGCGATGCCGCGACATCGGATGCGCGCCCCGTCGCGCCCGCCCGCGCTGCCGTCCCCGACCTCGGTGTAGTGCAACCGGTAGTGGTCGCGACGCCGAATCTGCTCACCCGCGAAGGGGTTACGCACTTCCTGACGAAATACCGGGAGAAGTTCGGTGATCTGCAGGCCGATCAGCTGACCCTGTTCGGCGATTACGCCACGGTTGCGCGTGCGGTATCCGGTCAGCCGAATCGGCTGGTCCGCTACGACTACCGCGGCGGATTCGCGCAGAGCGGTGCCGCCGTCAGTCGCAAGACCGACACACCCACAGCCGATCTGGCACAGCTGAACATCGCCGCTGTGTCGGACCTGTTGGCAACCGCGCCAACCGCATTGAAGGTGCCGAACGGAGTTGTCACGCATATGGATGTGGAAGTCGACGCGACCGGTAGCTACAGCTCCTATGGCATCGCGAAGGGTGCGACGATCGTGCAGATCTTCGCGGGCAACCAATTCAACGAATCCGGGTACCTCCTGCTCACTCCGGCGGGGCAGGTTGTTCGCGCCTGGCCGTTCGCAGGGTGATGGTCGATGGCGACGACACGCTATGGCGGAATCCGGGCCCGCGATACCGATCGGGCCGATGTCTGCGGACTGCTCGACGCGGCGCTGGCCGACGGTCAGCTCACCGATGACGAACACGCCGAACGCACTGCGCGGGCCATGCGCGCCAAAGCCTTCGGTGAACTGGACGAGCTGATCGGCGATCTGCAGATACCGCGGAATCTGGTGGACGCCCCGGTGATTCGAGTCGATCGTCGTCGACCGCGGCGCTGGCTCGCGCCGGTGGCATGGATCGCCGGTGCGGCGGTCATCGGTGCGGCGGCGGGCGGCATGGCGAGCTGCGCTTCGGGCGGGTCCGGACCGTTCGGGCCGTCCGAACATGTGCCGGTGCTCACCACGGGAACCGGCCTGGCGTATTTCATCGGCGAATATCGCGCCCAATTCGGCGATACGAAAATCGACGAGGTCACCCTCTATCCCGAATACGCGCTCTTCGAGCGGCAGGCGGCGGGCGATCCGACCGTGACCGTGCGATATCGCTACGACGGCAGATTCCACGACTACACCACCAACACTGGCCGCAAGGCCGATGTGCGCACCTTCGATCTCGCGAGCATCGATGTGCGCGCTATCGCCGGGCTGCTGGCCGGTGCGCCGCAGTCGATCAAGACGCCGGGTGGCGCCATCACACAGGCCTCGATCGAATTCCCGCCGGGCCGAAGCGATTCCGACGTCGCTGTCTCGATCTACGCGAAGAACCAGGCGGGTGCGTCGGGTTATCTGACGGCGACGGTGACCGGGGAGCCATTGCAGGTCTTCCCGCCCAGTCACTGACGGGCAGCACGGGTCGATCCGCGGCGGCCGTAATTCGCCGGCCCGCCCACGACCGAAAATTCGCTGGCCCGTTCGGGACCGGTCGCGCTAGCATTCCCTGTTCGTATTCGACCCGATGTTCAGCCCGAGGAGGTGAGGCGCGATGACCGCGCCGCAGACCGCCGTCCCGCACGACGCCTGGACTGTTCAGATGTCCCGGGTCCCGGTCTGATCTCTCGTCGTCCGGCGTTCGTGCCGCGAGCCGTTCGGTCCGCGTGACGGTGGCGTCGTGTCCGAATTCGGGCCCGAACCATACGAATACGGAGAATCCGAGTTGAATTCCTCGATCGATTGGCGCACGCGCGCCGAAACCGATGCCGATATTCCCGCGATCCATGCGATCAACCACGCGGCCTTCGATCGAGCCGATGAGGCCGATCTGGTCGACGCACTGCGCGCCGACCGGGCTTGGATCGACGGACTGTCCATCGTCAGCACACTGCCGGACGACACGCCGGTCGGCTACGCACTGCTGACTCGCTGCCATGTCGACACCACGCCCGCGTTGTGTCTCGGACCGTGCTCGGTACTGCCCGAATACCAGAAGTCCGGTGCCGGTGCCGCCGCGATTCGGGCCGGGCTCGCGGCCGCTGAGCAATTGGGCGAGACCTTCGTCATCGTGCTCGGGCATCCGACCTACTACCCGCGCTTCGGCTTCGGGAAGGCATCCGAGTACGGCATCGGCCTCGGCATCGAGGTGCCGGACGAGGCGCTGATGGCACTGACGCTCGACCCGGCGCGACCGTTGCCGAGCGGTGTGGTCCGCTACGCCGCACCATTCGGTATCGACTAGCGAACCGAGCACCGGCGGTGGGACGGATCGGGTTCGTCCCACCGCCGGACCCTCCTCTACCTGTGTAAGCAGTGCTATATATCGACGACGACTATGCACGTTTATATCGCTCCGATATAGTGAAAAGTCGCATCCATTGGTTAGGTCTGCATACACAGTCAGGGGGTGAAGCCCGATGCTCGAGCTGGCAATCCTCGGGCTGCTCCTCGAAGCGCCCATGCACGGATACGAGCTGCGCAAGCGGCTGACCGGTTTGCTCGGGCCGTTTCGGGCCTTCTCCTACGGATCGCTCTATCCGACGCTGCGTCGCATGCAGACGGATGGGCTGATCGCCGAGGAGAATGTCGCGGGCGTTACCCGTCGTGCGCGACGGGTCTATCAACTGACTCCGGCCGGGCGGGAGCGGTTCACCGAACTGCTCGCCGATACCGGACCGCAGAACTACACCGACGACGGCTTCGGCGTCCACCTGGCGTTTTTCAGCCGCACCCCCGCGGAAGCGCGGATGCGGATTCTGGAGGGCAGGCGGCGGCAGGTCGAGGAGCGCCGAGAGGGGCTGCGGGAGGCGATCAAGAAGGCCAGTGGCTCGCTGGATCGCTACACCCGCCAGCTGCACCAGCTCGGTCTGGAATCAAGCGAGCGCGAAGTGCGCTGGCTCAACGAGTTGATTGCGGCGGAGCAATCGACGAAGGCGGCACCACAGAAAGAGGGAAATAACGGCCATGAGTGAAGACAACAAGGCTGACATAGCCACCGAAGTCCGCGTCGCCATCGTCGGCGTCGGTAACTGCGCTTCCTCGCTGGTCCAGGGCGTGCAGTACTACAGGGACGCCGACGAGACCTCGACCGTCCCCGGCCTCATGCACGTCAAGTTCGGCCCGTACCACGTCCGCGACGTCAAATTCGTCGCCGCGTTCGACGTCGACGCCAAGAAGGTCGGCTTCGACCTGGCCGAGGCGATCTTCGCCAGCGAGAACAACACCATCAAGATTTCCGATGTGCCGCCGAGCGACGTTGTCGTGCAGCGCGGCCCGACGCTGGACGGTATCGGCAAGTACTACGCCGAGACCATCGAACTGTCCGAGGCCCAGCCGGTCGACGTCGTGCAGGTGCTGAAGGACAACAAGGTCGACGTCCTGGTCTCCTACCTGCCCGTGGGCTCGGAAGAGGCGGACAAGTTCTACGCCCAGTGCGCCATCGACGCCGGCGTCGCGTTCGTCAACGCGCTGCCGGTGTTCATCGCCTCCGATCCGGTGTGGGCCGAGAAGTTCACCGAGGCAGGGGTCCCCATCGTTGGTGACGACATCAAGAGCCAGGTCGGCGCCACCATTACCCACCGCGTGATGGCCAAGCTTTTCGAGGACCGCGGCGTGCAGCTCGACCGCACCATGCAGCTGAACGTCGGCGGCAATATGGACTTCAAGAACATGCTCGAGCGCGAGCGCCTGGAGTCGAAGAAGATCTCCAAGACCCAGGCCGTCACCAGCAACCTCAAGAAGGAACTGGGTGCCAACGATGTGCACATCGGCCCGTCCGATCACGTCGGCTGGCTCGACGACCGCAAGTGGGCCTACGTGCGCCTCGAGGGTCGCGCCTTCGGTGATGTGCCGCTGAACCTGGAGTACAAGCTCGAGGTGTGGGATTCGCCCAACTCGGCGGGCATCATCATCGACGCGGTGCGCGCCGCGAAGATCGCCAAGGACCGCGGCATCGGCGGCCCCGTCCTCCCGGCCTCGGCCTACCTGATGAAGTCCCCGCCGAAGCAGCTGGCAGACGATATCGCGCGCGCGCAGCTCGAAGCGTTCATCATCGGCGCTGAATAGTTCGCAGCGCCTGCGGCGCTGCGTGTTCGCGGGCCCCTGATGGCTTGCGTCCGAGCGGCCGAGACTCGCGACTTCGTCGCATGTGCTTCGGCCACTCGGACGCAAGCCGGGCCGCGAACGGCACATGCTCGATCTCGCTTTGCTCGAAACCTGATGTGTGGTGAGTAGGAGACGTCGAGGGCCGGGCTACGGAAAATCCGTGAGCCCGGCCCTGTTTTGTTTCCGCCTCCGAGTCGGAAGGCAGCTCCGGCACCTCGGCGACTCAGTCGAGCGAGACGTAGACCTCCACCGAGGTCGGCCCGGTGTAGCGCTCGATTTCCGCGGTGTGCGAGCGGGTGATGGTGCCCGCGCTCTCGGCCTTGCGGACCTGTGCCCATGCGGTGCGCAGCAGATCGTAGGGCTTATCGGAGACAACGAATTTCGCGTAGCGTCCGGATGGGACGCGGGTCAGCACATCACCGGCGTCCATATCGTCCATATCGGCGATTTCGTAGCCCAGGATCGCGACGGCGTGGTCGTTCTGGCCGATATAGGCCGCGACCCGCGGCACATTCTTCTCCCGCGCCAGATACCGGTCCCAGGTGAAGTTCACCAGGTCCAGGTCGCGGGCGCTCACCTCGCGACCGGTCAGCGGGACGGTGAGTCCGGCGACCAGGTTTGCTTCCAATGTGACAATTTCGAAGTCCACAGCTGTTCCTAACCGTCGACCGGTTCGTCTGCCAGCGCCACGAATACCTCGGCCGTGCGCGCGTCCGGATAATGTTCGACGTCGCCGGTATAGGCACGCACCAATCGCCCGGCGGCCTCCGCGTCCCATACCGCGCGCCAGATGGTCACGATGGTGTCGCCGAGATTGTCGCCGCTGAGGGTGAACCGTGCGAACCGTCCCGCGGGCACCCGCGCCAACACATCGCCCGGTAGTAGATCGGCGATGGTATGGCAGCGATAGCCGACGATATGTGTCAGGTAGGAGTTGATCTCCGGCGCGTGGTCCACATACGCGGTCGTCGGCGGTCCGGGCAGCGTGCGGGCCAGATTGCGTTTCCACGCCTCCTCGACCTTGGCGCGGCGCGGTCCCTCGACCGCCAGCGCCGGGCTGCGCAGCACTGTGCCCGCCACGAGCGTCTCGGGACGGTCAACGACATTGAAATCCACCGGCGTGCCCCTATGTCTAGTCTGTCTCCAGTTGGCGGCGCTCCCGGGCCCCGTGGTCGCGGAAGCGACTTCCGGGCCTGACGCTCGCGCCGCGCGTCGTCGCTCGAGCGCATATCCTCCCTCATCGATCTCGCGACGTCGGCGTCGGCCTGGTTTCGTTCCGGCGCGCCGTGCACACTTCACTCTGGCAAACGATGTTGCCACGTCATCCGTTCCCGTGGCCCCGGTCGGCCCACATTCATCGCGAACACGAGCAGGTAGTCAGCTCGACCCAACCCCCGACGGCTCGGGCGCGCGGCCCACCCGTCGCCCGACCACCATCGAATCGCTCCGCGATGCTGATATTCGGAGCCGCGAACACGCAGCGCCGCAGGCGCTGCCAAAGATTCAGCCGGGCATCGGAATGCTCAGTCCGGGAAAGATTTCGACCTCCCTGGGTGCCTGCGGGGCGGGTGGGATGACGACGACCGGCGCGGGGGAGGTGCTGGACGGCGGGTTCAGAATGTCGTAGCCGCCGCCGGAGGGTTTGCTCACACTCGGCGGGCTGCTTTGCGAACCGGTCGCCGGGAACTGCTCGATCGGCGTGCCGTCCAGCGCGCCGTCCATCACCTGCTTCCAGATATCGGCGGGCAGGCCGGAGCCGTAGATGTCGGTGCCGCGTGCGGTCTCGATCGGCTGTGACTGTTCGGCGCCGACCCACACCGCGGTCGACAGCGACGGGGTGAAGCCGATCATCCACGCGTCTTTATTCTCTTTCGACTCACCGAGTTGGGTGGTGCCCGTCTTGGCGGCCGAGGGGCGACCGCCGGACAGGCCGTGCCCGTTGGAATATGCCGCGATCGGAAGCATCGCCTCGGCTGTGCTGTCGGCGATGCCGCGGGGAATGCGCTGCTGGCCGGGCGGGAGTTGTTTGCCGATATGTTGGTCGGGTTCGCCCCGATCCAGCAGGACCCGGCCGTCGCCCGCGACCACCCGCTGCACGAAGTAGGGCTGGTGATAGACACCGGAATCGGCGATCGTCGCATAGGCCGAGGCCATATCGATCGGGCGAACCAGGTACTGGCCCAATACGATTCCGTTGAGCGGTTGCCCGCCGTCCTCGGTCAGCGTCTTACCGGCCACGCCCGGGATCTCCTCCGGAATGCCGGCCTGATGGGCGGCATCGGCAATTGCCTTCGGTCCGTCGAACATCGACATGGTCAGCCGATAGAAGCTGGTGTTCAGCGAGCGCTTCAATGCTTCGGCCACGGTGCATCTGCCGCATGATTCGCCGTCCACATTGGTGATGCTGATGCCGCGATCGGTCACGGGGGAACTGTCGAGCGGGCGGGTGAGCGGGATGTTCTGCCGCAGTGCCGCGATTACCGCGAAGACCTTGAATGCGGAGCCGGTCTGCAGCGGCGCCTGGGCGAAATCGAAGCCGACACCGTCGGCGCCGCCGTAGTAGGCGCGCACCGCGCCGGAACGCGGATCGATCGAAACCACCGCGCCGCGCAGTTGCGGCGGCTGCGGGCCGAGGCGATCGTGGATCGCGTCGAGCGCGGCCTGCTGGGCCTTGGCATCGATGGTGGTGGTGATCTGTAATGCCCCGGTATTCAGTTCCCGTTCGCTGATGCCCGCATCGCGCAGTTCCCGCAGCACCTGGCTGCGGATCAGGCCCTGCGGGCCGCGGCCCTCGTTGACATCCGGGATTTCGGTAATCGGGACGA
The DNA here is from genome assembly GCF_054065835.1 of Nocardia citri. Lineage (NCBI taxonomy): Bacteria > Bacillati > Actinomycetota > Actinomycetes > Mycobacteriales > Nocardiaceae > Nocardia > Nocardia citri. The sequence goes on from NZ_JBSUQM010000001.1 coordinate 324,635, forward strand.
TCCGCGGAAATACCGTCGCATCACGGTCTCCCGGTGCGAGCGAACCCATTTCGACCATGCCGTCGAGCACGTACTTCCAGCGCGCTGTCAGCTCGGAGAGGTGGGTTTCCGGATCCAGAATCGACGGGGTGCGGATGACCGCGGCGAGCACCGCGCCTTCGGCGAGTGTCAGTTCCGGTACCGACTTGTCGAAGTAGGCCTTCGCGGCCGCCGAGATCCCGTAGGCGCCGCGCCCGTAGTAGATGGTGTTGAGGTAGGCGGCGAGGATGTCGTCCTTACTCCACTGCCGCGCCATTTTGGCGGCGATGATCAGCTCGCGCATCTTCCTGGTCAGGGTGCGTTCGGAGCCGAGAAAGGCATTCTTCACATACTGCTGCGTGATGGTGGAGCCGCCGCCCGCATCCTCTCTGCCGAGCAGATTGTCCCGGGCGGCACGAAAGAATCCGCTGGTCGAGTAGCCGGGATTGGTATAGAAGTTGCGGTCCTCGGCCGAGAGCACCGCCTCGCGTATCGGTTTCGGCACCTGCGACAGCGGAACCGGAATCCGATTGCCATTCGGCGGAACGACCTTCGCGATCACCGTGGTTGCGTCGGCGGCCAGGATGGTGGCGATCTGATTGGTCTGCACCGAATCGGGATCCGGGATTTCGGCGCTCCAGTAGACCAGCACGAACAGCAGGGACGGCACCGCGACGAAGGTGATGAACAGGGCGAGCAGTAGTCGTCGGAAGCGTTCGGCTCGGCTGCGCCGCGGCCGATCGGTGGGTGTCGGTTGCGGCCGACGCGATGTCACTGAACCGGGTGGTCGGTTTCTTTCCCTGGGTCGTAGCGCGCCGGTGTTGTGCTCGTTGAACCCCGCGATGGAGGCATAGCGTGCCGACTTCGGTTTGCCCCGGCGACTGCCCCCGCGTCGCCGCTTGCCGAACGAGCTCACGATCATCTCCTCCCGGAGCGTCGGTAAAACTCACCTGCACAGACACGATCGGAAATGGGGCCTCGACCGGCATGACAGTCTCCTGGTCGAAGTGACCCGAGATCGTATCACCGAGTATTACCGGCGCGAGGAGGATTTGACCTGTGCGACCGGCGTACTAGCTCTTCACGCCACCCGCGGTGAGACCGGAGATGATGCGGCGCTGGAACAGCAACACCATGATGACCAGCGGAATCGTGACCATCGTGCCTGCGGCCATGATCGCGGCGTAGGGCTGGACGAGCGGATTGTTACCGGAGAACCGCGCGATCGCGACGGTCACCGGTTCGGTCTTATCGCTGGAAAGCAGGCGGGCCAGCAGATATTCGTTGACCGAGGCGATGAACGCCAGGATCGCGGTGGTGAATACCGCCGGCGCGGCCAGCGGCAGCATGACCAGCCGGAAGGCCTGCATCTTGGTCGCGCCATCGATGCGCGCGGCCTCCTCGAGTTCCCACGGCAGTTCGGCGAAGAACGAGGCCAGGATGTAGACGGTCATCGGCAGCACGAACGAGATGTTCGGGATGATCATCGCCTGGTATTCGCCGATCCAGCCGAGGTTGGTGAACAGCTGGAACAGCGGGGTGACAAGCACAACCACCGGGAACATCGACGCGGACAGGATGAGCCCGGAGACCAGGTACTTGCCCTTGAAGGTCAGTCGCGCCAACGCGTAGGCGGCGAGCACACCGAGTACCAGCGCGACCGCCGTGGTCACCGCACCGATGATGATGCTGTTGACCAGCGCCTTGCCGAAGTCGTTGCCGCGGCTGGTGTCGAAGGCGTTGCGGAAGTTCTCCAGGGTGATGTGGGTGGGCCACGGCGTGTTGTCGAAGGTGTAGTCCGGATCCCGGAATGCGGTGACGGCCATCCAGTAGAACGGGGCCAGACCCCACACCAGCACGATCAGCGCGCCCAGATACAGCCGCACCGAACCGAGGCGCTTGGTCCAAGGTACCTGTGCCGCATTCTGCTGGGCCGCATTCTGCTGTGTCGCGAGCTTTTTGGTGGTCACGGTGGTCATCAGTGCGCCTCCCGCTGTTCTTCCTGCGTCCGAACGGCATTGGCGCCCAAGACCTTTACCAGCAGGAACGCCACCGCGAAGATCAGTAGGAAGGTGATCGTCGACAGTGCGGCCGCGCTATTGGGACCCTGGCGGACCTGTTCGACCACCAGCGCCGAAATCGGGCGGGTCGCCGGGTTGCCGAGCGTCATGATCGCGGGCAGGTCGTACAGGCGCAGTCCGTCCATGGTGCGGAACAACACCGCGACCAGCAGCGCCGGCTTGAGCAGCGGCAGCGTGATCTGGGTGAAGCGCTGCCAGGCCGAGGCGCCGTCGACCTTGGCCGCCTCGTACACATCGGCCGGAATCACCTGCAGACCGGCCAGCAGCAGCAACGCCATGAACGGCGTGGTCTTCCAGACATCGGCGGCGATGACCGCGAAGCGCGCGGGCCAGGCCTGCGAGGTCCACAGAATGTGGGTGCCGAAGACCCGGTTCACCACGCCGTCGTACTGGAACATGAACTCCCACAGCCGGGCCGTGACCGCGGTCGGAATCGCCCACGGCACCAGCACCGCCGCGCGCAGCAGCGCCCGGCCCTTGAAGGTCTTGCCCATGACCATGGCCATACCGAGGCCGAGGGTGGCCTCCAGGGTCACCGTGATCACCGTGAAGAACAACGTCACGCCGATGGCCAGCCAGAACTGCGAACCGAGGTTGCCGGTCGGGCAGCTGACCGTCGCACCGGCCGCCTGACACTGCTGCAGCAGCCAGTGCGTGTAGTTCGAGAAGCCCGCGCTGCCGCCCTCGACGAACATGCCGGTCGCCGGATCGAGTCCGGGATCCTTCTGGAACGACATGTACAACGCGCGCAAGACCGGATAGCCGACAACCACCGCGAGGGTGATCAGCACGGGCGTGACGAATAACCACGCCTTACCGGAACGCCGCAACTCCAACGCCAAAGTGCCACCGAATCCGCGCTTCGTCGGCTGATCGCCGTCGCTCGGCACGCGAGTGGCCGTTCCCGAAGGATCCGACACCGTTTCTCTCTCCTACGGGGTGGTCGGGTCCGCTCTGCTACTCGCTACGATCCGGCTGTCTCGATGCCCTTTTGCATACCGTTGATCGCGTCGTCGACGGACTTGGTTCCGTTCAACGCAGCATAAGCGTTGTCCTGGATGGCCTTCGACACCGCCGGGTAGAACGGGGTCACCGGACGCGGCACCGCGTTGGCGATCGAATCCTTCAGCGCGGGCAGGTACGGCATCTTCGCGATCAGTGCCGGATCGTCGTACATCGACGCGCGCACCGAGGGCAGCGCACCGGCCGCGACGATGTGCTGGGCGTCCTCGCTGATCAGGTAGCGCAGGAAGTCCAGTGCGGTGGCTTTGTTCTTGGAGAACGCGCTGATGGCCGCATTGTAGCCGCCCAGGGTCGAGGCGCCGACGCCGTTCTCGCCGGGCAGCGGCGCGACGCCGAATTTGTCTTTGACCGCAGAGGATTCCGCACCCGCGTCACCGAAGGTGGACGGCCAGTTGCGCATGAAGAGCAGCTTGCCGGTATTGAAGGCGTTGGCGCTCTCCGGCTCCTTGAAGGTGATGGCTTCCTTCGGGATATCGCCATTGCGGTATGCATCGACGAGTACCTTCAGTCCGGCGCGCGCCTGCGGCGTGTTCACGGTCGGGGTCTTGCCGTCCGCGCCGACGAAGGTGCCGCCGTAGGCGTTGATGGCCTCGGCCGCGTTCACCGTCAGGCCCTCGTAGGGTGCCAGCTGGCCCGCGTAGCAACCGATATTGTTCTGCTTGGCGATCGGGCACTGCGCCAGCATCTCGCTCCAGGTCTTGGGCGGATTCGGCACGAGATCCTTGCGGTAGAACAGCAAGCCGCCGTTGGTGTTTCTCGGCGCGGCGTAGAGGGTGTTGTTATAGGTGGCGCTGGCGACCGTCGGAGACAGCAGCGCCGAGGTGTCGATGGAGAAGGTGTCCTTCAGCGGCTGGATCCAGCCCTTGGCGGCGAATTCCGCGGTCCACGGCACGTCCAGGGCGACCACGTCGTAGGTGGACTGCTTGGAGCGCATGTGCTCGACCAGGTCGTCGTACTGCTGCGAGGCGTCGTTGGACTGCTCTTTGAAGGTGACCTGCTCATCCGGGTGCGCGGCGTTCCAGCGCTCGATCAGCTGCTTGACCGCGCCCGTTTCAGTGGTGTCCTTGCCCTCGACGTAGGTGATCGGGCCGCGACCGGTGAGGTTCTGGCTGGATGGAGTGCCGCCGTTATCGCTGGAGCAGGCACTGGTGAACGTCGCTGTCAGCAGCGCAGCAGAGGCGGCTGCCAATACCGCTCGTGGTACGAGCGACGAACGTAGAGACGTCACCTTTTTCAAAGCCATCGCGAACACTCCAAGATCGAGAGGTGAGCAGCAGCACACCCGGCAGGTGCACAAGGCAAGATACATGGTTGTCATATGTGACGCAGTGATTGTGCCCGTAACAGGGGGCTGTCGCCAGGCGAGTCCGACGCCACCGCCGCGATGTCACAGTCGCTCGTTACGCTGGATGTCGATGACTTCGCCGAATGCGGTTCCCGACCGGATGCTCACCCGGATCGGTGGGTTGCTGCGCCAAGCCGAATCGACCGATAACGAATACGAGGCCGACGCGTTCCTGGCCGCGGCCCAGCGGTTGGCGACCAGGTCCTCGATCGACCTTGCGGTGGCACGCGCGCATATCGCCGGACGTGAGCGCAGGCCGACGCCGGTGCAGCGGATGATTCCGATCGGCGAGCCCGGCAAGAAGGGGTTGCGCACCTACGTGCAACTGTTCGTGGCGATCGCCGCGGCCAATGATGTGCGCTGCGATGTCGCGCGCACGTCGACGCAGGTCTACGCGTACGGCTTCGATTCCGATATCGATACGTGTGCAGCCCTCTACACGAGTCTGCTGGTGCAGATGGTGCGGGCGTCGGATCAGTACATCAAATCCGGACAGTATCGTTGTGCCACGGTCGAAAAGATCGTCACGGAGAAACGTTGGGGCCGAAAGGTGCAGCGACGCGTGCAGGCGCCGGTCGCGGCGGTTACCGCGCGGCTGAACTTTCAGATGGCGTTCGCCGCGCGGATCGGCCGGCGCCTGGCCGAGGTCAAGGCGGAGGTGGAAGCCGAGGTGGTGCCCGAAACCGTCGCGACGGGTACGGCATTGGCCCTGCGCAATAAGGAAATCGAGCTCACCGACTTCTATCAGCGGACCTCCGATGCGCGCGGTACCTGGCGCGGTCCGCAGGCCTCGGCCGGACATTCCGCTGCGGCTCGGCGGGCGGGGGATCGGGCGGGGCGAGCCGCGCGGTTGGGGACCTCCCCTGAACTCGGTGCCGCGCGTGGGCAATTGCCCAGGGGCGAGGCGAAGTGAGCGGGCCGACGAGGATTGCGCCGCGGGCATATCGTCGGGCTTGGAGTTGATACCGGATCGGCGGGCTCGAGCGAATGGGGCGGTACGGTGAATGCGCGAGATAGCCAGCGCGCCAAGGTGTATGACGCCGAACAGGTGGTGCGAAGGGTATTCGATCGAGCCGATGAAAACGGCAATCGCACGGTAGAGCTCTATGGTTCACACCTCACGCTGCCGATCGAGCGCCGCTTCGCTTCGGTCGAATCGGTACAGACCTACGCCGACAAGGTGCTCAACCTCAATTGGGTTCGGGCGCAATGGCACCGTGCCGCGACCCCCGTCCGGGTCCGCTCCCGCGCCGGAACCGCCGCCGCCCACTATGAGGCCGCCGACGCGGTACTGGCTGTCCCCTTACACACCGGCGCCACCGCATGGGCCCTGCGCGAACTGGTGATCCTGCACGAACTGGCCCACCACCTCGAGCCCGCCGCCGCATCGGTGGCTCCCCACGGCCCCGAATTCTGCGGCCGATACGTGGAACTCGTCGACGGCATTATCGGCCCGGAAGCCGGGCTGGTGCTGCGGTCGAGCATGCTCGGCTGTGGAGTCCGTGTGAACTGAGGTCGCCGCGTCGCCCGGTGGCCACCGTGTCCGCGCGCCGGTAGCTGGTGTTGTCGGGCGGCGAAGCAGCGGCTCTGTGCCTGGCCGCGGTCCAGTGCGTGCCGCTCGATTCATGTGCCATGTCGGCAGCCGAAGTGCACCGCCTCAACGCGCTGGGGCGTGACCTCTGGGGCTGACCTATCGGGTTCGGTGCCGGCGCTGCCCGTTGTTGCGGACTACTTCTGCCGGACGGTCACCGGGGTCGGGCGCGGACTCGGGTCAGGCGGTCTTCCCACCAGCGGGTTCGGGCTGGGTCGGGGTGGCGGTAGCGTTCCAGGAGGGCCGGGTCGGGTGTGGGGGGAGTTTTCGGGACCGGCATGAAGCCATCGACTGGTCGAAGTGGTTCGGGGACGAGGTCGCCCTCGAAGAGGGACAGGGTGCCCAGGCCGCAGGCGAATTCGAGTTCGGGGAGGGCGCCGGCGAGCGCGAGTTGGGCGGCCAGACCAACGCTGGTCTCCAGGGCGGAGGAGACCACGCACGGCAGTCCGGCGGCCGCGGCAACCTGGAGTGCGCGCCGGACACCACCCAATGGCGTGCATTTGAGTACCGCGATATCCGCGGCTCCCGCTACCGCGACGCGCAAGGGATCCTCGGCGCGGCGGATGGATTCGTCGGCGGCGATTCGGACATCGACACGGCGGCGCACCGCGGCCAACTCCTCGATGGTGCGGCAGGGCTGCTCGACGTACTCCACACCGCCGGCCGCACGGTCGATCTGCCTGATATGTGTCACAGCGGTCTCGACATCCCAGACCGCATTGGCATCGACGCGTACCGATCCCTTCGGCCCCAGCGCATCCCGGACCGCCTCGACCCGTGCCAGATCCTCGGCCAGCGAACCGGGGTGATCGGCGATCTTCACCTTCGCGGTGCGACATCCGGACCCGGCCACAATCGCATGCGCCCGCTCCGGATCGACAGCGGGCACGGTGCAATTGATCGGAATCCGGGCACGCACCGGCTCCGGCCACCCCACCGTCACCTGCTCCACCGCGGTCGCCAGCCATCCGGCGGCCTCCCGATCGTCGTACTCGGGAAACGGACAGAATTCCCCCCAACCGAGCGGCCCCTCGAGCAACATTCCCTCGCGCACCGTAATGCCACGGAACCTGGTCCGCATCGGAATGGCGTAGACGAAGGTTTCGGTCATCACGTGCAGCCTAGCTAGCCCGCCCGGTACGCCCGCCGCAGCCGGCGAGTTCGCACTCGTGCGCGTCGCGCCTGAGCGCAGCCGCATCGGGATGGGTCATGCTGGGGGTGTGGGGTCTGGTCGGTGGCAGCCGCGGCTGGCGGATGTGGTTCGCGTCGGTGCCGGGCACTCGACGAATCAGAGCCGTTCGATAACGGTGGCGTTGGCCAAACCGCCTGCCTCACACATGGTTTGCAGACCGTAGCGGGCGCCACGCTCCTGCATGGCGTGCACCAGCGTGGTCATCAGACGCGCGCCCGAAGCGCCGAGCGGATGACCGACGGCGATGGCGCCGCCGTTCACATTCACCCGCGACATATCCGCACCGGTGTCGTGCGCCCAGGCCAGCACCACCGGCGAGAACGCCTCGTTGATCTCGACCAGATCGATATCGGAGAGCTGCAGTCCGGCGCGCTGCAAAACCTTTCGCGTCGCCGGGATGACGGCGGTCAGCATGAGCAGCGGATCGTCACCGGCCACCGCGAAGCTGTGCAGCCGGGCCAGCGGCTTGCGCCCGAGTTGGGCGGCGCGTTCGCTGGTCATGATCAGCACGGCGGCACTGCCGTCGCTGACCTGGCTCGCGTTCGCGGCGGTGATCTGCCAGCCGATTTCCGGGAAACGAGCGGCCAACGCCTCGTCGTAATAAGCGGGACGCAGTGCGCCGAGGGTTTCCAGGGTGCTGCCGACCCGGATGCCCTCATCGGTTTCCAGTCCGGCGATGGGGGCGAGCTGACCGGCGAACGAGCCGTTCTTCGTGGCCAGCGCCGCCTTTTCGTGGCTGCCGAGCGCGAATTCATCGAGTTGGTTGCGGGTCAGTCCCCAGCGGGCCGCGATGAGTTCGGCGCTGATGCCCTGGGATACCAGCCCGTCCGGATAGCGCTCGGCGAAGCCGACACCGGAGAAGTCTTCGGATCCGATCAGGTTCGCGCCCATGGGAATCCGGCCCATGGACTCGACACCCGCCGCGACCACGATGTCGTACGCACCGGCGATCACGCCTTGTGCGGCGAAATGAATGGCCTGCTGGCTGCTGCCGCACTGGCGATCGACCGTGGTCGCCGGCACCGACTCCGGATAGCCCGCGGCCAATGCCGCACGCCGGGTCATATTGGCACCTTGTTCGCCGACCTGGGTGACGATGCCGCCGATCACATCGTCGATGAGCGCCGGATCGATGCCGCTGCGGTCGACGACCGCACGCAGGCTGTGCGCGAGCAGATCCACCGCGTTGACGTTGTGCAATGCCCCGGTCGGCTTCCCCTTGCCGATCGGCGTGCGTACCGCTTCGACGATCACCGCGTCTCTCATGGTGGTTCCTTTCGAACCGCGAGCCCAGCTCCTCTGCCTGGCTCTAGTGGCTTATAGTCAGACTAACGTCTGGATATAGTCGACTCAAGCCAGCAATCGCTATGATGTTCGTCATGGCAGCCGTGATGGAAGGACCGTTGGCCGATCTGAGCGCATGGAAACCCGCGGAATGCTCGATCGCGAAGGCGATGGACCTGATCGGCACCCGCTCGGCGATCCTGATCCTGCGCGAGGCCTACTACGGCACCACCCGCTTCGACGGTTTCGCCGCCCGGATCGGCATCACCGACGCCGCGGCATCCGGCCAGCTCCGCAAGCTCACCGAGGCGGGCCTGCTCGCCAAACGGCCGTATCAGGACGCGGGCAAGCGGACTCGCCACGAGTACGTGCTGACGGATATGGGCCGCGATCTACTGCCTGTGGTGCTCGCGCTCATGCAGTGGGGCGATGCCTACTTGCAGCCGGGACCCGCGCCCTTGCTGCTGGTCGAGGAGTCGACCGGCGCGCCCGTTCGGGTGCAGGTGCGCAGTGAAACGGGTCGCGAGATCGACTTGGAGGAACTGGGAGTCAGGCTCAATCCCGCTTATGCGCATACCCGATCAGCCGGGTAACCATACTGAGGTCATGCAAGCGCCGGGCGCGGCCCGTCGCCCCTGGCGTCGAACTCGGTTTCACCCGCGCACTCGGTCGCCGCCGCATTGTCGGCGCTCCGCGAACCGAGCGTCACCGCATGCCCGAGCTCGACCAACTTGCCCGCCGGCCCGCGTCCGACCTGCCCGGTACCGAGCACCGCTGTCTTCATGACCCGCTTCTCGCGCTGGTCGGAGTCAACCGTCGAGTTACGAACAGCGGTTCGTGGCGCCTTGTATTCGGCGCTCAGCGAAATCGGCACCGGGCGAAGGGTTTCAGGACAGGCGGCGGCCGTCGACAGCGGAGAAGAAGTAGGTGTGTTCCGGTGTTGTCGACAACTGGATTCGAGTGCCCTTCTCCGGTGGGTTGCGCCAATCCGCGCGCGCCACAATGGATTCGCCCGCGCCGCTGGTTACGCCCTCGGCGATCGTGCGGCCGTAGATATATGCGTCCGAGCCCAGTTCCTCGACGACGTCGACTTCCATCTGGATGCCCGACTTGCCCGACGCCGCACCGATCTCCAGGTGCTCGGGCCGTACGCCGACCACCGCCGAACCCTCGGCGGCATCCGCGACCGAGCGCGGCACCTGCAGCGTGGCACCGCCGAGTTCGACCGTACCGTCGGCGACCGGCAGGGTGAACAGATTCATCGCGGGTGAACCCATGAATCCGGCGACGAAGACATTGGCCGGATCCCGGTACAGATCACGCGGTGTGGCGCACTGCTGCAGCAGCCCGTCCTTGAGTACTGCGACGCGATCACCCATGGTCATCGCTTCGACCTGGTCGTGGGTGACGTACACGGTGGTGGTGCCGAGGCGACGCTGCAGCTGGGCGATCTGCGTGCGGGTCTGCACCCGCAGCTTGGCGTCCAGATTCGACAGTGGCTCGTCCATCAGGAACACCTGCGGCTGGCGCACGATCGCGCGGCCCATGGCGACGCGCTGACGCTGACCACCGGATAACGCCTTCGGCTTGCGGTCCAGATACGGCTCGAGGTCGAGCAGTTGGGCCGCTTCCAGCACCCTGCGTTCCTTCTCCGCCTTGGCGACCTTGGCGAGTTTGAGCGCGAACCCCATATTCTCCGCGACGGTCATATGCGGGTAGAGCGCGTAGTTCTGGAACACCATGGCGATATCGCGTTCCTTGGGTTCGGCATGGGTGACGTCGTTGTCGCCGATCAGAATGCGCCCGTCGTCGACATCCTCGAGTCCGGCGAGCATCCGCAGCGAGGTCGACTTACCGCAGCCGGACGGACCGACCAGCACGAGGAATTCCCCGTCGGCGATCTCCAGATTCAGCTTGTCGACGGCGGGTTTGGACGAGCCGGGGTAGAGCCGCGTCGCACTATCGAAGGTCACGGTGGCCATGACAAATCACATCCCATCACCGGCAGGAACGTGCCGGACGATCCGAGTAAGGGCTGACCGGCGATACTACTGGATCTGCTTGCTTCGCACACGATGCGCTCGAGTTCGCGCAACGAATCGAGAAGAGCGATCGCGCCGGTAGTAGCCTCGATCGAGGACTCAGATCGAGCGACGAGGAGCAGGCAGATGACCCGACCGGTTCGAATCGCCGTACAGCTACAGCCGCAGCACGCCTCCGACTACGGACTCGTACGCGACGCCGTTTTGCGCGCGGAGGACGCGGGCGTCGATATCGCCTTCAACTGGGATCACTTCTATCCGTTGACCGGCGACCACAACGGTGCGCATTTCGAATGCTGGACCATGCTCGGCGCCTGGGCCGAGCAGACCGAGCGGATCGAGATCGGTGCGCTGGTCACCGGCGGCGGTTACCGCAATCCCGATCTGCTCGCCGATATGGCGCGCACGGTGGATCACATCAGCGATGGCCGGCTCATCCTCGGCATCGGTGCTGGATGGTTCCAGCAGGACTACGACGAGTACGGCTACGAATTCGGCACGCCGGGAACCCGACTCGCGCTACTGAAGGCGAATATGGCCCGGCTCACCGCCCGGTTGAAGAAGCTGAATCCGCAGCCGACCCGCGATATCCCGATCCTGATCGGTGGCGGGGGCGAGAAGAAGACGCTGCGGCTGGTCGCGCAGTACGCCGATATCTGGCACACCTTCGCCGACATCGAGGCACTCACGCACAAGAACAAGGTGCTCACCGACCACTGCGTGGATGTGGGCACGGATCAGGCGAAGATCGAGCGCTCGGTGCAATGGCCGGGTGTCCAGCGCGCAGCGAGGTTCGCCGAGGCCGGGGTGAGTCTGTTCACCATCGGGGTGAGCGGGCCCGAGTTCGACCTGAGTGAGGTCGAGCGGGCGGTTCGCTGGCGCGACGACGTCAATCCGGAGGCGGTCAGCGGTCTGGCATAGTCAGCGACGAGCGGGAGGCCGGGTCGGCAATGCCTGTGGAGAGTTCGGCGCTGGCCGGTCCGCACACGGCGTGGTGGAACTGGGCTCGATGAAGCGGGAACCCGTGCCCGGGCAACGGTGAGGGAATCCTTGAGAAGGGTTCTTCGACGAAGCGACCTCGGCGCTGGATCCGGAACTGGTGAAGGGCATTCTCGCGCTGATGGCCGAGCTGGCTACCCAGGGGATGTCGATGATCGTGGTGACCCACGAAATGGGTTTCGCGCGCAGCCTTCTCCGATAGTGTGCTGTTCATGGATGCTGGTCAGGTCGTCGAAACGGGCATACCCGACGCCCTCTTCGACAACCCGCGGACACCGCGCCTGCAGCGCTTCCTCGCCCAAGTTCTGTAATCGGCAGCACACTTCTAGTAAACTGATAGATGCGCACCTGTTAATGTGTCGTCGCGCTCGGCGCCACACGTCCAGCAATGGGATACGAGGAGGTCCGATGACCACAGCGCATCACGAGCACACCGAACATCAGCACACCCACGGTCCCGGCTGCGGCCACACCGCGGTACCGCACGGCGACCACACCGACTACGCCCACGACGGTCACCTGCACCGCGAACACAACGGCCACTGGGATGAATGCGAACCCGCCGCCCACATCGAGCACACCGGCCACGACCACGTCCACGGCCCCGGCTGCGGCCATGAAGCCGTCCAACACGGCGACCACGTCGATTACCTCCACGATGGCCACCACCACGCCCCTCACGACGGTCACTACGACGAACACTGAGGGCCTTCGCCGCAAGCTCGGCAACGCGAAATGACTCGCCGGAAGCTGGCGAGACAGGTAGGGATGCGGGATGGGGATCCATCCGCCGCCGGCTCATCCGCGGCTGCTCGACGACCGAGACTGGGCGGAATTTCGAAGCAACCGACTGCGTACTCTTGCGCCGGCCCGGCACTCGGCGAGCGCGTCCTGCTCGCCGCTGATCGCCCTCATCGGAGCTAGCCGGTCAGGTGCGGACGGTGGCGAAGGCGGACCAGAGCAGGGGGGAGTGTTCGATGGCGTGGGTGGTGCGCCAGGTGTCGAGGCGGGTTCGTTGCCAGGCGGCGAGTGCGCTTACCGGGTCCGGGTGTTCGTGAGCGGCATCGATGGCGCAGATGGCGTCTTGGAGGGGGTGGGCGGCGGGCGGCGCACCGGCGAGGCGCTGGAAGGCGAGATCGGTGGGCAGTGGCCAGCGGCTGGCGGTGACCAGTTCGGCGCCGCCGTTGATCATGGCGGCGACCAGGCCGAGCGCCTCGCTGAACCGCATATCGCCGCCGCTTTCGCAAGCGATCAGGGCGACTCGGCTCGGAATGGGCCACAGTTGCGGTCCAGCAGCGGGTTCGCCGATCAGGGTGTGGGTGCCGAGCAATAAGTCCTTGGCCGAAAGGGGGCGGTGGGCTCGGATGGGGGTGGCGAAGCCGACGGATTCGGCATCGCAGGCGAGATGCAGTTCGGAGGCTTCGCTCTGGCCGGATTCGGGGGCGGCCGCGGTCACATGTCCCACATAGGTCAGGCGGCTTGCGCCGCCGCGTAGCGCCTCGCTCAACCAGTTTCGATCGATATCCGTACGGCGGAATGCCTCGATCGGATCGTCGACGGCGGGCAGTAATCGGCCCTTCGCCGAATATTCGGCAACCCGTTGGGCGAGTGGGGCCTGAGGATCCATGCGGCCGAGAACGGATCCGAGCGCGGAATCGGCGCGAAAGCCGGGGACGCGAGGGTCGAGGACGGCCACTACCGGTAAGGCACGCGTCTGCGTCCACGTGCGCGCCGTGCGGTCGGGTCCGTGCACAATGCTGGCGGGCGCGAGCAGGCTGATATCGGCGATATCCACCAGGCGCAGCGCCGGGTCGGGAGCGATGATCTCCCAGGGGACCTGAGCTACCCGCGGCGAGGGTTGCAGCCGAATATGTGGCCGCACGCCGCGCATATGCAGGTCATACAACTGTGCCGCCAAACTGTGGGGCAGCAACGCGCGGGAAAGTGACTGCGCGACAAGATATTCCGCCTCGTACGAGGCGAAAGCGCCAGTGGTCATGGCGGGTTCGAGCCCACCCGGCACGGCCGGATTCGGCAGCGACCGCGCGAACCGCTCGACAGCGTCGGTGATCACATCCCCGGGCAGCATGCTCGCGCCCTGGGGGTAGTCGTCGCGCAACCAGCGCCACGACATATACAGATCGCCCGCATCCGCCATCCGCACAATGACGGTCGGCTGTTCCGAGGTGGTCATGCGGGCAGCACCCGGCTGTCGCGCACCGGATGGCCATACCGCCGCTCGGCGGCCTCGATGTAGGCGACCAACGCGATATGTCCGTCCGGTGCGACGGCCACCCGCGGCGGCGGCGCCACTGGTAGCCCGGCACTGGCTGCGACAGCGGCCAGCGCCGTGCCCAGCTGCGGTGCCGACCCGCTCTGCGGCCCGGTGCCGACCTGCACAGTGAGTTGTGCCGCGGCAGTCGGCGGATCGAATAGTTCGAGCGGCAGCCGCGGTGGTGCGCCGATCGCGGATTTGGCGATATCCAATGTCGTACCCGCACATTGTGTTTCGATGAGGTCCACGATCAGCGGACCATTGCCGGACAGATAGGCGAACCGGAATGCCATCCGCATGGCTGGATCGGCGATCTGTCGGTTCCATTTCTCACGTTGATCGCCATTGGGCAGGGTGTAGCGCACGGCGTCGATGGCCAGCGCCGATGGCACCGCGAGATCGATTGCCCGCCGCAACAGCCCGGCATCCGGGGCCGCGGCCGCTTCGATGACCGACTCCAACAGCGCGGCGTGCCAGAAATCGATTTGAGCACAGCGCAATCCGAGGCCGCGCTCGGCATACGTCGCGAAGGCCGCGCCGATGAGGGATTCGCCCTCGTCATATTGCCCGTTCGAGTAGGCCACGGTCGCCAGGCGCACGCGCACATCGGCGGCATCGAGCACCGCACCGGATTCCTGAAAGTAGTCGAGGCTGCGACGATAGAGCTGATGCGCGGCATCGATATCGCCACGGCCCTCGGCAAGAAACCCCATGGTCTTGAGCCCGACGCCCGCGCGATATCCGAGTCCGGCGCGCTCGAAGTACTCCTGGCTGGACCGCAGTGGCGGTTCCGCCTCGTCGAACCGATCCAACCTGACGTATATGACGGCCAGATTCTGTTCCGTCTCGGCGACCGCGTTGCGATCACCGGCCGTATCGAAGGCCGCCAGCGCCTGGCCCATGAAGTCGACGGCCAGCTCGCGCCGTCCGGTCTCGAAGTAGATCCCGCCGAGTGTCGAGAGCGGGTGTCCGGCCAGGTGTGGTGCGAAACGCACTGCCGCATCCAATGATTCGGTGGCGAGTTCGATGGCATAGGCCCAGCTCTGGCGATGGAATGCCACCGCGGTCAGTGAGAGCAGGCAGGCCACCCGCTGCATACTTTCGTCATTGTGCTCGGTGAGCAGCGCCCGCGCCTGTTCCAGCGCCTCCTGCGCACCGTCGAGATCACCGACGTGTTGCAATGCCTGGGAGAGGTTGATCAGCGCGGCAGGGCGCTTTTCGATCGCATCCGCGGGCATCTGCGCGAGCGCCTCGCCGAACATGACGATCGCCCGGGCGTGGTCGCCGAGTTCATCGGACATGCTCGCGGCATTGACCAACGCGCTTACCCGCAGGCCATCTGTGCTGGTCCGAGCGATTTCCTCGAATAGCCGCCGGGCCTCTGCGACATCGCCGCGCTGATAGGCGGCCGCGCCCGCGGCGAGTAGTTCGCGACCGTCATCGGCTGACATCAGAAGTCCGAATCCGATGCGGCGGCGGCGATTTCGGCGAGCAGCGGCGCATCGACGGCATGATCCGCGGCGGGGGCCCGCCGCAGCCGTGCGGTCGCGAGCTCCCGAATCTGTCGCCGGATCTCGGGACCACCCAACTCGGGTGCGCCGGGCGCACCGACACCGGGCACATAGACCTCCACCGTCGAAACGGAATCCGACGGCGTTGTGGTCGCGCCGATCCAGAGCTCGCCGACCAGATCCAGCTCGGTCTCGGCGGTGCCGCCGGGTGTGGTGATGACGGCATGCGGGCGCAGGTGTGCCGGTGCGGCCGAGCCCAATTGGGGCGCCGCTACCGCGGTTACGCGCACCCTCGTAGTACCCGAAATGCGGGTTGATTCCCACGATACCGCCCGTTCGGACGCGTCGATGAGGCCGGGCGGGCACCGCCGCCAATCCCATCCGCCGGTGCCGCGCCCGAGCGACAACGCCCCGGCTGGACGGTCCGCCCCGCCGCCGGCGACCAGCGCGTAATCCTCGGCGCGAGACGATATTTCGACAGCGAATGCCGTCTCATCCTCGGCCGGCTCAGCAAGGAGCGGTTCACACTGTGTACGCAGTGTCGCTATCTCTTCGTCCAGCAGCCGATCGTCGAGGGCAGTGATGCCATCGATTGTCGATGCGGGCCACCAGCGCGCCGCCCAATACGCGAACCCGAGCCGCCAGGCAGCGGCCACCAGATCCGGCACCGCGGGTTCGGCCGCATCGGTGAATTCGGGTTCGCCGCTCTCGGCGTCGGCGTCGGCAATGGCAACGGCGATCCGCTCGCCATATACCGCCCACAACCAGTCCTGGGCCAGCTCGACATCATCGATCACCGCAGCCGGAATCGTCTGTCCGGCAAGCAGACTCCAAGACAGATGACCGCCGACCACCTCGAGTACCAGCACGTCTATCGCCGCGGCATCGTCCGATACCGTCGGCGCGCCCTCGGGCGCGATGATCCAGATCGCGTCTCCGCCCGGTTCGATCCGCACGGTCGCACTCATCAGCTCGCCCTCGATTCCGCCGGATTCGGCTCGGCGACCAGGGAGCCCACACTCAGCGCCTGTTTGACCCGCATCCGATGGTCCAGCATGACCGAGCGAGCCACCCCATCGAGTAGATCCCACAGCTCGTCGGGGTCGTACACCCCGAACTCCCGGACGTCACGGCCGTGCAGGCGAACCCACAGCCGCCGCAAATAGGGGCGCCACGGCGTACGCAGCTCGGTGGCGATGGCCCCGAGTGGGCCGCTGGGCATTTCGATATCGGTGCGCACCGCGAGCCGCCGTGCCTGCAGGACGTATGCCTCCCGCTGCCAGCGGCCATTGATCACCCGATGCGCTGCCGTCGACTGTGCGCCATCGGTGTCGGCGGATGCGATCGGCCGCAACCCGAGCGCGAGCGCGGCCCCGGCCGCCGCCGCGACTCGCAGTGATTCGTCCAAAAGTGCCCAAGGCGAACAACTTCGCGCGATCTCCGTGGTCACCAATTCCGGAATGGGCGGCAGTTCGGCCCGTTCGCTCGATGCCTGCAGGACGGTGAATACGCGCTCGTAGATGGTGCGATCGAAAGGCAGCCCCAGACTGGCCTTCGAAGCCGAGGAACCGAGCGCGGGCGGCTGCGGAACCGGCACCGCGGTCAACCCGAGCTGATGGGCGCTCGGCTGGAAGGTGCTGTCCCAGAGTCGGATGCCTGCGTGCGTTCCGGCATGGGTGGCAACCAGCCGATCGAATGTCGGCTGCCCATCGGCGGTCCGACCGTCACGCGCCGCGGCCGCATCGAGCAGCGCCGCGAATAGTTCGGCGTGATCTCCGGTCGGTCCGCCCACCGGACGTCGTCCCCACGCGATATCGATCAAAGAGTCGAGTTCGGCGCTGCGCGCACCCGCGGTGATGTACTCCTTGAGCGCCTGTGTCGTGCGCCCGGCCGCGAATTCGTGTACATCGCGCAGTGTCGCCTCGGCGATGGCCCGGTCTTGCTGCGGATCCGGCATTCCCGATGTGGTGGCGAGTTCGAAGGCACGCTGGAAATACAGATCCTGCGGATTGCCCTCGGTAATCCGCAACGCCCGCCGGACCTGTTTGAGCAGGGAAAACCATGCTGCCGTCGCGCGCAGCACATCGGCGGCGGCATGTATTCGGGTGGCGAGCAGGACCGCGCCGTCGGCGGTGAGGATCGGTCCCGCGCACAGCGGATTCTGCACCGGCCGGATGACCAGCGGATCCAGGATCAGCTTCACAGTCCGCCGCAGCGGCCCACCATGGGGTCCACTGAGCGGTTCGACGCCCTCGAGTCGGCGCCAAACCTCGTCGAGCACCATCGCGCGCGGCCGTCGCATTCGAACAGGCTAACGGAACTTTGCTTGTTTCAGACCCCGAAAAACCTGGGATCGGTAGGGCGCGTTCGATTCCTACCTTTCTCGTATCGGCCCAACACCGGAGTCGAACAAAGCAAAAGGAAGCCACACTATGAACACCAAGCCGGTCCGCATCTCCGCTGCCGCTCTCACCGCCTCGGCCGCCGCACTGGTTCTTTTCGTCACCGGATGC
Source organism: Nocardia citri (assembly GCF_054065835.1). Classification (NCBI taxonomy): domain Bacteria; kingdom Bacillati; phylum Actinomycetota; class Actinomycetes; order Mycobacteriales; family Nocardiaceae; genus Nocardia; species Nocardia citri. The sequence goes on from NZ_JBSUQM010000001.1 coordinate 342,509, forward strand.
AGTGACAATTCGGGCAGCTCGTCGACCACCTCGGCGAAGCCGGGCACCTCGGCCGCCGTCGCTCCGGCACCGACGTCGGGCAAGTCGACCGCCTCGGTCGACGGCAAGGCGCTCGACGCCAAATTCGAGACCACCTGCGCCAAGCAGGGCGACACCCTCGCCCTTGCGCTCAGCGACACCAATAACGCCACCTACGGCACCCTGAGCGTCAGCGCCTCCATCACCGGCACCGACAACGTCCAGGCCGTCGCGGTCGCGGGCAGCAAGGGCGGCAGCAATGGCATGCCCTACGCACTCGGCTTCGGCAATGGCATGCCCGGCGGCTCGGCCAAGGTCGTCAAGGACGGCAACACCTACAAGGTCACCGGTGAGGGCGTCGGCGCGCCCGATCTCACCAATCCGACCGCAGGCCCGAAGAGCTCGACATTCGATATCACCTTCGCCTGCTCGACCGTGGTCGGCGGCTGACCCTGATGATCATCTCCGCGCACTGAGTCTTCGGTTCGCTCCCGGCGCTCGCTCGCGCCCCTCGAGTACGAGGGACGTGAGCGAGCCGACCCGAACCAACCTCTTCGTACCCAAGGAAACACCATGAAAACCATCGCCCGCTCGCTCGCCGCCGCCTTCCTCGTTCTCTCGATCGGCTACTACCTCTGGCACGGCCTCACCTACACCGGCCACGGCCCCTTCGACGACGGCACGCTCGCCTGGGTCGGGCCGCAGATGGCGCTGCCGATCATCGCTTTGACCATCGCCCCGATCGTCTTCGCCTTCACCGGCGAGGGCATCATGACCGCTTTCACCGGCAACAACAGCTCGGCCTTCCGCAATGGTCTGGTCGGCATAGGCACCATCAGGTCTTTCCGGCAGACCGGTCTGACCGTCAATGATCAGCCGCAGATCCGCATCGACTTCAGCGTCGAGGGCGTCGACGGCAAGATCTTCGACTCGCACGCCAAAATGATCGTTCCGCTCACCGAACTCGCCCTGCTGCAGCCCGGTGTCGTGTTGCCGGTGCGGTATCTGCCCGATCGCACCGATAGGGTCGAGGTCGACCGCTCCGGCGATATGTCGGCGGCGCAGCGCGCCATGAACGAATCCATGATCCGAAAGGGTTTCACCACCAAGGCCAAACTCGATATCGCCGAGCGCGGCATTACCGCTCAGGCTGTCGTGCAATCGCTTTCGGTGCCCGGCGAAATTCGCAACGGGCATTCCAAGATCGAACTCGGCCTGGTCGTAACCCGGCCCGATGGAACGATTTTCACCACGACCGTGGATAAGTTCCTGCCGCCCGCCAGCGTGGCCAAGGTGCAGGTCGGTCGCATTCTCCAGGTGCACTATCTGCCGGAGAACGAACAAGAGGTTGTGATCGCATTGCAAGCCAATGCGTAGGCCCGGCACCGAATGTTGCTCTCGTTCACCACCGAACGGGGGCAACATTTGTTTGTGCGTCAGAAAATTCGGTGGCTGAACAAGCTGTGATGGCAGGTGGGACGCTTACAGAGCGCACCGTCGCCCGGGATGAACCCGACACAGGTGGGATGCGTACACCGGTTGCAGCCGCCGTCGCCGTCTTCGCCCATATGTTCGTGGTCGACCACTACGGCGCGGGCCTCGGCGACCGCTCCCGCGAGAATCGAATCGACATAGTCCAGGGCTTGCGGGGTGAGCTGGGTTTTTCCTCCGGACAAAGTCATCGCACTACTCCTGACTCGGTACTCATGTCCTTGGTCCGATCCTCCTCCTGGAACGGGAGTCGCACACGAGTAGCGAGCTACGTGACTCAACCGAAATATTTGCTATTTATCCAGGTAAAGGCCGTAATGCCCGGTCAGCGCGAGATCACGGGCGGAAGCTGCCCGATAGCTCCGCAAATTGAGGGTTACCTAATTGGTGGGACGTTCATCCAATCGTTTCCTGTGGATTGCCTGAGAGGCTTACCGTGCGCCGGTCAGCACAAGTCAGGAGTTCGACGTGATATCGAAACCCCTTGCCCTATTCGTGAAGCGTGACGGTCAGTCGAAACGCTCGGCCATCACCTGTCAGTACAAGTGCGGTAACGCATGCTTCCACGAGGTTCCCAACGCTTCCGAGAACGAATACTTCGGCGACGTGGTACGCGCGGCGCTGACGCGGCGCGGCATGTTGAAGGGCAGCGCGGGTGTCGTGGTCGCGGTCGGTGCGGCCGGTGCGCTCGCGGCCTGCGGTGATGGCGACAGGGTCGAATCGGCGGCGGGCGGCTCGCTGGTCGACGGTGTGCCGGTGGGCACCAACTTCGCACCCGTCGCGGCGAATTCCGATGACGCACTGGTCATTCCGGAAGGTTACGAACACAATGTCGTGATCCGCTGGGGCGACCCGCTGTTCGTCGACGCACCGAAGTTCGATGCCAATGCCCAGTCCGCGGCCGCGCAGTCCAAGCAGTTCGGCTTCAACAACGACTTCGCCGCGCTACTACCCATCGAGGGGCAGGCGAATACCTACCTGCTGGTGGTGAATCACGAGTACACCACCGAACCGCAGATGTTCAAAGGCTACAACAAGGAACAGCCCGCACTTGAGCACTACCAGACTGCCCTTGCCGCGCACGGTCTTTCGGTGGTCCAGGTCAAGGGCGAGTCCGGAACCGGCAAGCTGACACCGGAATTCGGCAAGTACAACCGCCGCATTACCGGTACCACCGAATTCACGGTCACCGGCCCCGCCGCTGGCAGCGCCTTCTTGAAGACGGGCGCCGATCCGTCGGGCGCCAAGGTGCTCGGCACTCTGAACAATTGCTCCGGCGGCCTGACGCCGTGGGGCACAGTGCTTTCCGGTGAAGAGAATATCAACCAGTACTTCGCCAACGGCGATAAGGTCATCGACGAGGCCGCCAAGAGCAGGCTCAAGCGCTACGGATTCCCGAACGGCGCCTCCGAGCGCAAGTGGGAGCGGCACGAGGCGCGTTTCGATCTGGTGAAGGAACCCAATGAGGCCAACCGATTCGGCTGGGTCATCGAGGTGAATCCGTGGGATGCCGCGGCCGCGCCGATCAAGCACACCGCGCTCGGCCGGTTCAAGCACGAGGCCGCGACCATTCATGTCGCCAAGGACGGCACCGTGGTCGCCTATATGGGCGATGACGAGCGCTTCGATTACATGTACAAGTTCGTCTCGTCGCGAAAGGTGCAGTCGGGTAACGGCCAGGCGAGCATGCGGCACAACCTGACGATTCTGGACGCGGGCACGCTGTACGTCGCCAAATTCACCGGCGACCATCCGGACAAGATCGACGGCAATGGCACAGTGCCCTCGAATGAGGGCTTCACCGGTACCGGCCAATGGATCCCGCTGCTGGTCACCGGCGAGGACGGCAAGGCTGCCTCGAAGGTGGACGGCTTTACCGCCGAAGAGGTTTCGGTATTCACCCGGTTGGCGGCCGATAAGGTCGGCGCGACCAAGATGGACCGTCCCGAGGATTTCGAGGCGAATCCCCAGTCCGGCAAGGTCTATGTCGCGCTGACCTACAACGAGCAGCGCGGCGCGCAGGGCAAGCCCGCCATCGACGAGGCGAATCCGCGCAATATCAACAAATTCGGCCAGGTGCTCGAACTCGACGACGATCACGCGGGCACCACATTCACCTGGAATATTTTGATGCTGTGCGGTGATCCGAAGACCAGTGACACCTACTTCGCCGGTTTCGACAAGGCCAAGGTCAGTCCGATCGCGGCACCGGATAATCTCGCCTTCGACGCGTACGGCAATCTGTGGATCTCCACCGATGCCTCGCGCGCAAACGGCGCCAATGACGGGCTGTTCTCGGTGGTGCTCGACGGGCCGAATCGCGGTGAGACCAAACAATTCCTGACCGTCCCGTTCGGCGCGGAGACATGCGGTCCGACGGTGTCGGAACAGCGGGTCACCGTATGCGTCCAGCATCCGGGCGAGCGCGATGACGCGACCGCGGAAAAGCCCGCCTCGCACTGGCCCGATGGTGGCGATAGTCTGCCCAGGCCCGCCGTTGTCTCGGTGTGGAAGAAGGGCGGCGGGCGAATCGGCACCTAACCGATTCCCCGCACAACACACGAAGCCGCTACTCGGACCTGCAGGGAGTAGCGGCTTCGTGCTGTGCTCAGCCCATATTGGCGTAGCGGGCGAAGTCGCCTTGGGCGCCGCTGTAAACGTTGACATCGGTGCCGCCCGCGATACCGGGAATGCGGCCGCTGTCGGTGGTCTGCCAGAACGTCCATGTCGGCCAGCCGCCTGGTACTTCGGGTTGATCGTTGCCGCGGTAGTCGGCGATCCAGAGCGGATACCTGGTGAATTCATTGGTATTCGCCATGGCCGTCTTCCAGAAATTCGGATAGGTGTATACGATCGGCACCCGTCCGGTCAGGGCCTGCACAGTATTCAGATACCGGCGCGTCCAGTCGATCAGTCTGCCCGGATCGAGTCCGCCCGCATTCTCCAGATCGAGCACCGGCGGCAGATCCAGCGGCCCGTTCTGGCCGAGCACGACCGTCGCGTACAACGCCGCCTGCGGTTCGGGCGCCAGATTCGGCCGCGCGTAGTGATATGTCCCGCGCGCGACGCCCGCCGTCCGCATCAGCAGGCTGTCCGGCACGAAATACGGATTGACGTAACTCAAGCCCTCCGTCGCCTTCACCATGGCGAAATCGTGCCCGGCCTTTCGCACGGCGAACCAGTCGATCAACCGGCCGTCGACATGCTGCCACGACGACACATCGGGCCCGCTCGGTTCGGCCACCGCCGTACCCGCCGCGGTAGCCATCAGGATGCTGCCCACGGTGATTGTGGACAGCGCAGCAGCGCGAGTCGATCTCCAACGAGTGCTATCCATGCTATTCGACGATAGCGACTCTAGCTCGATGTGACTAGTGTTACATTTGATGCAGTTGCGCAGTGTTCACTTGACACCGGGCCGCCGCCGCGCACGTCGGTGGCAGCCCACCGGCGGGGAGGTGGTCAGCCGAGCCAGTCCAAGACCGAGGCCGCAGTCCAGGACTGCTGCATGCTGCCGAGTGGTTCGCCGGTAAAGGGTTCGTAGTATTCGGCGAAGCTGCCGTCGCTAGCCTGGCGCAGACCTTCGGCACGCAGCATGAATGAGCGTTCGGCCCAGCCGCGGCGGGCGAAGACCCAGGAGAACAGCCAGCTCATGACCGGCCAGACCGGGCCGCGCCAGTATTCGCGGGAGCGGAAGTCCTTGGAGACCGGCGAGGTGGACGGCGGCAAGGCGTAGCGCAGATCCGGATGACCGCAGAAGCGCGGGCCCTCGAACAGGCGCAGCAGGCTGCGTTCGGTGTCGCGGGGCAGGCCGCCGCACAGCAGCGGGGCGAACATCGACAGGGTTTCGGTCTTGATCCAGCGCTCGAGGCGCACGTCGAAATCCCTGGCCGCGCCCGTCCGGGCATCGGTGGTCGCGACCACGCCCGCGCGGAAGCGCTCCGCCCATGAGTACAGTTCGCGAACATCGGCATTGGGCTGCTTGTACTCCTCGCCGATATTTGCGAGCACCTCACACGCGAGCGCGAAAATCGCGGTGACGAAGACATCCTCCACCGCGAAGCTCATCGTCGAGGCGAGCTGGTAGTCGTCGTATCCGGCGCGGCGCATCTGCTCGACCAGCCACAGATAGCGGTCGTATTCGCGGTCGCTGGGCCGCTGCGATGGGTCCGAGACCACCAGCAGATCCTCGCGCTGATACGGCGGCAGATCGCCGGGTGTCACATTCGCGTAGGCCCGATCCCAGCGCGGCGAATTGTCCATTCCGGATTCCCAGCCGTGATACAGCGTGATCCGGCCGCTGTCCTTGGGGTCGCGGGCATGGGCCAGCCAGCGGTGCCAGCGCACCAGATCCGGCCAGCGTCGATTCAGGAATTCCTCGGCCACTGCCCTGGTGCTGCGGCCGTGGCGGCGCGAATGGTCCAGGATGCGCTGCACCGCGATGGCGTGCACCGGCGGCTGGGTAATCCCGGAGGTGTCCGGGCCGTCCGGGGCGTTGGCGGCCAGCTTCTTGCACTCCCAGCGGGCTGGGCCGGGGAAGTAACCGTCCACACCATTGGCGAAGACGATGTGGGGGATCATCCCGTTCTTCCACTGTGCCGAAAGCAGGGTGTCCAGTTCGATGACCGCGCGTTCGACGCTGAGCGGGGCGAGACCGACCGCGACGAAAGCGGCGTCCCAGCTCCACATGTGCGGATACAGCCGGGGCGCGGCGCTGGTCATAGTGCCCAGATCATTGCCCCGTAGCAGGTAGGCGGCGCGCGCCGCGAGCTGTGTTGGGGTGAATCCCGGGTGTGCCATCTCCCTATTTTGCGATGGCACCGGCAAGTACGCCCGCTCAGTGACTCGCATCTCGTCCTGGTGCGCCCCGGTGGCCAGCTGTTGTGCGCCGGATCTCACTCTGCATGCCCCGTCCGTGATTCCATTTATTCGCTTTATGCATTCATCGCCGCGCGGGTAGTGCTACAGCCCCGCATCGATGGCCGATACGGTGACTCCATGACCACCGCCGTCACCAGCACGCCGAAGCCGACCGCGCTGATCACCGGCGCCAGCCGTGGGCTCGGCGCCGCGATCGCACGCGAACTCGCACCGACCCACGATCTGTTGCTCGGCGCCCGCTCGGCCGAGGCGCTGCGCGCGATATTAGGCGAACTGCCCGGCGCTACCGGATGGCCGGTCGAGTTGACGAACTATTCCGCAGTGGCGCACGCGGTTTCGCCGATTCGCCGCCTGGATGTGTTGGTACACAACGCCGGTATCGCCGACCTGGGTTCGGTTGCCGAATCCTCGGTGGAGCAGTGGCGAAATACCTTGGAAGCCAACGTAATTGCTGTCGCCGAGCTGACCAGGCTGTTGCTGCCCGCGCTGCGGGCGGCCAATGGTCACGTGGTGCTGATCAATTCGGGCGCCGGATTGCGGGCCAATGCGGGGTGGGCGTCGTATGCGGCGAGTAAGTTCGGCTTGCGCGCCTTCGGTGACGCGCTGCGGTTGGAGGAGCCGGCGCTGCGGGTGACCTCGATCCATCCCGGCCGCATCGATACCGATATGCAGCGGGAGATCATAGCGGGTGAGGGGCGCGAGTATCGCGGCGCGGAATTCCTGAGCCCGGAGACTGTCGCGGGGACCGTGCGCGCCGCCATCGATACTCCGCGCGACGGCCATCCGACCGAGATCGTGCTGCGTCCCTACTGATCGACGCACTGTGATTTCAGCCGAAGATGACGCCCGTGATGTTGTCGTTTTCTTGACATGTTGTTCCGAGGTTCAGCCCGGGGACAGTTTCGCTCGGTAAAGTCGTGGCTGTTAACTGCGCGTTTGCGTCGACGGGGCGACCGGCGCGGATAGAGCGAAGCTAGAGGGTTCGGATCGTGGATAGACGTCGGCTGCTGACAATGCTTGCAATGGGCACCGCGGTGGCATTGACCGGTTGTGTGCGGGCGGAGGGGGAGCCGTTCAACACTGGTTCGGCAGGGAGCGGGCCCATACTGCCCGCGCCACTACTGCCGCCGCCGCCGATCGGACCGAAGACGCCGATTCCGGCGCAGACGATCACCGCACTGCCCGGCGGGGGCACCAATATGGCGCTCACGATCGATGACGGTGCGAGTCCGGAAGTCGTCGGCGCCTACATAAAATTCGCCCAGGACACCGGCGCGCGGTTCACCTTCTTCGTGACCGCATACTACGACTCCTGGGCGATTCACCGAGATGCGTTGCGGCCCTTGGTCGATTCCGGACAGATCCAGCTCGGCAACCACACCTGGGACCATGCCGATCTGACCAAGCTGTCCGCCTCGGGCATCTCCTCGCAGCTGGAGCGGGCGAAGTCCCACCTGTGGAACAACTTCGGCGTGGATGGCACGCCCTACTACCGCCCGCCGTACGGTCGCCATAACGGCACCGTCGATCGGATCGCCGCGGATCTCGGCTACACCGTGCCGACCATGTGGTACGGATCGCTGTCGGACTCCGGTGTGATCACCGAGGAGTACCTACTGGAGTGCGCGCGTAAGTACTTCAACCCGGAGACGATCGTCATCGGGCACGCGAACGCCCCCGCCGTGACTCACGTCTACGGCGAACTCGTGGACATCATCAAAGAGCGCAACCTCTCCATGGTGACCCTGAACGACGTGCTGCTGCCGCCGCGCTGACCGGGGTTGTTGCGCACTGCTTTGCCCACCACGCACGAAATGCCCCGGAAAATCCGTGTGCTGGCCGGATCCGCCCGCGGCGCGCAAATCCGTGCGTGGCAGGTGTATGCGTGCCCGGGGCGGATCGCGCTTATGCGACGATGTTGATCAGCCGCCCCGGCACCACGATCAGCTTGCGCGGTGCCTTCCCGCCGAGCAGAGCCGCGATCTTCTCATCGGCCAGTGCGGTCGCCTCGATGGTCGCGTTATCGGCATCGGCGGGCACCTGAATTCGGCTGCGCACCTTGCCGTTCACCTGGATCGGATACTCCACCGACTCCTCGACCAGCAGCGCCGGATCCGCCACCGGGAACGGACCGTGGGCCAGGGACTCCTGGTGCCCGAGCCGTTCCCACAGTTCCTCGGCGATATGCGGTGCCATCGGCGCCAGCATCAGCACCACCGGCTCCACCACATCGCGCGGCGCACCCGCGGGGTAGCTCTTGGTCAGATGGTTGGTCAGCTCGATCAGTTTGGCGCCCGCGGTGTTGTCGCGCAGCGCGGCGTAATCGTCGTCCACACCCGCGATCGTCTTGTGCAGCAGGCGCAACGTCTCCGCCGACGGCTCCGCGTCGGTGACCCGGAGCGCGCCGGACTCCTCGTCGACGACCAGTCGCCAGACCCGCTGCAGGAACCGGTGCGCACCGACGACATCCTTGGTCGCCCACGGCCGGGAGGTATCCAGCGGACCCATCGACATCTCGTAGAAGCGGAACGTGTCGGCGCCGTACATATCGCACATCTCGTCCGGCGAGATGGCGTTCTTCAGCGACTTGCCGATCTTGCCGTACTCCTGGAACGCCTCGATCTCGATGCCGGTCGTGGGATCCGGGAAGTAGTGCTTGCCGTCGCGCTCGATGATCTCGGCGGCGGGCAGATACGCACCGCGCGCGTCGGTGTATGCGTGCCCCTGGATGTAGCCCTGGTTGAACAGGCGGCGGTACGGTTCGTAACCGCTCACATCACCCAGATCGAACAGCACCTTCTGCCAGAACCGCGCGTACAGCAAGTGCAGCACCGCATGTTCGACACCGCCGACGTACAGATCGACGCCGCCCGGATCGTTCGGGCCGTGCTCCGCGGTGCGCGGGCCCAGCCAGTACTGCTCGTTCTCCTTGGCGCAGAACGCATCCGCGTTCGTCGGGTCCGCGTAGCGCAGCTGGTACCACGAGCTGCCCGCCCAGTTCGGCATGACATTGGTATCGCGCCGGTACTGTTTGGGGCCCTCGCCCAGATCCAGTTCGACATTCACCCAATCGGTGGCCTTGGCCAGCGGCGGTGACGGTTCGGAGTCCGCGTCGTTCGGATCGAAGGTGACTGGAGCGAAATCGTCCAGCTCCGGAAGTTCGACCGGCAGCATGGATTCCGGCAGTGCGTGCGGTGCGCCGTCCTCGTCGTAGACGATCGGGAATGGTTCACCCCAGTAGCGCTGGCGGGCGAACAGCCAGTCGCGCAGCTTGTACTGGACGGTGCCCTTGCCATGGCCGTCTGCCTCCAGCCGGGCGATCACGGCCGCCTTGGCCTCCTCGACCGGCAGGCCGTTCAGGTAATCGGAGTTCACCAGCGCGCCGTCACCGGAGTATGCCGCGGTCGAAATATCTCCGCCGGAAATGACTTCCACGATCGGCAGGCCGAACACCGAGGCGAATTCCCAGTCGCGCTGATCGTGTCCGGGCACCGCCATGATCGCGCCGGTGCCGTAACCGGCCAGCACATAGTCGGCGATGAAGATCGGCACCTGTGCGCCGTTGACGGGGTTGGTCGCGTAGGAACCCAGGAAGACGCCGGACTTCTCCTTGTTCTCCTGACGCTCCAGATCCGATTTGGCCGCGATCGCCTTGCGGTATGCCGCAACGGCTTCCGCGGGGTCACCGGCGTCCTCGAAGGTCCAGCGCGGATCGACGCCGGCGGGCCACTCCCGCGCGGTCAGCCGGTCGACCAGCTCGTGCTCGGGCGCCAGCACCACATATGTGGAACCGAACAGGGTGTCCGGCCGGGTTGTGAAGACCTCGATCCGCTGACCGTCGGCGTCGAATTTCACTTGCGCGCCACGGGATCGCCCGATCCAGTTGCGCTGCATGGCCTTGACGTTCTCCGGCCAGTCCAGGTGATCCAGATCGTCGACCAGCCGGTCGGAGTAGGCGGTGATGCGCATCATCCACTGCCACAGCCGTTTGCGGAAGACCGGGAAGTTGCCGCGCTCACTGCGACCGTCGGCGGTGACCTCTTCGTTGGACAGCACCGTGCCCAGACCGGGACACCAGTTGACCACCGAATCCGTTTGGTACACCAGGCGATACGAGTCCAGCACCTCGGCGCGTTCGGCGGCGGTCAGATCCTGCCAGGCGCGGCCGTCGGGGGTCGGCCGGGAGCCGGCGTCGAACTGTGCCTCCAGTTCCGCGATCGGGCGGGCACGGTCCAGATCCCGGTCGTACCAAGCGTGGTAAATGCGCAGGAAGATCCACTGCGTCCACTTGTAGTACTCCGGATCGGTGGTCGCGAAGGAGCGCCGCCGGTCGTGGCCGAGGCCCAGCCGGTCCAGCTGACGCTGCATGGTGGCGATATTCGATTCGGTGGTCTGGCGTGGATGCGCACCCGTCTGCACCGCGTACTGTTCGGCGGGCAGACCGAACGCGTCGTACCCCAGCGCGTGCAGCACATTGCGGCCGTGCATCCGGTGATAGCGCGCGAAGACATCGGTGGCGATGTAGCCGAGCGGATGCCCGACGTGCAAACCGGCGCCGGACGGGTACGGGAACATATCCTGGACGAACAGCTTGTCCGTCGGCGTCGCACCCGCGAGCGGCCCTACCGGGTTCGGCGCGTGGAACGTCGCGCGCTCATCCCAGGTCCGCTGCCACCGGCGCTCGATGCGGCCGGCGAGGCCGGCGTTGTACCTGTGCTCCGGTACATCGCTTTCGGTTGCACGAGTGTCCGCCACGGTCCTGCCTTCTTGTTCTCGCCGATCCCCGTCATAGATGTGCCTATCAGGGTAGAACGTCCGGGCTCAGGCACCGGAAATCGGGCCGGGTTGGGCCTGTCCGCGAGCCCCGGGGGCGTTGGTCCCTGATCGCGACCGTGGGTGTGGCGCGGATCGCTCGATGTTCGCCTTCGCTGTGCCGCAGCGACTTCCGCTCTCCGCGCGCAATTCGTGCTGAGCGGTTGGTTTGCTGTGCGCGCCGCTGGCCGGAAAGTGATGCGGAATGTCGCGTTCCCCGACTTGTGGCGTCTGGGTGCTGGATGGCTGTAGCGGAGCGGGCCGTCGCGGCGCGGCGGCGGTGCGCTAGCCTGCTGGGGTGTTCGTAGTCGCTCTCACCCTGTTCGTGCTGGCCCTGGTCGCCATCGCAACCGGCGTGCTCGGACTGACCGGCAGGCTCCCGCGCAACCGCTTCGTCGGGGTGCACACCGAGGCGGCACTGCACGACGACGAGACCTTCCGCATCGCCAATCGCGTCGCCGGCCCTACCTCCGTGGCCGCGGGCGCACTGCTCTTCGCGGGCGGCCTGGTCGCCCTCGCCGCAGGCGGTTTCCCGGCGCTGATCGTGGCGGTAGTCACGGCGACGGTGGCCCTGTTCACCCTCGGCGCGGGTGCCAATGCCGCAACCCGCACGGTCGAGGACCTGGTCCCGGCACAAGAGATCGGCGGCTGCGGTTCGGCCTGCGGCGCGTGCTCGTTGCGCGACACCTGCGCCCCGACCAACTGAGCTCGCCCGCCCGGCCAGGGCCGGTATTTCGGGCCGCCGCACGCCGTCCAGACCCGCCGCGAGATTGAGCGGACTTGCCCCCAGCGGCTATCGGTCGGCGCATTCCGGCGGGTTGACGTGATGTGACAGTGGGCTGCCGACCCGGTTCAGGTACAGCACGAGCAGCGTCACCGGGGTCGTCCCGAGATTGCGTGCCACGTGGGGATAGGACGGGCCGCTGGGTTCGCGGAAGATGCGGCCGCGGCGGTAGGTGACCGGAACACAGTCCGCGCCCGGGTGGTCGAGGCTGCCGCGGGCGACCAGCACGAGCAGCGTGCCGTCGTGGTAGTGCCATCCGCTGGTCCCACCGGGTTCGATGACCGTCTGGCGAACGATGACCGCCCGCCGCCCCAGTGTGAACCGGAACAGCACCCGACTCGCCGTCCCGCGCGCCGGTGCCGCATTCACCTCCAACTTCGGCCACTTCATCACCCCATCGAACCACCGCGCGCTCGAGATCAGGTGGAACCTATGGCGCATCGAGAAGCCACCGCCACCAGTGCCACCTGATCTCGAGCCCCAGCCGGTCCGGGGTGACCCAGCGCGGTCCGGCTAGCGCAATGACTCCAGCGCCTTCAGCACCGCCATGTCCGCCTCGGGGTCCCCGACCGCGACGCGCGCACTGCCGTCGGGGTACGCCTTGGCCGCGATGCCTGCCCGGCGCAGCGCCGTTGCTACGCCGGGACCAGGCAGGTAGAGGAAGTTGGCGTGGCTGTGCGGCACGGCGATGCGTCGGCGCAGCAGCGCACTGCGCAGGGCCTCGCGTGTGGTGGTGATGCGCAGGATGCGCGCGGCCAATTCGGGTTCGGCGGCGTAGGACGCGGCGACCGCGGCCACCGCCGCCGAACTCACCCCGAACGGCAGTTGCAGCCTGCGGACGCGGCTGATCAACTCGCTTCGGCCGAACGTGTAGCCGATGCGCAGGCCGGCCAATCCGTAGGCCTTCGAAAAGGTGCGCAAGACCAGCAGATTCGGATGATGTTTCAGCAGTGCCAGGGTGTCCACCTGATCGGCGGGCTCCAGGAATTCGGCATACGCCTCATCCAGGATGACCGGTACTCGACGCGGCACCGAGGACAGGAACGCTTTCAGTTCGCCGGCCGCGTTCACGGTGCCGGTCGGATTGTGCGGACGGCAGACCACCAGCAAACCGGTCCGCTTATCGATGGCCTTCGTCATCGCCCAGAGATCCTGATGGCCCGCGGCATCCAGGGGCACCGGTACGACCTCGAGATCGGCCATATCCGCCATGATCGGATAGCCGTCGAAGGTTGGTGCCCCATAGACGATTCCGTCACCCGGTTTGGTCAACGCCTGGATGATCTGCATGGCCACCCCGGTCGCACCGGAACCGACGACCACCTGATCCGAATGCACCCCCAGACGCCCCGCGATCAACCTCGGCAGCCGTCGTGGCAGGAATTCCGGATAGCGATTGGCCTGCGCCAGCGCGCTGTTGACCGCGACAAGCACCGAAGGTAAGGGCGGAAACGGATTTTCGCTCAGACTGAGATCGAACCGCGCCTGGGTCCGCTGGCTTCGATGCTGTTGCGAGGGCCGAGATGCGTCGGCCACCCGCACGCTCACCGCGCCGCGCCCCAGCGCACGGCCGCGGCCCCGGCGAAATCACCGGCGTGCGCGAACGCCGACAACAGCACGACCGAGCCGTTGCGCAGCCGACCCGCCCGATTCTCGGTATCGAGTGTGACCGGAATGCCCGCGGCGAATAGATTTCCGCATTGGTCGAAGGTGTCCGGATGGCGCTCCGGGGGCAGCTCGAGCGCGTCGCGCCAGTTGCGCAGGAACAACCGGTTCGGCTGATTGGTGACGAAGGTGTCGATATCGCGGCCCTTCACCCCGATCCGATCGCACACCGCCGATGCCACCTCCGGCACCAGCCGGTTGCCGCGAGCGAACACCTTGGTGATCTTCGATTCGGTGAAGCTGACGCAGCCCTGGCCCTCGCCCGGCTCCCAGTACTTGCGCGCGCCGTTGGTCGAGAACTCCATGTCCCCGGCGAATTCGGGATAGGTTCGGCATTCGATATCGAGGATCGGCGCGGAATCGTCCTTGACGAGCAGTCCGACACCGCACGCGTCACCGGGCACCGGGGCTTGGGCGAGCTTGCGGATCTCGGTCTGGGTGAATACCGGGCCCGCGCAGTTCTGGGTTGCCGCGATGAGCGCGGTGCGGGCGTTGGTGGTCTGCAAAATCATCCTGGCCATAGCCATCATGTGCACGAAGGCCGCGCAGCCGCCGTTGTGCACGTCGTAGACGAAGCCCGGTTTCATCCCGAGGCGACGGGCCACCTCGGGTCCGCAACCCATCACCGGATTGTCCGGCAGCTGAGTGTGCGTGATGAGCACATCGATATCGGTAATCGCCTGTGCGCCATGGCGCTCGCGCAGCGGCGCGACGGCACGCTCGACCATATCCACCGCGGTCTCGTCCCGGCCGATATGGTGGCGCGCACTGGGCGAGCGGAACATGACGTTCTTGGCCATCCGGTCGGATCGGCTGTACTGCGTGAAGTATTCGGTGCCGACCGGCTCACCCGGCAGATAGCTCGCCACATCGACAAGGCTGACCGGCGGCAGTCCAGGCGCGTCCGGATTTGTGGGTGCTGCGGAGTTCGAGATCATGACGCGGCCTCACTTCATCCAGTCGGGCTTGATCGGAAGACCGTGTGCCGCACGGTATTCGCAGATCGCCTTGAGGTTGTCGAGTTCGAGCTGATGTCCCGCGGAGAACATCTCCCAGAAGTCGCCCACCCACACCGGCCGTCCATCGGGAACTGTTTCGGGATAGGGGTTTTCGTCGTAGAACGGGTGGCGGCAGTTGACCCACAGCACCACCGAACCCGGCTTATTGAACACCACCTGGGCATCGATGACCCGCAGCAGGTAGATCATCCACAGGTGCCGGCTCTGATCCCAGGCGCAGTGGTAGTCGACGGTCATACTCTCGCGGTGGGCGACGGTACGGGTGAAGATCTTGGTCGCCGGGCCGAGCCGGTCCCAAGCCAGCCACAGTCCCGGTTCCTCGGTTTCGACGAAGCCGCGCAGGCTATAGCTCCATTCCTCCAGGCTGCGGGTATCGGCCAGGTATTCCCACACCTGTTCCGGCGGCGCGGCGACATACGCCTGCACCGGGCAGAATTCGCCGAAGATCTGGTCGTGCGGATACACCGATCGCAGCATGTCCATGATGATCGGCGTGGTTGCGTCCTTATCGGAGTTCTCGATCCGCAGCACACCGGGGACTACGTCTTCCGGAATATCGCTGAGGGCGGGGAGGGCGCTGGTTGTCACGGCTTGTTCTCCAATGTCGCGAGAAACGGAATGAAGGGTGGAACTTCGTCGGGGTCGACATCGATCGAGATGAATGCCGGCCCTTCGGATTCGACGCATCGCGCCAGTGCGATGGCCAGGTCTGCGGTAGTACGGACGGAGTACGCGGGAAGTTCAGGGAACATGGCGTCGATGCCCGCGCCCAGGTGTGAGGGCCGAAACCGGTTGAAGCTGTATCGATCCCGGTAATAGAGCTGTTCCCGGGTGACGCACATGGCGTGCGCGTTGTTGTTGAGCACGATGAAGGTGACCGGCAGCTGATGTTCGATCGCGGTGTGCAATTCCATGCCGTGCATGAAGAAGGCGCCGTCACCCGCGACGACGACGGTGCGTCTGGTTCCGGACGGTCCGCGATGCCGCGCGAATGCGGAACCTATCGCGGCGCCGAACGCGTAGCCCATCCCGCCCATACCGAGCGCGACCACGAATCGGCCGCCGCGCGGCACCCGCAGATGGTGCACCACCGCGGCCCCGGTATTGCCCGCATCCGCGAAAACATCGGTGCCCTCGGGCAAGAGCGCCTCGATCGTCTCGACCAATTCGCGATAGCGCAGACCAGGACCGTTCGATTCGGGCACCCGCAAAGGGGTCAGCGCGTGCGGCGGATGCGGATGACTCGAGTCGGTATTCACCCAGACCGTCGGCTCCGCCGACTGCCATCCTCCTATGACGCCACCGGTGAATTCGTCCGCCAGCGTGCCCAGATCGCGCGCAAGATCCGTACTGGTGGCATGGATCGCGGACAGATACGGCGCGACGACACCGACATGCGCGACGGCGCGCTCGGCCAGCAGCTCATCCAATCCGGTGCGCGCGGTGATCGGCATCGGTGTGCCGATGATCAGGCACAGGGTCGCCGATTGCAGTGCCGCCGACAACTCCGGATGTCCCATACTGCCCGCGACACCGCGGAACGCGGGGTCGGCATTGTCGTAGGTGTCCTTCGCATCCGGGGCGACACCCACCGACGCATCCAATGCGCGTGCCAGCCGAGCGAGTTCGGCACGGGCATCGTCGCGCGCGACCTGGTCGCCCGCGATGATCACGATCTTGCCGACCTTGCGCGCCGCGGTCAGCGCGGAGCGCACCCGGGCCAGGCCGCTGTCATCGCGCCGATGTGTCGGCAGGGTCGACCGGAAGGGCGGGATATCGCCGATATCGCTCTGCTGCACGTCCTTCGGCAGCAGCAGGACCGCGGGCCCGCCGCGCCGGGCGGCGTCGACCGCCGTGGACAACATGTCGGGCAGGTCGGCGGCGGACTCCACGCGTGCGCAGTACTGGGTGATCTCGCCGAACATCCGGGCCGCGTCGATGGTGCCCGCGAGTCCGCTGGAGTCCTGGAAGGCGCCATTGCCCTCCATCGCGGTCGGCGGCTGCCCGACCAACGCCAATACCGGCACCCGGGAGGCAAACGATTCGGCAAGTCCGGCAACGAGATTCATCGCGCCACCGCCGGAGGTGGCGGCGACGACGCCGAGTCCACCGGTCGAGCGGGCGTAGCCGTCGGCCATGGTCGCGGCCGAAAATTCGTGCTTGGCAATGATTCCCGTGACGTCGCAGGGCGCATCGAAGAGCGCGTCGTACAGATCCTCGATATTCGCGCCGTCGACACCGAAGATGTGCCGCACTCCCAGGGTTGAAACCGCTCGAACCAGATGATCTACGACCCTGCTCGGCATCGGCACTCCTCTCGCGGTGACCGGTTGTGCGCCAGCGGCGAGCACAGGCGCGGTCACCCTGGACTACGAGATGGACTGCGCAGCGGTTCAATCACTCGCGCGAGAGGTACTCCGCGCATGAGACGCTCGGGAGATTCGTGTGAGCCGTCACAGCTTGCGTGTACGTATACATCTACGTATAGTGAGTTCATGCCCAATAAGACGATCTACGTTGCCGATGACGATCTGCCACTGTTCCAGCGTGCGCAGGAGCTGGTCGGCGGCAATCTTTCGGGGGCGGTGACCACCGCGCTGCGGCGGTTCATCGAACTGGAGGAGGGCAGATTGGAGGGCTACGACGAGGTAGTGCTGCGGGTCGGTCACAACGGCGTGCGCCAGGTCCGCTTCTCCGGTGCCCTGCTCGGCGAGCACCGCGACGTGAACGAAGAGCGCATGGAACACGTCCGGGTATACCGCAGTCGGAAAGGCAAGTTCGTCATGCACGCCCAGTACTCGAACTGGGACGAATATCCGCAGAGCACCAACTGGGTCAAGGATCTGACGAACTGGCGTCGCATGCTCGGCGTCGGTGATCAGGACTGGGGCGACTTCATCTTCGAGATCGTCGATTCGCTCGGCGAATTGAAGGGAAAGATTCCGGACAAGCTCTACGAGCGGGTGGCCCAGATCGCCGACCGTCCGCCCGTCGAGGAACTCGACATCTAGTCGAACCCGACCAGCCGAATACACCTCACTCGACGCCGCACCGGACTCCGGTCGCGGTGCGGGTAATCCATGCTGTCATTAGCACTATTTTATGTAATTCCTCGAAAGGCAAACCATGACCAACGGTCATCGAGCCCCCGCCATTTCGGCGCAGGGCCTGCGTAAATCGTTCGGTGAGCAGGTGGTGCTCGACGGCATCGA
This sequence comes from Nocardia citri, assembly GCF_054065835.1. Classification (NCBI taxonomy): domain Bacteria; kingdom Bacillati; phylum Actinomycetota; class Actinomycetes; order Mycobacteriales; family Nocardiaceae; genus Nocardia; species Nocardia citri. The sequence continues at coordinate 360,391 of NZ_JBSUQM010000001.1, forward strand.
CATCACGGTCCCGGAGGGCACGATCTACTCCCTCCTCGGCCCGAACGGTGCGGGCAAGACCACCACCGTGCAGATTCTCACCACACTGCTGCGGCCCGATGCGGGTGAGATACGCGTCGACGGCCATGATCTGGTCGCCGAACCAGATGCCGTGCGCATCGCGATCGGTGTCACCGGCCAGTTCTCCGCGGTCGACGAATTGCTGACCGGCCGCGAAAACCTGGTCCTGATGGGCGATCTGCATCATCTGCCGCGCCGGGAGAGCAAGCGTCTGGCGGCCGAGCTCCTGGAGCGTTTCGATCTGGTCGAAGCCGGTGACAAGACCGCGGCCACCTACTCCGGCGGTATGGTGCGGCGGCTCGATCTGGCCATGACGCTGGTCGGCGACCCCCGCATCATCTTCCTGGACGAGCCGACCACCGGCCTGGATCCGCGCAGTAGGCGCACGATCTGGGACATGATCCGCACACTGGTCGATGACTACAGCGTGACCGTCTTCCTCACTACCCAGTACCTCGAGGAGGCCGATCAACTGGCCGACCGGATCGCGGTGCTCGACCACGGCCGGATTGTCGCCGAGGGCACGGCCGCCGAATTGAAGCGACGCATACCCGGCGGGCATATCCGCCTGGAATTCGCCGATCAGCTCGGGCTCGCCCGCGCGGCAACGGCATTGGGACCGGACGCGCGTGTCGTCGATGACGCGTCCGAGGAGGAGTTCACTCTCGCGGTCCCGAGCGATGGCGGTGTCAAGTCGCTGCGCGCGGTACTCGACCGGCTCGACTACGAACAGATCGAGGTCGCCGGACTTTCCGTGCACACCCCGACCCTCGACGACGTTTTCCTCACCCTCACCGGACATCCCACTGCCGAAAAGGAGACCGTGCGATGAGCAAGCGAACAACGGGCACAGCCACATTCGTGGTCATGACGGAGCCGAGCGACAGCGAGGCGCAATCATGACCGGGATGGCCTACGCGCTCGCCGACTCGAAAACGATGCTGCGGCGCAATCTGCTTCATGCGAAGCGGTATCCGAGCATGACCTTCAGCATCATCCTGATGCCGATCATCCTGCTGCTCACGTTCAACTTCGTTTTCGGTGGCGCATTGCAGAAATCGTCCGGTGGTAACTACATCGACTACCTGACCCCGGGCATGCTGTTGATGATCCCGGCGTATTTGACCGCGGGCGTGGCGGTTTCGGTCTGCACCGATACCACCAAGGGCATTGTGAATCGGTTTCGCACGATGGCGATTTCACAGTCCTCGGTACTTGCCGGACACGTGGTCGGCGCATTGATCCAGGGCGTGCTCGGTATCGCCGCCATGGTTGGTGTCGCGGTGCTCGTCGGATTCCGGCCGTCGGCGAATGTCATCGAGTGGATCGCCGCATTCGGACTGCTCGCCATGCTCGTTTTCGCACTCACCTGGATCGCGGTCGGCATGGGGCTGGTCGCGCAGACTCCGGAGAGCGCGAGCAATATGCCCTTCCCGCTGATCATGCTGCCATTCCTCGGCAGCGGCTTGGTCGGCACCGACACCATGCCGGTCGGGATGCGTCAGTTCGCCGAGTACCAGCCGTTCACCCCGCTCACCGAAACCATCCGCGGCCTGCTGATGGGCACGGAGATCGGCGATAACGGCATCATCGCCATCGCCTGGTGCGTCGGCCTCACACTGGTCGGATACTTCTGGTCGACCTCGGCCTTCCGCAAGCAGGCCCAGCGCTGAATCACCGAAAACTTCGATCCCCCCACCGAATTCGGCGGGGGGATCGAGTCGTATCAGACCGTGCCGGACAGCAGCGTCTCGCCTGTCGAGGCCAACCGGATCTGCACTTCCCGAATCTGATCCGGGGTTTTATCGATCGTCCGGTCGATCGTCAGCTCGGTGCCGGGTTCGGCCGGCCACTGATCGAGTTTGGCCTGGCTGCCATCGGTGCCGATGACGTACAGGTCGAGATTCCAGCTGTACTTCAGGTCGCTCGGCCCATAGCTGCAGGTCATCACGATCCGGGTCTTGTCATCGGCGCGTACGACCTTGAAGCTGGCCGTCACCGGATTCGGTTTGATCGGTTGCATACTGCGTTCGGCCACAACCTGTTCGGAGCTGCTCGGCTGATTCGCCGTGGTAATCGTGGCGACCACCGGAACCGCGATGGCCACCGCCGCGGCGGCCGCCGCGATCGCCGCGCCGACGGCCGCCCACCGGCCGCGCCGCCGGCGCTTCTCGGCCGCATTGGCAAGCCGGGGCAGCAACTGTGCGGGGGGATTCACCTCGGCCGCAGGCTCTTGCGGCGGCTCGATCATAGCCAGCGCGGTGTCGGCCTCGACCATGGCGAGCAGACCCGGGAGCCCGGCGAGGTCGGCCACCCCCGCACGGCATACCGGGCACCCCGCCAGATGCTCTTCGTACTCGCGCCGCTCGGGGCGGGTCAGGGAGCCGAGAACGTACGGTGCATCCCACGTCGAGTAGTCGTCGGCGATATCCGTCATTGATTCGTCACCCCCATCTCCTGTAGTGCCAGCCGTAGCGCGCGCATGCCGTAGTGCATGCGGGATTTCACCGTGCCCGCCGGGATATCGAGTTCCTCGGCGATCTGGTGGGTGGAAAGGCCTCGATAGTAGGCCCGCACGATCACCTCGCGATGATCGCCGCTGAGTCTGTTCAGCGCGTCCGCGACCAGCCAGCCGTCGAGGGCGCGGTCGGCCTGATCCGGTGCCGGCTGCTCCGGCGGGTTATCGGTGCGGAATTCGCGTCGACTGCGGGCGCTGCGGTGCTCATCCACGGCGAGATTGCGCGCGACCGTGAACAACCACGCCCGCGCCGATGTCGTCGATTGATCGAGCACGCTCGGGCGCTGCCACGCCCGCAACAACGTCTCTTGCACGATGTCCTCGGCCCGACCGGGGTCGCGAACCAAACCGAGCGTGTACCGCCATAACGCCGAAGCATGTTCCTGATATAGAACCCGCATGAGCTCGGCTTGTTCTTCGGGCATTCGTCACCTCCCGCACATCCCACGAATCAGGAGGGCCAAACGGTTCAATGCTCGCCGGCATGTCAATTACGCTCGAGTTCGATCGGATGTGTCGCGAGCAGAGATAGGGGCAGCGGCTGGCGGCGCAGCACATGCGCCCACAGGTCAGGGCGGCCGGTGCTGATCGGATCCGAGGGCAGCGCCGACAGGACGATCCAGTCGTTGTTCTGCAGTTCGCCCTCGAGTTGACCGAAGGTCCAACCCGCATATCCGGCGAAGATCCGCAGCCCCTCGATCAGCGGGGTGATCTGCTCCGGGTCCGCGTCGAGATCGACGAGTACCACGCGGCCATCGATGCGGCGCAGCCCACGCACGCCGGCGATCGACGCGCCGACCCGCACGGTGGCCAGGCACAGTGCGGCGTCCCGCTTGACCGGGCCGCCGATGAACAGTGTGCGCGGTGGGGCTGCCGCCTCGGCCCAGCGCGGGAGCACATCGTGCACCGCGGTATCACTCGGACGGTTGAGCACCACGCCGAGGCTGCCCGCCTCGTTGTGCTCGATGATGTACACGACGGTGCGCCGGAAGGTCGGCTCGACCAGTTCGGTCGCCGATACCAGCAGGGTGCCCGCGCGCACCACCTGCTTGCCCTGCCGGAAATCGCGTCGCCTACGGTCACCGTGTCCGCCGCGAGTTTTCCGATCGTCCGGGTCATCTCCGCGTGCCACCCCGACATCATCGCACTGGCGGGGGCGGTTCGTCGCTCGTGCGGCGTGGCGGATTTCCGGAGCGGCCGCCAGCCGACCCTTTCGAGCGACCTGCACGCAGTCGCCAGCGGTGGCTCGATCGCCCCAAAACGGACCCGGCTAGGGTGTGGCCATGGAACGGCCCGAGGTTCTCCTCGACAACGCTGACACTGTGTACGACTTCTATCGCGACCACCGGCAGAACCGGCTCTCGGCGTGGGGTGCCTACGCAATTCTGGGGCGTCGATACCATCCGCGCGTCACCTATGCCGAGGGTGCGCAAAAGCTGCTGCACCAGGTGATTCGCCAGCGTAGGCCGTTGCTTGTCGCGCTCAACCACCTCTCCGAATCCGACCCGTACACCGTCGCCGCCGCGGCGTGGCGCAGCGAATTGCGGCGGGTGATCGGGCGGGTCCGTGTGCTGGCCAAGGACGAACTGTTCCTCGACCCCGGCCAGCGTCGCAAGGTCGACATGATGGGCGCAATCCCGGTATTCCGCGGTAAGGACCACGGCCTGCGGGCGGTGAATGCGGCCGGGCAACAGATGATGGATGTCTGCGCGCAGCGGCTGGCCGCCGGCGACGGCATCGCGGTCTTCCCGGAGGGCACCTGTAACGAGGTCGACCACACCGAGGTGCAGCCGGTCGGCAGCGGGATCGGGCATATCGCGTTCCGCGCCATGAAGTTGGGTGCGCGGCCGGTGCTGGTCAGCCTCGGTTTGAGCTATGGGCCGCGACCCGATCCGACCGTGCCGGTCACCACGGAGCAGGCCAGGGCGGCCAGCTTCTATTTCGGGGTGCCGATCACCGAGCTGCCGGGTAAGCCCGCGGAGATCGCCCGGCTGGTGCGCACGGATCTGCAGCAGGCGCTCGACGGAGCCGTCGCAGCGTACTGACACCTACAGCGGCAGGCCGAACTTCTCGCGCGCCCACTGGGGAACCGTCGCGATGTACTCCGGTTGTGACTGGACGAAGTGCCGCACCAGGGGACACATCGGCAGAATGCCGAAACCTTCCTGACGTGAGGCGTTCAATGCCGCCTGCACCAGCACCCGGCCGTCTGCTCGGCCGGCGTGCCTGGGATCGAGCTCGGTGCGGATGAAGGCCCGCTCTGCGCCGGCGTCCTGATATTCGGCGTAGCCGGCGATGGCACCGTCGACGTAGATCTCGAAGCGTTCCAGCGCGAAGTTGTTGCGGACCTCAGTCGACATGGCTCGACGTTACTCCGGTGGGTGCGGATGGCTATGCACCGCAATACCAATCGCCGATCGCCCGCTCGACTTGTCTACCGGCGTCCAGCTGACCAGAATGCTCATGGTCGCGCCGAGCGCTTCCGACAGCGGCGTGCGCCGAGCTCGGAGGCGGAACCACGGGCGACCTGCGAACGCCGCCAATCGAATACAGCAAAAGGCCCGGCGGAGGTGCGAAACATGACCGGTCAGGTCAGCATCGAACACGCCGACCAGGCGCCGTCGCGGTAGCGCACCACCGACACTGCGCGGTGGCTCGACATGCGCGCCTGGAAACCGCCCTCGACAATGTGGGGATGACATCCGTGCCCCGGGTGGTGATCGCCCCGGACAAGTTCAAGGGCTCGCTGACCGCTCCTGAGGTCGCGGCCGCCCTGGCCGCAGGCCTCACGCGCGCCTGCCCGGACACGGAGATCCGCCAGGTGCCGGTTGCGGATGGTGGTGAGGGAACCGTCGACGCATTCGTTGCCGCTGGCTGGGAGCGGATCGAGGTCGATGCGCCGGGGCCGACGGGAGTGGCCGACACCGCTGCCTACGCGGTGCGGGCAACCACGGCGGTGATCGAATTGGCCGCAGCGGTCGGGCTGGCGAAACTCCCAGGGGGACAACCCGATCCGTTGGGCGCGCACACCTATGGACTCGGTGTCGTCATCGCACATGCGCTGGATCGAGGAGTAACCGATATCGTCCTCGGGTTGGGTGGCAGCGCCTCCACCGACGGCGGGGCGGGTATGCTGCGGGCACTCGGCGCCCGAATATTCGACGTTGACGGCGCTGAATTATCTTCCGGCGCAGCGATCTTGGCGCATGCCGCGCGATTGGACCGCATCGGATTGCATCCACGGATCGCGACGACAACCTTCACCGTGGCCTGCGATGTCGACAACCCGCTACTCGGTCCGACCGGCGCGGTCGCGGTATATGCGCCGCAGAAGGGCGCGACACCGGCGGACCTGGCCGTTCTCGAAGCGGCACTGACGAAGTGGGCGGCCGTTGTCGCACCAGAGTTCGCGGAGGTACCCGGCGCGGGTGCGGCGGGCGGCACCGGATTCGGCGCACTCGCGGTGCTCGGTGCACAGGTTCGCAGCGGCATCGAGGTCGTACTCGAACTCCTCGATTTTCCAACGCTTCTCGACGGGGCCACCCTGGTCATCACCGGCGAAGGCGCGCTCGACGTCCAAAGCCTGCACGGCAAGGCCCCGATCGGTGTCTGCGAGGCCGCGCGCGCAGCGAATATCCCAGTGGTGGCCGCTGTCGGCCGAACGCAATTGACACCCAACGAGATTCGAGTGGCAGGTTTCACCGCCTGCTACGCCCTCGCCGATTTGGAATCGGACCCCGCCCGCTCGATTGCCGATGCGGCACCCTTACTCGCTCGCGTCGGCGAGCAAATAGCTGTCGACAACCTGTGACATGTGCCTGGGCGGTTCGGACTGGTCGCCTACCGCGCGCGGATCGAGCGACTTGCGATTGCGCAGACGTCGGAAGTAAATCAAGATCACCGACCAGAAGCTGTGGCAGGCGTTGACCGAGCGTTCACCAAGCGGTACTGGGTGCCGGGGTATTGGGGTGCCGAGATACTCGGGTGCCGGCTTCGACAGACTGGCTAATGCTGCGGTAAGCCCCAGCAGGGGTAGTCGCGGCCGACGTCCACAAGGCCGACGCTCTGCGGCGTTCGACAGATCACGTGCGGTTTGTGGCGATAATCCACAACCAAATGCAGAGTCGCGGCCTTGTCACCGGTGAATGTCTGATGGCATTGGGAACAATGGCACACATTGTGCGCGCTCAATGGCCACCAGCACTGACATCCCCGGCATTTCACCGTCTCCGGCGATCTCGTCTTCATGATCACTCATCCATTCGCGCAACCCGGATGCGCTCCGCCGTCAATACCGCGGTCCTACCCGCACCGAGCGTCGTCACACCTTCATCGTCGATCGCCGAAAACCATCCTGCCATGGCATCGTCTCACCCGCGCGTTCCCGTGCCCAACCCCTATCCGGGCGGACCATGGATACTCCACTGGGGCGCACGATTTTTGCGTCGGGCGTGGAGATCTGCCGGAAATGCGGCTCGTCGAAAGGTCTCTCATCCAGGGCGCGGCAGCAGCTGTCGAATATGCGGATGATCCGCGCGGTGTCGAACCAGTAGTCGAGCTCGGCTCGGTCCGTTGCTTGCGGCGGCTCGAGTCTGTCGGATCTCGCCGCTGTGGGCATCGGTCACGACATGGCGCGGTGTCCGTACGGGCGACGCTTGCGGTAGGTGGGCACCAAAAGAAAAGAGAGCAGTGCTCTTGACTTGACGCAAATCGCTGTGGAACACTGATCGCAATAGAGAGCAGTGATCACAAAGGAGTCCGAAGTGAACGCCAGCACCCGTTATCTCGCCCCCACCGGCATGGAACCGATCATGAACAAGATCGCCAACTGGCTGCCTCGCCTCGGCATCAGCGTCATGGGGTCGCGGCTGTTGGCGGTGCGCGGACGTAAGAGTGGCGAATGGCGCACCACCATGGTCAATCTGCTGACCGAGGCCGATGGCACCCGCTACCTGGTCGCGCCGCGCGGTCACACCCAGTGGGTGCGGAACCTGCGCGTCGCCGGCAGTGGTGAACTGCGGCTGGGCCGCAAGGTCGAGGCGTTCACGGCGACCGAGGTAACCGATGCGGACAAGGTGCCGCTGCTGCGCCTCTACCTGCAGAAGTGGGGCTGGGAGGTCGGCAAGTTCTTCGAGGGCCTCACCAAGGACGCCACCGACGCTGAGCTGGCCGAGATCGCACCGGGCTTCCCGGTTTTCCGACTCGCGTAGTGCGACAAGCTGATTCGGCACGCTGTTCGAGCGACCCGCAAGCAGTCGCTAGCGTTGGATCAGGAATTCGATGGCCGCGGCATAACCGTGGATCCCCATCCCGGCCACCACGGCGGTGGCGATGGGGGAGATGTAGGAGTGACGCCGGAACTCCTCACGCGCGTGCACATTGCTGATGTGCACCTCGACAATCGGGAGTTCCGGAATCACCAGCGCATCACGCAGTGCGACCGAAGTATGCGTGAGCCCACCCGGATTGATGACAATGCCCGACTCGACGCCGCGCGCCCGGTGGATCCGATCGATCAGCGCCGCTTCGGAATTCGACTGGAACGCATCGATCTCGCGGCCGAACCGGGCGGCGGTCCGACGACACAATGCGACGACATCGTCGAGGGTGTCCGACCCGTAGACCTCCGGCTGGCGGATGCCGAGCATATTGAGGTTCGGGCCGTTGATAACCAGAATCGGGCCAGGTGTCGACATGGCTAAGACACTAGCCCGCCCTGTTCTACAGTCCCTGCGGACCTTCCGACCGTAGGTCGTCCACCTTCCGCATGGCGGTGCGCAGCTCCTCGAGCCAGTCCTCGGCATGCTTGCCCGCCAACTTCACCGTCCACGCCAGCGCATCCGCCCGCGAGCGCGCCACACCGGAATCGACGAGCGTGTCGAGCACCTTGCGCTCCGGCTGCCGCAGTCGCGTCATCACCGGAACCGCCAAGTGTGTGAACATGATTCGTTCGCCGTCCACCGAAACGCCCCAGGCGACACTGCGTCCGTAGCGGCGCTGTGCCTCATTCGCGATCTGCATGCGGGCCGGGCGGGTGGTCTCGCGGAAGCGGGCGATGGCGCCCTCCTTCGTCGCGGCCGGAACCTCATCGGCGGGAGTGTCCTGCTTTTCCGATACCGGAGCCCGCAGTTCGCCGACCACCACGATCTCGTCTCGGTCGATTTCGATGACGGGCGGCCCGGCGAACCAGTCGCTTGGCAACCTGCCAGCGAACCAGTCGGGTGCATCCGCGGGATCCGGTAGATCGGCCTGCTGCCAGCCGCCCGGTCGTCCGAAGCCGCGTCCCCGATGCTCATGCCTCATTGGGATTCACCTACTTACTGTGGTGCCTGTATTTCACTGATTACAAGATTACGTCACAATGTGCGCTGGTGGTTCCGCTCTGTGCGAACGGTTTCGGTCGCTGGCCGTGCGGGTACGCCGAATAAAGGTGTGCGCTGGTCAACGAGGCCCTGCGCGAGTGAAACGCGGATGCGCGTCGCCGAAACGCCGACGTGGGCCGTTTTCTGACAAGTTCGTGTTCCGGCCGGTACGGTTGCGGCGCCGGGTGTCGCAACGAGACCGGAGAACGTCCATGATCAACCAGCCCGAGCGCAGGCTTCGGGCGCAATCGGAGATACTGAGCATGGGTAAAGTCCGGCTGACGCGGCGCGGCGGGCAGCTAATTACAGGTACGGTGGTCTTGTTGCTGGAGTGACAAGAGTAAAGAGTGGGCGACATGGATGTGTGGGGATCCCGCCGCTATCGCGTCCGGGGCGCAATCGCACTCTCGGGGGTGGTGGCGCTGGCTATCGCAATTGGTGGGTGTGGTTCGGATGTGAAGCGCAGTGAAGCGGAGTACGTCGTCGATCGCTTCACCGCCCTGCTCGACGAGCAGAACTACGCCAAGGCCGCGGAACTCACTTCCTATCCCACAGCCGCATCCGCGACGCTGAAACAAATGTTCGCCGGACTGCAGCCGAGCAAGGTCGACTACCAGAAAACCCAATTCATCGGCCTGGACCGCGAGGCCGGGCTGTTCAGCATGGATGTGGCCTGGAACTTCGGCGAGAGCAAGACCTGGCGATACAGCCTGCAGGGCAATGTGCGCAAGTTGGCGATCGGCTGGCGCATCTCCTGGGATCCCGCCGTCGTCATGCCGCAACTGGACCACAACCGCACGGTCCGTCTCGTACGCACCACGCCGACCCCACCGCCGCGGGTCAAGGACATATTCGGCGACGCGCTGATGACCGAGCAAGTCATCAACGTGGTCGAACTCGATCCCGCGAAGACGACCGATCCGGTGGCCTCGACCGACGCGCTGGCCAAGGCCATCGAACCGGTCGCGCCGCTGATCACCGGACCGTCGCTGATGCAGCAGCTGTCGACCGCACAGGGCAAGCCGATCATCGCGGTGAATCTGCGCGAAGCCGATTTCGCGATCCTGGAACCCGCGCTGTCGCGGGTGCCCGGTGTGGTCATGGAGAAGCAGCCGCAGCTGATCTCCGCCGACCGCCGGACCTGGTCGCCGCTGCTGGACGCGCTGCGCAAGGTGTGGCAGGACAGCCAGGATCAGCATTCCGGTTGGGGTGTGCAGATCTTCGAGCAGGACGGACGTTTCGTCGGCCAGATCGCCGGCTATCAGGGCCCGCCCGGTCCGGATATCGCGGCCACCATGGATCAGCGCCTGCAGCGCGCCGCCGAGGACGCGGTGGTGAGCGTCGGCACACCCGCCTCGATCGTGGCGATTCAACCGTCCAGCGGCGCGGTCGTCGCCGTCGCGCAGAATACGCAGGCCAGTGAGCACGGTTCGGTCGCGTTCACGGGGCTCTATCCGGTCGGCACCAATATCGAGCTGTTCCGCAATGTCGCCTCGGTGTTGAAGAAGAAGGCACCGCAGGACGTTTCGGTCCAGGACGCGGCCGAATCCGCGCCGAATCTCGGCGTCGGAGTCGATTACAAGGTGCCGGGATTGGACGAGGTGACCGGCCGGGTCGCGGTGGCGGGTCGCAGTGCCGAGCAGGTGCGCCAGGGCGGCGGTACGGATGCGGTACTGGCCAGTCCGTTCGGCATGGCGATCGCCGCGGCCGCCATCGCGCGCGGGCAGGTGGCGCCGCCGATGATCGAGGCCGGCCACCCCAGCACCACGGCCGCGCAGGTCCCCGAGATGTCACCGGAACTCACCGACCGGCTGCGCGCCATGTTGCGCGACGGCGCGAGCCGACCGGAATTCGCGCCGCTGCGGCCCTACCGCGATGTCATCGGTTTCATAGCCACCGCGGGCAATGACGGTTGGCTCATCGCGAACGCCGGGGATCTGGCCCTCGCGATCCACATCAACGATGCCGACAGCGGCGACGCGACCGCGCGGATGGCGGCCAGACTGTTCCAATCTCTGGCCAAACCGGAGCTGTGATCAGTTGACGGCCTTGCTGGCCGCGCGCCAGCCGAGCAGGAACAGCGCGAGCACACACGCCGCGACAATGATGAAACTGAATGCCGTGCCCTGACCACCGATCACGCGCAGCACCATGCCGCCGCAGAGTGTGCCGAGCCAGACCAGAATTCCGGTGGGCCACAGCGCCGTTGCGTCGAACCCCGCCCGCCCCTGTTCGCCCGATGTCCGGCTCGCCACGGCGACCGCGAGCGCCCAACCAATCGCGAGTCCCACCGCGAACGGCCACACCGTCTTCAGCAGTCCGGTGAATATCGCCTCGTCATGGCTGCGCCGTCCGATCGCGCAGAACAAGACGACCAGCAGCGCGTCCACCACCAACGGCACCATTTTCCTCACCTGGGTCAGCGTAGTAGTGCGCCCATTGGTCGCTGGTAGGCGACATCTGCTGATGAGCTCTGGTCGCGACCGGTCACAGCGTGCGGCGCTGTTCGAATTCCTTCTCGAATTCGGCATCGTCGGCTTGCGGGGTGCGGAAGAGGAAGGCGAAGACGATCCAGCCGATGATCGCGACCAGGACGAAGCTCACCAGGCGGTAGACGAAGGCGGCGGCTACGGCCTGGGAGGCCGGCAGGGTCGCGCCCGCGGTGAGGCCGTAGATGAGAGTGGCGTCGACGTAGACGATGCCACCGGGTGCGAACGGGATCGAGCCGACGGCCTTACCCGCGGTGAATGCGATCAGCAGCCCGGCCCACTTCGGATCGGCGCCTACCGCGTAGCACGCGGCCCCGAGACACGCCACATCGGCGAAGCGGTGCACCAGCGCCCACACTGCGACCAGCACGCCATCGCGTTTGCCGAGTTCCACCGACTCCAGCTGCGCGAGCATATCGGCGATCTTGTGCAAGCCCCGGTCGGCCGGGCGTTTGCGGATCCGGTTGCGCAGCGCGAGCCCGCGGCGGAGCACGGCCTCCAGCGTGCCCGGATTCTTCGACAGATAATTGCCCGCCCACACCAGCGCGATCACACCGACCAGCGACAAGATGAGCTTGAACGGCCCGACGCGGTTGCCCACCAGCAGCGCACCACCGACGCCGAGCAGTGCGAGTCCGGCGGTCGCGATCACCCCGGACATCACCAACTGCCAGGAGGCGACGATCGGATTCGCGCCCCAGCGGCGGGTCTGGCGATAGGTGAAGGCGGTGGAGAACACCTGTCCCGCGGGCAGCGTCACCGACATCGCGGTGGCGCCGTAGACGACGGCGGCGGATTTGTGCTGGCGGACCTCCACACCACCGGCATGCAGCAATTGTTTCTGTACTCGGCTGAATCCACTCATCGACAGTGCCTGCATCCCGATACAGGCACTGACCCAACCCCAGTGAATTTCGGTGAGCTTATTCCAGGAATCGTGTAATCGCGGCCAAAGGTAGTAACCCTCGCCGATCAGCACCGCCAGCAAGGCGATGCCCGCCACCCATTTGACCCACCGGAATCTGCTCCGGCGACCACGTTTCGCCGATCTGTCGGTGGGGTCGTCGGACGGCTGCGGCGCCGGATCGCCGGCTAATTTCCCATTGGCCGTCACGCGGTCAGCCTAACGAACCGACTGATTCGCTGTCCGCATCGACGTGCGCACCATCCTTCGGCCATGTCAACCTGGTCTTTCGCCGCCGCCCGCGCAGTTGAACTTCGTCGCCCGTCAGCCAGAAGTCCTGCTCGCCCGCATCGGCGAAATACAGCGCGCTGCCCGAGGCGAGTACGCGGCCGGGTCGATCCTTGGCCAGTTCGGTCAGGCGCGATGCCTCGTTCACCGGATCGCCGATCACGGTGTATTCGAAACGGTTCGCGGCACCGATATTCCCCGCGACGGCCAGGCCCGCGGAAACGCCGATGCCGATATCTAGTCCGGGCACCTCGCGCAGGACTTCGCGCAGCTCACGGGCGGCGGCCAGGGCGGCGGTCGGCGCGTCCGGGCGGTCCAGCGGTGCGCCGAAAATCGCCAGTGCGGCATCACCCATGAACTTATTGACAAAGCCGTGGTGCCGATCGATCACGTCGACCACGATGCGGAAGAACTCATTGAGCAGGCTGACCACCTCGGTCGGCGGTCGCTCCGCGGCGGTCGCGGTGGACCCGACCATATCGACGAACAGCACCGCGACGAATCGGGTCTCGCCGCCGAGTTCGGTGCCGTAGTCCAGCGCGCGCTGAGCCACCTCCTCGCCGACATGCTGGCCGAAGAGTTCCTGCAACTGGCGGCGCTTGGCGGCCTCTTCCATCATGCGGTTGAAGCCGACCTGCAGCAGTCCGATCTCACTGCCGTCGAACACCTCGACCTGCACATCGCGCGCCCCCTCCTGCACCCGATCAATGGCCTGGCTTAGCTGGCGCACCGGGTCGGAGATGCTGGATCCGGTCAGCATCGACAGCGCCAGCGCCTGCATGATCACCACGCCGCACAGCAGCAGAATGGAAATGGCCAGCGATTGCGCGGAGAACTTCACGTTCGACGAGATCTGGGTGACGCACAGCAGCACGATGGCGATGGTGGGGGCGAAGGTGCCCATCCCCCAGGTCATCCCCATCCTGGTGCCGACGCCCGGCGTCAGCGTGTGGTTGAACGAGCCCTCGGCGAGGGCCTGCGCGGCGACCGGGCGCAGAATCCGTTCGCCGAGCATGTAGGTGAAACCGAAGACAATCGTCGCGGCCATAATTTCGGTGACGATGACCGCGCCCGCCAGCGCCGGCGCGTCCACGATGATGGTGGCCGCCAGAATGGCGCCGCCGATCAACCACAGCACCAGATGCAGGATCGCCTGGCGCAACGGTGCGTGCAGTGCGGCCATCTGCTCCTGATGACTCGGCGGCCCACCGCGCATCTGCCAGCGCATGACCGGACGCAGCATGAGCGCCGAAGCGGCCAGGCTCAGCAAACCACCGGTGGTGAAGACCAGACCGGGAATTACCAGGCCGGTGCTTCGCGCACCGGCCGCTGCACCTTCGGGAACCGGGAGTCCGTATTGGATGAACGCCCACACCAGCACCGCGCCGAAGGCATTGGCCAACAGCATCGATGTCAGGTACAGCGGCCAGCGCGTTCGCATGGTCTGTTTGACCGCTTCCAGGTGTGCGTGTTCCATGCTTCTTACCGTGGTGTAGGAAGTGTGTTCGGTATTGCTTCCAGGGGCGCTGACACGATGACCAATCTAGCGTTCGGATCATCCGAGCATGTTCGCGGCGCTCTGTGGCCATTAGGCTCGCGGAGGTGACCGACCAGAAGGTAAGTGCTCTCGGAAAAGCCACTGCTGCGCGGTCGGCTGCTGATTCTGTACACCCATTCGTCCGAGTTTCCGCTGAATGGGCGTGGCGGCTGCTGGTGATGTTCGCCGCGCTGATCGCGCTCTCGATGGTGGTGCAGAAGTTGGCGACGGTGGTGATACCGCTGGCCATCGGCCTACTGGCCGCCGCATTGCTGGCGCCGCTGGTGGATTGGATGCAGCGGCTCGGGGTGCCGAGGTCTGTGGGGGTCTTCGTCGCGCTGGTCGGATCACTCGGGGTGGTCGCCGGGATCATGACCTTCGTCGTCGAGCAGTTCATCGAGGGCGTACCGCAGCTGTCCGACGAAATCACCCACAGCGTGCACGAGATTCAGGACTGGCTGATCAATGGTCCGCTGCATCTGAGCAATGAGCAGATTCGGAATGCGGGCGACACGATCATCAAAACGATCCAATCGAACAGAGAAGGTCTTACCAGCGGGGCATTGACCACCGCGACGGTGATCGGGCATGTGCTCACCGGCGCGTTCTTGACGCTGTTCATTCTTATCTTCTTCCTTTACGGCGGCGATCAGGTCTGGCACTTCGTGACCCGGATCGTGCCGACCCCGCACCGGGAAAAGGTGCGCACCGCGGGACAACTCGGCTTCGGCACGCTGGTCGGATTCGTCCGCGCGACCGTGGTGGTGGCCCTCGTCGATGCCATCGGCATCGGCGCGGGCCTGGCGATCCTCGGGGTGCCGCTGGCACTGCCATTGGCCTCGCTGGTATTCATCAGCGCGTTCATCCCGATCGTCGGTGCGTTTCTGGCCGGGACGATCGCGGTATTCATCGCATTGGTGACCAAGGGCTGGGTGACCGCGGTAATCGTGCTCGGCATCATCATCGCGGTGATGCAGCTCGAAAGCCATGTGCTGCAACCATTGCTGCTCGGGCGGGCGGTGAGCATCCATCCGCTCGCGGTGGTGCTGTCCATTGCCGCGGGCATCGTGGTCGGCGGGATCGCCGGCGGTCTGTTGGCGGTGCCGTTCGTCGCGGTGATGAATACCGCGATCCGGTCGCTGCTGGCGGAAAGTCCGGAAGAGGCGTTCGAGGAATTGCACACCAGCGACGAGGGGCGAAGATATGCGGTGGAGCCGGATGAACCGAAGCCCGGCCGGTTCGATGTGGACGCGACATTGGAACGGGAGCTGACCCGGGAGGACCGCTCGGATGACGCGGCCGGGCCCGTCTGAGGTCGGCGCAGCCGAGCTGAGCGCCGATGACGCGGCTACCGCGCCGCTGCGGCGTGCGGTGCGGGCATTGTGGTTGGTCACGCTGCGCTACGCGGTCGGCCAGCAGCTCGCCTCGGCGCGGCATTACCAGCATCAGCAGCTGAGTTGGGTGCTTATCGCGGTGATGGCGGTCTGGCCCGGTGCGTCGGCATTCATGCTCTCGCGGTGGCACTTTGTATCGCGGGCATCAGACGCCGCCGACCACGCTGTGGGTCGCCAATGCCGTTGTCTCCGCGGCGATTCTGCGCGGCCCGTGGTGCGTGGTGTGTCCGGTGGATCAGATCGGGTGAGCTGGGGCCGAGCAGGTGGGACTCGGGGATTGCCCTGATGCGTCGGGGGTGCTGGGCTCGGTAATCTCGGATTCATGGGTGGACCCGAATCGGTATCCAACGGTGTCGGCTCCGGTGACGTGGTCGGCGATCGTGAGTTGCGCGTCTCCGATGTCGAACGCGAACATGTCGGTCAACTGTTGCAGCGAGCGGTTGGGCTCGGCATGCTCTCCCTCGGGGAGTTCACCGAGCGGATGGATACCGCGCTGGCCGCCAAGACCCGCGGCGAACTCAATGCCGTACTGATCGACCTGCCCGGCGTGCGACTCGTCGGCCAGTCCGCCGCACCGGCCTCGACATTCGTCAATGCCGCGCCCGCCTTTACCAAGCGGGTCTCCCCGCCGCTCTCGGCCCCGTCGCAGGTCATGCCGGGTAATGTGATCCGCAGCCGCCTGTCCGGCGTCAATCGCCGTGGCCCCTGGCAGGTGGCGCCCGCATTGCATCTGAACAACTGGCTCTCCGGCGTCACCCTCGATTTCACCGAGGCGATCATGTCCACCCAAGTCGTCGAGGTGCACGTCGACGACTACCTCAGCTCGCTGACGCTGATCGTCCCCACCGAGGCCACCGTCGACCTCAATGCCGTCGACCTGATCGGCTCCAGCGTCAACAACAAGGTCCGCACCGGCCCACCCCTCGGCCCCCTGCACATCGTCGTGCACGGCCGGATCCGCTTCGGCTCGATCACCGCCAAACACTCCCTGCGCGCTCAGTGGCGCAAGCTGATGGGTAGCTAGAGACGGACTCGCTGCAGTGCGGGTGTGGATCGCTGTGCGCGCGCAAGCCTGAGCACGCGCCGATTGCTCAGCTCGGCGGCCGGGTGTTCGCGGTGCGCCTTGCGAGCAGCGAACCATCCCCGGCGTCTTCCGAATACCACCCGATCCCCGGTAATCAACGCGATCCACCAGGTCACGGGCGTACGCTCGCATACGTCGATTTCCCGAACCGTTCGTCGGTGCCGCAGCAGCACCGCGCCGCCGAAGCCGGTGTCGCAAGCCGGGATTCAGCAGCGAAAGCCGGTGCCGCACAACGTGTTACTCGCGATCCCGACGCCGCAGCAGCTCATTGACGCTGACCGTCCGCCCGTCCGCGCTGTGGTGGCGACCTTCGTCGGGATGGCCGATGCGGCGACGGTTGGACCTCAGCTCGGCCATCCAGTTCTCGATGCTGCTGCGGTTCTCCTCCGCCGCATCATCGTTCGAAGCGGCTGGCCGTTGCGGTGCCGCATGGTGGGTCGGATGGTCCGGGATCTGCGTCGGCTGAACCGGCGGCGAGGGTGGCGTCGGCGACGGCGGTATCGGACGAGTCGGCTCGGCCGCCTCCGAAATCGTCGGAATCTGCCGCGGCCGAATGGGATCGGGTCCGGGCGGCGTCGATTGCCCGGGCGGTGTGGTCGGCCCAGCCGACGTCCCCGGCTCAGGCGGTGCGGTCTGCCCGGACGGCAAACCCGACGCGGTCTGCCCGGACGGCGGCGCGAGTGGCCCGGGCGGTGCCGCATGCAACGGCGAACTCGCCCGCGGCCGAGTCGGATCGTGCGGCGTGACGGGCGGCCGCGGCGGCACCGTCGGCTCGGGCGGGAGCTTCGCGAAATGCCGGGTCGGCGCCTCCGCCTCGATCTCTTCGACCGTGCGTGGCCGCCGCGGCGACCGTGCACGCGTAGTGGCGTTATCGGTGAGCGCGGGCATCTGCATCGTCACCGGATCGGTAATCGGCGTGGTCTTCACCAAGTCGACGACCTCGCCCCCGCCGGGACGCTCATCGTCCAGGATCGGCTCGCCGAGCCCGACCTTCTGCTGCACCTTCTTCATCCACGTCGGTGCCCACCAGCAGTCGTCGCCGAGCAGTTTCATGGTGGCCGGGACGAGCAGCATGCGCAGAATCGTGGCGTCGATGAACAGCGCCGCGATCATGCCGTAGGCCAGATACTGCATCATGACCAGATCGGAGAACGCGAACGCGCCGGTCACCACGAGCAGGATCAGCGCCGCCGCGGTGATGATGCGTCCGGTCTGCGCGGTACCGATGCGAACCGCCTCGGTGGTCGAAGCCCCCATCGTGCGCGCTTCGACCATGCGCGACAACAGGAATACCTCGTAGTCGGTCGAAAGACCATAGATAACCGCGATGATCAGCACCAGCACCGGCGACATGATCGGCTGCGGCGTGAAATTCAACAGGCTCGCGCCATGTCCGTCGATGAAGATCCACGTCAAAATGCCGAGCGTGGAACCCAATCCGAGCGCGCTCATCAGCGCGGCCTTGATCGGCAGCACCAGGGAGCCGAAGGTGAGGAACATCAACAGCGTGGTGACGAACAGCACCAGCGCGATCATCAACGGCATCCGGTGCAGCAGCGCGTCGATGCTGTCCTTCTGGATCGCGGGCTGCCCGCCGACGTACATCTGTACGTCGTCCGGAACGTCGAGGGAGTTCAGATACTCGATGGTCGGATCCGGATTCTCCGAATCCGCGAGCGTCGCACTGGTGCGATAGACGTTGGGGTCTGAGCTCGAGCGTGACGGCACGTCGAAAGTGCCGTTCAAACCGGGCGCCTGCTTGGCCGCGGTCCACACCTTGCCGACATCGGTGCTGTTGGCGGAGACGAATACGAGCTGGATCGGATCGGACTTGCGTAGCGGGAAGATCGAGTCGAACTTCGCCTGCGCGAGCCGAGTCGCATTATCCGGTGGCAGATACCGCTCGTTGATGCCGCCGAAAGCCAGATTCTTGACCGGAATGATCAGCAGCAGCAACAGGATGCAGATCGGGATGGCGATCTTGAGCGGATGCTGCATCACCCAGCGGGTCGACTTGCCCCAGAGGCTGTTCTCGACTTCCTCGGCGGTCTTGGTCCGGCGGAATCGCTTGAGCCCGAGCATATCCACCCGCGCCCCGAGCAGGCTCAGCATCGCGGGCAGGATGGTGATGGCGGTCAGCGCGGCCAGCGAAACGGTCGCGATGGAGCCGTAGGCGATCGATTTGAGGAAGCCCTGCGGAAATAGCAGCATGCCGCCGAGGCTGGCGATGATCATGGTCGCGGAGAACACGACGGTGCGACCCGCGGTCATCACCGAACGGCGCACCGCCGCGCGCGTGTCGTAGCCTTCGGCGAGTTCCTCCCGGAACCGGCTCACGATGAACAGGCCGTAGTCGATGGCCAGACCCAGGCCGATCATCGAAACGACCGGCGAAACAAACGAGTTGACCTCGGTGAACCCGGTGACGAACCGCACGATGCCCCAGGCGCCGATCACGGTGAGACCACCGACGATCAGCGGCAGCGCCGCCGCGACCACACCACCGAAGATGAAGAACAGCAGCACCGCGACCGCTGGGATGGCCAGGATCTCCATCCGCTTCTGGTCGGCGGCCATGGTGTCGTTCAGCGTGCCCGCCACCGCCTGCAGACCCGCGACCTGCACATCGACGCCCGGAATCGCGAAGACATCCTTCACTTTCCGGAAGTTGCGCACCATATCGGTGTCGTTATCGCCCTGGATGGCGATCGAGGCGAAGGTGTACTTCTTATCCTTCGAACCGAATATCAGCGGTGATGCCGGGCCGGTTTCGGTCTGCCAGTAGGCGCCGTTGACCTTGGCGATCTCATCCGGATGTTCGCGCGGCAGCTTGTTGAGACTGTCGACGACCTGCTGCCGGAATGCGGGATCATCGATCGTCTTACCGTCCGGTGCGGTGTAGAGCACGATCACATCACTGGTGTGATCACGTCCGAACGCCGCGTCGGACAACTTGGCCGCCTCGGCCGATTGCGACGTCGGGTCGTCCCACCCGCTGGAGCTGAGATGGTCTTCCAAGCCGAGGCCGTAACCGCCGAGTGCCAAGAGTGCGGCCGCGACCATGCCGATGACGGCGAAGCGCAGCCGATAGACCAGATCGCCCCAGCGTGTGAACACTAAGCGACTCCTTGGGCAGGGCGAGAGGTGAGCAGTGCCGACAGCGGCCGGAACGGCTGCAGCCAGGCACCCTCGTCGGGCAGCGAGTCGAGGCTGACCCGGGGCAGTGGTTCACGGAACACGCCCGGGATGTCCTCGAGATCTATGAACTCGAGGGTATCGGAAGTTACAGCCCAACTCGCATGCTCACGGAAGCCGAGTATCTGAACAGGGATTCCGTTGGCGGCCAATCGTTCGAGCGGTTCGCGGAATGCCTGGCCGTCGGCGGAGGCGACCATGATGCCGGCCAGCCCGGCGCCGCGGCTGCGTAGCTCGATGTGCGCGAGCATATCCGCGTCGACATCGGAGTCCTCATCGATTTTGGGCTTGGCGAAGACCGCGTAGCCGACATTGCGCAACGCCTCCACCCACGGCCGCACCACATCCGCGGTGCCGGGCGCGATATTGGTGAAGACGGTCGCTTCCGGTTCGACCCTGGTCACGCTGCCTACCGATAGTTCGGCGGTGCGCGCGAGCAGCCAGCGGCCGAGCGCGTCGAAGCGCGGTCGATAGGCGGCGGTCGGGCGGCCGCCGAGGATCGCCCCCAGCCCCATGTCGAGGTTCGGGGCGTCCCAGACCAACAGCACCCGCCGCACATCGGGCGTAACCGCGCCGATCGCCTCGGATCCGGTTCCGTGCACCTCCCCGGCAACATCCACGACCGCATGGGCCATTTCACCGACACTCATCATTCGATCTTCCCCCATATGAACTCGTTGATGGCGCTTCCGGCGCGATGTGCCTTGCCTTCGAATTTCGTGACGGGCCTTTCGAAACCGATCGGCGCACTGTCGCGGTGCTCGGCGCTGACCCCTCCCGTGGTCTCGTTCAGGCCGATGAGCTGCGGTTCCGCGGCGCCGACCGCGGCGATGAACTCGGCGTAATCGGCGTGGTCGGTCGCGACATGCAACACACCGCCGGGCCGCAGGCGACTGGCGATCAATGCGAAGGCCGCGGGCTGCAACAGCCGCCGCTTGTGGTGTCGCGCCTTGGGCCACGGGTCGGGAAAGAAGACCCGTACGCCCGTGAGCGACTGCTCGGCAATCATGTTTTCCAACACATCGACGGCGTCGCCGCGCAGCAGGCGAATGTTGTCGATGTGTTCGCGCTCGATGCGCTGCACCAGTTGCGCGAGACCGGGCTGATAGACCTCGATGCCGAGGAGATTCAGCCGCGGTTCCGCCTGTGCCATCGCGGCGGTGGCGGTGCCTGTCCCACAACCGATCTCGATGACGAGCGGGGCGTCACGGCCGAACCAGGCTGCGGCGTCGAGCGGTTCATCCGCCACATCGCGGCCGATTTTCGGCCAGGTGCGATCCCAGGATTGCTGCTGGGTCGCGGTGAGTGCGCCCCGGCGCGAGCGGAAGCTCGTCACTCGGGGGTACAGGCGAGAGCCCGAGCCCTTTCGGGATCCACCGTCCGCCGGAGCCGCGGCTGTGGACGGCGGTCCGGGAACTGACTCGGCAGTGTGGTTCGCGGCGTCGTTCACACGGTCCATTGTCCAGCATCGCAGGATGCGGTCGGCAAGCGGTCGTAGCGGATCGCTTGCGGGTCATCCGAGACGGCGGCGCGCGCCCGGTTATGCGGCGCGTACGCGGGGGATTCGAGTCGCGGGCGCGCCCTGCTGACGTAGCGGCTTGCCCAGTGTCACCTTGACCGCGGTGCCAAGCATTTCCCACAGTCCGCGCACCCCGGTCGGCGAGGCGGCGACCGACCACACCGTGCTGTCGCCGACATCGCGGACCGGTTCTCCGGCGAGTCGATCGCTGAGCCAGTCCAGGCTGATCGGGGTGGCCAGCGGGAGCAGCGAGAAGTGTTCGCTGAGCCGGTCGCGCACATAGGTGACTTGCGCGCCGCCGCGGCGATAACGCTCGACCTGGCCGTCGACGCCGTCCACGTGGATGATCTGGTCGTGCACCGGCTGCACCACCAGCAGCGGGCAGGTCGGGATGGAGTGACCGAGGCGCAGGTCATCGAGCATGGCCTGCATATCGGGCGCGGCGAGCACCTCGTCGAGCGGACGGCACAGATGGTGGCCGACATCTCTATTGATGAGGCCGAGCACCGCCGCCAACGGTGTCGACCGTTCGGCGCGTGCGATGAGCCGGTGGCCCTCGGCATCGCAATCGCTGTCGAAGACCGCGGCCAACGCCGGATAGAGCCTGCGCAGCGCCGCGACCACGATGGCGGGCAGTCCGGCGTAGCGCCCGCCGTTGAGCCGGGTGAAGACCTGGCCCGGATCGCCGACCGGCGCGCCGAGCACCGCGCCGACGATATCGAGTTCGGGCGCGTAGGTCGGCGCCATCTCGACCAACCACGAACTGGCCATACCGCCACCGGAATAACCCCAGACCGCGATCCGGGTATCGGGCCGCAGACCCAGCGGTGCGAAGCGCAACGCCGCGCGGATCCCGTCGAGTCCGCGGTAACCGGGCTCGCGTGGTGCGCCGAAATTCCCGTGCGGGCCCTCATGATCGGCGATGCTCACCGCCCAGCCCCGGCGCAGTGCATTGGCCACCAGCATCCATTCGAACTGGGTAACCGAGCCGAGTGCGTGCGAACCGCGTCGCAATGCGTAGGACGGGGAACACCGTTCGGCGATCGCGTCCATGGCGGTCTGGAAGGCCAGCAGTGGGCGGTCCTCGTCCGGGTCGGCATCGAGCGGCAGCAGCACGGTGGTGACCGCCGCCTCCGGCGTGCCGTGCATATCACAGCTGCGGTAGAGCAGCTGCCAGGCCGAGACCTGCTGCGGCACAAGACCGAACAGTGCGAGTTCGACGCGACGGCTGCGCAGGATGGTCCCCGCCGGACGAGCCGCGAAGCCTTTCGGCGGACGGAGGAATGGATCGCTACTGGGTAGCAGTGGCTTGTCCGCGCCGGACGCGTCCGGCTCAGTAGCACCGATGACATCAACGGTCACGGCAACCTCCTCATCGAGATCCGGCACGGGCGGAACGCATTCCGCCTGGTCGGCCTCCGGTGTTCGATTGCGGCGCTCCCGGGGACCTGCGTGGTTACGCAAGCTACCGCCTTCGGTCCCGTTGCTCGCGCCGCGGGTTCGAGAAGCGAAGCTGCGCACCGACGATGGTGCCGACCATCGGGTCAGATTAAGTTACCCGGGCATCTGTGGGAACCCCGAGGTAGGGGGCTTGTCCCGCACTAGACTGCGCGCATGAGCAGACCGACTGTGTTCATCACCGGTGCGGCGGCGGGGATCGGCCGGGCCACGGCCCTACTTTTCGCTGCACAGGGGTATCACGTCGGTGCATACGATATCGATGAAGTGGGGCTGACCAGGCTCGCGGCCGACATCAACGCCGCCAATGGCAGTATGCGCACCGGGGTGCTGGATGTGACGAACGACACGCACTGGGCCGAGCGTCTCGCGGAGTTCAACGGTGACCAGAACCGGCTCGACATCCTCGTCAACAATGCGGGCATCCTGCGCGCGGGTCGGTTCGAATCCCTCGATCTGGCCACCCACCAGGCGATCATCGACGTCAACCTCGGCGGAGTGATAGCGGGTACGCATGCCGCGTTCGGTTATCTGCGTGATACGCCGGGAGCACAGGTGGTGAATCTGTGCTCGGCGTCAGCGATCTACGGTCAGCCCGAACTAGCCAGCTACGGTGCGACGAAGTCCGCGGTCAAAAGCCTCACGGAGGCACTGGATCTCGAATGGGAACGGCACGATATCCGGGTAATCGCGGTGTGGCCGCTGTTCGTGGCCACCGCCATGGTGGGCGGCGTAGACACCGCCTCGAGCAGATCGCTCGGCGTGCACCTGAGCGCCGCGGATGTCGCGCAGGGGATCTGGGACGTGACCCGCAAGCGCGGACGGCTGCCGCGCGTGCACTACGAAATCGGCGCGCAGGCAAAGGTATTGGCGACCGCCGCGAAATACGCGCCCAACTGGGCCGTGCGTAGCGTGAACAAATACTTGAGCGGCAGCTGATCCTTTTCCAGCGCGGGCAAGCAGTCGCTGGCGGCCCGTACGCGCGGCACGTCTGCAAGAATGGCGCACCGAAAAGGGGGTGTGCAGCTTTGCCGACAGCCACCGAATCCGACGGACCCCGGATCCGACCGGGCGGACCCGCACGGGAGCTCGACCAACTCGACCAGCTGCTCGCGACGTTGCGCTCGGGTGCCGATCCGCGGATCGTGGGCCAGGTGGGGACCGCCATCGCGCGGTGGCGGCGACCGCCGCGCATCCAGGTGACCGGGCGGGCACATACCGGGCGGAGCACCGTGCTGCACGCGCTGGCGTTGATGTCGGCGGTGGAGACCGCGCCGATCGATGAACCTGGTGTGGCCGATCCCGAACTCGATGCCGACATTGTCGTCTACGTCCTCTCCGGTGCACCCCAGCCCGCGGACCGGCGGATTCTGTCGCAGTTGCCGCCGGGGCGCACCGTCGTGGTGCTGAACAAGGCCGATGCCATCGGGTCGCGCTGGGGCGATGCGGTCGCCGCCGCCGAGCAGTACAGCGGTGACCTGGGCACCATCACACTGCCGGTGGTTGCCTCGCTGGCCGTGCGGACCAGGGCCGGTGCGCTGAGCGAGGCCGATCTGGCCACGTTGCGCCGCCTGGCCGACACCGCGGATCCGGCGCTCACGCTGTCGCCCGACCTGTTCGTCGCGGCATCGGCCGGACCGGATGTCGCCGAGCGCGAAGAACTGCTGCAGCGCTGGGATCTGTACGGCGTGACCTGCGCGTTGTCCGCGCTGCGCCAGGACCCCGAACTCGGTCCGCACGCACTGCTGCAGATCATGCACGCGGCCAGCGGTGTAGATCCGCTGCACCGTCTACTGCACCGCCGCTACGAACAGGTCTCGGCACTGCGCGGCGGCGAACTCCTCGACGAACTGGCCCGCCTCGCCGCCCGCGCCGTACCCGTCGACGGCGCGAACGCGCGCGAGATGTTGGAGGACTACCTCTTCGGCGACGACGCGCTCTGGCTCGGCCTCTGCGCGGGCCTGGCCTACCCGGAGGTCGCCCACCTGGCCGCCGGATATCCCGCACCCGCACCCGCCGATGCCGACGACGCCCTCGCCCGTGCCGCCCGTTGGCGTGCCGTGGTCTCCAGCGATATGTCCCCCGCCGCCCGTCGCGCCGCCCTCCGCGTCCACAACGGCTACATCCGGCTATGGGAACGGATGAGCAGTGCCGGACTCTGAACCACCGGATTCCGCGCGCACGCGGTCTTCGGTCTCGGATACGCCCGAGCGCTCGGAATCCGCTGCTGCGCCACTCGGATCCAGCAGTGGTTGCCCACCTGATACGGCCTCGCCACCGACCGGTTCGGTGACTGCATCAGGTGGGGACGTGCCGGGTTCGACCGAGGCCGCGAGGGGATCGCCGCCCGATTCCGACAAGTCCTCGCCGACTCCGGAGGTCGAGGCGGTAATCGCGCGGTGGAACCCGCAGGGGATGGCGCTCCTACGAGCTGTGCGGGGGACGGGGGTGGCGGCGGCGGTCACGTTGATCGGGCCGGATGATTCCAATACGAGCTTGTTGCGGACCGAGTTGGCGCGGTTCGAGCCGCGGATCGCGCTGTCGGATCCGGCGCCCGATGCGAGCGCGGCGGTGGAGACCACGTCGCCGTCGGGTAATGCGCCTTCGGCGGTCGCTCTGATGCTGTTGGACGCGGGCAGCGTCGTCGGCGCGGACACCCTGCGTGTGGTGCAACGGCTACGCGCCGACGGCACCCGGATCCTGCTCGCCATGAACGGCATCCACGCCTACCAGGACTGGCGCGCCGTGCAGGCGCACAACCTCGAACTGCTCGCTGCCCAGGGCATCGACGATCTGGAGATCGTGCCGGTATCGGCGCGGCTCGCGGTGGCGGGGCGCGCGGCCGACAATGCGGGTCTGATCGATCGGTCTGGACTCGGCGCGCTGCATGCGGAACTCGCGGCGGCGACGGCCGCCGCGAGTTCCGACGATCGGGTCACCGCCGTCACCGCGCGCGTGCTGACCGATACCCGCCGACGGGTCGGCGAACAGGTCACGGTGCTGCGCTCGGGCGCGGAGCCGATCCAGTGGCGCGAGGAGCGCGCGGTACTGCTCGCGGGCCGCGACGGCGGGCGAGCCACCGCCATGTCCACCCTGCGCAGCCAATTGCACCTGGCCAGGGTCGATCTGATGACCGATGTCGGGGCCAGGGTCCGCGCGCTGCACGCCGCCGCCCGTGGCGAACTCGATCGGCTGCGCCGCTCCGAATTCGGCGGCTATCCCGAACGCCTGCAGCAGGCGGTGCACGAGCTGACCGGTCTCGTGGACGGAACCACCGATCAGCGGTTGCTCGAGCTCGCCGATCGCCTCGGTGCGGTGCCGGAAAACAACTGCGGTATACCGCCGCGCCGGCGCGATCCGGCCCCGCGTGTCGGCCCGGATCCGGAGCCGAGGCATCGAGGTGTCGAAGATCACCTCATGATCGCGCTCGGCGCATCCGCTGGGGTCGGCATCGGCCGCCTACTGGTCGCCCCGCTCTCGCTCGTGCCGACCCTGGATTTCGCGACCGTTCCGGTGACGCTGCTGCTAGGAGCGGGTGCGGCGGCCTGGGTGGTGCGGGCCCGCGGCCAGGTCGCCGACCGCGCGCACCTTCGGCAGTGGGTCTCCGACGCACTAGTGAATGTGAAGGCCCAGTTGGAGCAGCGCGTCGCCACCGCACTGGTCGAATCGGAGACCGCGCTATCGGAGCGCGTCATGCGTGCGAGCACCGAGCGAGTCGTCGAAATCGACCGTCAGGTGGCCGAATTGGAGGCCAGACTGCGCCGCGCCGCTGCCGAACAACCGGGGCAACTCGCCGCCTGCGAACGCGATATCGCCATCCTCGATCGGTATCGGACTTCTCTCGATTAGGTAACTTAGTGGGTACTCCTGAGGGAACCCGATTCCGTACTGGTCGTCACATCGCGTTAACCTCTTAGGCAGGAACCTGGGCGTCCGCTTCGTCCTTGTACGCGGTCCAGCCATGACGCGCTTTCGACTGGTCGTAGCGGGTGCCTTCCCGCCAACGGTGGCGCTCGGTGTGTTCGCGCTGGTCATGGGCCTTGCCGTAGCGACTGCTCGCTGGTCGCTCGATATGGTCAGCCCAGGCGGGAACACCGTGATCCGCCCATCTCAGGAGAGTTTTCATGACCTCAGCGACCATTCCTGGTCTTCGCGATTCCGACGGCAAGCAGCCGACCGAGCACAGCGAACTACTCGCCTGGGTACAGGAAGTCGCAGAACTCACTCAGCCAGAGCGAGTGGTCTGGGCGGACGGTTCCGACGAAGAGTGGGATCGGCTGACCACTCAGCTCGTTGCGGCGGGCACCTTCAAGAAGCTCAACGAGGACAAGAAGCCGAACTCGTTCCTCGCCCTCTCCGACCCCTCCGATGTGGCGCGTGTCGAATCCCGCACCTACATCTGTTCGAAGACCGAGGCCGACGCGGGTCCGACCAACAACTGGGTCGACCCCACCGAGATGCGCGCCACCATGACCGAGCTGTACCGCGGTTCGATGCGGGGCCGCACCATGTACGTGGTGCCGTTCTGCATGGGCCCGCTCGGTGCCGAGGACCCCAAGCTGGGCGTCGAGATCACCGACTCCGAATACGTCGTGGTCTCGATGCGCGTGATGACCCGCATGGGCACCGCCGCGCTGGACAAGCTCGGCACCGATAAGCCGTTCGTGAAGGCGCTGCACTCCGTCGGCGCACCGCTGGCCGACGGCCAGGCCGATGTGCCGTGGCCCTGCAATGACACCAAGTACATCACCCACTTTCCCGAGGACCGCGAGATCTGGAGCTACGGCTCCGGCTACGGCGGCAACGCGCTGCTCGGCAAGAAGTGCTACTCCCTACGCATCGCCTCGGCCATGGCCCACGACGAGGGCTGGCTGGCCGAGCACATGCTGATCCTCAAGCTGATCTCCCCGGAGAACAAGGCGTACTACATCGCCGCGGCCTTCCCGAGCGCCTGTGGCAAGACCAACCTCGCGATGATCCAGCCGACGGTTCCCGGCTGGCGCGCGGAGACCCTGGGCGATGACATCGCTTGGATGCGTTTCGGCAAGGACGGCCGCCTGTACGCGGTGAATCCAGAGTACGGCTTCTTCGGCGTCGCACCGGGCACCAACCGCAGCTCGAACCCGAACGCCATGGCGACCGTCGAGGCGGGCAATACGGTCTACACCAATGTCGCGCTCACCGATAATGGTGACGTCTGGTGGGAGGGTCTGGAGGGCGAGCCCGATCACCTGATCGACTGGAAGGGTAACGACTGGTATCTGCGGGAGACCGAAACCCTTGCCGCCCATCCGAACTCGCGGTACTGCACGCCGATGTCGCAGTGCCCGATTCTGGCTCCCGAATGGGACGACCCGCAGGGTGTGCCGATCTCGGCCATTCTGTTCGGCGGCCGCCGCAAGACCACGGTTCCGCTGGTGACCGAATCCTTCGATTGGCAGCACGGCGTCTTCATGGGCGCGACCCTGTCGTCCGAGCAGACCGCCGCCGCCGAGGGCAAGGTCGGCACCGTGCGCCGCGACCCGATGGCGATGCTGCCGTTCATGGGCTACCACGTCGGTGACTACCTGAACCACTGGATCAATGTCGGCAAGAACGCCGATGCGAACAAGCTGCCGAAGATTTTCTACGTCAACTGGTTCCGTCGCGGTGGCGACGGCCGCTTCCTGTGGCCCGGATTCGGCGAGAACTCCCGCGTGCTGGAGTGGATCGTCGGCCGCATCGAGGGTTCGGCGCAGGCCGAGCCGACCGCGATCGGCAATGTGCCCACTGCGGCCCAGCTCGACCTGGAGGGGTTGAAGGTCGACCCCGTCGATGTCGACGAGGCGCTCGCCGTCGACGCCGAGGAATGGCGCAAGGAGATCCCGCTCATCGAGGAGTGGTTCGAATTCATCGGTGACAAGCTGCCTTCCGGCGTGCGCGACGAGTTCGAGGCGCTCAAGGAGCGCCTGGGCTCTGTCTAATTTGCCGCGCCTTCGGCGCGGCGTGTTCGCGGCCCCCTGCTGTCTCGCGTCCGAGCCGTCGAGACTCGCGACTTCGTCGCATGCGCTTCGACGGCTCGGACGCGAGACGGGCCGCGAACGTCGCTCGTAAGACTCGCTCCGTTGTGGTCGCTGATGGTGGGGTGTTCGGCACCTGATGTACCCGCGCCGGACGGGCCGGTCTCGTGCCTGCGGTGTATGTGCTTCGGCGGCTCGGACGCGAGATGGGGCGTGAACGGTTCGCTCGTAAGACTCGTTCCGTGGGCCGAGTAATCGCTGAAACCCACGGCACCGCCCGCACTGTCTCACGATGGTGCGGGCGGTTCGTTTGTGGCGGAGTGCTATTCGGAGAACGGCGCGCGGGCGATCAGCTGACGGAAGCTCGCGGTTCTGATGAGCCATCGGGCGCGGCCGCTCGGCACCGCCGCCGCCTCGTTCGTAAGTGCTTGGGTCACATGCTGTTTGAAGTCGTGCCGCGCGGACTTGGCGAGCTTCGAATCCGGCAGCCCGAGATCCGCGAAGTCCACCCGCCCGCTTCCCCGCCTACTGAGCGCCAACGCGACCTGTCCCGCCACGTGCCGGGGCGCTCCCGCAACCAACTTGGCAGTCAACTGCCGCCGCTGACCCGCGGAAAGTATGGGCACGACGCCGCGGCGCTGGTTGGAGGCGCAGCGCACTGTGCGTGCCAGAGAATTGCTGGAGACCACTGAACTTCCTGTCGAAGTTGTTGCGGCACAATCGGGATTCGGCAGCGTCACCGCGCCGCGGGTGCATCTGCGCGCGGCCACCGGTGCGACACCCGCTGGTTGTCGCCGGTCGTTGCGCCGCTGGCGGATCTCGTCGATAAACGCGTGTTCCTGGTGGTATCGATCGCCAGATGTTTTCGGATTGCCGGATCTGGAGTCCGCCGGTGCGCTACGGTCTATTTGCCCCGGACGCACTTCGTGACATAAGGAGTCAGCTCCGGGAGGGGCTTGTGCTTCGCTCGTTTCCGTCTCATGACCGACCAGATTGCCAATCGTTAACTTGAATTAGATCGATCTGAGCTACTTCCCTTTCGAATTGCGAATCCGCATACCCGCGGCCAGCGATGAGAACGATGCGTGAGAGGTGGTTGAAACATGACCGATCTGGAAATCGGCCCGTCGGCGCTGCCGCGGACCGCCGGTTTCGTCGCGGCGGCCGCGAGCACACCGCTGCGGCGCGCTGTCGGACGTCTGCAGGATGCCTTGCCCTCGGGTTGGCAGGTCGAGATCATCGGCGCACCGGGCCGTCAGCCGGTAGTCCGGGTAGTTACGCAGGGGGCTTGACTAGCCCGCCCACCCCATCGGCATGAGCAGGGACTTCTGCTCGCAGAACGCGTCCAGACCTTCCGGTCCGTTCTCGCGGCCGAGGCCGGAGTTCTTGTATCCGCCGAACGGCGAGCTCGGGTCGAAGGCATACCAGTTGATCGCGTAGGTGCCGGTGCGCACCCGCGCCGCGATTTCCGCACCGTGCTCGATATCGGCGGTCCAGACAGAGCCGGCGAGGCCGTATACGGAATCGTTCGCGATGGCCACCGCTTCGTCCTCGGTCTCGTACGGGATCACCGACAGGACCGGGCCGAAAATCTCCTCCTGCGCGATAGTCGACTTGTTGTCGACATCGGCGAAGATGGTTGGTTCGACGAACCAACCGCGGTCCAGATCCGCCGGGCGACCGCCGCCGAGCACCAGTCGCGCGCCCTCTTCCTTGCCCTTGGCGATATACCCCTCGACGCGGTCGCGCTGCCGTTCGGAGATCAGTGGGCCGAAGGTCGTCGCCGGATCGGTGGGATCGCCGGTCTTCAGTGTCTTGACATGCTCGACCAGCGCGTCCAGGATCTCGTCGTAGCGGCTGCGCGGCGCGAGAATGCGGGTCTGCGCGACGCAGCCCTGGCCGCTGTTCATCAGACCGGAGAAGGCCAGCACCGGAATATTGGTGATATCCATATCCGGCAACAGAATTGCCGCAGATTTGCCGCCGAGTTCGAGCGACACGCTCTTGAGCTGTCCGGTCGCGATCGCGCCGATCTTGCGGCCGACCGCGGTGCTGCCGGTGAAGGTGATCTTGTCGACGCCCGGATGCGAGACCAGATACTCCGCGGCATCCGCCTCGGCGGGCAGGATCGACAGCACGCCCTCGGGCAGTCCCGCGTCGGCGAAGATTTCCCCGATCTTGTTGGCGGTCAACGGAGTAAGGGGCGCGGGCTTGAGTACGACGGTGCAACCGGCGAGCAATGCGGGCGCGAGCTTATTGGCCGCCAGGAACAGCGGGACATTCCAGGCGGTGACGGCCGCGACCACCCCGCGCGGTTCCCGCGAGACCCGCGCGGTGCCGAACAAGCCGGTGCGAGTCTCGTGCCAGGGGAAGGACTCGGCCAGTCCGGCATGCGCGTCGAGGGCGGCCACCGCCGGAATCTGGTTGAGCGTCATGGCGATCATCTGCGGTGCGCCCATTTCCGCGGTGAGCGTGGTCAGCAGATCGGCCGAACGCTCCTCGATCAGGCGGGCGGCGCGCGTCAATACCTGGGCGCGCTCCGCAGGCGGCGTGGACGGCCACGGACCGTTGTCGAAGGCGTGCCGGGCGGCGGCGACGGCGGCGTCGACATCGGCGCGACCGACGATCGGGACGCTGCCCACCGGCTCCACCGTCGCGGGCGAGATGACCTGGAGGTGCTCGGCGGCGGCGGGCGCGGTCCAGCGGCCGCCGATGAACAGGCTGTCGTAGTTCATGAGAACACGTTACAGTTTTGCGGGCTGATTGTCTGCAACGTGTTTCATTTTTTCGCTCGGCGACATTCTGAACGACGCGAATTCCGACCTCCCGGTTCGCTTTTCAGAGAACGCACTATTGCGTTCTGTTGCTACAGCGGTCATGCTGTAGCTACTGATCAGCTCGCTCGATTCATGAACCGATTACGCAATTGGGGAGTCAGAGCCATGGCGGTGCAAGTGATCGGTCGGTCGCTGATGACCAGTGATCAGACCGAGCATCAAGCTAAAAGCGTCGGCGCAGGTGGGTGGGTGGTTTCCTTCCTACCGGGCCGGACGTTGACCATCGAGCAGGCCACGGCCGCGATGCAGGCCGCCGAGGCGGTCGCCGTGGTCGGGATGCTGGCTGATCAGGTCGGCCTGACCGCCCTGGAGACGGTTGGTCTGGCCATTCAGGAATCCCCCTGGGCGGCAACGGTCAACGCGTGCGGGCGCCGGAGCTGGCGCCGGGGCTGGCTGGAGAAGTAGCGCTACGGCTTGGTCGCCACGACCACCAGATTGCTCACCAGCAACTCTCGTAACGCGGGTACGCGAACCACCCACCAGGCCCAGCGTGGGTGGTAGCGGGGGAACACGATGCGCACATCCGCGCAAGTGCTTGCCGCCCAACGCAACCCGTCCGCAGCACCAACCGCGAACAGCGATGTGCCGAAGCGGTTCTTCGGTTCCCGGCCGGTCTTGCGACGATAGCGGCGCGCGGCGTACTCGCCACCCAGGTAGTGCCACGGACCTGTTTCGTGGCCACCGAACGGACCGTGCCACACCGTATACGACAGCACGATCAAGCCGCCTGGACGGGTCACGCGCACCATTTCGTCGGCCATCACCCACGGCTGTGGCACATGCTCGGCGACATTCGAGGAGAAGCAGATGTCGACCGCGTTATCGCGGAACGGCAGTGCCATACCGGATCCGCGGACCGCGCCTGCCACCGAAAGCCCGGCGGCGTGCATCTCCGACGGGTCGGGCTCGACGGGGACGTAGCGTGCACCGGTCTTGACGAATTCGTCGGCGAAGTAGCCGGGGCCGCCGCCGACATCCAGGATGGTCGCGCCATCGAGGCCGTCTCCGGTGACGTCTTCGTAGAAATCGCCGATCAGCGCCGCGCTGTCGGCGGCCAGACCGCCGTAGAACAGTGCTGGATCGGTCTGCTCGAACCGGAAGCTGCCGAGCAGCCGCAGCGACCGCCGCAATGTCGCCCGCCGCGCGAACCGGGATATGGCTTGCCCGCGCCGTGCGGCATGCGCCGCCACGGCCTCGGCTGGCTCGGTTTCAGCTGTCGACACGGCGCAGAGTCTCGCATAGCGCGGGCACCGCACCGCAGGCCCACCTACTCGGCGCGGGAATTCTCGCGGGCGTCGGTTGTTGTTCATTCGGTGCGCGATTGCTGGTAAGGGCGCGGTGGTGGCTGGTCGGCCGGGTGCGCGGGTTAGGGTGTACGGCGATATCCGTGACCTGCTGACCGAGAGAAGCTTCACCGTGCGCGAAGTCTTTCTGCTGTGCTGGCGTGACACCGGACACCCCCAGGGCGGCGGCAGCGAACGGTACCTGGAACAAGTCGGCGCTCAGCTCGCCGCGCGCGGGGTCAAGGTCACGCTGCGCACCGCGCGCTATCCGGGTGCGCCGAAGCGGGAGCGAATCGACGGTATCGATATCAGCCGGGCGGGCGGGCGGTTCTCCGTCTATCCGCGGGCGCTGGCAGCGATCGCACTCGGACGGCTCGGCGTCGGGCCGCTGCGGGGTGTGCGGCCCGATGCGGTGATCGATACGCAGAACGGGATCCCGTTTTTCGCCGGTGCGGTGACCAAGGCGCCGTCGGTGGTGCTGGTGCATCACGGGCATCGGGAGCAGTGGCCGGTCGCCGGACGGTTCGTCGGGCGGATCGGCTGGTGGATCGAATCGCGGCTCTCGCCGCGGGTGCACCGGCACAACCAGTACCTGACCGTCTCGCTGCCCTCGGCCGAGGAATTGGCCACGCTGGGGGTGGACGGTTCCCGGATCGCCGTGGTTCGTAACGGCGCCGAACCCATTCCGGTAGGCGCGCCGACCGGCTGTGCGGACACACGCGCCGAGGAGCCGCGCATCGTGGTGCTCTCGCGATTGGTGCCGCACAAGCAGATCGAAGACGCCTTGGCGGTTGTCGCCCGACTACGGAGCCGGATTCCCGGCCTGCGGCTCGATGTGATCGGTGACGGATGGTGGGCGGACAACCTGAAGTCCGACGCTCGCGACCTCGGCATCGCCGATGCCGTCACCTTTCACGGCCACGTCGAGGAGCGGCGCAAACACGAATTGCTGGCCCGCGCTTGGGTCCACGTGCTGCCATCGCGCAAGGAGGGCTGGGGTCTCGCGGTCATCGAGGCCGCGCAACACGGGGTACCGACGATCGGTTACCGCAGTTCGCGCGGACTCACCGATTCCATTGTCGACGGGGTGACCGGAGTGCTGGTCGACGATGTGGGCCAGCTCTGCGAATCCGTCGGTGAACTCATCGATGACACCGAAGTCCGCGCCGTCATGGGGGAGAAGGCTCGAGCCCGTGCGCGTGAATTCTCTTGGGAGCAGACCGGGAAAGGTGTGTACGAGGTGCTGGCGGCTACGGCGCGAGGAGAGCACACCTCGGGGCTCATCCCACCTGGACCCTGATCTGGCTGCGGTTGTACGACGAACTCGCCGTCGGCTCGCGTGCAGGTTCGCGATGTCTATGGTCCTTGGCGAGCGTGACCTGGTTACCGTCCTGAGTTCACGTCGGGAGGCTCCCGCCGGAAAATTCCGGCGACCCTGTTCGCTCGTTGGATCGCGTTGATGCCCGGCCGGGGACAACAGGCATGTACCGCTGACGTCGCTGTCGCAGGCCAGACGATCAGCACCCTGTCGAGAGCGTGCCCGCCGTGCTGGGTTGTGGCCTTACCCTCGTGCGCTGCCGCTCGGTATGAATGCCGTGCGGGTTCGGCGCGGGCGCAGTATGGCCGCCAACAGCAGACCGCCGACCAGTAGGGCCGCCCAGAGGATGTGGGCGGCGTAGGCGATCGCACGGTGTGTGGATTGTGACTCCTTGAAGTGGCCTGCGACCTCGGGGACTCGGTACAGGGCCAGTTGAGGGTCGGCGTAGACCGAGTCCAGCTGGGCGAGTGTTGTTTTCGAGTCGCCCAGGGGGCCGGGCGTGGTGCGTTCGACGAGGACCCAGCCGACACCGAGCTCACCCAGCCGCTGTGCCGAATCTCCGTGCAGCAGTGTGTTTTCCACCTCCCGTGCTCTGGCTCCCTCGCCGGCCACCGTCCGGCCGTGCACTGGAAGCTCACCGGTCTGCAATACATCGCGCGGCAGCATCCGTGGCGCCGGATCCAATACCGCCACCTTGCCACTGTATGGAAACTTTCGGAACATCCCGCCGGGTAACACCGCGACGTCCCCGGGTCCATCGATCCGTTGTGTGACCCGCTGCCAGCCGAGCGGATAGTGCACCGGCTGCAGCGCGCTACCGACGCCCCAAGCCAAATCGCACAGTGGCACAACCAGCAGTGCGATGAATACCGTTGCGGTCAAAGCCATTCCGCGCGTCCGCGAGCTCGCGGGCTTCTGCGCCGCGAAGCGTGCCGCGACGGCCCGGCACCCAGCGGCGGCGCACAGCGCGTAGGCGGGCACGGCGAGCGCCACATACTTCTGTGTATCCCGCAGCAACCCAGCTCCCGGCACCTGAGCGACAAGCCATTCCATGCCGCACATCCCCCACGATGTCGCCCCCGATGCGGGCAGCACGACAGCGAAAGCCGCCAGTACCAGCAGCCCGCGCCGGACTCGTACGGCCGCGCGGTCGGTGCCATCGGCACAAGCATCGTCTGCGCTGATCGCTACTGCGATTTCCGTGATGGCGGGGTGCTCGGAATGGGGTGAGGCGACATCGGATTCGCCGTCCTCGGAAGGGCCGATTGCGGACCCGCAGGTCGCCCTGACCCGGGGGTGCGTTGAATCAGTTGTGGCCGTGTCGGGCTCGAGGTCTACGGCATGGCGGCGAGAGTTCGCGGTGTCACCGGAGATTTCGGCACCACAGGTCCGCGAATGGGTTGGCGCGGTGCCGGATTCGATGTCATCGGCGCGGCGCCGGATAGCGCCGGTCTTGATCCCGGCGGTGGTGCCGACGCCAGCAGCTACCAAGACCAGGAGAAGGGCGGTGGCGATCAGGGCGAGGGGGGTGGTGCGGGAGGCGGGAACCGAGTCGGCGTTCCAGATTCCGCCGAGTCCGGCCAGGGAGCCCAGGGTGCCCAGGGCGGGTTCGGCGCGCGCGGCGAAGGCGGCGATGCCAGCCGGGTCGGAGGGTTCGGAGCCCGCGCCGGACAGCATCGTCGCGGTCAGCCAGGGCGCGGCGGTGGCCAGGAGCAACGCGAGTGTTCCGAGTAGGTTTCGGCGCCCGACCAGAACCAGGGCGGTGCAGCCCGCCAGCAGCGCACCAGTCGGAGTGAGTCCCGCGGCCGCGAAGCATCCGGCCAGAGCCGCCCACGACCCCACCGCATTCCTGCGGGGTACGTCCGAGCGACGGGTGCGGATTCGGTAGGCGGCCAACGCGGTCCAGGGCAGGGCCGCGTATCCGGTCAGGAGGCTCCAGTGGCCTTGCAGAAGGCGTTCGGCGACGTATGGATTCCACATGGCGACGGTGACGGCGACCAGTTGCGGTCCGGTCGATACCCGGAGCAATTCGCGGCACAGCACCGCGGCGCCGGATCCCGCCGTCCACAGTGCGACGAGCAGGATTGCCTTGACAACCGAACCGCCGTCGACGAATGGTGAGACGGCGGCGAGCAGCGCGTCCTGCGGGACTGCGCGTGGGGCCGCATCGCCGAGACCCAGTGCCGAATCCGTCAGGTATGAGCGCGGTGTGCTTACCGCATCGCGCAGCAAAAGATAGCCCGGTCCGAGTAGTGGGCCGGCGATGAGCAGCGCCAGCAGCCCGCTGTAGCAGGCAGGTGCGAACCGTACCCACCGTGCGCGCCGAGCCGGGCCGTCAGTCACGCGTGCACCCTACGTTCCGCACGCAACGCTGTCCGCTTCGGGCTACCGGGGCAGCTTTGCGCCGGATCGCAACCGAAACGCCGGGCACATCGCGGCGATCGGCAGCACGCGGTCCGGCCGATTCGATGCCGCCACCGGCCGAAGCAGACACCGCCGATCCGCGGGAGGCGAGTCGATCGGTACCACACAACAGTTTTCGGTTTCCCTCCCGCTGAATGGCGAGGATGAGATGGCGCAGTTCCTCAGCAGACCGCACGGGTTCGCACCTGCCGAGCGCCGCGATGCACGACGATTTCGGTGGCAGGCGCCTGTGGGGTGCGCGGCGGCGGGGTGGGACGATTGCCGCGTGCCTGCCGTCCGTCGTCTCCCTGTCGTGGCGGATCTGTCGTTGGTCACGGCCGGGGCGATGACGGCCAATGTGGCGGGATATCTGCTGCAGATGTTGGCGAGCAGGTGGTTGGGCGTCACCGGATATAGCGAATTCGCCAGCTTGCTCGCGGTGCAGCTGTTGTGTGCGGTGCCCGCGCTGGCGTTGCAGAACGTGGTGGCCAGGGAACTGGTGCGCGGTGCGAGTGTCGGGGTGCTGCGCGGGTTGCGGTGGCGGTGTGCGGTGATCGTCGCGGTAGTCGCCGCGGCGCTGGTACCGGTTATGACGGCAGTACTGAACGTCGGCGTCCTCGCCTGCGCGGCCGCCCTCGGCGCGGCCCCCGCCTTGGTCCTGGTATCCGGTGAGCAGGGAATCCTGCAGGGCAGCAAGCGGTTCCGAGCCCTGGCCGTAGTCCTGGGCGCGGCCGGAGTGGCGCGCGTGGTCCCGGCGTTGGTAGTCCTCGCAGCGGGCGGCGGCACCGCTGCCGCACTGTGGGCCGCCGCAGTAGGCATCGTCGTCGCTGCCGGGTTCGCCCGCTACACCGCAGGTTCGCCCCGCGTTCGTCCCGCTACCACCGCAACGACGCAACGGTCGGAAGGGCCAGCAGGTAGCGTCCCCGAACCGTTGCCCGGATTTACGGTCGAAGGACCGGGGCGTGCAGCGGCGGCCGGAGCAGGAACTCGAGATGACGACCGGTCCGGCAGCGAGCGGCGGCAATCGCAGGGCGACGATGTTTTCGAGGATGAGTCCACGCGATCGCGGATCGAAGAGGCCGCCGACAGTGCGCGATCCGTCGGTGTGTTGCCGGTATTGCGGGCGGCACAGGTGCAGGCGGCGTTGATGGCGTTGTCGTCGGCGGATCTGATCATCGCGCGGATTGTCTTGGGCGGGGCGGATGCGAGCCGGTACGCGCTCGGGGCGATCGCCGCGAAGATCGCGTTCTGGCTGCCACAGGCCGTGGGCGTAGTGCTGTATCCCAGGATGGCGCAGCCGGCGCATTCGGCGCGCGCGATCCGGGATGCGCTGGCCGTGCTGTCCGGCATCGGAATCGCGGCGGTATTGGGCGCGGCCATTGCGGCACCGGTCGCACCGTTGTTCGCGGGACAGGACTACGCGCCGATCCAAGGCTTGCTGTGGCTGTTCGCCCTGCAGGGAGCGATACTCGCGGTCCTGCAAGGTGCGCTGCTTTCGGCGATCGCGGTGGACCGCACCGCCCTCGCCGCGGTGACCTGGCTCGGCCTGGCGATCGAGGTGGTCCTCATGACCTGCTTCGCCCGCTCGGTACCAACGCTGATCGCCACCGCGGTAGGTGTCGCGGCCGCTACCACCTCGCTCGTGGCGCTGATCGTATTGCGCACCGCAGACCACCCCGGCACCGCCGAATCGACGGGCACATCCTGCTGAGCACGGCGCAACAGACCGACCGGTTCGCCGAGACTCACCCGCAGCGCCGTCCGCTCACCTAGCATCACCAGCATGATCACCGCTGTGCATACCCTGGTCTACGCGGAGGATCCGGACGCAGCTCGTGCCTTCTTCCGTGACGTGCTCGGCTGGCCGAATGTCGACGCCCACGGCGGCTGGCTCATTTTCGGGACCGGGCCGAGTGAGCTCGGCGTGCATCCCGCGGACGGGCCGCCACGCCATGAGATTTCGCTGATGTGTGATGACATCGAACAGACGATGGCGGAATTGGGCGAGCGTGGGGCGCAATTCGTGGGTGAGGTCGCCGCGCGGGGCTTCGGACGCTGCATCGATATGAAGATTCCCGGCGCGGGCGTGATGCTGCTGTATCAGCCGTCGCATCCCGTCGCCTATCCGCAAAGTTCGTCCTGAGCTCGAATCGACCTTCGCCGAAAACGAACTCGGCTCCCCGGCATAATGCCGGAGAGCCGAGGTGCCGGGGTGACCGTCAGGGATTTTTCTGGATCCTGATCTGCTCGGTCGGAGCGTCATCCCCACCGCGACCCGGCCTGCGCCGACCCGCGCCGACCGGAGCGGATCCGCCGCGGATACCGAGGAACACACCGCCGACCACCGCGGCGACACCGAGCACACCGAGCACGATCGGCATGATCCGGCCGTACAGCGACAGCTTGTCGATGTTCTCCTTGGCCACCGAGATCTGCGATTCGATGGTGTTCTCGTCGAAGACGAGGTGCGACTTCAGCGCGGTGACGTCCGGATGGTCGCCGCTGCGCGCGAAGTACAGGTTGAGCTGCTCGCCACCCTTGATCACGGTGCCGGTCCGCGGCTCGACCCACAGGTCGCGGGTGTTGGTGTAGAAGCGGGTCATGGTGACCGGCTCGTCGCCCTCGAGGCCCCACTTGGCGGCGGGCAGGCTCAGCTTGTTGGACGGTGACTGGACCACGTCCCACAAGCTGGTCGCCGGGACCGACATCTGGAAGTGGTAGACCTTCAAGTTGTTGATCTCGGTCTCTTCCATGAACTTGGCGTCGTAGGACTTACGCGTATTGATATCGAAGTACGGGTAGGTCTTCTTCTCGGTGCCGATCGGGAAGCGGTACTGCAGACCGGTGTGCTGGACCGGATCGGCGATGCTCTGCAGGTCCTTGTTCACCGTGACGGCGATGGAGCCGTTGGGGTCCTTGGCCACCGGGTCGCCGGAGACGCGGTCGATGGTGACCCGGTCGACGGTCGCGCTCAGTAGGCCGGTGTCGCCTTGCTTATCGATGCGGCGCAGCGTCTGACCGGCCTGGACGGTCATCTGGGTGGCGTCGGAGGGCTCCTCGACGGTGAGGAACCGCTGCGAGATCAGCGGCACATTGGTGTCGATCTTGGCCGCACCCTCCGGTGCGGTGAGCGACTTGGAGTCCAGAACCAGGCTGTCCTCGCCCGGCTGGTTCGTCGCGATGGTTGTGATCTCGAGGTCGAGTGGAGTTTTGGCCAGTTTGCCGACGGTGTAGGTCGGGATCATCACCGCGGCGACGATCAGCAGCGCGCCCAGACCCACGAGCAGGCAGGCCACCGTCCTTCTGGTTCCGGCACTCAGTGCCATGCAAACTCTCCTCGTCGTAGCACGCAGGACTGTACGGCGAGCACAGCGGGCCCACCGCGGCACTCGTGAGCCCCGACACTAACAGTCCTACGTCGTACCACGCGGTGCCGAGGCCGGATTCGACCCAGAAATCGCGCGAGTCCAGCGCGAAATCTGAAACGTCGGGTTACCAGCTGGTAGGGGATATCCGTAGCGATTGCTTGCAGGTCGCTCGAAAAGGCCTGCAGACTGGAGTCCGATGACCGCCACCCTGTCCGCGCCGACCACCGGCGCCGCCACACGCACCCGCGGTTTCGTGCCCGCCCTGGAAGGTATGCGCGGCATGGCCGCACTCGGTGTGCTGCTGACCCACGTCGCATTCCAGACCGGCGCCGCGAATACGCCGGTGCTCGGCCGGATTTGGGAACGGTTCGATATGGCGGTCGCGGTGTTCTTCGCGCTGTCGGGCTTCCTGCTGTGGCGTCCCCATGCGGCGGTGGCGCGCGCACTGGGGAGCGCGCCACCGGTCGGCCATTACTTCCGGCATCGTGCGGCGCGCATTCTGCCCGCGTATTGGGTTGTGGTCGCCGCGGTACTGATCCTGGTGCCGAGCGCGGCCGATACCGCGGGCCTGCGGGTATGGGTGTCGAATCTGGCGTTGACGCAGGTATTCGTGCCGCTCACGCTCACCGACGGGCTCACCCAGATGTGGAGTCTGTCCGTCGAGGTGGCCTTCTATGTGGTGCTGCCGTTGCTCGCCTTCGCGGCGGTGCGGCTGCGTGGTGCCGCCGCGCGCTGGCGCATCCCCGCGATCCTGGCGCTCGCGGTGATGAGCCTCTGCTGGAACTTCCTTCCGGTGCCGACCCCCGACGCCATTCACGCCGACAACTGGCTGCCCGGATATCTGCCGTGGTTCGCGGGCGGCATATTGCTCGCCGAACTAGTCGAAAATAGAGAGCTGCCATCACCCCGGCTTCGGCTGCTCGCCAATCAGCCGGTGATGTGGAGTATCGCGCTGATCGCCTTCGTGATGTCGGCCACCGATCTGGGCGGCCCCGCCGGTCTCACGCGGGCCGAGCCATGGCAGTACGCGGCGAAGATGGGTTTCGGCGCGATCATCGGTTTCGCGCTGCTCGCGCCGCTGGTGCTGCGCCCGCCCGGCGCCCGTCCGCATCGCTGGTTGGAATCCGGGGCCGCCGCGATGATCGGCCGCTGGTCCTACGGCATCTTCCTCTGGCATCTCGCGGTGCTGTCGGTGGTGTTCCCGATTTTCGGGATCCTGCCCTTCAGCGGCGATTTCGGCAAGGTGCTCATCGCGACGATCGCGATCACCCTGCCGATCGCCGCCGCCAGCTATGCGCTCATCGAGGAACCGGCGCGTCGGTTCGCGCGCGATCGGGATCGGGCGAAGGCCGCGCGCTCGGCTACCTCTGCCACGCAAGCGCGCCACGAGACCGTTGGCTGACCGGATCCGGTCGAGGCTAGCAATCGCTTGAATTCCTCAACGAGGTTCGCCGCGCGCGGGCAGTGCGGCAATGCCGACGGCGATCACCGCGAGCAGTGCGGGTACTTGCACCCACAGTGAGCCGCCCATGTATCCGCTCGCGGAACGCCATGGGCCGGTGGACAGGGCTGCGGCCGAGGTCGCGGTACCGAGTCCCGCGACGGCGGCAAGGACTTTCGGTGTCATCCAGGTGGTGAACCGGGTGGTGGCGAGTGCGAGCACGGTCAGTACGGCGCCGACCGGTCCGGCGATGACTGTTGCGACAGCGGCGATTCCGAGCGCACCGAGAATGCGGTTGCCCCAGGTGGTCGGGAGGGATTCGCCGTCGACAGTTCGATCGGCTGCGTTCAAATCAGCGTCGGCGTCCGCGCTTACGCGTGAATTCGACTCCGGGCCAACGGCTGCCGAGGTACGGCGGCGGGGGATGGCGAGCAGGATCAGTGGGATCAGGAGGAGCAATCCGCCGAAGATGCCGAGGCGGTACCAGCGGTCGATGGGGAACGAAACGGTGATGGGGTTCGATCCAGCGGCGTAGTTGTCCGGGAGCAGCCAGCCTTGCTGCCAACCGTTGACTACAACCGGCTCGAGTGTGCTGCCGTCGGCGGTGCGCGCCTGCCAACCGACATTGGTACTGAGCGGCAGGACCAGCAGCTGCCCCGATCTCGTCGGCGCTGGCGCGGCGGCGAGGTCGAAATCGGTGCGGTTCAGGCGAAGCCGGTCGACGAAGAACAGATCTGTCGGTGCGACCGTCACATCCGCGCGCCCCGCGGCCACCGCGATCGAATCAGTGGATTCGAGTCCGGTATCGCCCGCATCCGGGTTGCGAGCCGCATGTGTACCGAGGGCGGCAGCCGAGCCTGCGTCGGCGGAACCGGGGCGCCCCGCATTCGCACTGCCGCCCGATTCGGGAGGAAGTTCCGAATCCGCGCAAACCCGAGCGGGAACCGGTGCACCAGAACGCAATTCATCAGCGGTCGCGGTGACGGAGGTATGCACGAAACGCCCACCGAGCGCGATCGTCGGCCCCTGCGCACACGGGACCGTGATCAGCCGATCCGGTGCGGCTGGCGCGGGGTAATCCGGGCCGAGTACCGACACCTCGGCGAGACCGGGCGGTTGTGGCTGGGCGAAACCGAGCGCGGTGCGGTCGAGTACCGGCCGCCAGGTCTGGATGCTCAGTTCGATGCGGTCGGTCACGGTGGGTTGCAGAGAGATTCGGGTCGATGTGCCCGGTTCGAGTTCGCGGACCTGTGGGCCGTTGCCGAGATTGACCGCGACCGACAGGGGCGCGGCGGGCAGCC
The DNA here is from genome assembly GCF_054065835.1 of Nocardia citri. Lineage (NCBI taxonomy): Bacteria > Bacillati > Actinomycetota > Actinomycetes > Mycobacteriales > Nocardiaceae > Nocardia > Nocardia citri. Next base: position 403,149 of record NZ_JBSUQM010000001.1, read on the forward strand.
CACCGAGCGACGGTGTCACATCGAGACCCGTCACCAGTGCCGGTTCGGGCAATTCCAGTGTGAGTGTCGGTTTGCCGCCCGCCAGATTTCGTACCGAATCCTCCGGTGCGGTCCAACTCGTCCGCGGATCCGCATCGGTCGCCGCGAAGGCAGAACCACGCAGGTCACCGACGTCTGCCTTACCCCGGGCGACGGGACGGGTATGGTCGGTGAGCAGCGCCTCGAGCGCCGGACCCTGCCGAGTCCGTACGGTCAGCTGGGGCGTGACAGTCAACGGCTCCGGCACCGACAGCGTGCGTTCGAATGTGCCGGGCTCTTCCGGTGCCAGCGCGAGTCCCTTACTGCACCGCACTCGGTCCGGCGCATCGAAACAGGCACTGCGCCCGGGGAATTCCTGACCGAGATCCCAGGCCCGCACCTGTGCGGCCGCCGGGGTGGGCGGCAGCACCGTCCGATGTCGAATATCGACCCGCACCGGCGCACTGCGGTCGGTGTAGTCATCCAGCGTCAGCTCGCTGATCCCGAATTGTCCACCGCGCGTTCCGTCTTCGGTGCGGATGGCGGTGATGGTGAGCCAATCGGTTTTGCCCGCGGGCAATGAAATCGATACCGGCCTGCCGGGTTCGGGAATCCGCGCGGACACACTCCCGTTCGTGGTCCGCACCTCCACCCATTTCACCGGATCGCCGATCGCGGCCGCACTGGTGGTCAACTGCAGCAGCCCGGCGCTGATCGGATGGTCGAGATCGAGCCGAAGCCATTGTCCCAGTGCGTGTTCGGCGCCATTGCTGATCCACGCGGTCGACGGATCACCGTCCACAACCGCGGCGGTCGAACTGCCGGGAGCGGATCCGCCCAACTGCGTGGCGTCGGCGGCGGAACTCGACGCGGTGACCGTCGCCCCCGACCATTCCCCGCGCACCAGTTCCGCACCGGGCACCGGATAGTCGGGCACCAGATTATGCGTGCGGCGCGCATCGTCGGGAGCGCGCAGCGCCGAATTGTGATTGTCCACCCGACCGAAGTCGGCCTCCCGGTCCATCGGCGTATCCGTCACGGTCAACGGCTCGATCGGCAGTCCGGCCGCCGCCGCATCGGCGGCGAGCAGCGTCGGTGCGGTTGTGCCATCGCGGCGCAACCGTTCCAGCACGTCGGGCCCACCCTGAACCGTCGCGACCGACGCCATGGGCACCGTAAAGGCACCTGGAAATGATGTCGGTGCCCCGGTGCCGCTGTGAATTTCGATGGGGACTCCGGCCGACTGCGCCTCGACCCGATAGATCTCGACCGCCGGATACGCGGGCCGCAGATCACCATCCGCGACCAGATCATCGGATATGACGGCCGTCACGATCGGGGGGCCGAATTCGGCCACCTTGTGCAATCCCGGCGATCCGTCGATCGCCTGATGTGCCAGCATCGGCCGCGTCGAACGCGAGGTATCCGGATCGAGATCATTGCGCATCACCAGAATTCCGATGCCCTGTGCGGCCAGCGTCGCGGCGAGGCCGGTCGAGGGTCTACCGTCGGCGATCAACCGCTGCACCGAATCCATGGCCCGGATGGTGCCCGGCGGATTCAGCGGCACCGCATCGCGAATCGCCCACGGCGTGCTCGCCAGCGCCTGCAGCGGCTCATCGCGGGTGAGCCCCCACACCTGACTGCCGAAGGGTGCGCCGGGCACAACCAGTGCTCGGGTGTCGGCGGCATTCTGGGACAACCACTGCGCGGTCTGCTTCCAGTACCCCGGCACCTCGTCATAGGCGCCGCGAGGCGCGAGCTTCGCGGTCCAGGCCAATGAGGTGGACACCGCGAGCGCGGTGAGTATCAAGGCGGTGACGGCGACCGACTTATCGCGGTCGGGATGTGCGAAGGCATTTCGCCACACCGGCATCGGGACGGATGCGGGTAACGGCACCTTGCGCAACAGATGAGCGAGACCGAGAACCAGCGGAATTCGGATCAGCGGTTCCAGCTTGTGCACATTGCGCAGCGGCGCACCTGCGGCATCCAGGAACACGCGCACCGAATCCGCGAACGGCCCGCTCAGCTCACCGACGAATCCGGCACAGATCCCGACCAGCCCGACGAGCAGGATCAGCGTGAGTCGCCCGCGATATGGCATGGACCGCATCGCCAAACCGGCCATACCCGCCGCCGCGAGTAATCCGGTGGCCAGCACCGCGGCGGGTTGAGTGACCAGTACCGCACCCGCGATCCGCTCCGGCGAGACGAACGGCGTCCAACTGTCGGTGCCGCGTAGCACCTCACCCAGCGATGCCCACTGTGTGGTCACCCCCGAGGATTCGATGTAGTCCAGGAATGGCGGACTCACCTTGCCGAGCAGTAGTAATGGCACCGCCCACCAGAAGGTGGCCAGCACGAGCAGCGGAATCCAGGCGCGGGTGAACCGCCACCAGCGTCGGTTCGGCCGATACGACGCCCACCACAGCAGCGCGGGCAGAAATGCGGCGACCGTCGCCACCGCATTGACCGCACCCATCAATGCCAAGGCCAGCGCGCTACCGGCCGGCGAGGCCGCACCGCCGCGCCGACTGCGATAGGCGGTGCTCAGCGCGGCGGGCGCGAGTAGCACCCACGGCGCGAGCACCATCGGCAGCGTCTCCGAGGAGATCGAACCGAGCGTGGTCAGCACCCGTGGGGACAGCGCGAATGCGGTCGCCGCCACGATCCTGGACCCGCGCGCGCCGATACCGAGCGTTTCGCAGAGCCGGACGATGCCCCAGAACCCGGCGAGCAGCAGCAATGCCCACCAGATCCGCTGGGTCACCCATGCGGGCAACCCGAGCACATGTCCGGCGGAGAAGAATGCGCCATGCGGAAAGAAGTACCCGTAGGCCTGGTTCTGCACCTGTCCCATCGGAGCCTGACTGCTCCACATATGAGCGGCGCGGGCGAGGAAACCCAGCGGATTCTGCGCCAGGTCGTATTTGGTGTCGGCGACCGTCAGGCCGGGCGCCTGGAGGAAGGTGAGCAGGAACGCCGCGACCACGGTCCCGATGAACCAGCCGCGGCCCAGCGCGGCGCGGTCGTGCTCAGACGCCGCATCGGAGGAGCCGCGCGAGCCGGTAGGGGAGGCCGGGGGCTGGGATGGATCGGCGGTTCTCCGAGGCCGCTGCGTGGTCACGCTGCGCTACCGCCCCCGCGGGCGGCGCTCGCCTCGTGGCGGATCAGCGGCTGCCGTACTCGACATTGTTGAGTAGCGAGGACGTGGAGTCGGAGCGCTCGATATTCGGCCGCGTGTTCTGCTGCACTGCCATCGTGACGACGAACACCGCGATCGCGCCCAACACGGCGCCGGCGACCGCACTCGCAACACCAGGGACAGCAAACTTCATCGCGGCACTCCAATACATTGATGCAGGCATATTTTGGGCCAACCTAGCAGGGCCGCGCGCGATCACCTACGTTCAGGCCATCGATGGCGGAAACGAATAGCGGGGCGGGCTCGGTCAGCTCGGGATGGCGCAGTGCAAACTGCCGAGTATGGTGCGTAACTTGGCGGTGGTCTCGTCCAGTTCGGCCTGCGGATCCGATGCCGCCACGATGCCGCCGCCCGCGAAGGCGCGGATCCCGCGACCGTCGGCGGCGATTTCCGCGCTGCGAATGGCGACCACCCATTCGCCGTCGCCGTAGGCATCGCACCAGCCGACCGCCCCGCCGTAGAAGCCGCGTTCCTCTTCTCTGTGCGCGATTGTGTCGAGGGCTAGGTCGGTCGGCGTGCCACAGACCGCGGGGGTGGGGTGCAGCCGGATCGCCAGGTCGAGTGCGGTCGTCGCGGGATCGCGCAGGCGGCCGGTGATCGGGGTGGCCAGATGCCAGACCTCGTGCGTATTGATCAGCTGCGGGCCGTCCGGGATGGTGAGTTCCGCGCATACCGGCGCGAGCACCTCCCGAATCCACTCGATGACGAACGCGTGCTCGTCACGATTTTTGGTACTGGCCAGCAACTCTCGCGCCTGTGCGGCATCGGCGTCCGGATCGGCGAGGCGCGGCAGCGTGCCGGCGAGCGGATGCAGCGTGACGGTCGCGCCATGCCGCGCGACCAGTACCTCCGGGGTGGCACCTACCAGCGTCGCACCGGGTCGACCCGCGGCCGTCAGGTCGACCGCGAAAACATTCGCATGCGGATGCCTGGTCAACAGATGACCCGCGACCACCTCCGGCTCCAGCGCGCTATCGGCTTCGGCCAGCACCGATCGAGCCGCCACTACCTTGCGCAATGGCTGCGCCGGATCGTTCAGCTGCTCGACCAATTTCGTCACCCGCGCGACATGCTCTGCTGGACTCGGCATTTCGGCAATGACTCGAACGGCGGGCAGGTCCGGCAGCGCCGCGGGCCGCCACGGCCCGACCGTACGCCGTGCCTGCTCGGGCACGCTCAGCGCGGCCGGATGGCGGGGATCGAACGGCAGCGCCCCGACGATCAGCTCGGCAGTCGCATCCCGCAGCGCCGCCACCGCCCGCGCCGCCTCGTCGAAGGCGACCCGGGTCCCCGACGCGCGGATCACCCCACCGGGCTGGGCGAGCAAGAAACCGTTCATGATCCCTCGACCCTAACCCCGCATACCCGGAGCAGAGCTACCCGAGCGACTCAAATCTCAGCGCCGCGGTTCCCTACCAGGCGGAACCATGAGCACCGGACGGTGGCAATGTTTGAGTACGGCATCGGCGACACTGCTGTGCATCAGCGCTCGAATACCGGTGGCGCCGCGCGTACCCGCCACGATGATGTCGACGTCCAGATCGTCGGCGGTTGCGACGATGGCGTTCCAGATCGTCGACGTGCATTCCGCGGTGCGCGCCTCGGCATTCAGACCGGCGAGTTTGGCCAGGCGCACGCCTTCGATATTGATATTGCGGGCGTCGACATAGGCGACGTCCTCGATCTCTTCGTCGGGCACCCATTCCGGCTGCATCACCCCGGAGAGTCCGGACAGCCGAGCGGCCTGGCGCACCATCGGTTCCCAGGCGGTGAGGACCACCGCTCTGTTCGCCGCGAGGAATCGACCGGCGTATTCGATGGCCCGCTTGGCATTTTCGGAACCGTCATAGGCGATGAGCATGAGATCGCACGGCACGATGACCTCCATTCGGGAGCCACATGGCTATGTAACGAGATTACTCCGGACAGCTGCTTTCCGACGTATTGCCGCGCGCGGATAATCTGCGGGAGCGAATTGAACGGAAAAAACCGACTGGGCGACACGGACCAGGAGCGGATATGTCGGATGCGAACGAACCGGTGTTCTTCGGCAGGCACGAGATCGACCCGCGGACCCTGCTGTTCTATGAATGGCGGCAGCGGCTCGAGTCGGGTTATCCGGTAGCCGAGTTCGAGTCCGAGGTGCGCGCATTGGCGGCCGCCGATCGGGTCGAACCGGCCGAATGCTGGGCGGTTTTCGATCGACTCGAAAGCGTCGAACGCGATCCCGGCTGGGGTTATGACGAATCCGGAACCGTGGCACCGCCGTCGGTAATGCGGTCGGTCGCGCCGATGCCCGAGCTGTTCGAGCGGATCCATGGTGGTTGGCTCGGGCGCTGCGTCGGTTGCACACTCGGTAAGCCACTGGAAAACGGATTCGTCTGGACGCCCGCGCGTATCCGTGCCTATCTCGAACGGGCCCGTGCCTATCCGCTGACCGACTATGTGCCCGCATTGTTGCCGCCGTCGCCGGAATATCCGTTGAATCCGAGCTGGCCGGTCTCGGCGAAGGGCCGCATAGATGGCGCACCGCGCGATGACGATGTCGACTACACGGTACTGGGGTTGCACCTATTGGAAACGTGTGGAGCGAATTTCACGCTATCCGATGTCGCGAATGCCTGGCTGACTTATCTGCCATTTCTGCAGACCTATACCGCGGAGCGGGTCGCCTACCGCAATCTGATCGCCGGTCGGAAACCGCCGCAGGTTGCCCGGTATCGAAATCCCTACCGCGAGTGGATCGGTGCGATGATTCGCGCGGATATCTACGGTTACGTCAACCCGGGTAATCCGGCAGGCGCCGCCGAACTCGCCGCCCGTGATGCCGGGCTCTCGCATATCGGCAACGGTATATATGCGGCGATGTGGGCTGCCGCGCTGGTCGCCGCGGCCTTCACCGCTGTCGGTATATCGGATGCGCTGTCCATTGCCCAACAATGTATTCCGGGACGTTCGAGGCTGCGCGTCGCAGTGGCCGAAGTGATCGCCGACCATGACGCCGGCATGTCATGGGAGCAGGCCATCGAAGCCATTCACCGCCGCCACGATCACTACAACTGGGTGCACGCCATTCCGAACGCCTGCCTCGTCACCGCCGGTTTACTCTGGGGCGCAGGCGATTTCACCCGCACTATCGCGCTCACCGTACAGGGCGGTTGCGATACCGACTCCAATGGCGCGACGGCGGGATCGGTCGCGGGAATCCGGGCCGGCGACCGCGGCATCCCGACCCACTGGACCGACCCGCTGCACGACAGACTGCACAGCGCGGTCTTCGGCCAGGACGGTAGCAGCATTTCCGGCCTGGCCCGCCGGACGCGGCGTCTGGTCGCTAGCCGGACCTGAGTCGTACCCGCCGGAGCTGGCCGATTACCGTGGACGGTATGCGGAAGACGCCGCTCGTCCTGCTCGCAATCCTCGCCGCCGTCGCGACGGCGTGCTCGAACGGCGATTCGAGCCCCGTGCCGTCGCACTCCACGACTGCCGGCCCGATCACCGGTTCCGTGGCTCCCGCCACCACAGCCGTGAAGGGCGACTGCGGTGCCGACTTTCTCGCGAAGCTCACCACGCGCGAGAAGTTGGCCCAGCTGCTGACCGTCGGTGTCACCGGTGCCGACGACGCCACCAACGTGGTGCGCAATTCGCAGGTCGGCGGGATCTTCGTCGGTGGCTGGACCGATAAGTCGTTACTTGCCGATGGCCTGATCAAGCAGGTCAAGGCCGTGGCCAAGGTGCCGCTGATGGTGACCATCGATGAGGAGGGTGGCCGGGTCTCCCGGGCCAAGGATCTGATCGGCCCGGTACCGTCGGCCCGGGTGACCGCCCAGACCATGACCGCGGACCAGTTCCACGACGCGACCGTCACCCGCGGTCGCGCGCTGAAGGATCTGGGGGTCACGGTGGACTTCGCACCGGACACCGATGTGAGCAGTCAACCCGACGACTCCGTCATCGGTGACCGGTCCTTCTCCGACGACCCCGCGGTCGTCACCGAATACGCGGGCGCCTACATCCGCGCCATGAACGAGGTCGGCGTCGGCACGGTGATGAAGCACTTCCCGGGCCACGGCTCCGGATCGGGTGATTCGCACACCGGCGCGGTCCGCACCCCGCCACTCGACCAGCTCAAGACGGTCGATCTCGTGCCGTTCCGCGATCTGATCGACTCCGGTGCCGCTGTCATGGTCGGTCACCTCGATGTGCCCGGCCTGACCACCCCCGATGTCCCTGCCAGCATCAGCCCGCAGGCCATGGCGTTGCTGCGCGATGGCACCGGCTACGGCGCGGCCCCGTTCCAGGGGCCGATCTTCACCGACGATCTCGGCGGTATGGCCGCCATCACCAGCCGGATGAGCATCGAGGACGCGGTCGAGGCGGCGTTGGTCGCCGGTGCCGATAATGCCCTGTGGATCACTACCGATGCGGTGCCGCGGGTGCTGGATCGCCTCGAGCAGGCGGTATCGAGTGGACGCCTGGCTGCGGACCGGGTCGACGCATCGGTGCTGCGGATGGCGCGATACAAGGGCGCGTTGCCGTCATGCTGACGGTTTACCTTTTTCGGCGACCTGCAAGCCGTCGCTAGCGGCTGTCGCCTTATCGCCGGGTAGCCGTAGTATCGCTCTGCTGAACAGCTGGGTCGGCGAATCCAAGGACATCGCGGTCCGAGGGAGCGCCGATAGTTCGCTGAACCTATGAACGCGCAATCCGACCCGCCGAACTTACCTTGGAGTAATATAAGAGGTTCACCATGCGGCAGGAGAGTGATGGCGGGCGGAACGAAGCGACTTCCTCGCGCGGTTCGTGAGCAGCAGATGCTCGACGCCGCGGTCGAGGTGTTCTCGCGTAAGGGGTTCCACGACACCTCGATGGATGCCATCGCCGCCGAGGCGAAAATCTCCAAGCCGATGCTGTACCTGTACTACGGCTCCAAGGATGAACTTTTCCGGGCCTGCATCCAGCGCGAGGGACTGCGCTTCATCGAATCGGTCGCGCCCGCGGGCAATCCGCAACTCTCCCCGCACGAACAGGTCCGCACGGCACTCGAGGGTTTCCTCGGATTCGTCGACCGCAACCGCAACTCCTGGCAGGTGCTCTATCGCCAGGCGATCGGCCAGCAAGCCTTCGCCTCGGAAATCGAGAACGCCCGCGAGCGCGTCATCGAACTGACCGCCAAACTCCTCGAATCCAGCGCCAAACATGCCGAACCCGGTACCAACTTCGACATTGTCGCCGTGGCAGTTATCGGTGCGGGCGAGGCCATTGCCGACCAGGTGTCCAGCGGGCGTATCGAAGTCGGCGAGGCAGTCGACCTGCTGGACGACCTCGCCTGGCGTGGTCTCGCCGGGCGCAAGAAGGTGGAGTAGCGCCCGACCCCGCCGCGCCCCGTCGGGCTCGGTGCCGCGCATCGAATGCTCGCTCGCATGCGTGTTCGCGCGCTAATTCGTATGTGACGGACGACCCCGTGCGCCGCGGGACCGGCCCGGCTTGCGGCGGTGTTAACGGGCTGCCAGAGTGCGGGAGATCAAGAGAGTGGACCGGCGTAGTGGTCGGGGAACGGGGCGGAATTGTTCGGGATGTTGCGGCCGTGTTCGCATGGGGCCGAGAAATACGGGATCGATCCGGGCCAATGGCGTACGCACATGTGTGGGCTGTGTCTGGGGTTGCGGGATGGGCACGGGCAGTTGGCGCGGGCGGCGACCAATACCGATGCGATCCTCCTGAGTATGCTGACCGAGGCCCAGTTGCCCGGCCCGGTCGGGCGGACCACGGCGGGGCCGTGCGCGCTGCGCGGCATGCGTCGCGCCGAGGTGGCGAGTGCGGATTCCCCGGGCGTAGTGCTGGCTGCCACCGCGTCACTGTTATTGGGAGCGGCCAAGATTCGCGATCATGTCGACGATGGTGACGGCTCGGTACTCACCCGCCGTCCGATGACGAAGGTATCGAACCGCTGGGCCGACCGCGCTCGATCACAGGCTGCCCTGATCGGTCTCGATGTGGAACCGCTTGTCGCCGCGATCAATTCGCAGTCACACCTGGAAGCTCTTGCCTTGGCCGGTGCCGATCCCTCGGGTCCGGCTGAACCGGGAGCGCGGGGCTTGCTCGGCGGTAGGCCCGAGATATCGGAAAATGCCTCTCGCGCAATCTCTCTCGATGAGTTGACCGCGCCGACGCAGCTCTGCGCCGCGGAATTCTTCGCGCACACCGCGGTTCTGGCCGACCGTCGGGAGAATGTCGCCGCTTTACGCGAGGCCGGCCTGCATTTCGGGCGGATCGCGCATCTCGCCGATGCCGTCGAGGACTTCGACGCCGACCGCACCCGCGGCCGCTTCAATCCGCTCGCGGCCACCGGCACGAGCATGCCCGAGGCCTACGATCTACTGCGGCAATCGGATTCGCAGTTGCGCCGAGCGGTCGCGCAGACGAAGCTGGACCAGGTCGCCACCGTCCGCTGGATGCTGCTCGATCCACTGCACGTACTGGTGCGCAGAGTCGGCCGCGGCCTCGGCGCGTCCGGTCACGCCTGTAGCACGTCCCGGCACACCGCGACGATGCAGTATCCGATGCCGCCGGGTACCGGATTCGACAGGCCGCCCCGTCGCCCCGGCATCGGCGAGGCACTGGCATTGGTGCTCGGCGTCTACTGCACCGGATACGCCTGCTGCGCCGACCACACCAACCCGTGCAGCGGTCAGCGCAAAGAGGCCTGGATCAAGAGCTGCGACTGCGACGACTGCTGCGATGGTTGCGACTGCTGCGGCAACTGCTGCGACTGTGACGGCTGCTGCTGCGACGGCTGCGGTTGCGACTGCTGAGTCCCGACCAGCCCCGCAGCCAATACTGCGCGCCTTCTGCCGCGCCGCGGACCGAGTTGCCCGGCGATTCACTGCGCGGGAGGAGAATTCGTGCGCCGCAGCCGAATCGGCCTGATGAGCCGCGTGAACAGCGAAACCGCACCCCGATCCGGGGTGCGGTTTCGGCCGAGATCCGAAATCAGCGCAGGGTGGCCGTCAGATGCGGATACCCCTTCTTCGGGTGCAGCAGCGCCAGGTCCCAACCGCCGGCGATCTGGTCGGCGTACACGTTCACCGTGGACGGCAGGAGAATCGGCTTGCCGAATTTGACCGTGTAGCTTGCCTTTTCGGGAATCCGCCCTTCGACATTCGAGAGGATGTTCGCGGCCGACCACATGCCGTGCGCGATCGCCTTCGGGAAGCCGAAGGCCTTGGCGCCCAATGTCGAAGTGTGGATCGGGTTGTGGTCACCGGAGGCGGCCGCATATCGGGTGATCGTCTGCTGATCTACCCGAACCGTCCGCATCGGCGGCGGCGGAACCTCTTCCGGCTTCGGCTCACCCTTCGGTTCACCCGAGAGCGAGGTGCGCTGCTGGTGCAAGAAGGTGGTGACCTGACGCCACACCAGCTCCCGGCCGACCTTCACTTCGGTGATCGCGTCCACCAGCAGCCCCTTCGGGTGTTCGCGCAGATTCTCGATATGCGTGGTGAAGTCCAGCGGCTCGCTCACCGAGATCTCGCGATTGCGCTCGATCAGATTCTGCGCGTGCACTGCACCCACCGCGACGAACGGAAAGTCCCGTGCCACCACGAGTCGCATCGCCAGCGGGAAGCTGAGGATGAACGGGTAGGTCAGCGGCAGCGAGTCGCCGAAGCGCAGTCCGGTCGCCCGGCAGTAGGCGGCCAGGTGATCCGGATCCACGCGTAGGCCCGTCAACCGGACGACGCGGTCGGGCAATGTCGATTTGCGTGCCGAGACCAGCGGCACCGGCACCGCACCAAGCGCGGCCTTGACGAAAAGGCTACTGTTCTTGGGAGGTTCGGTGAGCGTGATCGTCTCGGTCATCATGCCCCGATCAGGCTCTGACCGCAGACCCGAACCACATTGCCGCTCACCGCATTCGAAGCCGGGCTGGCGAAGTAGGCGATGGTCTCGGCCACGTCGATGGTCTGTCCGCCCTGCAGCAGCGAGCTCATCAGCCGACCCGCCTCGCGGGTGGCCAGCGGAATGGCCGCGGTCATGGCGGTTTCGATGAAGCCGGGCGCGACGGCATTGATGGTGATGCCCTTCTCGGCCAGCTTCGGCGCCTCGGCTTGCACCATGCCGATGACCCCGGCCTTGGAGGCGCCATAGTTGGTCTGGCCGCGGTTGCCCGCGATGCCCGCGATGGAGGACACGTCGATAACGCGACCGCCTTCCTTCAATGCGCCATGCGCCACCAGACCCTCGGTAATGCGGTGCGGCGCGGCGAGATTGACGTTGATGACCGACTTCCAGCGGCCCTCGTCCATATTGGCGAGTAGCTTGTCGCGGGTGATACCGGCGTTGTGCACGATGATGTCGATGCCGCCGAAGCGCTCGGTGGCGAATTCCGCCAGCTTCTGCGCGGCGTCCGGTGCGGTCACGTCGAGCGCGAGCGCGGTGCCGCCGACCTTGTTGGCGGTGGCCGAAAGGGCCTCACCGGCGGCCGGGATATCGGCGACGATCACGGTCGCGCCATCGCGGGCGAATATTTCGGCGATGGTCGCGCCGATGCCGCGCGCGGCACCGGTCACCACGGCGACCTTGCCGTCGAGCGGCTTGTCCCAGGCGGCCGGGGCCACCGCGTCGGCCTTGCCGACCCGGATGACCTGTCCGTCGACGAATGCCGACTTGGCCGAAAGCAGGAAGCGCAGTGTGGATTCCAGACCGGACGCGGTGGCGGGGGCCTGCGGGTGCAGGTAGACCAGCTGGGCGGTGGCGCCGCGCCGCAGCTCCTTGGCGACGCTGCGGGTGAAGCCCTCGAGTGCGCGCTGGGCGATCTGCTCGTCCACGCCCGCGGTCAGTTCGGGGGTGGTGCCGATGACGACGATGCGACCGGAGGCCATGATGCTGCGCATGGCGGGCTGGAAGAACTCGAACAGCTGCGCGAGATCCTCGACCGTGCCGATGCCGGTCGCGTCGAAGACCAGCGCGCCGTACTTCTGACCCGAGGCGGGCGCGTCGGCGAAGGTGTAGTCCGACAGCAGGGTGCGCACCGGTTCGGCGACCCGGCCTTTGCCGCCCAGCAGTACCGGACCAGGCAGCGGCGGCTCACCGGCCTGGTAGCGACGCAGGTGCTCCGGCTGCGGCAGTCCCAACTTGCCGGCCAGGAACTGGCCGGGCGCGGAGCGCACGAACGATCCGTAGAGGTTGGGCGCACTCTTGCTCTTGCTTGCTGCCACTGTTCCACCCTTTTCTGTGTCTCGTATGTCGTGGTTCGGCCCGTGCGCTGCCGAATGGTCTGCTCGCTCGCTACCTCCCCGGCGCGAATTACGCGGACTTGCCAGGTGTGGTGTCGACAACAAACTTACTCCAGAGTAAGTTTAAAGTAAACCAACCGCGACGGGGCGTCGATCTGCGCGGATACGTCCGCGCCGAGCGACCCACCGGGCACCCGACGAGACCTTGGAGACTCGAGTGACAACCACAGCCCGTTCACCGAAGAGCACGGCGAAGAAGGGCCCACGCCCGGTTGCGATCGTGGGTGGCAACCGGATTCCCTTCGCCCGCTCCGACAAGGCCTACGCCCACGCCTCGAATCAGGACATGTTCACCGCCGCGCTGGACGGTCTGGTGAGCCGGTTCGGCCTGCAGGGCGAGCGCCTCGGCATGGTGGCCGGCGGCGCGGTGCTCAAGCGCGTCGGCGAGCACGGCTTGATCCGCGAAAGCGTGCTCGGCAGCAGGCTCAGCCCATACACCCCGGCCCACGACCTCCAATTGGCCTGCGGCACCGGTCTGCAGGCGATCGTCACCGTCGGTGACGCGATCGCCGCCGGTCGCATCGATGCCGGTATCGGCGGTGGCACCGACACCACCTCCGATGCCCCGATCGGGGTCAGCGAGGCCATGCGCGAGTGGATGCTCGACGCCAACCGCGCCAAGAGCAATAAGGACCGCCTCAAGCTCGTCGGTCAGCTGCGCCCCGCCATGCTCGGCATCGAAATCCCGCGCAATGCCGAACCGCGCACCGGTCTGTCCATGGGTGAGCATGCCGCCATCACCGCCAAGGAATTCGGCATCGCGCGCGAGGCTCAGGACGAACTGGCCTACCTGTCGCACAAGAATATGGCCGCCGCCTACGACCGCGGCTTCTTCGACGATCTGGTCACCCCGTTCCTCGGCCTGACCCGCGATGACAATCTGCGTCCCGGTTCGACCATCGAGAAGCTGGCCACACTGAAGCCGGTGTTCGGCACCACACTGGGCGATGCCACCATGACCGCCGGAAACTCCACCCCGCTCACCGACGGCGCCTCCGCCGTGCTGCTGTCCAGTGTGGAATGGGCCACCGAGCGGAATCTGCCCGTGCTCGCCCATTTGGTCGACTCCGAGGTCGCCGCCGTCGATTACATCCACGGCCCCGACGGCCTGCTGATGGCGCCCACCTACGCGGTGCCGCGCCTGCTGGCCCGAAACGGCCTGTCCCTGCAGGACTTCGACTACTACGAGATCCACGAGGCCTTCGCCTCCGTGGTACTGGCCACCCTGCAGGCGTGGGAGTCGGATAAGTACTGCAAGGAGCGCCTCGGCCTGGACGGCGCGCTCGGTTCGATCGATCGCGGCAAGCTCAATGTCAACGGTTCCTCACTCGCCGCGGGCCATCCGTTCGCCGCGACCGGCGGGCGCATCGTCGCCTCGGCCGCGAAGATGTTGGCGGAGAAGGGATCCGGCCGTGCGCTGATCTCCATCTGTGCTGCCGGCGGTCAGGGCGTCGTGGCGATCCTGGAACGCTGAGCGCTCCCGCCTCTCCGGATATTCAGGCGCCAGGTTTTCAAGTGCGCCGACGGTGGCGTTGGCGGCCGGCGGGTAGGTGGTGGCTGGGTCAGCCCGTACCCGATGAGGTACCGACGTGCCCTCCACATGCATCGCCGCAGGTCATCGTCCGGACTGTGCCGGGTGACCTGCGGCGATTCGCCATTTATTCGTCAAAGATCATCCAGACGTCGTCGCAGGGCTGTTGGCCTCGCGCCCGATCACCGTTTCCGTGCGGGACCGGCTACGTATAAATCCGCGGCCGGGTCGGCGGTCGTAGGCTCTTGTGTGTCCGGGAATCGGTAATCAGGAAGTTCCGGTCCCAGCTGCTCGGCATCGTTGATCCGCGATGCCGAGCGCGCGGCTCAGTCCTCATCGGCCGGCTTGTCGCGGTGGAAGAAGCCTGGCCGTAGGTCGGGTTCCGGGGGATCGAAGTAGCGGTGGAAGGTGGGGGTGAGACCGGAGGACAGGGGTGGATTGATCCAGGTCCAGTCGGTCGGGCAGCGGCGGCCGGCGGCCTCCTCGCGCCGGACGTGCTCACAGAACAAGCGGGCGGCGGTGTGGTGGTCCACGATGCGCACGCCGTCCCGGCGGAAGCTGTGCAGTACAGCGCGATTCAGTTCGATCAGGGCCTGGTCGCGCCACAGAGTGTACTCGCCGGCGCGGTCGAGGTTCATGCGGTCGGCGATGTGCGGCAGCATGTCGTAGCGGTCGATGTCGCTGAGGTTGCGGGCGCCGATCTCGGCGCCCATGTACCAGCCGTTGAACGGGGCGAAAGGGTAGGTGACACCCCCGATCTCGAGGTTCATATTCGAAATCGCCGGTAGTGCATGCCATTTCAGGTTCAGATCGGTGAACCAATCGAAATCGGGGTGCTCGATCGAGACCTCGTGGACCAGTTCGGACGGTACCTCGAACCAGTGCACCGCGCCTTCCGGGGTCTGGATCAGCAGTGGGAGAACGTCATAGGGCGTGCCGGCCCCGCGCCAGCCGAGCCGCTGCGCGATGTCGGTGGTCCGGGCGTTGGCCGGATCACCCAGCACTCCGCCGGCGGCGGTGCGGTATCCGGCGTAGCGGATCAATTGGTCGTTGAGGATGCGGAATTCGCGGCCGGTCGCGTCGCGGGCCGGGCCGACGGTGATCATGCTGCGGATGGCGCCGCCGTTGGTCGCCTCGCGCAGATGCTGCCAGCACGCCTCGGCGAGCTCGGCGGCCGACCGGGCGTGCCGGACGTCCAGCAGCGTCAGTGCCCGCCAGAAGTTCCGGCCTACACAGCGAGCGTGGCTGCGCCAGGCGAGTTGTGCGCCCAGGAGCAGTTCCGACGACGTATGGGTGTAGGTGCCGGTCCGGCGCAACTCTTCGAGGGCCTCACGGCGGCGGCTCGGCGGTGTGTCGGCCAGTTCTGGCAGAGCAAAGAATTCTTCGCAGTCGCGGAGCCGCCGAGCCGAATCTTCGGCGCAGGGTGCGGGGTGCTCGATGTCTGGGGACAGGGCGGATTTCATGGGCAGCTCCGGTCGTACCTAGGGCGCAGCGCTGTTCACCGATCGCCGGGCAGTGCGGCGATTCGGGCGAAGATACGCTTTCGAAATATTGCTCACAAGCGGTGTTGGATCGCTGTGAGGACGTGCCAGCCAACGATAACCGGTCCCCGCGGGGTGTCCATCGGGGCGATGGAAAGTTCGGCCGGGCATTACCTTTCGGCAATGTCCGACGCTTTCTCGCAACGTATCCCGGGATGCCGCGCACGACGAGCGGCCGGAGCCGGATCGACCGTCCAGGCCGGATCCGGGCGAGGGATCGACGTCAGGGGTGCGGTCGCGGTGGAATGCCGACCCATCAACTCACTTCGACCAACCACGCCATATGGCTAACATCAACTGGAACAATGAATTACGCCGAATCACGTCGGAATGGCGCGGGACGTGAGCAAAGGGTGGTCGAGCGATTCCTCCTCAGAGGCAGCCTGTCTCGTGGACTGTGCCGTGGTGTCATGCCGCGAGGTCATGCTGAACGAGCCTCACCATCACAACCTGGTTGACCCTCTAGCCCGCGGCGGTTTCCGACTCGACGCCGCTGAAACACCGTAAGTTCGCAGCGGAACAGCTTCAATCCGGGTGAATCTACGGGAGACCCCCGGAATTCCGAAGCTGGCCCCAGCCGCAAAGTAGCGTCTGTTCGCTGGTCGGAGTCCGGTCCGCTGGGATACGGCGGAGCTGGACTTCGTCGGCTCAGATGCCGCTGATCCGCAGCGGCTTGATGACGAACATGACCCGCACCTGGTCGCGGCCGCCATACCACGGGTACGGCCCGCCGAGATAGCGCTGGGCAAGCTCCTCGATGTGCTCGGCCGCGCCCTCTTTCCGCACCTCCTGAACGCGCCCACGCACCTGGAAGTACCGCCGATGCTGCGCGGGATCGGTGATCGTCAGCGCCACCCGGGGATCTCGCTGAATGTTCTTCGTCTTCACGTGCGTGAGCACACTGTTGATCAGCACGTGCTCACCATCCGTGTCCACCCAGGTCTGAGTGACCTGCGGCGACCCGTCCCGCATAGTCGTGGCCAGATAGCACAGCACGGGCTGCTGTAGCAGCTTGACGAGGTCTTCAGGCATCTTCACGTGCAGTACTCTATGAGCTCCGAGAGTGTCGGGCTGTCGGCATTCACTGCACGGCAGGAGTTCCGGGGCGTATCGGCGCGGGTTCTCGGATCCGGGCGGTTCGGGGCCGGCGTGGACATCGTCGTCCTACTGCGCGGGCAGCTCGTGGTGGCCGCCGAACGCCTTACGCATGGCCGAGAGCATTTTGTCCGCGTACAGTGCCTCGCCGCGCGAGGAGAACCGCGCGAACAGCGCCGCCGCGAGGACCGGCGCGGGGACGCCGATATCGATCGCGGCGTCGAGGGTCCAGCGGCCCTCACCGGAGTCCGATACCCGGCCGTCGAAGGATTGCAGGGTCGGATCGGCGTAGAGCTCGCTCGCGGTGAGATCCAGCAACCACGAGGCGACCACCGAACCGCGCCGCCACACCTCGGTCACCTCGGGCACATCGATGTCGTATCGATACCACTCGGGATGGTCGAGCGGGGTCTCCTCGGCGGAAGCCCGCGCATCGTGGGTCGCGCCGATATCGGCCTTGTGCAGAATGTTGAGCCCCTCGGCGTAGGCGGCCATCGCGCCGTATTCGATGCCGTTGTGCACCATCTTCACGAAATGGCCCGCACCGGCCGGCCCGCAGTGCAGATAGCCCTGTTCGGCTGGTGACGGCTCGCCCGTGCGGCCCGGCGTCCGCTCGGCCGCCTCGACCCCGGGTGCG
The DNA here is from genome assembly GCF_054065835.1 of Nocardia citri. Classification (NCBI taxonomy): domain Bacteria; kingdom Bacillati; phylum Actinomycetota; class Actinomycetes; order Mycobacteriales; family Nocardiaceae; genus Nocardia; species Nocardia citri. The sequence continues at coordinate 420,475 of NZ_JBSUQM010000001.1, forward strand.
ATGGACTTCAGCAGCGGATCCAGATGCGCCACCGGCTCGGCCTCGCCACCGATCATCAGGCAGAAGCCTCGGTCCAGTCCGAACACTCCGCCGGAGGTACCGATATCCACGTAGTGGATGCCCTTGGGGTGCAGCGCGGCGGCCCGCGCGATGTCGTCGTGGTAGCGGCTGTTGCCGCCGTCGATGATGATGTCGCCTGGCTCGAGCAGTTCGGCCACCTGGTCGATCATCTGGCCGGTCACCGCGGCCGGGATCATCACCCAGACCACGCGCGGGATCTCCAGTCGGGACACGAAGTCCCGCAGGTCGGTGCAGCCCCGGAAACCATCGCTGCCCAGTTCGGCGGCGAGGGTGCCGATCATTTTGGGTCTGCGCTCGTACCCGACGGCGGTATGTCCGTCCTTGACGATCCGGCGCACGATATTGCCGCCCATCCGACCTAGGCCGATCATTCCCAGCTGCATTCCATCCATCTCCCTAGTCGCGTGGAGCCGTGGTGGGAAGGAGTTCAGCTCGATTGTCCCGCGCATGTGTAACACGCGGTGCACCGCAGCGATAAACGGGTTGGCTCCGCGTAGTTGCCAGACCCCCGACCCGGCGACTATGCGGGGCCCTTCCGTGTGTGACGCGGTCCGATGCGCCGGATCTACTGTCCGGACCATGTCGGTGCGGATCGTTATCGTTGGCGGGGCTCGCACCGTGGGAGTTCCTTGACAATCGACGGGGAGGACGGTTCGTGACGAGCGAATCGAGTATCGGGCGAGCTGGCCGACACGAAGGCGGCCAGGTCGGACTACGACAGTTCCTCGATTCGGCGCGATCCGCCACACCGCGGCAGCCACCGCCGCCGCGCACAGTCCCGCAGCAGGCGCCGGGCCCGGATCAGACGCCGCACCCGCCCTGGCCGCGGGCGGCGCAACAGGCGGCGACGCGACATCAGTCGGCGGACACACCGCAGCAGACCCTGTCCGGACCTCAGTCATCGGAGTGGGCCGGGGATTGCGCGCGCACCGAGCCGTTGCGGAAATCTCCGCGGTCCGAGGCAACCGAGTCCACCGGGCGCCGACCACGGCTTCGCGCATCCGAACAGCCGGACAGGCCGAGCGGGCTGAGATCGCCCATCGCCAAACGCATGGGCGTCGGCGTCGGCGCGTTTATCGTGGTATGCGGCCTGGCTTACATTGTGGACCTGGTACTTTCGTCGGGTCATGTCCCGCGTGGCGTCGTTGTGGCCGGAATCGATATCGGCGGTAAGGACACCGCGGCCGCGGCGGCCGAACTGCGCAGCGCGGTGGATCCGCGCGTCGACCAGCAACTGCCACTGCAGATCGGCGACGTGCAGACCAGGCTCACCCCCAAAACCGCTGGGCTGGCGGCGGATTGGGATGCCACCTGGGCCCGTATCGGCGGCCAGCCGCTCAATCCGATCACCCGGTTGACTTCGCTGTTCGTCACCCATACCGTGCCGGTCGCGAGCACCGTCGATGACAACGCACTAGATGCCCAGCTCACCGCCCTGCGCGTGCACGACCGCGCGACCGTCGAGGGCACCATCGCCTTCGACGGCGCCCGCCCGGTCGCCGTGCCGCCGGTACCCGGTCGCATCCTCGATGTGCCGAGCGCGCGCACCGCGGTCATCGAAAACTGGTATCTCGGTGCGCTGCTCGATCTTCCGGAGACCGCCGCGCCCATTGCCGTGCGTGCCGAAGCGGTCGAGCAGGCCCTGCACACCATCGCCGAACCGGCGGTGAGCGCGCCGATTGTCTTCGCGGGCAAGAACAATGCCGTGGGTAAGTTGGAGCCGGAGCAGATCGCTTCCATCATGTCCTTCGCCCCCGATGGCCACGGCGGTCTCGCCGCGACCTTCAAACAGGATCTCGCACTCGGGGTGCTCGGCCCGCAACTCGCGCCGTCCGAGGTCGAGGCCAAGGATGCGACCTTCGCCGTGACCGGGTCGAACCCGACGGTGGTTCCGGCCGTGGTCGGCGACAAGATCAATTGGGCGAAGACGCTGGAGCAGTTGCCGAATCTCATCGTCGCCCCGCAGGTGCGCACCGCGCAGGCCGTCTACGAAAAGGTCGATCCCAAGCTCACCACCGAGGCCGCCAATGCACTCGGCGTCACCGAGGTGATGGGTCAATTCACCACCAGTGGCTTCAGCGGTCCGTCCGGTGTGAATATCCGCGTGGTCGCCGAGAAGGTGAACGGCGCGCTCGTCAAGCCGGGAGAAACCTTCTCGCTCAACGACTTCACCGGTCCCCGCGGCACCGCCGAGGGGTATGTCGAATCCGGCATTATCGACCACGGTCGCCCGAGCACCGCGGTCGGCGGCGGCATCAGCCAATTCGCGACAACCCTCTACAACGCCGCCTATTTCGCCGGTATGGAGGACGCCGGTCACACCGAGCACAGCTACTACATTTCCCGCTATCCGGCGGCACGCGAGGCCACCGTCTTCGACGGCGTCATCGACCTCAAATTCCGCAATAACAGCCAGTCCGGCGTCTACATCGAAACATCGACCACCGACGCCGAGGTCACGGTCCGACTCTGGGGCACCAAGACGGTGAACGTCGAATCCATCACCGGCGAGAAGACCAAGCCCACCGAGCCCAGCGAGATCAATCTCCCGAAAGGCAAGGACTGCATCGCCACCGAAGGTGCACCGGGCTTCACCATCTCCGATACCCGAGTCATCACCGACCGCAAAACCGGCCGGCAGATTTCGCGCTCCACGCGGACGGTGAAATACGACCCGGTGCCGGTCGTGAAATGCGAGTAGGCAACTCCTACAACGGGGTTCGCATCAGCAGCACGTTGTACTGGTTCCATACCGAGAGCAAGAAGTACAGGTCACTACCGGTCTGATACGGGAAGATCATCGGCGCGTAGGCGCTCGGTAGTGCGGGACCGTCGACGAGCACCTCCGGCTCGCTCCACGGTCCTTCCGGCGCCGATGCGGTGCGCAGCACTACCGAATTCCGGGAATCAGTGGTCAGCATGATGAATTTGCCGAGATGCTCGTTCCACCGCACCGACAGCTCGCTGACATCTCCCACGATCGGTGTGGCGTCCTTGGCTTCGGGCTTCCACTGCTTGCCGTCCCAGTACTCGTAGCGATCGAGCTCGGCGATATCGGATTCTTTTGCCCGCGAGATGAATCCGGGATTCAGCCGACCGGCCGGGGTGCCGTAGCGGTAGACATAACCGGCGTCCTTCAGGAACGCGTTCTGCTGAAAGTTCTGATGTCCGTCCACATTCGCGCGCCGGGTCGTGGTCAGTGGGGTCCAGGTCTGCCCGCCGTCACCGGAGGCGGCGAGGGTGGAGAAGTTGGTCGACCATTTGCCATGCTCACCCCATTCACGCACCGACATCAGGCTCATGTATTGCACACCGCCGACCGAAATGCCCGCTGTCGGAATGAGACTGATCTCGATACCCGGAATCTTCGGGCTGGGCAGCGGATTGGTCACGGCTCCCTCGAAGGAGATCCCCTGCGACGGATCCTTGGTCGAGCTGTGGAAAAGCACCTGGCTGTTCCAGGCGAAGACACTGCCGACGAGCAGGTTGGGCAAACCCAGGCCCGCACTGTCGCCGAAGGCGGTGATCATCCGGCCGTTGCCGTCGTCCCACATGACGCCGAGGTCGGTACCGAGCACGTTGACGTTCTGGGTGCGATTGGGGCTGTCCAGACCGGTCATCTGGAAGACCGCCTGGGTCCGTCCGGGTAAGTGCGGCAGGCCACGTGGCTGTCCGTTGATGCCGGGGATGGGATTGATGCCGGGAATGGGAATCAAGAGGTTCGGATCGGCGGCGGCCGGTCCGGCCAGCCCGATAGCGAGTGCGGCGGAGAGTACACCGGCTCTGGTGAACGCGGACAGCGATCGGTTCATCCGGACGATCCCTTCTTGCGCGCGGTCTGCCCGGTCATTGTGCCCGGTTTCGTGATCTCTGTCCGGCGCCCGCGTAGTAGAGGTCGGCGTGTGATCATCGCTACACTGGGAGCACCAGGAGATGGGGGCTTCACAAGGGGCTGGCCTGCCACCGCAGGCGAGGCGCACACCGATCGTCGAATGCAACAGCGTTGGCGATGGCTCAACGGTCGCTCGTAACGGCAGCTGTTCGATACATCCAGCACGATTTCGTGAACGCTAGGGGGTGGCTCCATGGGTGACAGTCGCGCGATACTTCGTAGTTGGTGGCGCGATCCGGCGCATTACAGCTGGTTCGTGCGTACTCTCGAATCCCATTCCGGGCTGCGCCTGATCAAGGCGATCATCGGTGCGGGTGGTGCGTTGATGCTCGTGATCAACATCCTGATCTGGATGTCGCCCGCCGGTCCGAGTGGACCCGCTGGCCGCACCATCTTCGCGGCGGCCGGTGCGACCGCCGCGGTCTGGACGATCCGCTGGTGGCTTTTCCCATGGCCCCGCGCCCTCACCTCACTCGCCATGTTGATCTGGGCGGATCTCGCGATCACGGCATCGTGCCTGGTCGACAGCGATCGGGTGTACGGCGCACTGAGTGCGATGCTGCTCGTGGTCACCGGCGCCTACATCACGTTCTTCCACAGCCCGAAGGCGCTCGCCGCGCACGCCGGGTGGTCGCTGCTCACGGTGGGTGCGCTGGCCGTATTGCTGGTGGCCGATGCGCAGCGCGACGATCTCGCGCTGGCCGGTGCGATGGTGTTGATCATGGTCGCGGCCATCGTCGTCGTGCTGCCCGCGCTGCAATTCTGCTATTGGGTGCTGCGCGTCGATGTGCTTTCCGACCCGCTGACCACACTGCTGAATCGCCGCGGACTCGACTATTACCTGCACCGCTCCCGGTACCAGGAGCAACTGTGCATCATCACCCTCGACCTCGACAGCTTCAAGGCGGTAAACGACACCTTCGGCCACACCATCGGTGACGAGGTGCTGGCCTCGACTGCCGGGCGGTTGCGCGCCGCAGCCGATTCCGATGCCGTGGTCGCCCGGACGGGCGGGGAAGAATTCGCGGTGGTCGTTCACTTGGATCGCGTGGCGGCGCTGGGTCTGGGCGAGCGATTGCGCCAGGCCGTCGCGGAGACCTCCGGCATACCCGTCACCGTCACGGCCAGTGTGGGTGTCGCGGTATGTGACGGCCGCGCGGACGCTGGACGGCCGCGGTTGCTGCTGCGGTGTGCTGACGCCGCGATGTATCGGGCGAAACGGCTGGGCGGCAATACCGTTGTGCTGGCCGAAGATCCGGAACAGCCGACGATCCAGCTCATCGAGCCCACCCTGGAGATGGTGCGCCGCATCGAATAACACCAGCGGCCCCGGAAAATCCGGGGCCGCTGTGTGCGAAATCTCTTGGATCAGAACGCCGCTTCGTCCAGTTCCATAATGTCGTTGTCCAAGTTGGACAGGATGGTGCGCGTCGCGGTCAGCTCCGGCAGCACATTGCGTGCGAAGAACTGCGCGACGCCGACCTTGCCCTGGTAGAAGGTTTCGTCGGCACCGGCCGCGCCAATGTCGAGGGCCTGGATGGCGACATCGGCCTGACGCAGCAGCTGCCAGCCGATGAGCAGGTCACCGACCGCGAGCAGCAAGCGCACCGCACCCAGACCGACCTTGTACAGCTCGGTCGGCTGCTCCTGGGCGCCCATCAGGTACCCGGTCAGCGTGGCGGTCATGGCCTGCACATCCTCGAGCGCGATGGCCAGCAGCTTGCGCTCGGCCTTGAGGCGACCGTTGCCCGCCTCGGACTCGATGAACTTCTGCACCTGGCCGGTCACATGGGCCAGCGCTACCCCGCGGTCGCGGGCGATCTTGCGGAAGAAGAAGTCCTGCGCCTGGATGGCGGTGGTGCCCTCGTAGAGCGAGTCGATCTTCGCGTCGCGAATGTACTGCTCGATCGGGTAGTCCTGCAGGAAGCCGGAGCCACCGAAGGTCTGCAGCGATTCGGTCAGGTACTGGTAGGCCCGTTCGGAACCGACACCCTTGACGATCGGCAGCAGCAGATCGTTCACCCGGAAGGCCATATCCGCATCCGCGCCGGAGACCAGCTCGGCGATATCCGCGTCCTGGTGCGCGGCGGTGTAGAGGTAGATGGCGCGCAGACCCTCGGCGTACGCCTTCTGCATGGCCAGGCTGCGGCGCACATCCGGGTGGTGGGTAATGGTGACGCGCGGGGCGGCCTTGTCGGTCATCTGGGTCAGGTCCGCGCCCTGGACGCGCTGCTTGGCGTAGTCGAGAGCGTTCAGGTAACCGGTCGACAGGGTCGCGATGGCCTTGGTGCCCACCATCATGCGGGCGTTCTCGATGACGTCGAACATCTGCGCGATGCCGTTGTGCACCTCGCCGACCAGCCAGCCCTTGGCGGGTACGCCGTGGCCGCCGAAGGTGAGCTCACAGGTAGCCGAGACCTTGATACCCATCTTGTGCTCGACATTGGTGACCAAGACACCGTTGCGGTCGCCCAGGGTCTGGGTCTCGAAGTCGAAGTGCCACTTCGGCACGTAGAACAGCGACAGGCCCTTGGTGCCCGGACCGGCGCCCTCGGGGCGGGCCAGCACCAGGTGCATGATGTTTTCGAACAGGTCGTCGGAGTCACCCGAGGTGATGAAGCGTTTGACGCCCTCGATGTGCCAGGATCCGTCCTCCTGCTTAATCGCTTTGGTGCGGCCGGCGCCGACATCCGAACCGGCATCCGGCTCGGTCAGGACCATGGTGGCGCCCCAGTTGCGGTCGGCGATGATCTGCGCCCACTTCTTCTGTTCGTCGGTGCCGTTGTTGTAGAACACCTGCGCGAAACCGGCGCCGGCGGCGTACATCTGAGCAGGCGGGTTGGCGCCGAGGATCATCTCGCCGAGCGCCCAGGAGACGGCGCTCGGAGCACCGAGGCCACCCAGCTCCTCGCGGACGGCGACCTTGGCCCAGCCAGCGTCTTCCAGCGCGCGGTAGGACTTCTTGAAGGATTCGGGGAGAGTGACCGTGTGGGTTTCGGGATCGAAGGTCGGCGGGTTGCGGTCACCGTCGACGAACGAATCGGCCAGCGGGCCCTCGGCCAAGCGACGTACCTCGTTGAGCATCTCCTTGACGGTCTCGGTATCGAGATCGCCGTAGGCGTCGCTGTCGAGGATGGTGCCGAGGCCGAGTACCTCGAAGAGGTTGAACTCCAGGTCGCGGACGTTGCTCTTGTAGTGGCCCATGTCTGTGTACTCACTCTCCGTTGAGTTGGTGCGGTCGGTTGGTTGCCGTTCCCGCCCGCTGTTCGTCAACCGGGTAGCCGTGCCGGTTCACCGCATGCTACTCGCGGGTAACTTAATGCTATATTACCGGTCGGTAATAGGGTCGCAAAGGTTCGAGTGGACAATGTGACGCGGACAACAATCGAATGCGTTGCCGATCGTCTACGGCTCGCGTATGGGCTGCCCGAGCCAGGTTTGCCGATGCATTGCCTTGTGTCCCGTGCGCCGCGGGTGGCTGGGCGGCTCCGGATAGCTCGGGATTACCGTGGAAATGTGCGAATCGAGACGAGTGCCGGGCCCGCGGAGATCGAGCTCGACAAGCCGCGCAAGGCGACATTCCTACTGCTGCTCACACACGGATCCGGTGGCGGTGTGGACGCGAAAGACCTGCTCACCGTGCGCGATCGTGCCTATGAACTGGGCGGTGCGGTGGCGCGGGTGGTGCAGCCGTATCGGGTCGCCGGACGACGCGCGCCCGGTTCCGCGGTCAAGCAGGACGAGGCCTGGCTGGAGATCGTCGCCGACCTGCGCAAGTGGGTGCGCAAGGTCCCGCTGATCCAAGGTGGGCGCAGCAATGGTGCCCGGGTGGCCTGCCGCACCGCCATCGCCGCCGACGCGCGCGGTGTACTCGCGCTGTCTTTTCCGCTGCATCCGCCGGGTAAGCCGGAGAAGACACGTCGCGAGGAACTGCTCGCCCCCGGCGATATCGAAGTCGTCGTGATCAACGGCGCGAACGACCCATTCGGCATCCCGGACCCCGCCGATGCCGCCGAGGTGCGGGTTATCCCTGGTCAGCCGCATTCTTTTCGCTCGGGATTCGACATCATCACCGATACGGTCACCCCGTGGCTGCAACACTGGTCCGGGTAGTGCACGTGCGGCCCGGCGACGGTCTCAGCTGGACGCGGGTTCGATGGCGGGCGGGGTCGCGGCGGGTTTGGTGGCGACGACCAGGGCGTCGATGGCCTCGCGCCCCTCGGTAGGGCGGTAGACGCGGTCGGCGATGCGGACTCGGATGCGATCGGGGTCGGCGCCGAGGTCGGCGATGATGTCGTCGGGGGTGAACAGGACCGACGGGTCCTGCGGACCGCCGAACCCTTCGGTGAGATTGATGGTGTCGTGGCCGAGGATCAGCAGGGTGCCGGCGGGGGTGAGGAGATCGGCGAGGCGCCGCACCAGTTGACGGCGTTGTTCGGCGGGCAGGTGCAAGAAGACCATCAGCACGAGTTCGTACGGGCCGCTGATGCCCGCGGCGTCCAGGTCGGTGACATCGGCGCACTGCCAACTGATTCGGCCGCGGACCGAGCGAGACAGCCGGGTCGCGATGGTGCGGCCCTTATCGATGCCCACCTGTGAATAGTCGACGGCATGCACGTGCCAGCCGTGCGTGGCCAGCCACAATGCGTTGCGGCCTTCGCCGCAGGCGAGATCCAGGGCACGCGGCAGGGCGGGCGGTTCGCCGTCGGGGGTGTCCGGCAGCAACGGGGTGATCCGCTCCAGCCCATAGACGTGTTCCACCACGGTGCTGTTCGGCGGCGCACCCCAGACCAGTTCACTCCGCGCATACCGCGTGTCCCAATCGGTCGCGTCCATATGCGCGAGTGTATTTGCACCAGGCACCGGGCGATCGCCGCGCACCCGTGATCCCGCTGCTGCTGCCGGTGCCACTGCCGCGGGCGCCGGGCTCGAGCCCTAAGCGCTCGATTGCGGCAACCAATGCACCGGCGAGGTTTCGCGGATATGGACGAGTACATCGAAAGCGTCCGCGAGGGATCGCACGGTGATGTGCGCGGTAGCGTCTTTGTCCGGATCGTAGACGCCGCTGATCGTGCGCAGCTTCGCCGGACCCTGCAGCCACGGCCGCACCGATTCCGGTGCGTCGCTGTGCAAGTCGATATAGAAGATGCGCCGATTCACCGCGCCGAGTTCCGCGTCGACCAGGTCCGGCAGCGGTTCCGGCGCCACCGCCGTTCCGAGATTCCCGTGGTGGAAACCGATGGCCACCGAAATGTATCGGGCGCCGAACTTTTCGCGCAGATAGCTGCCGGTACCGCGGAATTCGGAGGTTTCGGCCGGACCATCGCCGAGGCTGATGGCGGCGGTGTGGGCGATACCGTCCCAATACGCGATCTTCGCGCCGGTTTCCTGCTGCCATTCGATGACCCGATCCGCGGCGGGGTGTTCGTCGCGCGCGAAACCGCCCTGCCCGGCGGCGCTCTTCTCGTGGAATTCGACAATGAGCCGCAGATGCGTCAGCGCATTTTCCGATTCTGTTGTCGCCGGCAGATTTTCGAATAATGCCAAGGCATCGCGTGCGTTGTCGACGAACGGTCGGCCGGGGTGAATTCCCTGATGGCGCTGCACATGTTCATCGATCTGATGTGCCGTGCGGATCGGGGTGAGGTGGGATTCCATGGCGGCCAATCGATCCGGCGCCTGTTGCCGGACGTAATCCAGCACCGCATCGTAATCCGACGGTTCTGCGCGTGGTGGCTCGACGCCGAAAATCCGTACCGGATTGTTCGGATGGTCGGCATTGAATTTGCGAATCCACTCCAGTGCCGCCGCCATTTCGGTGGTCCGGGTCGGCCGCCACGCGCCCACCAGCACTGATTCTGGGTCACCCGCGCCGGTCTGCACATAGGCATCGAGCCGCTCGCCGGAACGTGCACTGTCCTGCACCGCGAGCACGCGGAAACCGTATTCCATGACAAGTCGTCGGAATATCCGCTCACGCAGTCCGAAGGTCTGCCGGGAGAACCGGGTCGACTCACCCAGACCGACCACGGTCGCCGACCCGAGGTGCTCGGTCAATGTCGCGATATCGGATCCGGTGCTATTCGAATCCGCATCGAAAATCGGCCGCGCCAGCGCGCGTAGCCATTCGTGCAAATCCGAAGTGCCGGTATCCGATTCGCTGGATTCCAATGTGGTGTCCATGGTCTCTCCCGAAGCTCGACGCCGCAACGCAACCCAGCTTTGTACCTGAAGTATTGTTGAGGTCAAGTCGGCGGAATGTAGGCACACGGCCGCGGTGTATCGCGGCGATGTGCTGCTGGGGGACTAGAGGGAGGTGCGCATCAGGATGACGTTGTACTGCGTGTGGACCGTGGTGAGAAAGTACAGGTCACGCCCGGTTTGGTACGGGAAGATCGACGGGGCGTACGCGGCCGGGAGTTCGCGGGTGTCGATCAGCACCTCGGGATCGCTCCAGGGACCCGCGGGCGAGCCGGCCCGCCGCATGACCACCGAATTGAACGGATCGGTGGTGAGCGAGATGAACTGCCCGAGGTACTCGTTGTACATCACCGACATCTCGCCGACGCCCCCCATGATCGGCGCCGCGGCGTTGACATCGCCTTTCTTGCTCCAGTGCTCGCCGTCCCAGTACTCGTACTCGCCCAGATTCGCGATATCGCCTTCACGCACCCGCCCGACATACGCGGCCTGGTTGCGTCCGGATTTGGTGCCGTATTCGTAGACGTAACCGCCGTTCTTGACGAAGGCGTTCATCTGGAAGTTGGCGTTACCGCCGTCATTCGGGCGTCTGGTCTCCGGTAGCTCGCCCCAGGTCTCACCGTTATCGCCGGAGGCCGCGAGGCCGGAGAAATTCGTGGTCCACCGGCCGATATCGTCCCAGCTCTGCACCGACATCAGGCTCATATACTGAACGCCGTTGACCGAAATGCCCGCGGTGGGGATCCGGCTGATCTCCACGAATGGAATCTTCGGGCTCGGAATCAGATCGCGCGCCTGACCGAAGATATCGCGCACGACGCTGTCGAAGTAGAGGCCGTTGGACGGATCGTGGGTATGGCTGCGCACAAGAATATTGCTGCGCCACGCCCAGGCGCTGCCCGCGAGCAGATTCGGCAGACCGAATCCGGCGGTATCGCCGAATGCGGTCAGCATCTCGTCGTTGCCGTTATCCCACATGATGCCCAGATCGGTGCCCAGCACGTTATAGGCCTGGGTGCTGTTGGGGCTGGCCATGCCGGTCACCTGAAATACCGCCCTGGTCCGGCCGACCAGATTGGGTAATCCATTGGTGCCGTTCAACACCGGGATCGGGTTTATCGCATTGGGGTTCGCCGTGGCTGGGGTAGTCGCAACGAGGAGCAAGGCCGATGCTCCTGCCAGTGCCGAGAGCAGAGCAGACGCGGTTCTGTTCAAGTCTCGAAGCCCTCCGGTTCTGGCCGAAGCGGCACGATACGCAGGCCCCCCACCCGTGTGCCGTGTCACATTTCGGCTGGCTGGCAAATCGTTCAAGATGCTAACAGCGAAACTGGGGAAAATGGTGGGTTGCGTGATTCGTCTGGAGAATTGTAAGCGGCGCGCTACCTGAATTGTGATCAGCGACGACGGGATATGGCCTGCCGCAGGATCAATGGCAGTTGGGTGGCCCGCTCGATGGCGAAGGTACGGCGGGCCGAGGCATGCCAGGAGCGGTCGAAGAGTTGTTTGGCTCCCGCGACGGCGTGCGGTGAGCGCAGTGCGATGCGATCAGCGAGTCTTTCCGCCGCCGCGACCGGGTCCGCGGTCACCTCGGTGACCAGGCCGATCCGCTCGGCGTAGGCGGCGTCCACGATATCGGCGGTCATGGTCAGCAGCAGCGCCCTGTCGATACCGATCAGCCGGGACAGTGTCGCCGCGCCGGTCATATCCGGGACCAGACCATGTTTGGCCTCCATTACCGAGAATTCGGCGTCGGGGCTGGCGAAGCGGACGTCGGCGGCCAGTGCGATCTGCAGTCCGCCGCCGTAGCAGTGGCCGTGGACCGCGGCGATCACCGGCACCGAGAGCCGACGCCAGGCCCAGCAGGCCTCCTGGAAGGTGTTGGTGCCGCGCCAGGGCAGCGGGATGAAGCCGCGGATGGCGGCGAGCGGATCGCCGCTGGCCCCCGCGATATCGAGGCCGCTGCTGAAACTCGGACCGTTACCGGACAGGATGACCGCGCGGACCTTCTTCTGCCCCGCGACGGCATGCGCCGTCGTGACGAGATCGCGCAGCATCTCGATGGTCAGGCCGTTGTGTTTATCGGGCCGGTCCAGCGTGACGTAGGCGCGGTCGTCGACCAACCGAAGCGCGATATTCGAGGCCACACGCGGATCTTACCCGCAAGTCAGTTAGTGGTCCATTGCCCGGAAGCATCCGCTTTGCTCTAATTCGAACGCAAGTTGCGGATCCGATAACGCGGACGCGACCGGTCAGGGACGTGGGCTGATGGTGTCGAGCAGGACCCGCGCGCAGCCGACCGGATCGTCGTAGAACGGCGTGTGGCCGCTGCCGTGCAGCGTGATGTGGCGGGCATTTGGCAGTACGGCGCGTGCCCGCCGGCTCTGGGTGGGGTAGGTCAACAGGATATCCCGGTTGCCCCAGGCGATAGTGACGGGAATATCGGCCAGCGCGCCGATTTCGTGCAATTTCGCATCGGTGAACGAAGCGAGGGCGGGTTCGAAGCCGAGTGCGTCGACCGCGCCGGTGGCGGTGTCCACGGCCACCTGTGGATCGATCGCCCACGGTTTGCCGAAGATCAACGTCAGGAAGATGGTGCGGCCCGTGGCGGTGCCAAGCACGTCGGGCAGCCACCGGCGCAGCACCCGTGCGAGCTGGCGGGATTTGCCGAGCGACTGTTGGCACCACACCCGGCCGGGGGTGTCCCAGAATCCGATCGGGGAAAAGGCGGTGACCGAGCGGACCAGCCCGCGTGCGCCGAGGTTCAGACCGATGAGTCCGCCCATCGAATTGCCCGCCAGATGCGGGCGCTCGATGCCGTGTTCGGCGAGGAAGTCGGCGAGTGCGTCGGTGAGGGTGTCGACGGTGGTGTGCGGGAGCGGCGCGGACCCGCCGAAGCCGGGTAGATCGACGGCTATGACGTCGAAGGATTCGGCGAGGGTGCCGATGATCGGCTCCCACACCTGCCAGCGGCTGCCCACGCCATGTACCAGGACCAGCGGTTCCCCTGAGCCGTCCCGGTAATGGTTGAACGTCGTCATATCTGTGACCGTACAGCGATTCGCGGCTGTCGGACCGAGATTTCCGGCCCCAACCAGGACCGATCTCCGCTGGCAGTCGGCCGAAACGCCGGTACGATAAATGGTATGGCAACGCGTAAGGTAACCCTTTCGCTGGACGAGGCGTCCTGGGCCTTCGCCGAACAGGCGGCGGCCCGCGCGGGGATGTCGCCTTCGGCGTGGATATCGAAGGCAGCGCGTCGCGAAGCGGTGCGGACCGGTATCGGTCCGGTGCCCGATGTGACGGCTCTGGCCGCGGCCGACGAGGCGGAGCTGGCCGCCGCCGAGGAGGCGATGCGTGCGCAGGGGTGAACTGTGGACCTATCACCCACACGGTTCGCCGCGGCGCCGTACTGTCGTGCTCATCAGCAGTGATGGCATCAATGAATCACCGAGGCAATGGCTGATCGCCGCCGAGGTCGTCGACGAGGATCCCCAGGACATTCTGGCTGTGCCGGTCGAGCGGCATGGCTGGCTGCATGCCGGGAATATCGGCCGCATCTATCGCGGCTGGCTGGCCGAGCCCATCGATGCGATGGAGGCGGACGCGCTGGAGCGGTTGGACACCGCATTGCGCGCGGCCATGGACCTGTAACCCACTTCTGGACTGGGAAGCCGATCGCTCGGCTACCGCTCGACGTCGTACGGCATTATCGTTGCGGCGCCACCGCGGTGGCCGTTTACACAGACTGAATCGGAGAAGAGGAATCAGGTGCGGACCTTCCTGATCGCCGCAGCGCTCGTCACGCTGCCGGTACTGGCGGCGTGCGGTAACGATAAGGCCGCGGACCAGCCCGCGGTAACCCAAGCCGACCTCTCCAAATCGCTGCAGGACAAGGGACTCAAGGACAAGAGCCTGGCCGACTGCGCCGCCAAGCTCTATGTGGACCAAGGCATTTCGCAGGAGGGCCTGCGCAAGATGATCAGCGACGAATACGACACCAAGGCCGCTGACCCCAATAACTTCGGCATGAGCCAATCCGATGCCGACAAGGCCCGCGCGGCCAACACCAAGATCTTCACCGAATGCCGCGCGACGGTACCGCTAAGCCCCGACGAGAGGATGAACCAATTTCTGCTACAGCACGGCGTCCCTTCAGAGAATTCTGACGCTTATCGCGGCGTAGCGCGAGGGATGTGCGAATCGATTACATCGCTTACCAACCTGGACGACCTGGTGGCGACGTTACGCGCCATCCATGGCACTGCGTTCCGATCGGATGAGTCAGCTCGAGCTTTTCTCTACAACGCGATCGACGTCTACTGCCCGGCATATTCCTACCTGGAGAGGCCGCATTAGAAGAAAGCCCGGGTATCGATTCACCCGATCATGAATGACCTGATTAAGAGTTCCGGGACAGAGCCCGTGACCTGGGGATATATTGGTCCGACCAGAGCGTTGTCGATAGTGACGTCGTTGTTGTCGTCATCCGTGTCGTCACGGTTCGGCCCCAATGCATCACCTTGGGAATCAGGGGTGGCAGAAAATCTGGAGGTTGTGCAGGTCGGGGGCGGCTAAGGGATCGCAGATCAATAACACGTAATCTTTACGGTTTTTTGGTGAATCCTGTTGTGCAAGAGATGTATTCGTGTATTTCTGCGGCGGTGGTGAAGGTGGTTGCTGTGGGTTCGGCCAGGTGACCGGTGTCGTCGAGGAGGGTGCGGGTACGTGTGATGGCTTTGCGGATGGCGGCGGGGCTGATTCCGACGAGTTCGGCGAGCACGGTCCAGGGTGTGGCGAAACGGTTTTTTTGCAGGGTGAGGGCGACTCGGTCGGCGAGGGTGGTGGCGGATTTGCGGCCATTGGTTCGGGTTCTATTGCTGGCCTGGTCTTTTGGGCATAGTGCGGTGACGAGGTCGTCGAATCGTGCGCTGGCGAGGCCGGTGAGTTCGGGGGCGTGCAGCCAGCGCAGGTCGTCGCGTTGGGGCGCGACCGCGCAGGTGGCGGAGTCGTCGGTGGTGGTGTCGGAATCGGCTGTGGGGGTGATGGGTTCGGGGTTGATGGTGTAGTTCCATTCGCCGTGCCAGTCGTGCCGATCACCCGCCACGACTGGCACGGCGAATGGAACTACACCATCAGGCCCGAATCCCTCATCCCCACAACCACACCCGAGACCGCCACCAGCGACACCGATACCACCGCGACCGGGCGGCAACGCGACGACCTGCTCTGGCTCCACGCCCCCGAACTCACCGGCCTCCCACCCGGCCAATTCGACCAGCTCGTCACCGCACTATGCCCAAAAGACCAGGCCGGGCGCCGCGCCCGGGCACCCCGCCACCTCCCTCGCCGACCGCGTCGCCCTCACCCTGCAGAAACAACGCTTCTCGACACCCTGGACCGTCCTCGCCGAACTCATCGGAATCAGCCCCACCGCCATCGCCAAAGCCATCACACGTACCCGCGCCCTCCTCCACGACACCGGCCACCTGCCCGAACCGACCCCGACCACCCTCACCACCACCGCAGAGATACACGAATACATCTCTAACGCAAACGAATTCACCTACGAACGCTGAAGATTACGTGTTATTGATCTGCGGTAACTAAGACTTTGGGTGAGGTTGTGACAACTCGTGACATTCATGCTGGCTGACGCTGAGAACGAGAACAGGCCCCGACTGGCTTCGCGCTGGTCAAGGCCTGTTCCTGTTGTTGAGCCGATGACGGGAATCGAACCCGCGCTGTCTGCTTGGGAAGCAGAAGTTCTACCATTGAACTACATCGGCACTGCGCTATGCGCGTCCGCGACTCTATCAGACCAGGCCATATGCCGGTCAACTTCTGCGGACCGGACCTGGTCGGGCTTTCGAACGCCGACGTGGTGCCGGGGCTGACCGCCGCACACGGTCTCCATTCCGCCAACCTCCCTGCTCGAGGGTATCGCTGCGATTTCGAACGGTTGGGTGGATGCCGGTTCGGCTATCCACATGTGGCGGCTGAGCAGCGGTATCGAGCAGAGGCTACGCTCGTCGGCGTGCTGCTTTCCGATCGTGACATCCGTGCGGAGATCGCCGCTGGGCGTCTCGGCGTCGAGCCGCTCCTGGAAGACCTCATTCAGCCGTCGAGTATCGATGTGCGGCTGGATCGGCTGTTCCGGGTATTCGACAACACGCGGTATACGCATATCGATCCCGCGCAGCGTCAGGATGAGCTGACCAGCTTGGTCGAGCCCGCCGAGGGTGAGCCGTTCGTGCTGCACCCCGGGGAATTCGCACTCGGCTCCACGCTCGAGGTCTGTACGTTGCCGGACGATCTGGCCGGTCGGCTGGAGGGCAAGTCGAGCCTTGGGCGGCTGGGTCTGCTCACCCATTCGACGGCGGGATTCATCGATCCGGGCTTCAGCGGACACATCACGCTGGAACTGTCGAATGTGGCGAATTTGCCGATCACCCTGTGGCCCGGTATGAAGATCGGCCAGCTGTGCCTACTGCGCCTGACCAGCCCGGCCGAGAACCCCTACGGCAGCGCCGCCACGGGCTCGAAGTACCAGGGCCAGCGCGGCCCAACCCCCTCCAGGTCCTACCTCAACTTCCCACTGCACACCTAGCGGTAGCGGCGAGGGCTGGCGGGAATCCACCGCAGCGCCCGCATATCCTCGCTGGTGAGCCGACCTGCTCGGCGAGCAGCCTGTGGAAATACCGTCGACTCCAACCACATTCGGCGGCCGAATCGGAATTGGTTGTGCCGCGGTCGGATCGGCGCAGGTGCCTTTCACTGCCATTCGTTCACGTCGGATCGCGTGGAACCGCTCGACAACACCCGACCGCGTCCGCCCCTGTCGACTGCCAGTAGAGGGGCGGACCCGGTAGGCCCGGCACCGCAGCGGCGGCGGGGACCGACGACGCATTCAATCCCCGCCACCCGCCCCCACCGCGAGTGCCGTCGTGATGATGACGGATAACGGTGGGAGCGTGTCGCCGCAACTCGGTGGGTTGACCCAGTAGCACCCTTCCCGGGTCCACCGACCGAGCCCGGTCGGCAACATCACGGCACTGCCGACGGCCGGCATGCCTATATCGAGACGGTTCAGCACCTCCAATACCTGTGCGCCCGGCCGACTGTCCGGGTCGGCGAGGAAGCTCCAGCGAATCTGCCTGGCCAGCATGGGGCCCCTCGTCCCCCGCTGTTCCAGTGCGGCCCTGACCTTTTCGGCCCGAATCGTCGGCAGATGGACAACGCGGACCCGACCGGTGATGGGTAGCATCACAAACCCGCCGCGTTCGGTGACCGGCAAGCCGAACTCGTGCCGGTAGTAGGCCACCCAATCGTCGACTGTTCCGAGTTTCTCCACGTTCACGGCCAACTCCTTGCCTCCTCGTCTCCAAGGGTCCTGTGCCGGACGGCGTTTCGGGGCCTGCCCACCTGCCCGCCTTCCACTGCCTTTCCGCTGCCTCTGATAGCGGAAAGCCTCTGCATGTGGCCGCACTCACATTCCACTCGTACTCTGGGAAGAAGTTCGTTCGGAAGGGATGACATCGTGGTTCGGCAGTGGTCAGGTAGGGAGGCCCGTGCCCTTCGCGATGCCAGGCGGATGAGTATCCGGGAGTTCGCGGCACATCTGGGAGTGCACGAGCGGCTGGTATCGAAGTGGGAGGCCGGCGGTGCGCGGGTCCATCCGCGTCCGATCAATCAAGCCGCCCTCGATACCTCCCTGGCCAGGTCGGATGAAGTGGTGCGGGCACGGTTCGCGGCCATGATCGATCAGCCCGTATTCGATCGACCGGCCGCGCCTGGATTGGACAGGCGGGCCGAATCCTCGGCCCGCGCAAATTATTCGAGTGACGCGGATCTTTTGGCTCTCATAGACGCCGGTGCGATGAGAGGTGATGCGTTAGCGGCGATTTCGGAGAGGGATCTGATCATGGCGGCTGCCCACGAGGCGAGCGAGCACGCCGGCCAGGCCGAGAGCACCAATGTGGGTGCCACCACCTTGGAACAGCTCGATGCCGACGTCACGCGCATCGCGAACGAATATGTGCACGTCCCGCCGGTACCGATGATGGTGGAGATGCTTCGGGTGCGACGCCGGGTGTACCGGCTGTTGGAGGGACATCAGCGCCCCACCGATACCAGCCACCTGTACCTGCTCGCCGGCACGCTGTCGGGCTTGCTCGCCAATGCGAGCACCGATCTCGGCCATCTCGATGCCGCGGGCGAGCAGATCAGAGCGGCCTGGGCCTATTCGGAATTGTGTGGTCACAACGGGTTGCGCGCCTGGACCCGCGGCATGCACGCGCTGATCGAATACTGGTCCGATCGGCCGCGTCGCGGGGTGCTGCTGGCGCAGAGCGGACAGGAGTTCGCGCAATCGGCTACGGCCAGGGTTCGACTCTTGAATATCGAGGCCAGGATCTGGTCCCGGTTGGGCAGTGACGCCGATGCCGATCGCTGCATCCGGGCCGCCGACGATGCCCGCGAGGCGGCCGATACCGACTCACTACACGACGAGGTCGGCGGCGTGTTCGGCTTCAACGAGGCCAAGGCTCACTACTACGCGGGCGCGACCTATATCCATCTCGGTCAGGCCGAACCCGCATTGGCCGCGACGCAAGAGGCCATCGAGTTGTACGCGAACGGCCCGTCCGAGCGGCGTTCCTATGGCGCGGAGGCCATGGCCCGGGTGGACAGCGCCGCCGCCCATCTGATCAACGGCAGTCTCGATGGCGCGGCCGCCTCGCTGATTCCGGTGCTCGGCCTCGCCGAGGACAAGCGCATCGCCCAACTGGAGGAACGGCTCATCGGACTGCGTCGGCGGATCGCCGGGCCGGAGTTCCGCGACGCCGTCGAGGCGCGGTTGCTCGATGAAAAGATCGAAGAGTTCTGTGGATCCACTGCGGCCAAAGGCATCCCGCCGGGCAACTCGTCGTGACTACATCAAGTGCTGCGGGGCGAGGTTCGCACTGACGTAACCTCCACGGAGGGCGCTGCCATCGGGCACTGATTAACCAGTTGCCCGGGATGGCACCATAGGCAGGGTGAGTCGTAGCCATCTACCGCACCATCCGCCGCGCGTGCTGGAGCAATCCACGAAGCTGCAGAACGTCCTCTACGAAATTCGTGGACCGGTGGGCGCGCATGCGGCACGGCTGGAGGCGGAGGGGCATCGCATCCTCAAGCTGAATATCGGCAATCCCGCGCCGTTCGGATTCGAGGCGCCCGATGTGATCATGCGCGACATCATCGCCGCGCTGCCGTATGCCCAGGGCTACTCCGAGTCGAAGGGCATCCTCTCGGCCCGGCGTGCCATCGTGACCCGCTATGAGCTGGTCCCCGGCTTTCCCGAACTCGATGTCGACGATGTCTACCTGGGCAACGGTGTCTCCGAGCTGATCACCCTCACCATGCAGGCGTTGCTCGACAATGGTGACGAGGTGCTCATCCCAGCTCCCGACTACCCGCTGTGGACCGCCATGACCAGTCTGGCCGGCGGCACCCCGGTGCACTATCTCTGTGATGAATCCAACGGCTGGCAGCCCGATATCGGCGATATCGAATCGAAGATCACCGACAAGACCAAGGCGCTGCTGGTCATCAATCCGAACAACCCGACCGGCGCGGTGTACTCCACCGAGGTGCTGCAGCAACTGGTTGACCTCGCGCGCAAACATCAGCTGCTGCTGCTCGCCGACGAGATCTACGACAAGATCCTCTACGACGATGCCAAGCACATTTCGCTGGCGACGCTCGCGCCCGATCTGCTTTGCCTGACCTTCAATGGACTCTCCAAGGCCTACCGGGTCGCGGGCTACCGCTCCGGCTGGTTGGCGATCACCGGCCCCAAGGAGCATGCGGCTGGTTTTCTCGAAGGTATCGATCTGCTCGCCTCGACCAGGCTTTGCCCGAATGTGCCTGCACAGCACGCGATTCAGGTGGCACTCGGCGGGCATCAGAGCATCGAGGACCTGATCCTGCCCGGCGGGCGGCTGCTCGAGCAGCGCGATGTCGCATGGGAACGGCTGAATATGATCCCGGGCGTTTCCTGTGTGAAGCCGAAGGGTGCGCTCTACGCGTTCCCGAGGCTGGATCCGAATGTTTATGAAATCCACGATGATTCGAAGTTGATCCTGGATCTGCTGCTGCAGGAGAAGATCTTGATGGTGCAGGGCACGGGGTTCAATTGGCCGAATCATGATCATGTGCGGATCGTCACGCTGCCGTGGGCACGAGATCTCGCGGTGGCCATCGAGCGCTTCGGGAACTTCCTGTCGAGTTACCGGCAGTAGCGGCCGGGCGGTCCGAACCCCTGACAACCGCGTCGGGCTACCGGATCGCCCCGCTTCTGGGGTCAAAACATACTTCGCGTATGGATATTCTCGAGTTTTGGTTACTAGCTAGCGTTAAACGAGACTTTTTGTGTACAGTGTCTCTTGGCACTTCGAGTGCCCGGTCAAGTTGTCTACCCCCCCTGGACAACCTGACTTCGGGTTAGGCCGCCTACCCCCCTGGGCGCCGACCTGTGGGCGGCGGAGACATCCCCCTGCTCTCCGCCGCCCCCTTCCGATCTTCCATCCGGAATCTTTTCCCGGCTCCCAGCTCCCCGGTCGCTCGCTGCCGGTCCGCGAAGCCGATCTTGAAAATGAAATCCTTTAAGCTCGCACCCGGGACTACAGACGAAAAGGTAGGAGTCCGGTGAGCCAGCGACCGACAACACCGCGCGCGTCGCGCACAACGAGGCCTGGCGTCGAGGCGGCGTCATGAGCGATCACCACCACCATCACCACGACCATTCCGGCCCGATCGCGATCGGCGCGACCGCCGCCCGGGTCGTCGTCGGACTGCTCGCCGCGATCGGCGTGGTGGTCGTCATCGCCGCGATCGTGCTGTGGCCGAGCAGCCAGCACATCGATATCCCGCTACCGATGCAGAACGCGGGTGGTGGCGCGGTGCAGACCGAGGCCGGAACCGTGGTGCTGCAGGACGTCGGGGCGTGCGGCAGTAGTTCGATCGGCAAGGTGTTCATCGATAAGCCCGAGCAGCCACGCGCCGCCGGCTACACCTGTCAGCGCAGTCTGATCAGCATCGATTCGGGTCCGCACAAGGGCAATCACACCCTATTCGAAATCGCGCCCGGCCCAGGACAACCCGATCTGCACGCCGGTGATCACATCCGGATCGTGCGGCAGACCGATCCCAGCGGAATGCCGCTGTACTCGTTCGAGGACTATTCGCGCGGGCTGCCGCTGACGCTGATCGTGTTGGCCTTCGTGATCGTGGTCATTGTCGTGGCGCGCTGGCGCGGATTGCGGGCACTGCTCGGGTTGGTCTTCGCCTTCGCGGTGCTGGTGCTGTTCATGCTGCCCGCGCTGCTGGACGGTAAGCCCGCAATTCCGGTCGCGTTGGTCGCGGGTGCGATGATCCTGTATGCCGTGCTGTATCTCGCGCACGGCGTGAATCTGCGGACCAGTTCGGCGCTGCTCGGCACGCTGACATCGATGATCGTGGCGGCGGTGCTGTCCTGGATCGCCATCGATATCACCCATTTGACCGGACTATCCGAGGAACAGAACACCAACGTCGCCACCTACATTCAGCACGTCAGCATTACCGGCCTGCTGTTGGCGGGCTTCATTATCGGTTCGCTCGGTGTGCTCAACGATGTCACGATCACCCAGGCCTCGGCCGCCTTCGAACTCGCCGCAATCGACGAATCCGCTTCGCGTCGTGAGGTTTTCGCCGCAGCCATGCGCGTCGGCCGGGACCATATCGCGAGTACGGTCTACACCCTGGTGCTCGCCTATGCCGGTGGCGCGCTTCCGCTGCTGCTGCTGTTCAGCGTCGCGGGCCGCTCCATCCGCGACGTGCTCACCGGTGACGCCATCGCCATCGAAATCGCCCGTTCCTCCGTCGGTGGTATCGCGCTGGCCCTTTCGGTCCCATTGACCACCGCGATCGCTGTCATGCTCGCCCGTCCCTTCGGCCATAAGCCCGAACCCGCGGCCCCCACTCGGCACTCGCGTCATGCGAAGTCCGAGTCGTCCGGATCGGCCCGGAGTTCGGGCGGTGCGCCGCGTCCGGCCACGCCGTCGAGCGGCGCGGTCACCAGCGATACGAGAGATACCGGGCGGCGGCGGATCTCGGAGCAACCCCGGGACGAGTCGGGCACCGGCTCGAACAGACAGGTCTCCTGGAACGACCGGCCCTCGAATCCTCGCGCATACGACCGCGACCGCGGCCACCACAGCGCCGATTCACCGGACTACGAACCCGATTACGACACCGACCCCCGCGGCTACCGCCGCCCCGACTCTCGTGGATACGGAAGCACGTGGGGCGGCGAGGGCACTCGGTACTGATCGCGCACGATGGGACAGTGCCGTCGAACGCACATATGCGCCGCCGACCGAAGCCGGTAGCTGACCGCTCAGCGCGGCGCGGGCGCCGGGAAGGGGAAGATCTCGGGCGGAATGGTCGGCACCACGATCGGCGGAAGGCCCGGTACGACAATGGTATTCGGGCCGGGAGCGGGTGGGGCTTCGCTGGTTGTCGCGCGGCGCGGCGGTGGGGCGGCGGCCACCGCTTCGCTGGACTCGGTGGTGTTGGCGGGCGCGACGGCGATTTGCGGATCGAGGGTGGTGCGCGGCGGGCTGGTCGGGGAGACCGAGATGGGCGGATCACTGCTCTGCGAATCGCGCGTGAGAACCTGTGGACCGTAACCGAGCCCGAGTCCGATCGCGGCGACGACGGCCAGGGCGCTTACGGTCAGTACCGCACCATTGATTTCCCGCTTGCCGCGGGGACTTTTGGGCGGTGCGGACAGCCAAGCGGTCGAGAGCTCATCGTTGTCGAGTATCGAATCCGCCGCGGGCGCGTGCTGCTGCGGGGTCTGGATGATCGTGCGCACCGGACGCGCCATCAGGGCGGCACCGCGGGTGACCACCGTCTCCGGACTGTCCGGAACGATGACCGGCACACCCATCCAGCGTTCGAGTACCTTGGCGATCAGCGGAATTCGCGCACAACCGCCGATCGCGAGCACACCGTGCACCGGACGGTCCGCGCGCACGACGACATCGCGGGCCATCCGCGCCGACGATTCGACCGCCAGCATGATGAGGGATTCGAAATTCTCCTGTGCCAGCAGCACCAGACCCTGTTGGCTGGGCAGCGCCACGGCGGTATTCGTAGACAGTTGCTCCTTGGCCTCGCGGCACAGGGCATCCAGGGCGGCCAGCCCCGCCGAATCCGGCGGATGCGCGATCCGGCCCGAGGCGATCTGCTGTTCGCGGATCAGCGAATCCAGGTAGTCACCGCTGATATCGCTGGTGCGCTCGCTGTGCCGGATCTCACGGGTCTGGGTGTCGACGACACTGACCGTCAGCCCGGAGCCGCCGAGGTCGTAGACGGCGAGTGAGGAGATGCCGCGAATATCCCCGGTGGCCTGCGCGAATTCGACCGCGGCGACAGTTTCGGGCACCAGTTCGTAATTGGTGAGCTGCTGACGTGCCATGGCCGCGCGCAGGGCCTTGGCCTGCCGCTCACTGCGGTAGGCGATCGCGGTGGCCGCGATACCGGGCATGGATTCCAGCGTCACGCCGATCGCCTCGGCGGCCAGCTCCTCCACCTGGTGTTCGATGACCGGAATGGTCTGCAGATCGAAGGAATGCGGGGCGATGGGACCGTCGGGGCGCACGATGTGTGGTCGCGCCATACGTACGGCGCCGGCCCCCACCGAAACTCCCAGTACCGAACTCATCAGCTGCCCATCCCGTTTCACACATCACGACATGCGAGCCTGCGCCGCCCGTCGGTGGATCGGCCCGCTCCCGGGACCATACCGTCGACGTCCGACAGACCCGGAGGCAGGACGTGATCGTCCCGGCGTCGCCCCCGCGTCCCAGGCAACTCTACGGTGTACCGAGTCCGGCGTACACCCATCCGGCGGCTCTCCAGGTGGCACGATTGAGACAATTCCGACCGTCGATGATCGACCGATTGCGCACCACCGGATCGAGGTCTTGCGGACGCAATGCGACGAATTCGTCCCACTCGGTCAGCACCAGCACCACATCGGCGCGATCACATGCCTCGGTCACCGCGGTCGCGTAATTCAAGGTGGGGAATACCCGTCGCGAATTATCCGCTGCCTTCGGGTCATACACCGTCACCACCGCCCCGTGCAACTGGATCATCCCGGCCACGTTGAGTGCGGGTGAATCACGCACATCGTCGGATTCGGGTTTGAAGGCCGCACCGAGCACCGCCACATTGGCGCCGAGCAGCGATCCGCCGCAGGCCCGTGCCGCCATATCGACCATCTTGGTGCGGCGGCGCATATTGATGTTGTCGACCTCGCGCAGGAAGGCCACCGCGTGATCGGCGCCGAGTTCGCCGGAGCGCGCCATGAATGCGCGGATATCCTTGGGTAGGCAACCGCCGCCGAAACCCAATCCGGCATTGAGGAATCGGCGGCCGATGCGCGCGTCGTAGCCGAGTGCGTCCGCCAGCATGGTCACATCGGCACCGGTCGCCTCGCAGACCTCCGAGACGGCGTTGATGAACGAAATCTTGGTCGCGAGAAAGGCATTCGCGGAGACCTTGACCAATTCGGCGGTGGCCAGATCGGTCAGCAGGAACGGCACCTCGGCCGCGATCAGGTCCGCGTAGACCTCGCGCACGAGATCCTCGACCCAGGGCGCTTTTTCGCGTTCGCGATCCACGCCGAGCACCAGACGATCCGGGCGCAGCGTGTCCTTCACCGCGAACCCCTCACGCAGGAATTCCGGATTCCAGGCCACTTCGACCTCGGCGTCGGTCAGCGCGCGGGCCCGCGCACCCAACGCCGCGGCGGTCCCGACCGGCACCGTCGACTTCCCGACGATCACCGACGGCCGCTGCAGCAGCGGTGCGAGCGTATCCACCACGGCGTGCACATATTTCAGGTCCGCGGCGTATTCGCCCTTCTTCTGCGGCGTCCCGACCCCGAGGAAATGTACCTGGGCATGGTCGGCGGCCTCCGCGTACGAGGTGGTGAACCGCAGCCGACCGGCGTCCAGGTTTCGGCGCAGCACCTCCTCGAGCCCGGGTTCGTAGAACGGCACCACGCCATCGGACAACTTCGCGACCTTGCCCGGATCTATATCCACGCCGATCACATCGTGTCCGAGTTCGGCCATGCACGCCGCGTGCGTGGCCCCGAGGTACCCGGTTCCGAAGACTGTGCATCGCATGATCGATTGATAAGACCCGCCGATGGCCGCCCCACGTCAATGAGGCAATGGCCTCGGCAACAGCAGATGTACAGGTGGCGACGTGAACTGCCGATAGCCGTGCTGACCTGCGCAAACTCATCCGATGACGGCCTGGTTACGATCGATCTTGTGCGACGCCAGCGCAGGATCCGGGCCCGCAGCGCCTGGTTGGTACCAGGCGCTGCGGTGGTGGTGCTGGTCGCGGGGCTGTGGCCGGTCTACGTTCGGCCTCAGGTCGACGTGCCCGCGAAAGCTGATGCGATTCTGGTGCTCGGCGGCGCGCACGATGGGCGCGAAAAACTGGGACTGCGGTTGGCCGGCGAGGGTTACGCGCCACGGGTGCTGTTCTCGGATCCATATGAAAACAGTGCGCTGGTGAATCGAATCTGCCACAGCCGCTACAGCTTTCAGGTCACCTGCTTCGATCCGTTACCGCGCACCACACGCGGTGAGGGTCGTGAACTCGCCGAACTCGCGGCGTCGCAAGGTTGGCGTCGCGTCATTGTCATCACCTTCACGCCGCATATCTCCCGGGCCCGCTACGTCCTGGGGAAATGCTGGGACGGTGAGGTGCTGATGGTGGATCCGCGGCCGCGTCTTTCGGTCGCTCGGTGGGCCTACGACTACGTCTACCAGTCCGCGGGCTACGTCAAGGCCGTATTCGAAGATTGCTGACGCCGCAAGTGCAGGCGGGTGGCAGCAGTTTGATTTTCCGGGTGATACGGACCTACATTGCGTCGCGTCGCACGGGGCCGCAGGACGACCCGATGCACTGACGCAGACCCCTCCGGGAGGTCAGATGGATTACGACTGGTCAGCGGCCGATCTGGCCTTTCGCGACGAGGTTCGCGCATTCCTCGACGAGAAGCTGGCGGCGTGCCGGTCGGCCGACTCCGGATGCGGACGGAGGCCGACCGGAAGCCTGCGGTCAGCTTGTCTTCAGACGGTGATGTGGCTGTCCGGTTATGGCCGCAATCGTTTGATAGCCACTGTCCACATGGAGAACCGTTGCGCCGTGAACCTCGGCTGTCGCGGCGATGATCAAATCGGGGATCGGCTGACGATGCTCGCCCCGTTCGGCCAGCAGGCCTTGAACCGCGAGCGCCCGATCCATCACTTCCTCGGTTACCGGCAGCCAGACCAATGACTTCTGGCCCGCCAGCTTGGCGACGTAGTCGGTATGCGATCGCGCGGAGTACCCGATTTCCAACGCTGTGAGATGACAAGCGGCGACCAATGCACCTGGTTCGCCGGTCACGCGCATGAAGTCGGCCGAAGCGATCTCGTCGCGGAGCACCCACTCGAGCGCCGACTTGTCAGCCAACATGAACGTCGTCCTCAGCGCCAGGCTCCCTTCATCGCCTCGGGCGACAGGTCGGTCGCGCTATCGCGAAGCTGTTGAATCATCTTCGAGACCGCTCGCCGGTTGGCTACCTCCCGCAATGCGGCATTGACAGTGGCGACCTTGGTCTTGGTGCCCAATTCTTCGGCGGCAAGCGCTAGAGCGTCGTCGTCGATGTCAATTAGTGTTCGAGACATGGCGAACCTCCTGATATCAGATTCCCTGTAAAAATGATATCAGGATGCTGTGTCTGACGACTGCACTGAAAGAGATCGGCCCGGGAGCGATGTGGCGCACCCGGGCCGATCTCTATCCCGTCAGTTCTTACGGCCAGGGGCCTTGGCGCCGGATTTGAAGCCGAGGCCCCCGGGCTTGGCGGGCGGGGGTGTTACCGCGGGGGAGCCGTTGCCGTTGGCGGGCTGGGGCGGTTCGTCGGCGGGTTGCGTTGCGGCTGCTGGGGTTGCCGGGGCCGGTTCGGCGGGCGCCGATGGTGCCGGGGTGGCCGTGCCGGGGGCCTTGGGGCCGGGGCGTTTGAAGCCGGACTTCATGGCCAGGCCCTTGGCGGGGATGGACGGCTTGGTTTCGGTTGGGGTTGAAACCGATTCGGCGGCAGGGGTTTCCGTTGCCGGGGTGGCTTCGGCCGAGGCTGCCGGTGCCTTCGCTCCTGGCGCCTTCACCGCGCCCTTCATGGCGAGCCCCTTGCCGGGTGCCTTCGCCGGGCCCTTCATTGCCAGACCCTTGACCGGCGGCGCGGCCGGTGCAGTAGCGTCGCGGGTCGCCTTGGCTCCTGGCGCTTTCGCACCACCCTTCATGCCGAGCCCCTTACCGGGTGCCTTCGCGGGGCCCTTCATCGCGAGCCCCTTGACGGGCGCGGCCGGAGCAGCGGTCGCCGCGGCCGAGGTTTCCTCCGCAGGAGCCGGAGTTACCTTGGCCCCGGGTGCCTTCGCGGCACCCTTCATACCCAGACCACCGGGTGCCTTGCCGCCGCCCTTCATCGCCAGACCGCCACCGGCCGGAGCCGCCTTCGGCTCGACGGGAGCTGCTGCGGCGGGGGCCGGTTCGGCCTCGGCGGCAACCGGTTCCGGCTCGGGAGCTTGCTTCGGTTCCTGCACCACGGTCAGGTTTTCGGTGAGCTTCGACGGGTCCACCCGGTCGATGGCGTCGAGCATCAACTGCGCGACATCGACAACCTCGACGCCCTGGCCGACCTCGCCGCCATCCTTGCGGGCGGTGACACCGTCGGTGAGCATGACGCGGCAGAACGGGCAGCCGGTCGCGATCTTGGACGGTTCGTTACCACCGTTCAAGGTGGACAGCGCCTCGTCGACGCGATCGATATTGATGCGCTTACCGAGCTGCTCTTCCATCCACATCCGCGCGCCACCGGCACCACAGCACATGGAACGTTCGCCGTGGCGGGGCATTTCGACGAGGGTGGAGCCGGATGCCGCCATCAACTCCCGCGGCGCGTTGTAGACCTTGTTGTGCCGTCCCAGGTAGCACGGGTCGTGGTAGGTGACATGCTGCGATACCGAGGCGACCGGGATCAGCTGCTTGGTACGTACCAGCCGGTTCAGCAACTGGGTGTGGTGCACCACCTCGTAGGTGCCGCCGACCTGCGGGTATTCGTTGTTCAGTGCGTTAAAACAGTGTGCGCAGGTCACGACGATCTTCTTACGCGACTGCTCGACACCTGCGAATACCGAGTTCAGCAGTTCGATGTTTTGTTGTGCGAGCTGCTGGAACAGGAATTCGTTACCGGCCCGGCGCGCGGAGTCACCGGTGCAGGTCTCCTCCGCGCCGAGCACCATGAACTTGACGCCGGCGGTGGCCAACAGCTCCGCGACGGCCTTGGTGGTGCGTTTGGCGCGATCCTCATACGCACCCGCACAACCGACCCAGAACAGGTACTCGTACCCGTCGAAGGAGTCCGCGTCCCGGCCGAAGACCGGGATCTGGAAGTCGAGTTCATTGATCCAGTTCAGCCGGTCCTTGGCGTTCTGGCCCCACGGGTTGCCCTTGTTCTCCAGGTTCTTGAACAACCCGGCCAGCTCGGAGGGGAACTCCGACTCGATCAACACCTGGTAGCGGCGCATATCGATGATGTGGTCGACATGCTCGATATCGACCGGGCACTGCTCGACACAGGCACCACAGGTCGTGCAGCTCCACAGCACCTCGGGATCGATGATGCCGTTGACATCCTCGCCGCCGACCAGCGGACGCTGCGACTCGGCCTTGGCCGCCTCGGAGATCTTGGCCAGCTTCTTCTCATTCGGCGTGCCGTCACCATCGACCAGGCCGATCTCCTCGCCGCCCATATCCTTGCGGCCGCCGGCCAGCAGATACGGGGCCTTCGCGACACCGTGGTCACGCAGCGACATGATCAGCAGCTTGGGCGACAACGGCTTACCGGTGTTCCAGGCCGGGCACTGTGACTGGCAGCGACCGCATTCGGTGCAGGTGGTGAAGTCCAGCCAGCCCTTCCAGGAGAAGTCTTCGACCCGGCCCGCGCCGAAGGTGTCGACATCCGGGTCGGCGGTCTCCATATCGACCGGCTTGCCCTTCGACATCATCGGCTTCGCGGCACCCAGTGCGACGCCGCCGTCGTCCTCACGCTTGAAGTAGATATTGAAGAAGGCCGCGAACCGGTGCCAGGCCACCCCCCAGTTGATATTGCGACCGACCAGCAGCAGGAAGGTGCTGCCCGAAACCATTTTGATGAACGCGAAGACGACAACCATCGCCGCGCTGGACGGCAGTAGCTTGGCCACCTGCATGGTGAAGAAGTCGGTCCACGCCTCGGAGTGGCCGTAGGTGGCGATCTTGCCCGCCTTCACCAAGACCATGCCGATGCCTTCGATGAAGACGATCGCCTCGATGACATAAGCCGGACCGAATCGGGAACCGCTGAACCGCGACAGTCGCGCGGGCACCCGCGGGTGGTTGAGCTGGCGAATGGCGATCAGCACGAGGATGCCGATTACGGTGCCGATGCCGAGCAGTTCGTCCCACAGGTGGTAGATGCCCCAGCTGCCGATGACCGGCCAGTGGAATTCGGGATCGAAGGTCTGCCCGTACGCCTCGAAGTACAGGATGAAACCGCCGAGGAAGCCGATCATCACCAGCCAGTGCGCCCAGCCCACCGTCCGGAATTTGTTCATCCGGGTGTGGGCCAGGAATTCGACGATCATCGTCTTGAATCGCGGGAAGAACGGTCGCCAGCGATCCGGCGCGGGTTGGCCGATCATGATCGCGCGGGTCATCTTGCCGACGCCACCGACGAATGATGCCCAACCCAACAGGCTGAACGCCACACCAATCGTGCCCAGCGTCAATGTCAGGGCATTCATGTCGCGACCTTTCTTCATAGCAACACGAGCGTGGGCGGCGATGTGACCGCCCGGTTGGCTCGTATCCTAACCGGAAGCAAGTTACCCACCGGTAACTTAATTGTCTACCGTAGGATCGGCGGTTGGTCGCTTGCCCCCTCTTCCTGGGGCTTGCCCCGGATTCCGGCTGTGAGGGATCTCACGAAGATTGTGCGATCCATGTGTCGGCTCGGGCGACAACCGCCGCAAACAGTGCCTGGTGCCGATTCATCGATAAGCACAGGCTTGGTCACGCCGGGATCACAGTATGAGGTGCCGATCTCGCATCTTCATGACGATTGGATTACGCTCACGGCAGTTCTGTTTGTTGTGCATGTCTTCACACTGCTCGGGGAGAATCCGGGGGTCCGACCACCTCGGGTTGATGAGCGCTCTCGCGTGTACGGAGGCGGCGCGCGGACAACCTCATGATGGATTGGAAACTGAATGAATCTCCGCAGCACCACCGCGGCTGCCACGATGGTCATCGGCGCCATGACGGTCGGCCTGGGAACCGCGCATGCTGATCCGGCTGCACCGGCCGACCCCGGCGTCAACTATTCCGTCAAGTTGGTGGACAAGACCGTTGTGGCGGTGCTCAAGGGGGGGACCTTCTCGTTGACCGAGGAGCCCGGCGCCACTGTCGACGACCCGAAGACCACGGTTGCGAACGTGCGTGACGGCAAGGGCAACACCCTCGTCTCCTTCCCGCTGAATGTGGACGTCGACGGCAAGCTCGTGCCGGTCAAAGCGGATATGAAGAACGACGGCACCGTGCTCGAGGTCACCCCGGAGAAGCCCGCGGATCTCACGGTGTCGGACAAGCCGGTCGTCGCCAAGCCGGTCGTCGCCAAGGAAGTCGCGTCGCCGATCGAAAACCAGCGCGCGCAGAATGAATTCGCCAGCAACTTCGGCATCGCGACCGCGGTCGGCGGGTTCATCGGCACCGCGATCGGTGCGGTCGTCGGCTGCATCTTCGGGCTTCCGCTGTTCGGCGTCGGCTGCATCGCCGGTCTGCCGATCGGTGCGGGCATCGGCGGCATCCTCGGCACCATCGCCGTCGGTGGTCCGACGCTGGTCGCCGCTGGCATCGACCTGCTCAACACCCTGCAGGCGCCGGACGGCACCACCAAGTGGGCCGAGAAGCCGGTAGCGGCAGCCGCGGCGCCCGCCCCGGCGCAGCAGCCGAACTAGTTCGAACCGAACTCGCGACCGGCCTGTCCTCTCTGGAGGGCAGGCCGGTTTTGTGTTATTAGGCCTGGCGCTCGTGCAGATCCAGACTGCCGCTGAAGACTTCCTCGCCCTTACCGCGCCCGAACCGCCCGAATGAACGCTCGGCCATTTCGAACGAGCCGTCCTCGCGCACTAGCAATACCGTGCTCGCCCTGGTTCCGTGCAGTGCGCTGGCGATGAATCTGGCCGAGAGCGTGCGCTCGCGGCGCAGCCGGACTCCAGTGTGCGGCAGGAGATCATCGGGCGCCTCGGCGCGATCGGCCAGCACCTCGAAGTAACGGGCCAGATTTCCCGGATCCGATTCGACGACCGTGCGCAGATCGGTGACGCCGCTGCGCACCTTGGGCCACATGGGTTGGGGCGCTGCCAATGCCGCCGCGGAGCCCGGTGCGGCCGATGTCACGAAGGTGCCGTTGGACACGCCATGGAAGCCCGGTGTCAGCTCTTGCGGCGGAACCGCGCTGCGGTTGGAGTGCCACCACAGCGATTCGAGGTCCGAGACCAGCATGTTGTAGCCGTTGTAGTCGTCCGGAGCGGCGGCGACGTCGAGGACGTACTGCTCCGGACCCGGGGTATCGTCGCCGGCATCGGTGCCGCGCAGGAAGTCCATCAGCAGCGCTCCGCGTGAACGGGCGTCACTGCGTTCGGCTTTCGGGTTGCGCACATTGGTAACCGTGGCGAATCGATTGCGCCCCTTTGCCTCCCGGGTCAGGCCGAGCCAGGTCCCGGGCGGATCGCCCGCGTGTTTGCCGATCGCCCCCAGATCGCGTCCGGCCAGCAGTCCGGGGACCTCGGACCACCATCGCATCGACTCGGTCGGGCGGGAGTAGAACTCGTCGCGGTTGGCCGCGACGATCAACCGATACTCCGGATGGACCCGCCAACCGATCAACACCAAACACATGTATTCCAGGATGCCGGAAGGTCGTCGGGCCGCCCAGGGCATTGCGCGCACCAGGGCAACGCAAGTTCAGAGGACCGCCCCAAAGACAGCGAAAAGGCCGACAGCGTCGCTGCCGGCCTTTTCGCGGGGTACTGTCAGCCGCCGTTGACCTTCAGGCCCGGGTTGTCCGAAAGGACCACGCTGACCGGCTGCGCGAACAGCTGCGGCGCATTGCCGGTGAGGGCGCCGATCAGATTCGGGATCTCGCAGATCGGGAAGTCGGCCACCGACGACGCGCTCGAGATGCCGAGCGCCATTCGGCCGGAGACGATCGCGCCGCCACTGTCACCGGGCAGGGCGCAGATATTGGCGGAGAAGGCCTGGGTGAGTTCACGGTCGCCGACCTGCACAGTCTGGTCGACCGCGTTCACGATGCCGCAGCTGAAGCCGGTGCGCGCACCGGACTTGCAAACCGGAGCGCCGACCACCGGAACGGCGACGCCTTCGACCGCGACCGGCTGTCCGGGCTGGCGCACGAAGTTGTTCGTGAACCGGTCCTTGGCCTGATCGTTGATCCGAATGATCGAGTAGTCCTGGGCGCCCAGCACCGACTTCTGGAACGTGCCCACCTGCGCGCCAGCCCGATCACCGGCCAGCTCATAGACACCGGCCGAATTTCCGGAGCCCGCCGACGGGATATCCGGGTTGCAGTGGCCCGCAGTGATATTCACGACATTGCCGTTCCGGTCGGTGCCGTTGAAGCCCAACGAACAGCGCAGCGACGACTTCCCGGCGATCGAAGCGAAACCGTCGCCACCAGCCAGCGGACCGGTCTGCATCGCACCCGCGGCCGGGGTGGTCTGCAACTGCTCACCGGCGATCGGCGGGGCGGTCACGATGACCCGCGAAGGGTCGACGAAGTTCGGCATCGGCAGGCCCGCCTGATCGACCCGGACCGCGATGCTGTTGTTGACCGGATCGACCACCACGCCGCGCACCAGCGCGGAGACCGCCTCGGGCTGCCCCGCCAGCCAGCGCTCGAACGCGCTCTTCTCACCGCGCAGCGACGCCTCGCTCTTGGCGACATTCTGTACTTCGAAGCCGGCCGACGTGGCCGCCTTGCGGGCCTCATCGGCACCTGGGCCCTGCGCCAAGGCCACTACCGCCTTGCCGCCGTCGGCGAGCCACGAACCCGCGAAAACCTGCGGGAACTGGCGCTGCGCGGTAGTCGCGAAGGCCGCGAGCTGCTGGGCCAGATCGGCCCGGTGCAGATACTCCTCGGGGGAGATCTTCAGATCGCGCGCGACAGCGGCGATCAGGTCGGCGGGCAGGGCCGGCTGATCGGGCTGCGCATTCGCTACTGCCGCCGTTGGGCCGAACAGCAGAATCGCCGCCGAGGCGGCGATAACTGTTTTTCGGATCCGGGTCTGTCGCGCAGCTGATCGGAACTGACCTATACGTGGCAGGAGCATGTCCATACCTTAAGGTGTCGGGCCGGTTATGCCTACTCGAGTCGGGGTGTTGTTCTTCTGCCCATTAATCGACCGGCCATCGGTTTATCGGAATCGCGATGTCCGACAAATCCTGTCACCCGGCGTTCGGACGGGTCCGCAGTGCGATTCCGGAGCCGACGCCGCCACCGGCCGATGCGTCGATATCGGCCAGGATCGAGCGGATCGGAACACCGAGCGTCGCGGTACCGCCGTACTGCGCGAGGGCGATATTGGCCTCGTTGCAGTCGGGTGCGTCGGCGGCATTGGAACCGCTGGTGATGCCGAGGGCCAGCGTGCCCGAGACGATCGCGCCGCCGCTGTCGCCGCCGAGCGTGCAGGCCGAGCTGGCGAAACCGCGCACGGTCTTGCTCACGCCATCGGCGGTGTACAGCTGGGTTTCGACCCGGTCGGCCACCACGAACCCGCAGGTGAAGGTGGACGACTGGCCCGATTTGCAGATCGGTGCGCCGGTGACCGGTTCGGCGGTACCGGTGATGGTGAGAGTGGTGCCATTGGAGCCGCGCACCGACGGCTGGTCCATACCCGCATTGACCGAGCGCTCGTTGAGCTTGATGACCGAGTAGTCCAGCGCGGTCGGGCCGCCGAGGCGCGCCGTGACGAAGTTGCCGAGCTCGATACTGTTCGGGATGTCCTTGATATTGGGCAGGTAGACCGCGGCGTGCTGGTCGTCGTTTTCCAGGTTCGGGTCGCAGTGGCCGGCGCTGATATTCAGCGCGTTACCTGCCGCGTCCACGCTGTTGAAGCCGAACGAGCAGACATCGACGCTGCGCAGCGAGGTGTCCTTGAGCGAGGTCGGCGCGGTGATGTAGGTGTCGCCGCCCATCGGACGGCGCTCGATCGGCCCGCCGCTATTGGGCGAAAGGATGACCTTGACGTTGGCGATCAGGGTCGGCAGATTCAGCGCGTGGCCGACCGGCGTGTTCGCGACCGACAGCACCAGCTGGCTGTTGAGGAAATCGATCGCCACGGAGTTGATCGACTGGGAGATCTCCTTGGGCAGCGTATTGATCCACTGATTCAGCTGGATCAGCGAGTTCTCCAGGCTGTTCGCCGAGATCGGGGCCAGATGGGTCTGGTAGCCGTCGGCCGCGGCGATCTTGGCGGCGTCGACCGAGGTGACCGCGACGACCGGCTTACCGTCGGTGCCGAGCCAGGCGCCGGCGTAGGTGTCGGGACGTTCGCTGCGGAACGCCTCCGCGTATTCGCTGAGCTCCTGCGCCTTCGCGGAGCGCTCCAAATACTCCGCCGGCGTCATCTTCAGATCGCGGGCGATGGCCGCCACGAGTTCGGGCGGCAGGTTCTCGGCGGACAGCTGGCCCGGTGCTGTCGGCTCGGCCGAGGCGGCGGTGGTGACGAGCAGGGGGGCGATGAGAACGGTCGCGGCGAATCCGATCGTGGCAGCCTTGACCGCGGCGCTGCGCGCCACCAACTTGCGCATGAAGTCCCTTCGTCGGCACGGGTGTGCCAGCTACATCCGTGGGCCATGGGCTGAATCCGTTGGCGCACAGTCTTCGTCAGCGACAGACCTGGTGGCCGCAAATTTTCCGACTACACCGGTCAGCCGATCACTTTAAGGCACAAACCCGGCTAGGTCGCTGCGAACTCAACCAGGAGGCGACAACTCATAGGTAAAAGGCTGCTGCCACGGCAGCGGTGTCCACGTCGGTGGCGTCCACATGGGGAAGCCGGGACGGGTGGTCGTGGTCCGGCTCGGCCGGGTGGTGCTCGGCGGTGTCGTGGTGGTCGGTGTGGGCGTGGTGGTCGGTGGAGTCGTGGTCGGCGGCTCGGTGGTCTCCGGTTCGCTGCTGGTGATGACGACGGGCGGTTCGGTGGTCGTCGACGGTGTGGTGACCGGCTCGGTCGGTGCCACCGGCGGCAGCGGGACCGGGCTCGTCGAAACCTGATCGGATTTGGCGTCAGGCACCGGCGGCACTGCTGTCGAGCCCGGATCACGGAACAATACGGCGACGCCGATGCCACCGAGTATCAGGCCGATGCCGACCGCGACTGCGATCAGCAGCGGTGTGCCGCGGTCTTTTTTAGGGGTTGCGGCCGGGGGCGGATCCGGTGTTGTTTCCTCGACCGCGGTCGCGATCAGCGGTTGGGCGACCGGCATCGCCGCCGAATAGGCCTGCGGCTGGACCTCGGGTGTCTGCATCGCCGGGATGACATCGGTGACGACGGTCGAGTTCTCGGCATTGCTCGGATCCGGCGGGGTTGCGCCGGCCGGGGTCGCCAGCACCGCGGCCAACGCGGCGCGCGCGGCGTCGTAGGCGTAGGACAGCTCCGGTGCGACGGCAGCACTGCCCGGGAGGTCGCCCTCGCTGACCAGCAATACCGATTTCAGGCCGAGGTAGTCCAGCGCATCGCGGAGCGAGAGCACATACTGCGACGGCCAGCCCGCGGGGTAGGTCGCGTAGAACTCGGCGGCGCCGTTCAGATGTTCGGCGGTCAGGTTGATCAGGCAGAACAGTGCGGTCGCGACCAGGTCCTCGGCCCGGTAAGCCGGGCCGTCGTCGACGGAGATGCCGGCCGGATCGCCGACCGCCGCCGCGAAACCGGTGATCGAATGCGTGTGACCGTCCGGGACCGGTCCACCGAGGGCGGTGTCGCCGTCGTCGGACATGTGCAGGATCGACTCGCGCACTATGAACGTCGGTTCGCCGTTATCGGCGATTATGGCCGCTGTGCAGTTGTCCTCGGCGATGTGCAGGCCCACCCCAGTGGCCATCCTCAATTACCTCGCTTCGGCGTCACGGATCGGCCCGCACCCAGATCACACCAGCAGCGAGCCGTGTCCCATGGCGCGGAGCATCGACAATAACTCCGAACGGGAACGAGCACCGATCCGGCGTCGGATACGCGCGACATGATGCTCCACTGTCTTGGCGGAAATATAGAGGCGAGCGCCGATTTCCCGGTACGTCAAACCGAGTAGGACGAGTTCGGCGACCTCGCGTTCGCGATCGCTGAGAATCGCCGCGCCGGCGGTCGGTTCCGGGGCGGCGCCCTGCCCGTCGCCGGTGGCCGCGGCGGGTGCGGGCGGCCGGACCGCGGACTCCTGCGGACGGGCCTCGGCCCGGACGGTTCTGGCCAACTTCAGCAGTGCGGTCGCGGTCGCGGAATCGGCGGCGGCCAGCGCGGCCTCGCTGGCGAGCCGGGCGGCATCCCAGGTCAGGCCGATCTCGGTGAGTCCGGCCACCGCCGACTGCACCGGGGCCGCGGCGACCTGACCGCGTAGCACCAGCACCCAGGTGCGGCCCGCGTCGGCGAGGATCGCGGCATGCCGGTCACCGGCCTCGGCCGCGGTCTTGAGCAGCCGGGCGTGCGGAAGCAGCTCCTGCGGGCTCTCGTGTGCGATCGCGGCCTGCACGCCATACCAGTGGAAGGCGTTGGCCCAGGCGGGCGGCTGGTCGAGCCGGCGCAGCAGCGCGAGGCAGGCATCGACCAGCGGTGTGATCCGACGCTCGTCGCGTAGCCGAATGCCGGCGAGCCACAGTTCGCCGACCGGCAGCAGGGTCAGCAGATCGGCGTCCACATCGTCGAAGAGCGGATAGGCCGCCTGCCAGGCGCGGGTGAGTACGGCATGGTCGCCGCCACGGCGGGCCAGACCGACCGCGACACCGTGTGCGAGCAGGCGGTCGCGGATATCGAGTGAGTCCATGTGCAGCGCGGCGATGGTGCTGGCGGCCGCCTGTTCGTCGCCGCCGAGCATCGCGGCCCACGCGGTGAGCACCGGCAACTGGTGGCTGCGCAGTCCGCTGGTAGTGGCCCGGCGCAGCGCCTCACCGGCGCGGCGCGGTTCGCCGGTGCTCAGGCACAGCAGTGTCGCGATGGAGACCGCGGTGCACGGCAGGAACCGATCGGTGCTCGCATCGGCCTGCGCGGCCTGGATGAGCGCGGATACGGCTGCGGCGGTACCAGTTTCGTATTCGACAATGGTGCGCGAGAGTGCCGTTGCGATCAGGCGGGCGTGCGCGTTGGCTTCGGTAGGCGGCCACTGCGTCGCCGATTCGGACAACTCGGCAGCGGCGGTCACCGCACCGGCGAGGTATTGCACGGTCGCGCCGACCGCCCAATCCGCCCCGACACGGTGGGCGCCGAGCCAGGAATACAACTGGGCGGCACGCCCGACCAGACCGCGGCGGGTCAGCACCGCCGCGCAGATCCGCACGGCCGCAGCGAGTTCCGCACCGGTGACACCCGGACGGGCCAGCAACGGCTCGGCCAATCGCATGGCCGTATCGCCGTCGCCGGTGCGCGCCGAGGCTTCCGCCCAGCGCAGCGCGATGACCTCGGGATCGGCACCGGCCGCCGCCGCGGCGGCGTAGTAGCGCACAGCCTCGCCTCCCGCCTTTTCGGCTGCGGCGCAGAGGAATTCGGCCAGGCTCTGATCGCGGACGCCGGATTCGGCGAGCAGCAGCGCGGTGTGGTCGCGCAGCAGGCCCGCGTCCAGTCGCGCGTTGAGCAGGCGGCGCTGCACGGCTACGAAGCGTCGATCGCCGAGCAGCGTGCGCAGCGGTGCGATCGCGGGCTCGAGCAGCAGATCGGCATCGGTGACCAGCGCGCTGGCCCGGGCCCGGTCGATCAGGTCTTGGGCCGCGGCGGTATCCACGCCGAGGACCTCGGTGAGTTCGGTGGAGTCCAGGCCGGTGCCAGTGGTCGCCACGACCAGGGTTTCCAGCAGGTCCGGCTCGAGATCGTCCAGCAGGGCACGGGCCCAGGCGGCGACCGAGTCATCGACGGCGCACATGCCGGCATCGAGGCGGGCCGAACAGGCGGCGGTCAGCGCGGCGACCACACCACCGCGGCTGCCCGCGGTCTGGCGGTGGATGTGCTGGGCGACCGGGCGCGGCACCGCCATGCCAAGTTCGCGGGCGAACGGTGCGATATCGGAGACGCCGAGCGCACGCAGATCGGCCACCCGGCCGCGACGGGCGACGGCGTCGGCGAGGGTGCGCAGCCGCGGATCGTGTGGGCGCGGCTGGGTCGCGACAATGACCGTGTAGCGGCCGGATTCGATAGTCGCGCAGAGGGATTGGAGATCCGATTCGCTCAGGGTGTGCGCGTTGTCGATGATCAGGGCCGGGCGCGGGGTGCGTGGGTGCACGCCGTCGGGACGGTGGATCGTTCGGTCTGCGGTCGCGTTGTCGAGGCGATGGATGGTGTGCGCTTTCTCGGCGGTTCGGGTTGCGTGTCCGTTGCCGCACGCGTGGTCCGCGCCGTTGGCTGGCCTTCGGTTGGTGCGCGGATCGCCGAGGCCGAGTTGCTGCCCGTCGACCGGGTGGCCCTCCGTCATCGCGTATGCCCGGTCGAGCGAGTCGGCTTGCGGCACAAGGTGTTCGGGCAGCACGGGATCGTCCCGGAACGGGATACCGTTGGCGCGCAGGCGGGTCCGGATCACCGAGAGGAGGGTGGATTTGCCGGAGCCGGAGCGGCCCCGGATCAGATAGACGACAGGTTCCCGGTCCGCGGAGTCCAATTCGCGGAAGATCTCACGCGCGCAGGGCAGCGTGTCGAAGGCGATATCACCCATTATCTGCCTCCGGGGATCTTGGGCAGTCCGGATACGACGGGGTCGCTGAAAGGGTTATTGGTCGGCAGCGTCACTGTCGGGATCGGGACCTGCACCGGGGTCTGCGGGGCGGGCTGTGTTTGTGATTGCGTTTGTGGCGCGGGCTGTGTTTGCGGTGCTGGGGATTCCGCCGACGGCTGGGTGGCCGGTTGGCCGGAAACCGATTGGCTCTGGGTGGGCTGACCGTCGGCGGTCTGGCCGGCCGCGGGTTCGCTGCTCACCACCGCGGTGGTGCTCGATCCGGCGGAACCGGGTTGTCCCGCAGCGGGTTTCGGTCTCGGGCTGCCGACGGGCGACCCCTTCGCGGAGGTCGACGCCGAGCCGGTTGACGTGCCGTCGTTGGTCGCCGCGACGACCGATGCGCCCGGTGCGGTCGTCGGATCGCTGCTCGCCGGTGAGTTCGGGCCGGGCTGCGCGCCGGTGCCGATGGCGACCGTGCCGGTCGCGAGTGCGCCGAGCACCAGTGCCGCGCCCGCGATGATGGCGGCGCGCTGGCGGCCGCTGAGTCTGCGGCGGGGTCGGTTGTTCGGGCCGGGCAGGCTCTTGCCGGTCGCGGACTCGCGCGACCGGCCGCTGCTCGCCGCGGCACTGCTGGTCACACTGGCGCTGTTCGCGGCCTTTTCGACCGGCCGCGGCACAGTGGGCAGCTCCTCGGTTTTCGCGTTGCTGCCCATGGCCGCCACCGGTGTGCGATCCACGGTGACGGACAGCAGGTCCGCGGCCAGTTCGGCGGCGCCGAGCGCACTGGTCAGCCGCGGCTGCGGCGCGGCGACCACAGGGAGTCCGAA
The DNA here is from genome assembly GCF_054065835.1 of Nocardia citri. Lineage (NCBI taxonomy): Bacteria > Bacillati > Actinomycetota > Actinomycetes > Mycobacteriales > Nocardiaceae > Nocardia > Nocardia citri. The sequence continues at coordinate 460,603 of NZ_JBSUQM010000001.1, forward strand.
TTCGGTGGAGATCAACTCGGCTACCAGCGGAATGGCTCCGCCGCCGCCGGTGAGCAGCACGCGTCCGATATCGCCGATATCGAGTCCGGCGCGATGTACCGCGTCGCGGATGAGCTCGAGTGAGGTCAGCAGCGGGGCACGCAGTAGGTCTTCGAGTTCGCCGCGAACCAGTCGGATGTTTTCGGGATGGTGATCGGCCGGGTTCAAACGGACCGGGACAACTGTCGCGGTATTTGTGGAAAGCTCTTCTTTCGCATATCGGCAGCGATCGCGCAATGCCGACAATTCCTGTTCGACCACCGGATCGAACGGATCGAAATCATTTCCACGCAGGGCATTAGCCAGGACATAGCGAATGGTCAACAGATCGAATTCGGCGCCGGCGACATCGGTGGTGCGCAATGGGGCGCCGAGCACGGCCGCCTGTGCGCCGGTGCGGACAACCGAGACGGTGAGGCCGGATGCGCCGAGGTCGTAAACGACAACCGTGCCGTCGCCGAGCGGGCCGTGCGCGGCCTCCAGCCAACGCACCGACGCGGTGGGCTCGGGAACCAAGGTCACCTCGCGCAGGCCGGCCCGATCCAATGCGGCCCGCTGCACATCGACAGTGTGTCGCGACCACCACGCCGGATGGCAGGTGACCATGGCGGACGCGGCGCCCGCGCCGATCTCATCGATCAGGCAACCGACAGCTGTAGCGACGAGATCCGCTGCGGAGTGGGCGGTTCCATCCTCGGCGAGGATGTCGACCGGATCGCCGACCCGGGCGAGGAAGCCGTCGAGAACTACGTCACCCGAGTGCCTGCCGGTGTGGCGGGCACCGCTCCCGAATGCGGGCGGCACCTGCGGGGCGAGGCGCAACACACTCGGATGGGTGATGACCGTGTCGCCGGAGTGGCCCCTGTCGTAGTCGCTGCCGTCCCCCGGAGTCGCCACGGCGACCGAATTCGACGCTCCGACAGTGATGCCGAGCGCCAGACGCTCTGTCATTCGAGAACCCCGTTCGAAAACTGTATGGCCCGGTAGTCGCTGCTGTATAGACGGGCAGCCGGAGTGGGCCTGCCAGCCGCAACACTTCTGTCGGTTGCTGGGGATCCGCCGTTACTCAGTCGGGGACGGTGCGGGGGAATTCCCCTAATGATTCGGGTGCCCCTAACCGGAACCGGTGGTGCGTACTAGGGATGCGCCCCGTTTCGAAGTAACGCCGGGCCTCCCTAGCGTGAAATGCATTCCAACGACTGCGGATCGCCAGGGTCCGCTCATCCAGGAGATGATTTCGATGACACCCAACGCGATTCTCGAGTTCATTCTCAACCTGCTGCGCGACCACGAGGCCGCAGTGGGTTATTGCGCGAACCCCGGACAGGCGCTGGCAGCGGCCGGTTTGCCCGCCGTGACGCCGGAGGATATCGCCGCCGTCGCCCCCATGGTCGCCGAATCTGCCCTGATCGCGGGCGGCTCACAGCTGTCGGCGATTGTCGCGGCCGGTGGTGCGGGCGGTGGTGCGGGCGCTGCCGATGCCAATGCCGCAGCCGCCACCAGCGCCAATACCGCCGCCGCGGTCGGACTCGGTGCGGCCGCCGACACGGGTGCCGACCTCGGCGCGGACCTCGGCCTCGGTGTCGGCACCGGACTCGATCTGGGTGCCGGGCTCGACAGCGCGATCGGTGCCGGCCTGCAGGCCGGCACCGACCTCGGCGCCGGTCTCGGCAGCATCGCCGGCGCGGGCGCGGATCTGACCGCCGGCCTCGGCGGCGCCATCGGCGCCGGTGTGCAGGCCGTCACAGGTTTCGGTGGTGCGTTGGGTGGTGCGCTCGGTGTGCAGTCCGGTGCCGATCTGGCCAGTGGTCTGGAAGGCGTGCTCGGCTCCGGAGCACAGGTCGGCGCGGGTCTGGACACCGCCTTCGGTACGGGCCTGAACGGCGGTACACAGATGATTTCGGGCTTGGAGACAAGCCTCGGCGGCGCGGTCGACACTGGCGCCGACCTCGGCGCCGGGCTGAACGGCGTCATCGGAGCGGGCACCCAACTAGGAGCCGACCTCGGCGGCGCCGTCGGTGCCGGCGCGCAAGCGGGCGCCGATCTGGGCGCGAGCCTTTCGACCGGTCTGAGCGCTGCTGTCGGTGCGGGTACCCAGGCCGCAACGGGTCTGGAGGCGGGCCTCGGTGGTGCTGTTGGTACCGGCGGACAGGTCGGTGTGGATCTCGGTGCTGGTCTGGGTGGTGCTCTCGATGCGGGTACCCAAGCTGCTACCGGCCTCGGTGGTGCCGTTGGTGCCGGTGGTCAGGTTGGTGGGGATCTCGGTGGCACGATCGGCGCAGGGACACAAGCGATTTCGGGTTTGGAGACCGGTCTCGGCGGTGCTGTCGACGCGGGTGCCGGTCTCGGTGGCAGTCTGCCGACTGGTCTGGGTGGTGCGGCGGGTGCCGGTGCCCAGGCGGGCGCTGGTCTGTCCGCAGCTGTGGGTGGCGCGGTCGGTGGCGGCGCGGATCTGGGGACCGATCTCGGTGCCGGACTGTCCACAGGTCTCGGCGGCGCTGTTGATGCCGGTGCGCATACGGGTGCTGACCTGGGTGGCAGCTTGTCTACCGGTCTGAGTGGTGCGGCAGGTGCCGGTGCACAGGCCGGTGCGGATCTGTCCACAGGTGTGACTGGCGCGGTCGGAGGCGGCGCGCAGGCGGGTGCCGATCTGGGTGGCGATCTGTCCACTGGTCTCGGTGGTGCCGTTGACGCTGGTTCGCAGGCGGCCGGTGGTTTGGAAACCGGGCTGTCCTCCGGAATCGGTGGTGCGGTCGGCGGCGGTGCGCAGTTGGGATCGGAACTCGGTGCTGGCTTGTCGACCGGTCTCGAGGGTGCGGCGGGTGCTGGTGCCCAGACCGGTGCGGCGCTGGGGGGTGCAGTGTCCACAGGGGTGAATGGTGTTGTTGATGCTGGGGCACAGGCGACTTCGGGGATCGAAGGGGCCTTCCATGCGGGGGCGCATACGGGTAGTGAGCTCGGTGGTGGGCTGGAGTCCGGTTTGGGCGGTGCGCTCGAGACCGGTGCCGGGCTCGGTGGTGGGGTGTCGAGTGGGGCTTCGTCGGCGATCGGTACCGGTGCTCAGGTGACGACGGGGCTGGAGTCGAGTTTGGCTACCGGTGCGGCGCTCGGTGCTGGTGCTCAGCTCGGTGGTGGGTTGTCGAGCGGTCTGGGCGGGGCGCTCGGTGGCGGTGCGTCGGTCGGATCGGGTCTGGGTGGTGCTGTGGACACTGGTACGCAGGCCACGGGCGGGTTCTCCAGTGCCTTCGGTGGCGCGGGTGATCTGGGCGGTGGTTTGTCCACCGGTCTGGGGGGTGCGGTCGGCGCCGGAACGCAGGCCGGTGCGGGTCTGTCCACAGGTGTCAGCGGCGGTGCACAGGCCGCTGCCGGGCTCGGCGGCAGCCTGGCATCTGGTCTGGGTGGTGCGGTTGGCGCTGGTGCGCATGCCGGTTCGGATCTTGGTGCGGGTCTGTCGTCGGGTCTGGGTGGTGCGGTTGGCGCTGGTGCGTATGTCGGTTCGGATCTTGGTGCGGGTCTGTCGTCGGGTCTGGGTGGTGCGGTTGGCGCTGGTGCGCATGTCGGTTCGGATCTTGGTGCGGGTCTGTCGTCGGGTCTGGGTGGTGCGGTTGATGCCGGGGGCCACGCCGCTACCGGTCTGGAGACCGGGCTGTCCACCGGAGTCGGCGCGGCCACCGGGCTCGGTGGCAGTGTGTCCAGCGGGGCGCAGGGTGGGGTCGATGCCGGAACGCATCTCGGAACAGGTCTGGAGACTGGTCTTTCCAGTGGAATCAGCAGCGGCGTCCAGGCCGGCAGTGGACTGGAAACCAGCCTCGGCGGTGCCATCGATGGTGGCGCGCATGCTGGAACCGGTTTGGCGACGGGGCTTTCCACGGGTGGTTCGGCGGATGCCGGGCTCGGCGGCGGGCTCTCGTCGAGCGTCGATTCCACGGTGCACTCCAGTGCCGGTGGCGCGGCGTACGGCACGGCGGATCTGGGCGGTCACGCCGGTTCGGCAGTGACCGGCGGCGCCGCCTCGACCGTCGGGTCGACCGCGCATACCTGGTCGTCGCTGGACGTTTCGAATGCCTTCGGTTCCGGACTCGACAGTTCGGCCGGTTCGCATCTGGACACGTCGGTCACCGGACACAGCGATTCCAGCCTCTTCACCGATACTCATGCGGGTACCGATCTGGCCGGACATGCCGGCACCGATCTCGGCGGCGACGCCTTCCTGCACTAAGAGGTATCTGCGTCAGCGGATATTCGTACGAAAGAGGTTCGATGGGGACACCGGCCGTGAATGCTCAACCGCCCGCGGTACCGCTGCTGACGGTATTGGGTGAAACCATCGCCGCGGCGCGCGCCGCGGGGCGCAGTGATCTGGTCGGTCGCCTGGAAATCGCGGCCGATCGGGTCCGCGATCCGCGGCGCCGTATCGTGATCGTCGGACAGCTCGGTCAGGGCAAGAGCTGTTTCATCAACGCGCTGTTGAATCTCGAGATCTGCCCCGTCGGCGATGACGCGACCACCGCGGTCCCCACCTTGCTCACCCATGGTCCCGAACCACACGCCGGACTCGTGCTGGCCGGTCCGAGCGGAGCCGAGGAGGCGCGAGTTCCTATGCCGATCGACGAGATCGGCGTGATCAACGTCCGCACCCCGCAGGCGCACGGCCGCCGGGTGCTGCGCATCGAGATCCAGCTGCCGAATCCGCTGCTCGCCGATGGCATCGTCCTGGTGGACACCCCCGGTGTCGGCGGGCACGGAAGTTCTTATGCGGCAGGCGTGCTCGGCTTGGTCGCCACCGCCGACGCGGTTCTGGTGCTTTCGGATGCCTCCACCGAACTCACCGAACCGGAATTGGTCTTCCTGCGGCAGGTTCGCGAACTGTGCCCGACCACCGCACTGTTGCTCACCAAGACCGACCTGTATCCGCATTGGCGCCAGGTGCACGAGGCCGATCAGGGCCATCTGAGCCGGGCGCGGGTCGAGGTGCCGATCATCCCGGTTTCCGCGGTGTTGCGCCGGCACGCGATGCTGCTGCAGGACCAGCAGTTGGGCGCCGAATCCGGCTTCGGTGTGCTGTACCAGTTCCTCCGCGAGCAAGTCGTGGCCCGTGACCAGGCGGCGACCCGGCTCGCGGTGGCCGCCGACATCCAGTCCGCCGCAGAGCATTTGGCGCTGGCGCTCGGCAGTGAACTGGTCGCGCTGCGTGATCCCCGACAGGGCGCGATGGCGGTCCGCGAACTGCAATTGGCGAAGACCACCGCCGAGGATCTGCACCGGCGGACTTCGGCCTGGCAGCTGACCCTCTCCGACGGCATTACCGATCTGGCCGGCGACGTCGATCACGATCTGCGCGAACGCCTGCGCGAGATCGCCAGAACCGGTGAGGAGTGGATCGATACACACGATCCGGGCCGCCATTGGGACCGGATCGCCGAATGGCTTACCGGCGATATCGACTCCGCGCTCGGCGACAACCTCCTCTGGACGCATACCCGGGCCGTGGAACTCGCCGAGCGGGTGGCCGAGCACTTCACCGAGATCGGCACGGTCGAACTGCCCGATGTGAGTTCCGGCCTGCACGCCGAGGACAGCCGCGCCGGCGGCGGCACCCTCGCCGATCTGGAACCCGATATCAGCTTCGGTAGCAAAATTCTGGTCGGCATGCGCGGCTCCTACGGTGGTGTGCTGATGGTGGGGCTCGCGACCACCTTCGCCGGACTCGCGATGCTCAATCCGATCTCCATCGGTGCCGGTGTCCTGGTGGGCGGCAAGGCATTCCGCGATGACAAGCAGGCCAGGCTGGCCCGGCGCCGCAACGAGGCCAAGGTTGCGATCCGGCGCTTCATCGACGATGTCGCCTTCCAAGCGGGCAAGGAATCCAAGGACCGCCTGCACCGCATCCATCGCGCATTGCGCGATCACTACACCGGTGTCGCCGAGCGCAGCCTGCGCTCCATCGACGATTCACTGCGCGCAGCGCAGGAGGCGGCGAATATGGAAACGGCCCGCCGGACCGAGCGCTGCGCGGTACTCGACCGGCAGTTGCACATGGTCGCGGAACTGCGACGCTATGCGGACGCTATGCAGCCTGCCATCACCGCGCCGGGGAAAGGGGGCGCCGGTACGGTAACCCCGTGAGAAGAGACGTGACCCGGCATGATGCTCGGCGGGCGCCCGGCATTGTCGCCGAGGCGCATCAACTGGTCGCCGCGGCCAGGCAGGCATTTCCGCGCGAACCGCGACCGCGTGCGCTGCTTGCCGACTGTGCCCGCCGCCTGGATCAACCGCTGCGGGTTGCGCTGGCGGGTTCGTTGAAGGCGGGTAAGTCGACCCTGCTCAACTCCCTGGTCGGCCAGGATATCGCGCCGACCGACGCGACCGAATGCACGCGCGTGGTCACCTGGTACCGCAACGGCTCGACCCCGAGTGTCACTGCTTACGCACCGGATGGCTCGACGGCGAATGTGGTGGTGCGCCGCGGCAGCGGCACGCACGGACTCACCTTCGATCTGGAACGACTGAACTGGAACGCGCCGGGCCCGCGCGAGGTCGACCATCTCGAGGTCGAGTGGCCCGCCGCCGCTTTGGCGAACACCACCATCATCGACACCCCGGGGACATCGTCGCTGTCGCGGGAGGTGTCATTGCGGACCGCGCGACTGCTCACACCCGCTGACGCGGACGGCGACCGCGGTATGGCGCTATCTATTCCGGGTGCGGATGCGGTGGTCTATCTGCTGCGCCGCCTCGACGATGCCGATGTCGGTTTTCTCGAACGGGTCGGCACCGGAACCGCTGGCGCACAGGGTATTTCGGGTCCACTCGGAGTAATCGGTGTGGTCTCGCGCGCCGATGAGATCGGCGCGGGCCGAATAGACGCACTGCACTCCGCTCGTGAGGTCGCGGCGCGTTTCGCGGGCGAGTTGGAGCGAACGGGACTGTGCCAGGCCGTTATTCCGGTCGCCGGTCTGCTCGCCTTCGCCGCGGCAACCCTGCGTCAGCAGGAATTCACCGCCTTCGAGGCGCTGGCCCGGGTGTCGGTCGACGAGCTGAGCGCGGCACTGCTCTCGGCGGATCGGTTCGCGCGTCCCGATATTCAGCTCCCGGTCCCGCCCGAACTCCGCGCCCAGCTCGCGGCACGTTTCGGTCTGTTCGGAATTCGCATGGCGGTCACCCTGATCCGACTCGGCGTGCGCGACTCCGCCACGCTGGCAGCGGAATTGACCAACCGCAGCGGCGTGGACGAGCTTCGTTCGGTACTCGACGTCCAATTCGGTCAGCGCGCCGACCAACTCAAGGCGCATTCGGCGCTGACCGCCTTGGCCCGGGTCCTCACCGTCTATCCGGGCACCTCCGCCGACCAGTTGCTGCCCCGAGTCCGCACCTTGCTCGCGGACGTTCACGGCTTCGCCGAACTGCGCCTCCTCGGTCGCCTGCGCACCGATGAATTGGCCCTGCCCGCAGCCGATCTCGCCGAATTGCACCGGCTGATCGGCGGCTCCGGCGTGGCCCCGAACCTGCGACTCGGCCTGCCCTTGGGCACCGACCCGGCGATACAGCGCGCCCAAGCTCTCGCCGCCGTGCGGAAATGGCGTGCCCGTGCCCGCCACCCCCTGGCCGACCAGTTCACCACCACCGCCTGCCTCACCGCGGCTCGCAGCGCCGAAGGCACCCTCAGCCTCCTGCCGGAGTGATCCCCGCCCACCGATGACGTGGCACGGGCAGCGGTGGTCCTCGGGTGGCGTGGTGCGAGGCAGTAGTGGTCATCGGGTGATGCGGCGCGAGCCAACAACGGTTATCCGGTGATCCGGCGCAACACGTCGGTCAACTCCTTACCGGACGGCGCGTGGTCCGAATCGATCAGCCACACCATCGCCTTCGCCCGTTACCGCGCGGAAAATGCTGCCGATGGTGCGGGCCTGCCAGACCTTCGCCGAGGGTGTCGGCAAATGGTATGCACCGCCGAGCAATTCGATGATCCGCATGCGCAATCTCAATGTCCGGCTGCTGCCGTATCTGCCGTGGCGGGGTCTCATCGGCGCGGAGCCGCAGCAGGTCGCTCGCACGGTCGCCGCCAAGGATTACACCGCGTAGGTCCCGCCGCGGGTGTGGACCCCCGGCCCTTGGGTAAGTCCCGGATATCGAACCCAGGAGCAGGCGATGACTCAAAAAGATGTGGTGAATGCTTTGCTGGACCGGGCGGGCAGCGGCTATGCGGCCGAGGCCGGTATCGACTTGGCCGATAAACCCGCTCCGCTGTTCCAACTCCTCATGCTCGCCGAATTGCTCAGCACCCGAATCTCCGCCGATATCGCCGTCGCCGCGGCCAAGGAATTGGTGAGCACCGGATATCGCACCCCGAACCGGGTCGCGGACGCCGATTGGCAAGAACTCGTCGACGCACTCGGACGTGCCCATTACAAGCGCTATGACGAAAGTACGGCGTCGCGCTTGGGTGCGAACGCGTCTCGCGTGCTGGATCGCTACGGCGGCGATCTGCGCAAACTCGCCGACGAAGCCGAACACGACCCGGCCCGCGCCGCCGAACTGCTGCAACAGTTCCAAGGCATCGGCCCGACCGGCAGCGATATTTTCCTGCGCGAAGTCCAGGATGTATGGACGTGGGTCCGACCGCACTTCGACGAACGGGCGCTGCGCGGCGCCGAACGCGTCCGACTCCCGGCCGATCCGGACCGCTTGGCCGAGCTGGCCCCGGAAAACCACACCGCCGACCTGGCCGCCGCATTGGTCCGGGTCGCACTGGACCGCGAGATCGCCGATCAGGTGCTCGCCACTACCTGAGGATCAGGTGATCTGCACCCGCACCCGAAGACCGGCCGCGGCGATCATATTGACCAGCGCGTCCAGGCTGAACAGCCGCGTGCGGCCGCCGAGCAGATCGGAGATCCGCGCGGCGCTCACGCCCAGCTGCTCGGCGGCGATCTCCGGACTCCAACCTTCGCATGCGATCCGGTCGGTCAGTTCGAATATCAACTGCGACCGCAGCCGCATATTCTCGACGTCGCAGCGGATGTCGTCGATCGCATCCCACACGATGTCGAAGATCTTCTCGGCCATGCTTAGCCCACCTTCTCGAGCTGTTCGAGGACGTATGTGCGCTGCTGTACAAGTGGAGAGACCGTGCCCATCGTCGCAGCAGGTACGGTCAAACGGTGGCAACTCCGCCGAATCCGCGTATTCCCGGTCCCGGCGAAGGAAGGTCGTGAGGTGATGTCGGACCGTGACACGCAACCATTCGCCCAGGTGAGCCTGGCCGCAGGAGCCTTATTCGTGCACGACGAGGACGTGCTGCTGGTTCATTCGGCCGAGCGTTGTGATTGGTACATTCCGGGCTGCACTGTCGGGCCCGGCGAATCTCCAGCCGCGGCATGTCGCCGCGCGATCCGCGATGAACTCGGCCTCGACCGCGCACCGCACCGGCTGCTCGTGCACGACTGGGCGCAGAAACTCGCGGGCGATAAGATCGTCTACATCTTCGACTGCGGCGAACTCGGCGACGAATCGGCCATCCGACTGCGGGAGGGCGAACTGGACCGCTGGCAGTGGGTCCGCGTCGATACCGTGGACACCGTCGCCGCACCGGAGCCGGCCCGCCGCATCTGGCAGGCCTTCCGAGCCCGCCTGGAGGGCCACGCCGTTTACCTCGAGCACGGCCTACCCGCGCTCGGCTACCCGGATACCGCGGCGGTCGCGCCTTCGTGGCTCGATCGGCAGCCGGACCGCGACCGGCACCTCGGCTGAGCGTCAGGGCGTCGTCGCGAAACCGGGTGGATCGAGCGACTGCCGATCACCAGAGGTCACCGGTGCCGGCTCGGCTCTCGGACCTGAGGAGAATGGCGGGTGACGGCCCTTTCTTCCCGGATCGGGAATAGACCGTGTGGGGTCATCGGTTGAGCTGATCGACAACGTTGAGTGTATTCGGCTCAAGTTTCAGTTGACGCCCGGTGTCGAATGGGTGCAGGATTGAGCCGACCACGCTCAGCGTTGCTGGGACCGTGCTCCGTGAGGTGCTTGGGGCGAGGTCTCGCGGCACCCGACCCGGCAGGCCCGGGCGGATGTCGCAGGGCGGGTAGATCGCCTGAAACCCCAGCACCGACACATGTAGTTACGTCAACTAGGAGGAACCACCATGGCTCGTGCGGTCGGAATCGACCTCGGGACCACGAACTCGGTCGTCGCCGTTCTCGAAGGCGGCGAGCCGGTCGTCGTCGCGAACTCTGAAGGATCGCGCACCACCCCCTCGATCGTCGCGTTCGCCAAGAACGGCGAGGTTCTGGTCGGCCAGCCCGCCAAGAACCAGGCGGTCACCAACGTCGACCGCACCATCCGCTCGGTCAAGCGCCACATCGGCACCGATTGGTCCGTGGCCATCGACGACAAGAAGTACACCGCGCAGGAAATCAGCGCCCGCGTGCTGATGAAGCTCAAGCGCGACGCCGAGGCGTACCTGGGTGAGGAGATCACCGACGCGGTCATCACCGTGCCCGCGTACTTCGAGGACTCGCAGCGCCAGGCCACCAAGGAAGCCGGCCAGATCGCCGGTCTGAACGTGCTGCGCATCGTCAACGAGCCCACCGCGGCCGCACTCGCGTACGGCCTGGACAAGGGCGACAAGGAACAGACCATCCTGGTCTTCGACCTCGGTGGCGGTACCTTCGACGTCTCGCTGCTGGAAATCGGCGAGGGCGTCGTCGAGGTCCGCGCCACCTCCGGCGACAACCACCTCGGTGGTGACGACTGGGACGAGCGCGTCGTGACCTGGCTGGTCGACAAGTTCAAGGCCAGTGCCGGCATCGACCTGACCAAGGACAAGATGGCCATGCAGCGCCTGCGTGAGGCGTCGGAGAAGGCCAAGATCGAACTGAGCTCCTCGCAGAGCACCTCGATCAACCTGCCCTACATCACCGTCGACGCCGACAAGAACCCGCTGTTCCTCGACGAGCAGCTGACCCGCGCCGAATTCCAGAAGATCACCTCGGACCTGCTCGACCGCACCCGTGCGCCGTTCCAGTCCGTGATCAAGGACGCGGGCATCAACGTGGCCGACATCGACCACGTCGTGCTCGTCGGCGGCTCGACCCGGATGCCCGCCGTCTCGGACCTGGTCCGCGAGCTGACCGGCGGCAAGGAGCCCAACAAGGGCGTGAACCCGGACGAGGTCGTCGCCGTCGGCGCCGCGCTGCAGGCCGGTGTGCTCAAGGGCGAGGTCAAGGACGTTCTGCTGCTCGATGTCACCCCGCTGTCGCTGGGTATCGAGACCAAGGGCGGTGTGATGACCAAGCTCATCGAGCGCAACACCACCATCCCGACCAAGCGCTCGGAGACCTTCACCACCGCCGACGACAACCAGCCGTCGGTGCAGATCCAGGTGTTCCAGGGTGAGCGCGAGATCGCCTCGCACAACAAGCTGCTCGGTTCCTTCGAGCTGACCGGCATCCCACCGGCCCCGCGTGGCGTGCCGCAGATCGAGGTCACCTTCGATATCGACGCCAACGGCATCGTGCACGTGACCGCGAAGGACAAGGGCACCGGCAAGGAGAACACGATCAAGATCCAGGACGGCTCCGGCCTGTCCAAGGAGGAGATCGACCGGATGGTCAGGGATGCCGAGGCGCACGCCGCCGAGGACAAGGCCCGCCGCGAGGAGGCCGAGACCCGCAACCAGGCCGAGTCGCTGGTGCACCAGACCGAGAAGTTCATCAAGGAGAACGAGGACAAGGTCCCCGCGGACGTCAAGACCAAGGTCGAGGCGGCCATCGCCGAGGCCAACGAGGCGCTCAAGGGCACCGATATCGCGGCCGTGAAGTCCGCGGTGGAGAAGCTCGCGACCGAATCGCAGGCGCTGGGTCAGGCGATCTACGAGGCATCGGCCGCCGAGCAGGCCGCGTCCGGTAACGGCGCGTCCAGCTCCGCGGGCGATGACCAGGTCGTGGATGCCGAAGTTGTGGATGAGCCGGTCGACACGGAGAAGAAGTGAGCGAGGCAAACTCCGAACAGGAGCCGATCACCTTCGTCGACAATCGCAAGATCGATCCGGAGACAGGTGAAATCCGGGAACGGGCGGCGGCGCAATCCGCCGCCGGGCCCGGCCCGGAGGCCGGGAACGGCACCGAACCTGTCATCGCCAACGATGAGGGCGCCGAGATCCTGGCCGAGACCATCACCAAGGAATTGGCCGAGCGCACCGCCGATCTGCAGCGGCTGACCGCCGAATACGCCAACTACCGGCGTCGGGTCGAGCGGGACCGGCAGGCCACCATCGATTCGGCCAAGGCCGCCGTGGTCTCCGAATTGCTCGGTGTCCTCGACGATCTCGATCGTGCGCGGGCGCACGGCGATCTCGAATCGGGACCGCTCAAGTCGGTCGCGGACAAGCTCGCCGACGCGCTGCTCAAGCAGGGTCTGCAGGAATTCGGTACGGAGGGTGAGCCTTTCGACCCGACCCTGCACGAGGCCGTGCAGCATGAGGGCTCCGGACACGATCCGGTGATCGGCCTTGTCATGCGCAAGGGCTATCGGTTCGGCGATCGGGTACTTCGGCACGCGCTCGTCGGGGTAACCGATGGCGTGGCCGATCTGGTCGAAGAAGAGGCATCGGATGCTGATGCCAATGCGAACAACCAATAGGAACCCGAGAGGAGGAGATACCCGGTGAGCCAACGGGAGTGGATCGAAAAGGACTTCTACAAGGAGCTGGGTGTCTCCTCCAGTGCCTCGCAGGACGAGATCAAGAAGGCGTACCGCAAGCTCGCCCGTGACCTGCATCCGGATGCCAATCCCGGCGATACCAAGGCCGAGGAGCGGTTCAAATCCGTCAGTGAGGCGCATGCCGTGCTGTCGGATCCGGCCAAGCGCAAGGAATACGACGAGACCCGAAAGCTGTTCGCCGGTGGCGGATACGGGCGTGGTGGCTTCACTCCCGGTGCGGGTGGGGGCTTCTCGCAGGACTTCAATATCGGGGACATCTTCGGCCAGGCCAATGCCGGCGACGGTGGTCTCGGTGACCTGCTCGGCGGCCTGTTCAACCGGGGCGGCACGCGTACCGCGAGCCGCCCGCGCCGCGGCGCCGATGTGGAGACCGAGACGACCCTCGGCTTCCGCGAGGCCGCACAGGGCGTCACGGTTCCATTGCGGATGACGAGTCCGTCGCCGTGTACGACCTGTCACGGCAGCGGCGCCAAGCCGGGGACCAGTCCGCGAGTCTGCCCCGTCTGTAATGGCAACGGCGTGATCAGCCGCAACCAGGGCGCGTTCGGCTTCAGCGAGCCGTGCGACGAATGCCGTGGTACCGGTTCGATCATCGACGATCCGTGCGTCGACTGCCACGGCAGCGGCATCCAGAACCGGACCCGCACCATTACGGTGCGGATTCCTCCCGGTGTCAGCGATGGGCAGAAGATCCGGTTGGCCGGACAGGGCGAGGCCGGACTGCGTGGTGCGCCCTCGGGTGATCTCTACGTGACCGTGCACGTCAGCCAGGACAAGGTCTTCGGCCGCAACGGCGACGATCTGACCCTGGTACTGCCGGTCAGTTACAGTGAATTGGTTTTGGGCACAACGGTTTCCGTGCCCACCCTGGAAGGGCGCGTCGGCGTCAAGGTGCCCCCGGGTACCGCGGACGGTCGCATCCTGCGGGTGCGCGGCCGTGGCGTGCCCAAGCGTGGCCCCGGCGGCGGTGCGGGTGATCTGCTCGTCACCGTCAAGGTGGCCGTGCCGCAGAAGCTGGACGACAATGCCGCTGAAGCGCTCAAGCGCTATGCGGAGGCGGAGAAGACCAGCGGGTTCGATCCACGGGCGGGATGGGCAGGTGCGTGATGTCCGATAATCCGAAGCAGGCAGCTAGCGGGTCGTCGCGAGCGGAGTTCTTCATGATCTCCGTGGCGGCCCAATTGGCGGGTATGCACGCGCAGACACTGCGCACGTATGACCGCCTCGGACTGGTTACGCCGCAACGGACTTCGGGTGGCGGTCGACGTTATTCGGCACGGGACGTCGAACTGCTCCGCGAGGTGCAGCGGCTATCCCAGGACGAGGGCGTCAACCTGGCGGGCATCAAGCGCATCATCGAACTCACCAATCAGGTCGAGGAACTGCAACAGCGCGTCGCCGAGATGTCGGCCGAGCTGGACCGGCTGCGCGCGGGGTATCGCCCCGATCTCGCACCGCCGCAACGTAGTACCGCACTGGTGGTGTGGCAGCCGCGCAATAGGCGCCGATAAGCGCGGATAACACAAAGGCTCCGGGAATCGGTTTTCGACCGAACCCGGAGCATTTTGTCGTTTCGTGTCGATAAGCGAATGCGTAAGGTCGCAGCGCCGAATCGGGCGTTGGGCCGAATAACTGCTCGCAGTGCTCGAGAAAACTCTGGATCCGGGTTTCGTTACCCGGCAATCGGTTCGACTGCTCACGGGTGTCGTCATATGATCCAGCAGGGTTGCCGATGGTGTGCCGAGATGTGGAGTTTGCTGATGTCCTACGCGCAGCAAACAATGCGATGGATCGGGCTAACGATTCCTTCGGTCACCGGGTCGCCCGGTGTCCGCGGTTGCCCGAGGCGGATGGGCGATCTCGGATCGAGGGTTGCTATGTGATCGCTCCCGGAGTCGGAATCGGATGAATCCCGCAATCCGCGCCTTGCGAATTCGGTAGGTATGCGACGGATTTCGCCGCCGTTTTCGTTCTTTCGGTTTGTTTTCAAGGGCTTTCGTGGTTCGGGTCCTCGTTTCACAGGAATTACATCCATGATGTTTATGCGAGTGATTCCGAAGCTGGCAAACCTCGCTTACACTCGTTCGCATCGGCTGCTGTCGAGTGTCCCGCAGCACTTCACTCGCCGGCACGGGTTTGTGTTCGAGTGCAAAAAGGGGTTGTGACACAAATGGATTCGCGGACCGTCGCTTTGATCAGAACAACGTTCAAGGCGGTTGCTGCGGAGGAGGATGGTCCGGCCAAGCTAGCCCGTTCGTTCTATGCGATCTTGTTCACGGACTATCCCGCCGTCCGGGATTTCTTCCCCGCAGCCATGGACTCCCAGCGTGACCGATTGGTCAAGGCCATTTCCTATGCGCTGGATCGGCTGGAAGAGCCGAATAAGCTATTGCCATTCCTCGCCCAACTCGGGCGCGATCACCGCAAGTACGGGGTGCAGGCCGCGCATTACACCGCTGTGGCCACCTCGTTGAAGACCGCGATGCGGCTCTTCGCGGGCACCGAGATGTGGACCGATGAAGTCGATCGGGCCTGGGATGAGGGCCTGAAGATCATCGGCGACACCATGATCGGCGCGGCCGAACAGGAATCGACGCCGCCGGTCTGGTCCGGGGTCGTCGTCGAGTGCTGCGAGGTGCTGCGCAATCTGGCCATCGTGCGGCTGCAATTGGATCAGCCGATGCAGTACGCCGCGGGTCAATACCTCAGCGTGCAGATCCCGGCCCGGCCCCGCATGTGGCGCTATTTGTCTCCCGCGGTGCCCGCGAATGCGAACGGGGAGATCGAATTCCACATCCGCGGGGTGCTCGGCGGCTGGGTCAGCCCGGCCATTGTCGGCCACACCAATGTCGGTGACCAGTGGCTGCTCGGCTCACCGCTCGGCGGACTCGGCATTCCGCGCAATGTGAAACGCAAAATGCTGATGGTCGGCTGCGGTACCGGCATCGCACCCCTACGCGCCCAAATCATGGCGATGGCGCAGCGGCGCGTCAATCCGCAGGTGCATCTATTCGTCGGCGGCCACCATCCCTGCGACCTCTACGATCTGGAGATCCTGAGCCAACTGGCCACCGCCAATAACTGGCTTACCGTCACACCGGTCACCGAGAGCGATGAAAACCCTTGGTGGTACCCGGATTCCGGTGAACCGCAGCACATCTGGCCGGGCCTGGAAGCTCGCATGACCGGCCAGATCGGCAAAGTCGTCGCGAGCTACGGCTCCTGGGCCGACCGGGATGTGCAGATCGTCGGATCACCCGCGATGGTGCAGACCACCAAGTTCCGGTTGATGGCCGCCGGGACGCAGACCGATAACATTCGCCACGATCCGCTCTTCTGAGCTGTGTCTGATGTGCCGCGCCCGCCGCGCATGTGCTTCGACGACTCGGATGTGCGACGGCCGCGAACTCCTCGCTCGTCGGACTCGCTCGGTCGCGGCTGCCTCCGCTGCTTACAGTCCCTCGAATTGGATTCGCGCGGCGGGAGTTCCGGCTTCGACGATTCTATCCAATGTCATGCGAACCATATTCGGTGAACCGCAGACCAGCACCTGATGGTGGTCGAATGCGCCGTGTGAACCGACGACATCGGCGAGCGTACCGAACAGCATATCGTCGAGCGGAAAGCCGATATCCACGCGCGATTGCTCGTACCATTCGTCGACCCAGCTCGGATCCTCCGGGCTCTCGACCACGGGAATCACTGTGAGCCAAGGCAATTCGCTCGATAGGAGGAACAGCATGTCATCGGCGTACAGCTCGCGCGGGGAACGGCCGCCGACGAACAGGTAGGTGGGCGGCGGATCGTCGTGCCGGGCCAGATCGAGAATCTGCGAACGCATCGGGGCCAGCCCGGTGCCGCCCGCGATCATCACCACCTCGTCGCCGTACGGGTCGACCGCGAAAGTGCCGCGGGGAGCGCTGATCTGCCATTCGTCGCCGGGTTGGGTATCGGCGACGATACTGCCGCTGCACCAGCCGCCCGGCACCGTGCGCACGTGGAATTCCAATTTGCCGTCCAGCGATGGCGGCAACGCGGGGGAGAGCCGGCGGCGCATACCCGGATGCTGCGGCACCCGGACCTCGACCGATTGACCCGCGAGAAACGGGACGTACTCGCCGATCAGGCGGATCACCGCGAGGTCGTGGCGCAGCCGGTGGTGACCGACCACCGTCGACTTCCATTCGGGCGCCGCACCGTTGCCATGCGGGCTCGGATCAATTGTCATTACATCTCTCACACTGGATCTGAGCTGATTACCGACTCGGGGGTCCCCACCGCCATGAGGGCGCGGCGGGTTTCGGCGAT
The DNA here is from genome assembly GCF_054065835.1 of Nocardia citri. NCBI lineage: Bacteria > Bacillati > Actinomycetota > Actinomycetes > Mycobacteriales > Nocardiaceae > Nocardia > Nocardia citri. The sequence continues at coordinate 477,667 of NZ_JBSUQM010000001.1, forward strand.
CATGCGGGCCGAACCGGCGATCTGGATCTGCCGGTCGGCCCATGAGCCGAAGCTGGCGACAACCGCGCCCAGATTTCCGATCAGGCGGCGGTGCATGCCGTACGGCTCGTCCTGCGGTGGATGCGGATACCACCACGGGTTGGTCTTCTGTTCACAGACCGGGACCACCGTGAGCCACGGATTGCTCTGCGAGAGCTGCCACATATTCTCCACGTCGTAGAGATCGCAGGGGTAGCGGCCGCCGATGAAGAAGTGCACCCGCGGATTGATGCCGCGCTGCCCCATCTCGATCAGCTGGGCGCGCAGCGGGGCGATGCCGGTGCCCGCACCGATCAACAGCACGTCACGGCCGCTGTCGCGATCGATGTGCAGACCACCAAGCGGACCCGCGATCATCCACCGGTCGCCGACGCTGGTCTCGTTGACGACGGCCGGGCTCACCCAACCGCCGCGGATCTTGCGGACATGGAATTCGATCTCGCCATACGGATTGGCTGGAATCGCGGGCGAGAGATAGCGCCACATTTTGGGGCGCTGTGGCAGCGAGACCGGCACGTACTGTCCGGCCTGATACGGAATCGGGCTGTCGGACTGCAGCCGCACAATGGCCAGATCCTCGAGTACCCGGCGATGGCCGACCACGGTCGCATCCCAGTACGGCCGCGATTTGTCGGAATTGGCGCCGATGGCCATGGAGGCGGAAATGAGGATGGTGATATCGCGCCAGCCCTCCTCGAGCGCGCGATTCCACATCGGACCGTTGAAGACCCGGAAGGCGGCCAGCAGCGCCCGGCCCGCCATGTCGTAGTGCGCGGCGATGACGCCGTATTTGCGGTGATCGCGCGCGAGCTGTTCCAGGAACTTCTGGGCGCGGTCCCAGTCCTCGAGATTGTCGAGCACGTAATGGATGGCGGTCACCACCCGCTTCGCCTGCATTTCCATCGCCGGCGGGAACAATTCCCGCAGCTGTGGCTTCTCCGCGAACAGATGACCATAAAATGCACTGATCAACCGCTCGGCTCCGTTCGGCGACTCGATCACCGATCGGAAGTTGGCGCGGACCAGCGCTGCCGAACGCGCATCCACGACGTGGAGCTTCCTTTCCCTCAAAATCTGCCCAGGGACATGTCCGTAACCGGCGGTCCTCCGCCGACAAGTATCCCTGAAAATCACGTGGTCGTGTGAGTATGGCCGATCACGCCCGCGCCAACGGTAATCCGTGGGCGAATCCGGCCAGCAGACGGTACTCGCTACGCTCACTCACGCGGGTCTGCTCAGATGGCTATTACGGTTTTGCCGCGCGCACCCCGCGCGCCGATGACCGACGGTCCCTCGCTCAGCGGAACGGTCGCGTCGATCGGCACGACCACATCGCCGACGGCGACCCGATCGAGCAGGCGGGCCAATTCCGGTCCGCGCCCGAAGGATTCGATATTGCCGCCCCGAATGCCGCGATCGCGCAACGCATCCGGATCGGCGGAGAAAATTGTGGAGTAAACCGTGCCGCCGTCGCGGACCAACGCGGTCAGTTCGGACAGTACCTCGGGTGGACTCACCAGATCGAACAGCGCATCGATACCGTCGGGATGTGCGGCGCCGACCTGTTCGACGATCGGTCCCCGGGTGTAATCGACGGTCTCGGCCGCGCCGAGCCTGGTTATCTGGTCCGCGGCCGCTCCGCGCGCCGTCGCGATGACGTGCGCGCCGGCGATATTCGCCAATTGCACCAGGAAGGAGCCGACACCGCCGGTGGCGCCGACGATCAATACCCGCTGGCCCGGTTCGATCTTGGTGGCGTCCACGATGTCCTGCGCGGTCATACCCGCGGTCGGCAGGGCCGCCGCCGCGATAGTGGGTATCCGGTCCGGGATCGGGACCAGGGTGGCGTCCTCGGGCAGTACCGAGTACTGCGCGAAGCTGCCGTGGCCGACGGGCGGGACCAGGAACTTGCCGACGACGCGGTCGCCGACAGCGAATTTGGTGACGCCCGGGCCGACCGCGGCCACCGTGCCCGCACCGTCGACGCCCAGGATCATCGGAAAATCGTGCGGCAGCTTGCCATCCAGCATGCCGCGGGCCATCTTCTGGTCGAAGGGATTGACACCGGCCGCCTCGACCTGGACCCGGACCGCGCCCACGCCCGGCTCGGGGGTCGGCATCTCGGCTAGTTCAGGTGTTGCTCCGAAGCTTCGTACCACGATCGCGCGCATCCATCGCTCCTCGAGTCGGGCTGGATTGTGCTGCATCAACCAACGGCCAAGGCCATCGTAGGCATCGCGGTGCCATAGACCCGGCGATTGATGCCATTCGGCAGTGTCGCGGCGTAGCGTTCGAGCCGAGTCTGTTCAGGTGCCGAAGAAATCAAAGTTGAGTGGAACAGACTCAACCTTTCGGACGTTGGATGGTACGAATCGACTAGTAGGAAGGTGACTTGTGGACTCGTTCAATCCCACCACCAAGACCCAGGCGGCCCTGACCGCCGCCCTGCAGGCCGCCTCGGCCGCGGGCAACCCGGAGATCCGTCCGGCGCACTTGCTGGTGGCGTTGCTGGATCAAACCGACGGCATCGCCGCTCCGTTGCTCAAGGCCGTCGCGGTAGATCCGGCGACGATTCGCAGCGAGGCACAGAACATCGTGGACCGGCTGCCGCGAGCGACCGGTGCGACCACCACACCCCAACTCGGCCGGGAGGCCCTGGCCGCGATCACCGCCGCCCAGCGCCTGGCCACCGAACTCGGTGACGAATACGTCTCGACCGAACACGTCATGGTCGGCCTGGCCGAGGGCGATTCGGACGTGACCATGCTGCTGATCAAGTACGGCGCGACCCCCGACGCACTGCGCGAGGCATTCACCGCTGTGCGCGGCAGCGCGCGTGTCACCAGTCCGGATCCAGAGGGCAGCTACCAAGCGCTGGAGAAGTATTCGACCGATCTCACCGCGGCGGCCCGCTCCGGCAAACTCGACCCGGTCATCGGGCGTGATACCGAAATTCGCCGTGTCGTACAGGTTTTGAGTCGGCGCACCAAGAACAACCCGGTGCTCATCGGTGAACCCGGCGTCGGCAAGACCGCGATCGTCGAGGGTTTGGCCCAGCGCATCGTGGCCGGTGACGTGCCGGAGTCGTTGCGCGGCAAGTCCGTTGTCTCGCTCGACCTGGGCGCGATGGTGGCCGGTGCGAAGTATCGCGGCGAATTCGAGGAGCGGCTCAAAGCTGTCCTCGAGGAGATCAAAAGCAGTGCGGGACAGATCATCACATTCATCGATGAGCTGCACACCATTGTCGGCGCCGGTGCGACCGGTGAATCGGCGATGGATGCCGGCAATATGATCAAGCCGATGCTCGCCCGCGGTGAGCTGCGCCTGGTCGGTGCCACCACGCTGGAGGAATATCGCAAATTCATCGAGAAGGATGCCGCCTTGGAGCGCCGCTTCCAGCAGGTGCTGGTCGGCGAGCCGTCGGTGGAAGACACCATCGGCATCCTGCGCGGTATCAAGGAGCGCTACGAGGTGCACCACGGTGTGCGCATCACCGACTCGGCACTGGTCGCCGCCGCTACCCTGAGTGACCGCTACATCACCTCGCGGTTCCTGCCGGATAAGGCGATCGACCTGGTCGACGAGTCGGCGTCGCGACTGCGCATGGAAATAGATTCGCGCCCGGTGGAAATCGACGAGGTCGAGCGCGCGGTGCGCAGGCTCGAGATCGAAGAGGTCGCGCTGGAGAAGGAGACCGACGCGGCATCCAAGCAGCGTCTGGACAAGTTGCGCCAGGAACTCGCCGACGACCGTGAGAAGCTCAACCAGCTGATGACCCGCTGGCAGAACGAGAAGAGCGCCATCGATCAGGTCCGGGTCCTCAAGGAGGAGTTGGAATCCCTGCGTGGTGCATCCGAACGTGCCGAGCGCGACGGTGATCTGGGCAAGGCCGCCGAACTGCGCTACGGGCGCATTCCAGCACTGGAAAAGCAACTCGCCGAGGCCGAAAAGACCTCCGCGACAGCCGGTGACGGCGAAGTCATGCTCAAGGAGGAGGTCGGCCCCGACGATATCGCCGAGGTGGTCTCGTCCTGGACCGGTATTCCGGTCGGCCGCATGATGGAGGGCGAAACCCAGAAGCTGTTGCGGATGGAGCAGGAGCTGGGCAGGCGCGTGGTCGGTCAGACCGAGGCGGTGCAAGCGGTTTCCGATGCGGTGCGCCGGGCACGCGCCGGTGTCGCCGACCCGAACCGGCCGACGGGTTCGTTCATGTTCGTCGGCCCGACCGGTGTCGGTAAGACCGAGCTGGCAAAGGCATTGGCGGACTTCCTGTTCGACGACGAACGCGCCATGGTTCGCATCGATATGAGCGAGTACAGCGAAAAGCACTCCGTCGCACGACTCGTCGGTGCTCCGCCCGGCTACGTCGGTTACGACCAGGGCGGTCAGCTGACCGAGGCGGTGCGGCGTCGGCCGTACACGGTCGTGCTGTTCGACGAGATCGAGAAGGCGCATCCGGATGTCTTCGACATCCTGCTCGCCGTGCTCGACGAGGGGCGCCTGACCGACGGCCAGGGCCGCACGGTCGACTTCCGCAACACCATCCTCATCCTGACCTCGAATCTGGGTGCGGGTGGCGATCGGGAGGTGGTCATGAACGCGGTGCGCTCGGCCTTCAAGCCGGAGTTCCTCAACCGCCTCGACGATGTGGTCATGTTCCATGCCCTCGACGAGGAGCAGCTGGAATCCATCGTCGATATCCAGCTCGACCAGCTGCAGAAGCGGCTGTCGCAGCGCAGGCTGAAGCTGGACGTCAGCGATTCGGCCCGGTTCTGGCTCGCCGTGCGCGGCTACGACCCGATCTACGGCGCCCGCCCGCTGCGCAGGCTGATCCAGCAGTCCATCGGCGACTCCCTCGCCAAGGAACTGCTCGCGGGCGAAGTCACCGATGGCGACACCGTCGCGGTCAATGTGACCCCGAACGGTGAGGGCCTCATCGTCGGCCGCGGCTGACCTCGGTGGCCCGGATGCGATCAATTCGCAGCCGGGCCGCCCGGTGACTACGGCGGAGCGAGTCTTACGAGAGACACCAGGGGGCCGCGAACGCGCCGCGCCGCAGGCGCGGCAAAACCAACAGAGCCTACCCTGGAGGCCATGACTCCCAACGATCCCTGGGCTCAGCGACCGGAGGATGCGCCGACGGAACATATCGGTCCGCCGGGTAAGTCGGGATTTCAGCAGCCCGCGCAAACGGCGGAATACACCGATGCGTATGGCCACAACGATGCGACCTCGGTCTATCCGTCCAACGAACAGTTCGCGCGGTGGGGTCCGCCGCCGGTCGATGCCACCAAGGAGTTCCCGCCGTACGACAGCCAGGTCCAGTGGGGCGGTCCGGACGGTGGCACCTGGCAGGAGCCGACCCAGTTCGGTGCGTACCCCCAGGCCGGCGCGCACTATCCGCCCGGACCGCCCGGTGCGCCACTACCCCCGGAACAGCGGCCATCGCGCAAGCGCAATACCGGCCTGTGGATCGCCCTCGGACTCGGGGTGCTCCTGTTGATCGGCGCGGTCAGTGTGGTCGCGGGCGCAGTCCTCGGTGGTAGGGACAGCTCGTCGAGCTCCGCCGCGAGCACCTCGGTCTTTCCGACCGCGGGCCGAGCCACCGGCACCCCGCCCTCGGGTGATCCATCGTCTCCCCACGTCCTGCCGAGCATTCCGGGACTCGGCGGCATCGATGGTCTCGGCGCGACAATGGGCACCGTCACCGCCAACGCTGGTGGCCAATTGACTCTCGACACCATGGGTGGATCCCCCGTCACGGTGCGCACCACCGATAAGACCCAGGTGATCTCGTTGACCGGGACCAAGACGTCCGATCTCAGGGTCGGTGACACGGTCCTGGTGCAGGGCGACAAGGCCGCGGACGGTTCGATCGACGCGAAGATCATCATCAGCACCGCACTGCCCGGCGGCACGCGGTGAAATATCGGCGGGCAGTGATGCGCAATCGCCCCATCGGCTCGATAGGGTAGGCGACGATGACGGCAATATGGTTCGGGTTGGCGGCGGTCGCGCTCGTTGGTGCGATCGTGCTGCTGTATTTCGATCGGGCCCAGCGACAGCGGACCGGTCATGCGCGCCAGGTGTGGGCGAAGGCGCAGGGCTATACATATGTGTCGGTGGAACCGGCGCTGGCCTCGACCTGGCGCCGGGGTGCGTTGGCCAAGCTCGGCTACCTATCCGCGATGGATGTGGTGTCCGGCATCCGCAAGGGCGAGAAATTCGTCCTCTTCGATCTGGAAGACGCGGCGACGCTGGTCGCGGTGCGCAGACAGATCGGTTCCGATATCGATGTGGATATGCGGCTCAAGACCGCGTCCCCGCCCAAGGATGCCGATCTGGAACTGCTCGGGGCGATCGGTGATCGGGTGGTGTTCGCGACCAATCCGGAGATCGCCAGGCACGCCGTCGACCAGCGCATGGTCGCCTTCATCGAATCGTTGTCCGATACCGTGCAGATGCTGTGGAGCGAGGGCAATTGGACCCTCGGCATGCTGAATGTCGGGACGGCGGCCAAGGATTGGGAGTCCGCCATCGATGCCGTGCTGCGCCTGTCCGGTCTGCTGCACGTGCTGCCGCCGGAGAGCGATGTGCGCGGGGTAGATTCCGGTGGTCACGATCCGGGGCGACCGCATCCGCGCAAGTCGCGCTCGGATGATCGGGAAGAGTCGGAGAGTCCGGTCGCGGCGCGGGTCGCGTCGTCGGATTTGCGCAAGGGTGCCGATTTCGACGACGAGGATCCCACCTACGACGAATCGTCTTATGACGAAGACGATTTCGACCGGCCGAAGTACCGGGAGTACTCCGACGACGACTACGACGAGGATGAACCGGCCGCTGATCCGGAGCCGCCGCGCCGACCCAGTCTCGCCGTCGTCCCAGATTCCCGCTCGCGGGCCCGCGACGAGCGTTGGGCGCCGGAACCGGAGGACGACTGGCCCTCGCCGGACCGCCCGGCCCAGCGCGAACCCGCCGACCCCGAGCCGGATGCGGACGAGTCGCCGTCGGCCGAGCACGCATCGCAACCGCCGGGTGGCCCGTTCCACCCGGGATTCCGCCCGTATCAGGGACCCGTGCCGCAGTGAGCGGGCATGGCGACCTCTCGACCTGGATTTTGTCATGACCAACACTCCTGAGCGCCTGCCCGGTGCCACCCGTCCGGTCGCGCTGATCACCGGACCGACCTCCGGTATCGGGCACGGATTCGCCGTGCGCTTGGCCACACTCGGCTATGATCTGGTGCTCGTCGCTCGCGACAAGGACCGGCTGAACGCGCTGGCCGCGGAAATGGAGCGGAAGTTCGCGACTCGTTCGGAGGTGCTCGTCGCCGATCTGGCCGAGACCGAGGATCGGGATCGGGTGCTGGCACGCGCCGCCGACGGCGTCGAATTCCTGGTCAACAATGCAGGATTCGGCCAATCGGGGGAGTTCTGGACGCAGCCACCGGCCGCGGTCCAGGCGCAACTCGATGTCAATGTCACGTCGGTGGTGCAGCTCACCAGGGCCGCGCTGCCGTCGATGATCGCGGCCGCGAAGGGTTCGATCATCAATGTGGCCAGCGTCGCGGGTCTGATCCCCGGACGCGGCTCGACCTATTCGGCCTCCAAGGCCTACGTCGTATCCTTCACCGAAGGGCTGGCGGGCGGACTGGCCGGAACCGGAGTGCGGGTCCAGGCGCTATGTCCCGGATTCGTACATACCGAATTCCACGAGCGGGCCGGCATCGAGATGTCTTCGCTGCCGAAACAGCTGTGGCTGAGCGTCGACCAGGTGGTCGCCGGTTCGCTACGTGATCTGGAGAAGGACCGGGTGCTCAGCGTGCCCGGTGTGCAGTACAAAGTGCTCACCACCGCCGCCGGGATGATCCCGCGAGCCCTGGCGGCCCGACTCAATCGCGGCCTATTCAATGCACGGGGAAGGACTTGACAGACATGATCGACCAGGCGAACAAGGCAGCCGTTTCGACCGACGACCGGGATAGGTTGGCTGCTCTCGTGCGCGAGCTCGCCGTCGTGCACGGCCGGGTCACGCTGTCCTCGGGCAAGGAGGCCGACTACTACGTCGACCTGCGCCGCGCCACCTTGCACCACAGTGCCGGACCGCTGATCGGCAAACTGCTGCGCGAACTGGTGGCGGACTGGGATTTCGAGGCAGTCGGCGGGCTCACCATGGGCGCGGATCCGGTCGCGCTGGCCGTCATGCACGCACCCGGCCGTCCGATCGACGCCTTCGTGGTGCGTAAAGCCGCCAAGACCCACGGTATGCAGCGCCAGATCGAGGGCCCGGATATCGTCGGCAAGCGAGTGCTCGTCGTCGAGGACACCACGACCACCGGAAATTCGCCGCTGACCGCCGTGCGCGCACTGCGTGCGGCCGGTGCGACCGTCGTCGGCGTCGCGACCGTGGTAGACCGGGAGACCGGCGCGGATCAGGTGATCGCCGCCGAGGGCCTGGAGTACCGGTCCATCCTGGGATTGAAGGATCTGGCCCTCGACTAAGCTGCGAATGCGGTCCCGGGGCCGAAATCGCCGGGTCGGCGTTTTGCCTTGCGCTGAAACGCCGACAGCGGTGCGACCCGATAAAGGGACGACGCGTACTTCGGGCGCATTGAGGCGTCCGAGACAGTGAAGGGTCGTGTGAGTTACCTGTGGTGAGCATTGCAGTCAATAGAAGCCGTGCGAATGTCGCGATGCTCGGTATCGGTGCTTACCGTCCGAAACGCCTGGTCAGCAATGAAGAGGTGTGCGAAGTTCTCGACTCGACCCCGGAGTGGATCTACGAGCGCACCGGTGTGCGCAATCGTCGGTGGATCAGCGGTGACGAAACGCTGCAGTCGATCTCAGCGGCTGCCGGTGAGCGGGCGATCGTCAATAGCGGTATCGACCGGTCCAAGATCGATGCGCTGATCCTGGCCACCTCGAGCTGGTTGACGTTGACCCCGCACGGTGCCCCCAAGGTCGCCAACGACCTGGGCATGAACGGGATCGCGGCCTTCGATCTGACCTCCGGCTGCGGCGGTTTCGGCTACGGCCTCGGCGTCGCCGCCGATCTGATCCGTTCCGGATCGGCCGAATACGTGCTGCTCATCGGTGCCGAGACGATGACGGTCGGACTCGATCCGACCGATCGCGGCACCGCCATGATCTTCGGCGACGGTGCGGGCGCGGTGGTGATCGGCCCCAGCGAGGAGAACGGCATCTCCCCGACGGTGTGGGGCAGTGACGGCGAGAATGCCTCGGCGATCGAACAGGACGTCAACTTCCTCGAATACATGGAGAAGGCGCAGCGGCTGCAGGGCACCGATCCGGCCGTCGAACCCATCGGCCGGATGTCGCTGCGGATGGAGGGGCCGCGGGTATTCCGTTGGGCGGCGGTGACTTTGCCGCGCGCATTGGCCTCGGCTCTCGAGGTTTCCGGTGTCTCCAAGGACGATATCGAGGTCTTCATTCCACATCAGGCCAATGCGCGCATCAACGAGTTGATGAAGAAGAACCTCGGGCTGGCCGATGACGTCCCGGTGGCGAATGACATCGAGAACGCCGGCAATACCTCCGCCGCCTCCATCCCGCTGGCGATGGAGGAGATGTTGGTGACCGGTAAGGCCAAGGGCGGCCAGGTGGCCCTACTGCTCGGCTTCGGTGCGGGTCTGAGCTATGCCGGCCAGGTGGTCACGCTGCCGCCCGCCCCGAAAGAGCCGAGCTTTTGACGGTGCCTGATGTGCGGCGCTCTCGGGTCCCTACCTGGGCGCGTATACCGCCTCGAGCACTGTGTCGACGGCCCCGAATTCGGCCTCCGGGCCCGTCGCGCACGCTGCGGCGTCCGTTGCGAGCCGCGTTCCTGGCGGCCGCAGCGGTGACCGTGTACGGTGCGGTCACCGGCCGCGACAGGGTGCAATGGGTGGCGAAGCCGCTGCTGATGCCGCTGTTGGCGGCTGATGTGGCGACCGATCGAGCGGTATCGGATCCGGTCGATCGGATGGTGCTGCTGGGTTCCCTCGGTGCCGCGACCATCGGTGATGTGCTGCTGATCGAGCCCGACAAGGATCGGCGCCTGATCGCGGGCGCATCCTCGTTCGCGGTGATGCAGACCGGATATTCGGTGCTGTGGTGGCGCCGCGGTGGACGGCCTCGTGCGCAGATCGCGGTTCCCCGGGTGCTGGCTTGGCTCGCTGCCGCGGCGTTGATGCGGCTCGAGGCACCAACGGTCGCGGCTGCGCTGACCGCCTACGGTGCGACGCTGGGCAGTGCGGCGGTGCTCGCCTCCGATCCCGGATTGGCTCCGGGCGCGAAAAAACTTGCCGGACTTAATATTCCGAGCACCGATCCGCGTAGTCGGCTCGGCCTTGGTGCTTTGCTGTTCACCGTTTCCGACGGATTGATCGTGCTGCGGCGGCTGTTCGCGCGCAGTGAGCATTCTCGGCGGGTCACCGAGGGGATCATCCTGGCTACGTACGCGGCCGCGCAATATCTGCTCGTGGACCCGCGAGCGCATGCGCGGGACTGATCTCGCGCCAGTCGATTCGGTGAAATGCGGGATCGGCGCGTGTCGACCCGGGGTGCTTATGTGGTCGAAAGCTATTGTCCCAGAACGAGAATGATCCGATCGCGGTTTTCCGGATCGACCCGGATGGAGATGGTCTCGCCGACTGCGAGCCGCGGCTTATCGGCCGGGGTGACATCGAAAACGATAGTGCCACGGTAACTTTCGGATCCAGGCACAACGAGCTCCAGATCGAATTCGGTCAGCTCGGTGTAATGATCGGTGCGCTCGAGCGGATGCGCGCCCTCGATGGTCGCCCACCCCTCCAGCCCGTGTCGCCACAACCGCCGATCCGCGCGCGACGGCCGAGCGGCCAGCAGCATGCCCACGCCCACACACGATCCGAACAGGCCGACCAGCGCGACGATCTGGAATGCCTCGGTTCCCGGCGGCGTATACGGTAGTAGCCAGCCCAGCCAGAATCCGAGCACGATCAAATACCCGGCGCTCACCCCGAGCACTGTGCGCAGAATGCGTGCGTGGTCCATGCCAGCCTCCACCCGAGTGCCTGCACCTCAAGAATAGGTCCGGCCACTCCGGCACGAACGCGCCTTGACCGCAACCGTGACCTGCCCGTTTCCGCCGCACCCGGCCCGGGACAGCACGGTCAGCGGTGTAACTCCTGAGCAAAATGGATGCACTTGCGACAGATGAGAAGGTCGACGAGCAGGCGGTGTCGGCGCCGACGTCGATGGCCGTGAGTGGGGGGACGGTTTCACGCCGGTAGCCCGGCTTGCCTGGCCGTCGCATACCGGAAAATGATTGCGATAAAATTGCTATCAATCGGCATGTGAGCCAAGAATTCGCTCTGATCTGAGATATTGTCCGTACGCAATTAGATAGCCGGGAGTGGCCCTGTTCAGTGCCGTTCGTCTGGGCACGTCGAAAATCGGAACGAATGGAAGTGTGGTGAAGATCAAGAAGCTCTTGGCGACTGCGATCTTGGCCATCGCGGCCACCGGTACAACCACCGTCATGGCCAACGGTCAGGCCGGGGTGGCCGCGGATGTCACCGTCAGCGCGAACGCCGGCCCCGTCGCCTACACCACCACCCTCGCCGCCGATCACAGCAGCGCGCTGGTCCGGCTGGCATCCGGCAGATTCACGCTCGGCCCCGACGCGGTCACCGTGACCGCGGACGACGGCACCGTCGTCGGCACCATTGCGACGACATTGCAGGCCCAGACCGGGCAGACGTTCAACCTCACGCCGGTGCTGGACAACACCGGCACGGAATTGACGCTGACCCCGGCGTCGGCCCCCGTGCCCGGGCTGCACCGGGTACAGGGATTCTTCGCCGTCGGCGAGGTCGGCGAGATAGTCGGTTGTGTCATCGGCATTCTCATCGGGATCTGGTTCTTCCTGGTGGGTGCCATCATCGGCTGTGCGGTCGGTGCGATCATCGGCCAGTTCATCGACTAGCTAGCGAAGTCGGAAGCGGTGCGGGGGCTGCCGATAGCGTGCTCGCCGACATCTGCGTTCATCATTCATGGGGGTCTTCGCCGCAATCGGCGTCCTCGGGTCCTCGTCCTCGACCTACTGGAAATCGCCGGATTCCGGCCACCCGATGGTGGCGGATTCGGCCGTAATTAGCATCGTCGGAGTGAACCACCCCGCGCCGGATACGGCCGAACAGCCAGGACCCACCGAATGGGGCGAGCATCCCCACGGTGTCGGACCATGGACGCAAGAGCACGGGGAAGCACCGCCCGAGGATCCCCGCTACGACCCGGAACTGCTCGCGAGCGGTGACCGCCGCAATGTTGTCGATGCCTACCGCTACTGGAAGCGCGAGGCGATCATCGCCGATATCGACTGCCGCAGACATCCGTTCCACGTCGCGATCGAGAACTTCGGTCACGATGCGAATATCGGCACCGTGGTGCGTACGGCCAACGCCTTCGCCGCGGCCGCCGTGCACATCGTCGGCAGGCGGCGCTGGAATCGCCGGGGCGCCATGGTCACCGACCGCTACCAGCACATCGAACATCACTCCGATATCGGCGCGCTGGTCGCCTTCGCCGAACGGGAAAATCTGACCGTGGTCGCGGTGGACAATGTGCCCGGTTCGGTTCCGCTGGAAACCGTCGAGTTGCCACGCCGTTGCCTGCTGCTGTTCGGGCAGGAGGGGCCCGGCGTCACCGAACATGCCAAAGGTGCGGCCGCGCTGACGGTTTCGATCGCGCAGTTCGGTTCGACCCGCAGTATCAATGCCGGAGTCGCGGCCGGCATCGCGATGCACGCATGGATCCGGCAACATGCCGATTTGACGTCAGCTTGGTAACGAAAAGATCGGTATTTATCGGGTTGAAACTGGCACTATTGAGCCATGACCTCGCGGAGCCCGGATACCGGGCGCGGTGCAGCCCCCACACCCGTGCTGTGGTCCGAGCGCGCGGATATGGCCGAATCCGCGATCGTCTCTCGGCACCTACGCGCGCTATGGGGGGTGCCAGGAACCGAATTGGGTGTCGTCGGCTGGCCGGCGACCCATCCTGAGCGGGCCTTCACAACCTGGCACTACTGGTGGCAGGCGCACCTGATCGACTGCGCGGTCGATGCCGCCAACCGGATGTCGACGCCGATGCGCCGCAAGCGCATCGCCGACATCGCGCGGGCACATCGGCTGCGCAATATCACCGGGTGGACCAATAGCTACTACGACGATATGGCCTGGCTGGCAATCGCTTTGGAGCGGGCCGAGCGAACCCAGGGCATCACCGAGGCGCGCGGCGGTCTGATCGCACTCGAGAAAGCGCTGTACGGCGCCTGGGATCCGGCGCGTGGCGGCGGCGTGCCGTGGCGGGTCGGCTGCGACTATTTCAATGCCCCCGCCAACGGACCGGCCGCGATCGCGCTGCTGCGCCTCGGCCACCCCGTCCGCGCCCAGGAAATGGCGGATTGGATCGATACGACGTTGTGCGACAAGGAGTCCGGCCTGATCCTGGACGGCATCCACCTGCCCTCAGGCGAGATCGAGAGCCCGGCCTTTACCTACTGCCAGGGCGTGGTGCTCGGTTTGGAGACCGAGCTCGCGGTGCACACCGGCGAAGCGCGCCACAGCGAACGGGTGCACCGGCTGCTCACCGCTGTCGAGGAGCGGATGACCACCGATGGGGTGATCAATGGCGGCGGTGGCGGCGACGGCGGCCTGTTCAACGGAATCCTGGCCCGCTATCTCGCGGTGGTCGCGCTGATGCTGCCCGGCGATGAGCGTGACCAGGTGGCCGATCGACAGACCGCGGCGGCCGTTGTCCGCGCCAGCGCCGAGGCGGCTTGGGCGAATCGGCTCGAGGTCGAGGGCGAGCCGCTGTTCGGGCACGACTGGAGCAAACCCGCCCAATTACCCGGCGGCCGGTCCGGCGCCGGACATCTCAGCGCGGGCGGTTCGGTAACCCCGTCGCGGGTGCCCGAACGTGATATGTCGGTGCAACTGTCGGGCTGGCTGCTGATGGAGGCGGCCTACCAGGTCAGCGCCGCCGGACTGTAGGCATCAGCATTCGGGTTCCAGCATGGCCGTGGGTGCGGTTTCGAGATCGAAATCTTCGGCGGGTTTGGCGATCTCCTGGCGGTAGTGGCGGATGCCGACGGCGGTTCCGATGATCAGGCCGACCACCAGGGTGCCGATGACGCCCGGCATCAGCCAGGGCACGCGATCCAGGAAACTGCCCGCGTAGTAGCCGATGAGCAGTAGCACGGGTGCCCAGATGACGGCGCCGATGCTGCTGGCCACGGTGTACTTGCGGTGATCCATCCGCGCCGCGCCCGCGACCATCGGACACAGGGTGCGCACCCAGGGAATCCAGCGCGAAACGAGCACCGCGAGGAAACCGTGCCGCTGCAGCAGTTCGGTGACGCGCGCCAGGTTGCGGGTGTTGATGTAGCGGCCGTTTTTCCTGGCCACCAGGTGATGGCCGGTGCGGTGCCCGACGACGTATCCGACCTGGTTGCCCGCGATGGCCGCGAGCATCGCACCGATGGACAGCGCCCAGACATGGGCCTCGCCCGTGGCGTTGGACGCCATCACGATGCCCGCCGTGATCAGCATCGAATCACCGGGCAGGAACAACCCGATGATCAACGCGCATTCGAGGAAGACGAAGGTCAGCACCACTGTCCAGACGAGCGCGGGCCCCGCCGAGGTCAGCGGATCGAAACTGCCCACTGCTAGGGGCAACTGCGCTGTGGACACCGGCTCAGTGGGTCGGCTCGTTCGTCGAGGCGGTCAGCGCGGCGTCGTGCTGACCGGCCTCGTCGGTGTCTGATTCGCGGCCGCGGTTGAGCACCTTCTTAGCGACCGTGATGATGCCGGGCAGGATCGAAATCAGGACAATGAGCAGGAAGATCGGCTCGATGTTCTTGCGAATGAATTCGATATTGCCGAGGAAGTAGCCGAGCACCGTGACACCGCCGCCCCACAGGACGGCGCCGACGATGTCGAAAGTGACGAACTTGCGGTAGTCCATTTTGGACACACCGGCCAGCACCGGCATGAATGTGCGCACGATCGGCACGAAACGGGCCAGGATGATCGTCTTCGGACCGTGCTTTTCGAAGAAGGCGTGCGTCTCGGTGACGTAATGCTTCTTGAACAGCCGGGTGTCTTCCTTGTGGAACAGCGCGGGCCCGATCGCCCTGCCGATCCAATACGCGCATTGATCACCGGCGAAGGCGGTCACCATGACGGCGGGCAACAGCAGCCAGATCGAAACCGGCGGATTGTCCGTCGCGGACAGCAGGCCGCCGGTGAACAGCAGCGAATCGCCGGGCAGGAGTGGGAAGAGCAGGCCGGTCTCGATGAAGACGATCACCAGGATCGCGGGGAGTACCGCGTTCGCGAGCCATGTCTCGGTGAGCAGGTGCATTGGGTCCAGTAATTGGGTCAATGCGACGTTGCTCGTCACCGATTCGGTCGCTGCCAGCAGAATCACGCGGCCTCCTGTCCCGGGTACGGCTGGCCTACATTGCTTGCCACCGCATCGGAAGCTGCCAGCGCAATTACGCGGCCAACAGTACCGGGTCCAACTGAGAAACCTCGTGCTGTGGGAAAAGTTCGCTTCGTCCGACCGGCCGATCGTATTGTCGCCCCGCCGCACGGTGCAGTCCCCGCACATCGGGTGAAAGCCCGCTGGCCTACGCTATTGGCTGACAGAATTGTCTTTTGCCCCACAACACGGAGGTCTTCACAGTGCCCATCGCGACTCCGGAGGTCTACGCCGAGATGCTCGGTCGGGCCAAAGCGAACTCCTTCGCCTTCCCGGCCATCAACTGCACCTCCTCGGAAACCATCAATGCGGCCATCAAGGGCTTCGCCGACGCGGGCAGCGATGGCATCATCCAGTTCTCCACCGGCGGCGCGGAGTTCGGCTCGGGCCAGGGTGTGAAGGATATGGTCGTCGGCGCGGTCGCGCTGGCCGAATTCGCGCACGTGGTCGCCGCGCGCTATGACGTGACCATCGCGCTGCACACCGACCACTGCCCCAAGGACAAGCTGGACACCTTCGTGCGGCCGCTGCTCGCCATCTCCCAGGAGCGAGTGAATGCGGGCAAGAACCCGCTGTTCCAGTCGCATATGTGGGACGGCTCGGCGATCCCGATCGACGAGAACCTGGAGATCGCCAAGGAGTTGCTCAAGGCGACCAACGCCGCGAACATCATCCTCGAGGTGGAGATCGGCGTCGTCGGCGGTGAAGAGGACGGTGTCGAGGCCGAGATCAACGAGAAGCTCTACACCTCCCCCGAGGACTTCGAGAAGACCATCGATGCGCTCGGCTCGGGCGAAAATGGCAGGTACCTGCTCGCAGCGACCTTCGGCAATGTGCATGGCGTGTACAAGCCGGGCAATGTGGTGCTCAAGCCCGAGGTGCTGGCCGAGGGCCAGCGGGTCGCCGCGGCCAAGCTGGGTCTGGCGGCGGATGCGCAGCCGTTCGATTTCGTCTTCCACGGGGGTTCGGGTTCGCTGAAGTCGGAGATCGATGATTCGCTGCGCTTCGGTGTGGTGAAGATGAACGTCGACACCGACACCCAGTACGCGTTCACCCGGCCGGTCGCCGCGCATATGTTCAGCAATTACGACGGTGTGCTCAAGATCGACGGCGAGGTCGGTAACAAGAAGACCTACGATCCCCGCAGCTACCTCAAGAAGGCCGAATCGGCCATGGCGGCACGTGTCGTCGAGGCGTGCAATGATCTGAAGTCCGCGGGTCGCTCGATCAGCGCCTGACCCTTTCCCCGGCGGTGTACGCGTCAGGCCCGGAGGCGGTAGCTTGCGTAACCACGCGGCGACGCGCCCGGGGGAGGTAGCGGAGCGTAACCACGGAGGGCGCCGGGAGCGTCGCGAATTGGATACAGCGCCCGCGTACAGCGCAAATGGATACAGGGGCTTTTAGTACATGAGTCTGGATGTGCGCGTGCTCGGGCCCGTGCGACTGCTGGTCGGTGGTGAACCGGTGGCGGTCGGCGGACCCAAGCCGCGAGCCTTGCTCGCCGCGTTGACCGTCAATCGTCGGCGCGCGGTGGCTTCGGCTGCGCTGGCCGATATGGTCTGGAACGAGGATCCACCCGATTCCTACGCCGCCAGCCTGCAGGTATTCGTCTCGAATATCCGTAAGGCACTGCGTAATTCGGGTGTTGATCCGGCCCTGGTGCTGCGCACCGAGTCGTCCGGCTATCGACTCGAGATCTCCGAGGATGCCTGCGATGTCGGCCGTTTCGAGGCGGCCAGGGATGCGGGCACGCGTGCCGCCGAGGTCGGCGACCATATGGGCGCATCGCAGCTGTTCGGAAATGCGTTGCGCGAGTGGAGCGGTCGGGCACTGGCCGATCTGGCCGGACTGCAGTTCGCCGACGGTTTCGCCACCGCGATGGACGAGGAGCGGTTGCAGGCCGCATCCGCTCGTATCGATGCCGAAATCGCCTGTGGGCGTGCGTCGGCGGTGATCGGCGAGTTGGTCTCGATGACCAACGAACATCCGCTGCGCGAACCGCTGTGGGGTCAGCTGATCACCGCGCTGTATCTATCCGGGCGGCAGGCCGATGCGCTGGACGCGTGTCGTCGGGTGCGCACCGTGCTCGCCGATGAACTCGGTATCGATCCGGGCCCGGCCCTGGTCGATCTCGAACAGCGGGTGCTGCGGCAGGAACCGCTGAACACCGTGGAGCTCAAGCGCACCGAGCGGCTCGCCGCGGCGATGACCGAGACGGTTACCGAGATGCCGCGTGCGGTTCGCAGCGGTCAGCTGCGCATGCCGGACGGTCGGGTCACCACAATCGCGCAGGGCGGCATGCGAATCGGCCGCATGACCGATAACGATCTGGTCCTCGACGATCCGAAGGCCAGCCGCTACCACGCGCATATCATGCCGAGCCGGGCCGGTCTGCTGATCAAGGATCTACATTCGGCCAACGGCGTCTACGTCAATGACGAGCCGATCGAAAGCGGTGCGCTGCTCGCCGACGGCGACAATATCCGCATCGGCGCAACGAATCTGGTGTTCCAGGCCGTCCGGTAACCGCTCAGTCACAGGCGATGCCGTCCCCGTCCGGATCCAGATACGGCGCGTATCCGGGTTGCCCACGATAGAGCGGCAGCTTCCCTTCGGCCCGAACCTGATCGCAATCGGTGTAATACCGGGGCGATTTCTCCTTCGGCTGCTCCGGTGGCGGCACATTCGACCCCTTCGGCCCCGGCCGATAGCTCGGCACCGGAAGCGAACTATCCGGCCCGGAAACGAATTGGTCAGTGGACGAATCGGCGGCCGCGGTCGCGATACCGCCGACCATCAAACAGGCGACACCGAACGCGGGTACAGCGCGGCGATAAATCGATGAAGCTTTCACATCATCCATCCTGCTCCGCCCTCCGCGCCGATGTCAGTGCGCTTTTCAGGCGGCCGGGATGCGGTCTGCGAAAACGGAGTGGGAGTGTCCTGTTGATTCGGGATGTCTGGGCGGCACATCAGTGGCTCGGTTGGTCATTACGTGGGCAATCAGGGCGGAACAGGTAGGGTCGGGCGCTGGTGTACGGCATCGCGTCGAGCTTCGATGCCGCGTGGTGGCCGGGAGACGGGTGTCCATTGTGCGCGAGATATCGAGGGGTTGCGGATGACTCGGCGGTGGCTGGCGGTATTCGGCGCGATCGTATGTGCGGCTGGGGCGTTGACGTCCGCGGCGCGCCCGGCCGATGCCGCGCCGGAGGCGGACGGGCCGGGAACCGGTCCGTGTGTGACGGATCCGCCCGCGACGCATGAGGGGCTGGTGCCGAAGACTCTCGACGTACCGATTCCTTACCCCGTTATCACTGTGCTGCCGCCGGATCGGCCCGAACCCGCGCCGGTTCGGACACAGATGGAGTTGCCATCGGATCCGTGCGTCAATCCGTGTCCGGATCTGACCGACGCGCCCGCATCGCCCCCGAATCCGTTGCACCAACTCGGCATTCCGGAAATACTGCTGAGCCCCAAGCCTTTCCACTTCGCGATTCCGGGACCGGGCCCGGATCCCGGTGAGGTGCCGCCGCCTCCGCCGCGCGTCGATCCGCCGACCGAACCCGCCCCGGTATCCGCGGTTCGCCCGAAGCCACGCATCAGCGCGGTCACCGAGGTGGCCAAGCAGACCGGCGCGAATTCGATCAATCGCACCGATAAGCGCTGGCAGGTGGACGGCACCGATCTCGGCATCATGTGGGAGAGTGCGCCGGGGGAGATCGCGACCGTCTTCGGGGACACCGTTGGACGCGGTTTCCATCCGCCGGGCGCGGCGGGCCTGGATTGGCGCAGCAATGTGCTCGCATTCAGCACCGATCGCGATCTCACCGACGGGATGACCTACGACCGCATGGTGACCGACGACCGCTGCCACGCGGCCGAGGTGCTCTCCAGCCGAAAACTCGACAATGTCGAGGTCACCACGATTCCGACCTCCGGATTCGCACTCGGCGACCGGCAGTACCTGAGCTATATGTCGATTCGCACCTGGACCAGCATGCCGGGCACATTCTTCACCAATTACGGCGGCATCGCCTATTCCGATGATCACGGTCAGACCTGGACCAAGGATCCCTACGCGCGCTGGGACAATATCTTCGGACTCGCGAATTTCCAAGTGAGCGCGATGGTTCCGCAGGGCGACTACGTGTACATGTTCGGCACGCCCAATACCCGGCTCGGCTCGGTCGGACTCGCGCGAGTACCGAAGGATCAGCTCCTCAACCCCACCGCCTATCAGTACTGGCGGGACGGAAACTGGACTCCGGTAGGCGGATTCGGTTCCGCGAGCACGGTCGTCGACGCGCCCGTCGGTGAGTTGTCGGTGCGCTTCGACACCTCCCGAAACGTATGGCAGATGAGCTATTTGGACACCGCGAAGGCGGCGCTGGTCGTGCGCGAATCGGATTCCCCGCAAGGGGTGTGGTCGGATAGCACACCGACGGTGACGGTGCGCGAGTATCCGGAGCTCTACGGGGGATTCATCCACCCCTGGTCCTCGGGCTCGGACCTGTACTTCAATATTTCGACCTGGAGCGACTACAACGTCTATCTGATGCACGCGACCATCGAATGAGGTTGCGCCGTCAGGCGAAGCGAACCTGCGCGATGGCCCGGCCGAAGAGTTTGCGGCCCTCCGAACTACCCGCGAGCAGAATGGTCGCGGTCCGATTGCGCGGATCGAGCGATTTGATCTTCCCGCTGAATTCGACGACGCTCGGCGCTTCGGTGGTCACCGGAACGAATCCGGCGAACCGCACACTGAACTTCTCGATGGCCGTCGGATCACCGAGCCAGCAGGTCAGATAGTCACCGGCCAGACTCATGGTCAGCATGCCGTGCGCCACCACGGTCGGCAATCCGGCCAGCTGGGCCGCGCGTTCGCTGAAATGAATCGGGTTGGGGTCGCCGGAAACTCCCGCGTAGTTGGCCAGATCACCGCGCGTCACCTGGGCGATCTCGGTCGGGAGCTGATCGCCGACGGAGAGTCGGTCGAAGTCCGGGCGGGAGCGCACGGATGCGCTGCGCACCGCGGGCCGGCCGGCGGCCGGGGCATCCGCGGGCACCGCGACCAGCGGGCCGCGATCCGGCACCGTGATATCGCCGACGCTGACCGGACGCGTGTGCATCATGATGTTCTCGACCTCGGCCGCGATATTCGGATCCACCTCGACACCGCGGCGCGCCACGATGGTGGTCGAACCCGATTGCACGATTTCGCCGTGTTGGTTGATCAGCGAAAACGTCACCAGGATGAAATCGTTCTCGCCGAACTGGCGGATCGAGTCGATCACGATCTCGGTGCTGAGTCGGTCGCCCGCCACGATCGGGCGAGTCAGCTCGAGGACCTGGTCGGTCTGCAGGATCTGGGACAGGTCGTATTCGGTGAGTACCGAATCCAGCAAGGCCCTGGTCCCATTGCTGCCGACGACCGACGCGAATGTCGGCGGTGCGACGATGCCGTCGTAGCCGAGCTCGCGCGCATCGGGTTCGGAGTAGTGCGCGCTGTGCCGACTCTGCGTCGCACGAGCGAATTCGCGCACTTTCTCCCGGCCGACCGAATAGTCTTCGCGCACCCGGAACCGGCGTCGCGCCGCCGTGGCTGTTTGCTCGACCACTTCGACATCCGGTTTTTCGATTGTCTGCTCCCTGACCATGATCCGGGCCATGCTACTGGCGAATCGGTCCAATGACCAGGTAAGTGTGACGTTCGCGACCGGCTGGAGCGCTCACGTTTTGGATATGTCCTTCCGGGACTCGGTGCCACCCTTTCGGTCAGGATTTACCGGCGCTCGGCGGGTCGCAGACCTTCCAGCCATCGGCGGTCTGCTCGAGATCGAAGGTCCGCGCTGAGCGTTTCGTCGGATCCGTGTCGGTGTACACAGTGGCCTGCGCGATCGCCTTCTTATCGGTGATCTTGATCGTGTCGACGCTCGCCACCACCGGAATGTTCTTCCGATCCGTCGACAGCTGGTGCACGCTCGCGAACTGGTCCGCCGGAATGCCCTGATAGAAGTCGTGCAGCTGACCGCAGGTGGTATTGCGCAGTGCCGCGAGATCACCGGATTTCAAAGCCTGGGTGTAATCGGTGATCGTGGCGCGCACCTTGGCCTCCGGGGAGTTGTCGCCCCGGTTCCCGACGAGCACGACGGCGAGCCCGATAACCGCGACGAGCGCCGCCGCGGCCGCCCCGAGCAACAGCCAGCGCTTCGAGGGTCTGGCCGGTGCCTCGGCGGCCTCCGGTTGTTGCGGCGGCGGCGTGTATCGCTGCGGCTGGGCCATCGACTGTGGCGACCCAGTGACCGACTGGGCGGGGCGAGTCTTCTGCGAATCGGCAGGTGACGGGGCCGACGCGACCTGGCGCGGTCGGCCGGGCCCACGCGGTGCCGACGGCGCGGTCTCCTCCACTGCCGGCCCACTCGGCGAAGGCCCTTGCGCGCCAGCCTGTTTCGGACCGGCGGCCGGGCGTGGCGTGCTCGGCGGCTTGGTGAGCGGCCCGGGCCGCGCCGCGGGCGGGACAACCCGGTCGGTACCGGGCTTGGTCCCGGCATCGGTCCGCATCCGGTGCGTGGCGTCCTTGTCGACCGGCCTCTGAATCGGCAATGCGACGGTCTGCTCGGCATCCAGCTTCGAAACCACCGGCATGGCGACGGTCTTGTCGTCCGCGCCCGCCAAATCCGTCTCATCCGGCTGCTTCGCAGCGACAGTCGACCCCTTGCCGCCCGTCGACTCGGCCTTCGGATCGACCCGCCGCATCACCATCGTCGCCGCATCCGCACCAGCGCCAGCGTCGACTTCGGCGCTGTCCTCGGCTGGCGCCGCTGCCTTGGCCGCACCCGAATCCCGCTTTATCACAACGGTTTCCGCTGTGGAGCCGGAAGCGCCACCTGCCACCGGGACAGCGCCTTCGGACGATGGTGTAGCTTCCGTCGATTCGGCACCTGTTGGCGCGCCCGCCCCTGCCGTGGGTGCGGATTTGTCGCCTACCGCTTTGGCCGGGGCGCCGGATCCTTCGGCGGCCCCTCCGGCTGCGGTAGCGCCACCCGCAGCAGCAGCCGCGGTGGCAGCTCCATCGGCCCCAGTAGCCGGGGCGGACTTCGCCGCACCACCGGAAGAGTTGGCGGCGGGACCTTCCCGTTTGATCACGGCGGTCGGTGCATTCGACCCGGACGCAATATCGGCCGCTCCGCCGGATGGGGACCCAGTAGCGGTCGTCGCATTACCCGCAGTCGCAGTACCCGGCGCCTTCACTGGGTCCGACTTGTCTTTGCTCTCGACGTCTCTACGTGAGATCTCCGCGGAACCTCCGGACCGCGCCCCTGCCGCCGCGCCCGGTTTCGCGGGCCCCGGCGCCGACGTGGCTGCGTCACCTCCCCGCCGGTCAGCACCCCCCGACGCGCTTGCATTGCTCTTGTTGGCTGTCGCGCCAGGAGCAGGCGAGGTCGAGCCACTACCTCGCTCGTCAGCGCTGCCAGGCGCAGTCGCCTTGCCTGGCTCGGTTACGCCGCCCGTCGTGGAAGCAGGCGAGGCCGCGCCGCCATTGCGCTGCGCTACGTTGCCCGGCGTGGTTGCGTTGCCGGGCTTGTCACCGCCGCTCGCTGTGGGCGTGGCTGCGCCGCTATCGCGTTGCCCGGCGTTGCCAGGCCTGGTTGGGCCGCTCGGCGCGGGCGCAGACGAGGTTGCCCCGCCATCTTGTTGGCCACCGCTGCCCGGTGCAATTGTGCTGCCCGGCTTGGCTGCACCGCTTGGCGCGGGAGCGGGCGAGGTCGCGCTGCTGTCGCGTTGTCCTGTGCCGCCCGGTCCGGTTGCGCCGCCTGGCCTGGTTGCGTTACCGGGGTCGGGAGCAGATTGGGATGTGCCGCTATTTCGTGGAGCCGCGTCGCCCGGCTCGGCTGGGTTGCCCGGCGTGGGAACAGGCGAGGCGGTGCCGCGATTTCGCTGGGCTGCGCTGCTCGGGGCCGGTGCCGATGACGGTGTATCGGCTGCTCGGCCCGACTGGCCGGGGGAGGCGGACTTGCCGAGTGCGGCGATATCACCGGTCGATACACCCGACCCGCCCGGTTGCCCGGCGCTGGTCGACGACCGCATCGGCTTCGATGGTGCCGGAATCGGCCGAGTCGGAGCGGCTGCCCCGCGCGCTTGCGCGGCTTTTCCGGAGCCCGGCGGCGTGTTCGACCCGGACGATACGTTCGGGTTCGACGAGGCGGACGCCGGTCGGGTCGCGGCGACCGAGCCTGCGTCACCCCCCGCAGCAGCAGGTCCCGAGGAGGTGCCCGGTCGCGAAGGTGTGCTGGAGCCTGCGGCTGGGCCACGGCGGGTGGGCGCGTTGGGACCGGATGAGGCGGGGATCCGTAGCGTCGCATCGGCATCGGGGTCCGAAGCGGTACCGGAGCTTGCGGCGGGGCCAGGTCGCGCGGGCGCGCCCGACTCGGGGGACTTACCCGGTTCGGGAGGGTTGGGGGGCGATGTGGGTGTCCGGTCCGTGGGCGCGGCGGGGCGCGGGTCGCCCGCTTCGGCGGGGCGGCCGGGATTTTGTGCCGGGCTCTTCTCGTCGTTCGGGTCGGACACCAATTAACCCCTCGCTCAGGCGGAACAGTTGAACTCGACGGCCAGCCTAGCCAGCAATGCGGTCAACTGTGAGGATTCCCCTGCGCTGTGCTCCGCCTCGTTCGGCTCGATGACGGCGGGCGGGCGAGCCGGGCCGGGGCACTAGCTACGGGAACGCCGTGTCGGCGCGGTATCCGCGTGCAGTGCACAATGAACCGCATGACCTCGTTCGGTGACTTGCTCGGACCGCAACCGGTACTCCTACCCGAAGACTCCGATGCGGAGGAGGCGCTGCTGAACAAAGCCGATCCGGTGCAGGTCGCGGCCGCGCATCCGGCGGCTTCGATCGGCTGGGCATACCTCGCGGAGGCCGCGTTGGAGCGCGGCGGGGCCGAGGGCGATACACAGGTGGTCAACCACGACATCGTCGCCGCATACGCGTTCGCGCGCACCGGCTACCACCGTGGCCTGGACCTGCTGCGGCGCAATGGCTGGAAGGGTTTCGGGCCGGTGCCGTGGAGCCACGAACCCAATCGCGGCTTCCTACGCAGTGTGGCCGCATTGGCCAGGGCGGCCAGAGCGGTCGGCGAGACCGAGGAATACGCACGCTGCCTCGACCTGCTGGAAGACTGCGACCCACGCGCCGCGGGTGAGTTGGGCCTCGACTGAGTGACCGCAGCACCGCGTAGCGATTCGATGAAGGGTGGTGGTCGGGCGACGGGTGGGTTCGATCCGAACTCCCCGATTGGCATTGCCCGCACCAGCAGCATGGAGAAGCTGCGCGGTTCATGGGCGCGATTGCGGCTGTCCGCGCTGCCGATTCTGCAGTGCGCGATCGGCGCGGCGCTGGCCTGGTTGATCGCGCACAAGATAGTCGGGCATTCGGTGCCGTTTTTCGCACCGACCGCTGCCGTGGTCTCGATCGGTATTTCGTTCGGCGCCCGGCTGCGCAGGTCGGTGGAATTGGTCGTCGGTGTCGCGGTCGGAATCGGCATCGGCGATCTGTTCATCACCCGCGCGGGCACCGGCGTCTGGCAGATCGCCCTGGTCGTCGCGGTGGCCATGGCGCTCGCGGTATTCCTGGACGGTGGCTCGATCATCACCATGCAGGCCGCCGGTTCGGCGGTCCTGGTCGCGACGCTGCTGCCGCCGTCGGCGGGCGGTGGCTTCTCGCGCATGATCGACGCACTCGTCGGCGGATTGGTCGGCGTTGTGGTGGTCGCATCCATACCGCTGCATCCGGTGCGCCGGGCCCGCGAGCAAGCCGCGGAAGTGCTTGCGGTGATGGCGAAATCGCTGCACGACTGCGCCGACGGTCTCCTCGAACAGGATATGGAGAAAATCCGCACCTCCCTGACCGCGGCCCGTGCGACTCAGCCCCATATCGACGGACTGCGCTCCAGCCTGGAGGGCGGCCGCGAGATCAGCCGGATCTCCCCGCTCTATTGGAATTCGCGCCAGCGCCTCGACCGCATTCGCGCCACCGCCGACCCGCTCGACAATGCCGTCCGCAATACGAGGGTGCTGCTGCGTCGTTCGCTCACGCTGGTCCAGGACGACGAAATCCTCGATCTGCGAATGATCGAGGAACTGGAACGCCTGGCCCAGGCCGTCGAGGTGGTGCGCCGGATGATGCTCGCCGATCCGGGCCAGCAGCCGGATCAGGCCGAGGCTGCCCGGGTGCTGCGCGGTGTCGCCAAGGGTGCGCGACCGGAACTCGTTGTGGGCGCGGGACTTTCGGCCCACGTGGTCTTCGCCCAGATGCGCTCCATGCTGGTCGATCTCATGCAGGTCTGCGGTATGCAGCGCATCTCGGCGATGGCTCTGCTGCCTCCGACGGTCCCGAATCCGCATGTGCCGCCGGCGGTATGAGTCGCACTATTCAGCGGATTTCGGACATTTCTCGGCGGTGCGGGTCAGCAAACGCGGCCTCCGGCACCCGGTTCGTGATCTTCACGTAGTCCGCTACTCGTGTTCGTTCCCGCGAGCGGTCACAGCCTCGAGAGGCAACCCCGGTTTCGAGGGGTAGCGCGGTTGGGGACGCTTCGCCCCGACTGCGACCGGCAGATCGGCTAGGCCCAGAACCGCGTCAGCCAGCTGCCGTAGCGCGACCAGTTCGCATCCACCCCGGATAACCCGTACAGCGAGTACACCGCGTCGAAGAACACCTTGTTGATCGACGGTGTGAACAGCAGCGCGAACAGGCTCAGCATGCCGAACGGCTTGAACTGATCGAGCGCCCGCCGGGTCTGATAGCTCAGCGACGGCTCGAC
This sequence comes from Nocardia citri, assembly GCF_054065835.1. NCBI lineage: Bacteria > Bacillati > Actinomycetota > Actinomycetes > Mycobacteriales > Nocardiaceae > Nocardia > Nocardia citri. The sequence goes on from NZ_JBSUQM010000001.1 coordinate 504,053, forward strand.
CACGCCGTACCCGTCCAACCCGGGCAGCGGCAGGATATTCAAAAGCGTTGCGGTGATTTGCAGAAACGCCAGAAAGCTCAGGCCGTACCAGAACGCGCGGTGCGAAGTGTCGCTGCCGAAGTACCGCACGACCACCAACAACAGCACCGCGCAGACCGCATTCACCGAGGGTCCGGCACCGCTGATGATCCGCTGCATGCGCGCGCCGACATTGTGCGTGTGCACGTACACCGCACCGCCCGGCAAGCCGATGCCACCGAGCGCGATGAATACCATCGGCAACACGATCGACAGCAGCGGATGGCTGTATTTCAGCGGATTCAGCGTGAGATAGCCCCGTAACTCCACCTCACGATCGCCCGCCCGCCACGCGGTATACGCATGCGCGAATTCGTGCAGACACAGCGTGACGATCCAGCCGAATACGACGAGCAGGAATACACCGACCTTCGCCCGCGTCGACTGCACATCGGCATCCCATGCGAGCACGCCACCGGCCACCGCGATCGCGATCACCAGCAGGAATATCGGGCTCGGTCGCCGCGAAACACCCAGTCCGGGGCGGCTGTCTCTCGGAAAACGCATCGTCAACGCACCAGCAGCCAGTTTTCGTGATGTCGATAGAACGACGACCGCGGCAGCACCCGATCGTTGGCGATGCCGTCCCTGGTCACCACGGCCCCTGGCGTGCCGAGCTGCGCGGCCCGCCCTTCCAGCCAGCGGCGCCTGCGGATGATGTTCTTCCGCACGCTCGCCCGCACCCCCGGCATATCCAACGTGGGGGAGACGACCATCGCGTCGACCTTGCCGGAGAACAACAGGGCGTCATCCACATAGGCCTCGCCCTCGAGTTTCTCGCCACCGGGGCCGGTGATCTCGGCCCGTCCGACCAGCACGGTTCCGGTGTCGTCACGAATCAGCGGGGTTGCGACGGCCCGGCCCTTCACCGCTCGTTTGGCGGCGGCGTTGCCGGTGCCGGTCTGGTAGGCGCCTGAGCCGTAGGTTTTGTCGACGGGCACGTACCCGATCTCCACATGCAGTCGCTCGGTCCGCATCAGATGGGTCAGTACGGAAGCCAGGGCGGCATCGTCGCCGAGCACGATCAGCCGGGGCAGGCTGTCGGCGGCGAGAATGGGCAATAGTTCATCGATGCCGCTGTTTTCCGGTATGGCGGTCGTCTGCGAGAGCGGTAGCGACGCGAGGGCGATGGGTACCGGTGCGCCGTCGCAACGGAGAACGTGGGTACTCAAACTGCCGTACACCTTCCTCGGTTCGGCCGACAACCCGTCGGTCACCCTCGTCACCTGTCGGCAGAACCCCAGCTGGTCTGCCAGTGCCCCGCAACCATAGCTGTGTTTGATTGGCAGCGCCTGCGCGCTGTGAACTGTCGCTCGTGAGACTTACTCCGATATGGGTGCGTAACATCGACTGTCGCCTGCGATCCGGACGGACGCCGGAACGCAACTGGGCATTGGGTAGACTGTGTTTCCGGCCACCGCCTCGATACGGCAGGTAGCTGCAACAGATGGCTGTTGCGCGTCGAACCGTAGGAGACACGACCATGCCGGCAATCGTCCTGATCGGCGCCCAGTGGGGCGACGAGGGTAAGGGCAAAGCAACCGATCTGCTCGGTGGCAGATTGCAGTGGGTGGTCCGGTACCAAGGCGGCAATAACGCCGGTCACACGGTCGTCCTGCCCAATGGCGACAAGTTCGCACTGCATCTGATTCCGTCCGGCATCCTCACCCCGGGCGTGACGAACGTCATCGGCAATGGTGTCGTGGTGGACCCCGGAGTCCTGCTCGCCGAGCTCGCCGGACTGGAGGAGCGCGGCGTCGACACCTCCGGACTGCTGCTGTCGGCCGACGCGCACTTGATCATGCCGTACCACGTCGCCATCGATAAGGTCACTGAACGCTTCCTCGGCAATAAGAAGATCGGCACCACCGGTCGCGGCATCGGTCCGTGCTATCAGGACAAGGTTGCCCGGGTGGGTGTGCGCGTCGCCGATGTGCTCGACGAGAAGATCTTGACCCAGAAGGTCGAGGCGGCCCTGGAGTTCAAGAATCAGGTCCTGGTGAAGATCTACAACCGTCGCGCACTGGATCCGCAGCAGGTGGTGGATGAGGTACTCGGGCAGGCCGACAGCTTCAAGCACCGTATCGCCGACACCCGTCTGGAACTGAATCTGGCGCTCGAGCGCGGCGAGACCGTACTTCTCGAGGGTTCGCAGGGCACCCTGCTCGATGTGGACCACGGCACCTACCCGTATGTGACCTCGTCCAACCCGACCTCGGGTGGCGCGGCGGTCGGCGCCGGTGTCGGTCCCAACAAGATCACCACGGTGCTCGGCATCCTGAAGTGCTACACCACCCGCGTCGGTTCCGGTCCGTTCCCGACCGAACTATTCGACAGCTTCGGCGAATTCCTCGCCAAGCAGGGCGGTGAGGTCGGTGTGACCACCGGCCGGGCCCGCCGTTGCGGCTGGTTCGATGCGGTCATCGCGCGCTACGCGACCCGAGTCAATGGCATCACCGACTACTTCCTCACCAAACTGGACGTCCTATCGAGTCTGGAGCGGGTGCCGATCTGCGTCGCCTACGAGATCGACGGCAAGCGGGTCGAGCAGATGCCGACCACACAGACCGAATTCCACCACGCCAAGCCGATTTACGACGAGATGCCCGGTTGGTGGGAGGACATTTCACATGTCAAGACGTTCGAGGAACTGCCCGCCAACGCCCAGGCATATGTCTTGCGCCTGGAGGAGCTCTCCGGTGCCCGCATCTCCTGCATCGGCGTCGGACCGGGCCGCGACCAGACCATTGTCCGCCACGATGTGCTCGGCTGAGCGGCGAAACAGCTGAACCGGTGCGCCCGTTCATCGTTCGTTGTCGTCGATCATGATCGGTGACGAACTAGAGTAAGAGCTATGGCTCGGAACTGGCCGATGATCGAGCGCGAGACCGAGTTCGAAGCGATCCGCGCGGCACTCACCGGAACTGAATATGTCGGTGCGGTATTGACGGGCGACGCCGGAGTCGGGAAGACGACGCTGGCCAGACAAGCGACGGTCGCCGTCGGCGGCAATATCCGGTGGGTGGCGGGCACGGAATCGGCCCGCAGCATCCCATTGGGCGTATTCGCCCATATGGTCGGCGTTTACACGGCGCACGATCCGGTGACGTTCATGTCCGCCGCACGCGAGGCGCTGCTCGCCGACGGGCACGCGATCATCGGTGTCGACGACGCGCATCTGCTCGACCAGCTCTCGGCCACACTGCTGTTGCAGCTGGCCATCGATAAGGCCGCGCATATCGTCGCGACCGTGCGCAGTGGGGTGCCGGTGCCCGACGCGGTCACCTCGTTATGGAAAGACGGCCATCTGCTGCGCATCGATCTCACTCCGTTCACGCAGCAGCAGAGCGTCGATCTGGTGGAGTCGATGCTCGGCGGCCAGTTGGAAGGCTTTACGGCCAACCTGATGTGGGAGTCCTCCGGCGGGAACGCCCTGTTCCTCAGGCATTTGGTGGAGGGCGCGCTGGAGGCGGGCGCGCTGCGGCAGGTGAACGGCGTCTGGCAGTTGCGCGGCCGGGCCGCGGTGACCTCGGAATTGGCTGCGCTACTGGAGGATCGGGTCGAGCAGTTGCCCGAACCGGTGCTGCGGGTGCTCGAACTGCTCACCTTCTGCGAGCCCATAGATCTCGACGTGCTCGCCGGACTGGCGGGCGAGGAGGCCGTGGAGGCGGCCGAAACCCGTGGTCTCATCAGGGTTGTCGAGAACACCCACCAGCTGACCGTGCGCTACAACCATCCGCTGTTCGGCGAGGTCATCCGGCGTCGGCTCGGCATCGCCTCGGCCCGGCGGCTGCGCGGACGGTTGTACTCCTCGCTCAAGCAACGGCCGGTCAATTCCGCGCCGGACCGCATCCGGCTGGCCGAATTGGCCTTGGACAGTGACAAATCCGCCGATCTCGAACTCTTCGAGGCGGCCGCCGCCGATGCGATCGGACTGGCCAATCTGCCGCTCGGTGAGCGGTTCGCCCGGGCCGCGGTGGAACGCCGCGGCGGGGTGGAGGCCGCCGATCTGCTGGCCCGCGCGCTGCTGTGGCAGGGCCATCGCATCGAGGCCGAACGCACCCTCGCCAGCTTCGATCCGGATCAGATGAACGAGGTGCAGCTGGCCCGCTGGGGCACTACCCGGGTGTCGAATCTGTTCTGGGCCATGGGCGATGCCGAGCGCGCCGACGAGGTGCTCACGGTGCTGCGGAGCAAGGTGCACCATCCGAAGATCATCGCGACCTTCGATGGATTGGCTTCGGCGTGTGCCGTCAATGAAAATCGGCTCGATGACGCGTTTGCCGGCGCGGAGGCGGTGATGGAGGCCGAAGGCGCACCACCGTGGGCGGTTTGGTGGGCCGCCTTCGGCGGCGGCTTGGCGCTGGCGCTGATGGGTAAGGGTGAGGCGGCGCGGCAGTACGCGGCGCGCGGACATCAGGTGGAGTCGTATATCGACGGGCTCAACCGGTTCATCTCGACGCACGCCGAGGTCCTCGCACTGATCTGGACCGGTGATCTCGGCTCCGCCCGCCGTTGCGCCTCAGGGTATTTCGGCTATTCCGCGCCGGGCCAGTATCTGGCGTGGGGCATGTCGAAGATCCTGCAGGGCACCGTCGATGTGGCGCAGGGTCGCTTTCTGGACGGGATCGAACATCTCGAACAGGCATTGGCCGCGCTCACCGCCGAGGGTGCCGCCGCGTGGCATATTCCGGCGCGAATTCGTCTGGCCGAGGCGTATTCGGCACTCGGCCGGGCTGCGGAGGCGGCCGAGTCCATTGCCGAGGCGGCCGCGCGTGGTGGCACGCACAGCGCGGTCTACGACCCGCAGTTGGAGCTCGCGCGCGCCTGTGCCGCCGCCGCGGAAGGCACCGTAACCCCCGCCATCCGACTGGCTATTGGCGCCGCCGACGCGGCGGCGCGCGCACATCAGCACGCCATCGAGGCTATGGCGCTGCATGCGGCCGCCCGCTTCGGTGACCATTCCGTGGCCGGCCGACTCGCCGATCTCGCTGCTCGGGTCGACGGTGGTCTGGTGCAGGTCCAGGCCCGCCACGCGGTGGCTCTCGCCGCCCACGACGGACCCGGGCTCGACGCGGCCGCAGCCGAATTCGAGCGCATCGGTGCCCTGCTCTCGGCAGCCGATGCCGCCGCCCAGGCCGCATCCGCCCACGAACGCGCCGGTGACCGCCGCCGCCTCCTCGAATCCGCCGCCACCGCAAACCGTCTCGCCGCGGCCTGTGGCGGTGCGAGCACCCCCGCCCTGCGTCAGGCGGCCCAGCCCCTGCCGCTGACCGCCCGTGAACGGGAAATCGCGAATCTTGTTGCGGCAGGGTTGTCCAACCGTCAGATCGCCGACCGCCTCACTGTCTCGGTGCGCACTGTGGAGGGTCACCTCTACCGCGCCTGCATCAAGATGGACGTCACCGATCGCGAATCCCTCGGCGCGCTGATGCGCGGAGAGTCCTCCGGCGGGGTTAATCCGTGATGTACCAGGTGATGTCGAAGTCGGCGAGGGGCCGTCGGCGAAACCGCCACCGGCTGGGCGGGCGTCTTCGCCGATCCGGCGGTCGCGGCCGCACTGCGCGCCGTGCACGAGGAGCCCGCCCGGACCTGGACGGTTCCCGATCTCAGCGATATCGCGGGCGTCTCCCGGGCCACCCTGGCGCGCCGCTTCACCGTCACTGTCGGTGAACCACCCTTGGCCTACGTCACGCGCTGGTGCATGCTCACCGCCCGCCCGCCCGCCTGCTCCGCGACACCGACAGCCCACTCGCCGCCATCGCCCGAAAGGTCGGCTACACCTCCGAATTCGCCTTCGCCAAGGCCTTCAAACGCGAATACGGCCAGGCCCCGGGCCGATACCGCCGCGCCGACGACCAGTTCGTGGCACGGCATCGCGGGCTGCCGCGAGTAGACGGCGCTCGGATGCGGCAGGAAGCCGATGAGTTCTTCGGCACCGAGGACCGCATCGGCGGCGACGACGCATGGGAATCCCGTCGATGACGAACCGGCTTTCGGCGTCCTCGATATCTGTTCCCTCGCGCCCTAGCTGCGCCGGTGTGCGGCAGATGCTCGAATTCGAACATCGCCGCAGGTAGTGGCCCTCGTACTGAGGTAGAGTAGTCGTCATGTCGCGCCTAGATCGCATCACTTCGAACCCCGCCATCTGCCATGGCAAGCCGGTGGTGCGCGGACTGCGTTATCCGGTGGAGATGCTGCTAGAACTCCTGGCAGCGGGCATGAGTATCGATGAGATCCTGGCCGACTACCCGGATCTGGAGACCGACGACCTACTCGCGGTGCTCGAATACGCCGCGATCGTGACTGCCCGCCGGTCGACGATCCCATTCAACGCAGCGTGAAATTCCTCGTCGACGCCCAGCTGCCTCGCAAGCTGGCGCTCCTGCTGAAGAACGCTGGGCACGACGTCGTGCACACCTCCACGATCGCGCAAGGAAACCGGACAACGGACGATGAGATCGCGGCGATCGCTGATCGAGAAGGCCGAGTCGTCATCACCAAGGATCGCGACTTCTGGATCGGACACATACTCGACCAGTCGCCACGGTCGCTGCTGATCGTGTCGACCGGCAACATCGCCAATGCTGTTCTGCTCCAAATATTCAGCGAACATCTGGCCGAGATCGTGCGACTGCTCGACATGTGTGCGGTAGTCGAGGTCGGCCACGATCGGCTGGTCGCGCACAGCGATCCTCGGTGAGCCGACCTCGAGGCGTCAGCTGAAGGGGGTTGTGGGGCGGTCCTGGAGTTCGCCGTCGAGATAGATGTCGACCTTTTCGTTGTAGAAGCAGACCAGGCCCGCGATCTTCTGGCTTTCCGGCAGTGGGGTGCGGTAGCCCCAGACGATGTCCGGATAATCCTTGCCGTCGAGATGGACGGTCCAGTAGTCGGCGGTGCCTTTGTAGGGGCAGCTGGTGTGGGTCCGCGACGGCTGCAGTAGGTCCATGCGAACATCGGTCAAGGGGAGGTAATACCTTGCGGGGAGGCCGGTTTCGAACAGGATGCGGGGTGAGTGCGAGTCGGCGACGGTGGTGCCGTCGATTGCTACGCGGATATGGCGGGAGCTGCCGAGGATGTCGACGCGAGTATACGGATCGCGCGGGTGGACATAGACGGGCTCGTCCTCTTCGAACCATTCGTCCATGGCATTCCAGTCCAGACGTACCAGGTCGTTCAGTTCGGTGAAGGGTGAGTCGTGATAGCGCACCGCGGCCCCGGCGGCGGTGGTGCCGTCGACGACTACGTCGTATCCGGTCGCGGTGCCACGGCTCGGGGATTTCGCGCTGGTGCCGTTCGGCTCCAGTTTCGCGTGCAGATCCGCGACGGGCAGATAGTAGGTCGGGTAGTGCGGACTCTCCCATACCAGGACCGGTCGGACCGTATCGGCGACCAACTGGCCGCCGAGGTAGACCCGGACTCGCTTCTGGCTGGTCGCTACCTTGACTCGGCCACGCTTCTCATCGGTCATACTCTCCGACCGTACTCCGCCGCACGATCCGACCAGCCGAATCGCCTATCGCGATGTGGGTAGATGCCGCGGCACCGACTTCTTCAGCGCGTCCAGCAGTTCCTTCATATCGCGTTCCATCCGGGCCAGCCGTTCGATATCGAAACCGGTGAGCCCCGCCGCCAGTGCCGCGCCGAAGGCGCCGCGGGCGCGCGTCAAGCGGGTGCGTCCGGCCGGGGTGAGTTCGACGACGACGGCCCGGGAATCATCCGGATCCTTGCATCGGGAGGCGTATCCGTCCGCGACGAGCTTACCGATCAGCGCCGTTGCCGCCGGCTGCGAACAGCGATCGATGCGAGCGAATTCGCTGACGCGGACCGCGCCGTGTTCGTCGAGCACCGAGAGTGCGCGCATCACGGCTCGCGGCAGATCGTCGCCGCTGATCACCCCGGCCAGCCGGGCCAGCCGGCCCGCGGTGACCAGAAGGTCGACCACGATGTCATCTGCTGTTGCCACCTGAGCCTGCTGCACACAATATTATTACATATGCTAACTATTTATGGCCAGGGCGTCACCAGCGCAAACGATAGCGACCGGGGAGCCGGACCCCACCGGGGTGCGCGACTCTCAGGAGGTTTGCGTGAGCGGCCTGCGGGGCTGTCCGAACAACTGCGCGTCACCGTGTGCGCGCTTGAAGAACAAATGCGCGTCGTGTTCCCAGGTAATGGCGATACCGCCGTGCATCTGCACCATCTCGGCCACGATGGTCGTGAACGCCGCCGAACAGTGCGTCCGCGCCACCCAGACATCCTCCGCGGCCGAAGAACTGTGCTCGGCCACGGCCACCGTCGCCATATACGAAGCGGATTCGGCCGATTCCGCCAGCACATACATATCCGCCATGCGGTGCTTGAGGGCTTGGAAACTGCCGATCGGCCGTCCGAACTGCACGCGCGATTTGGTGTACTCGACCGTCAGTTCCAGACACCGTTGCGCGGCCCCCACCTGCTCGGCTGCCACTGCGGCCCAAGCGATTTCACGTAGGCGGGCGATGAGTGCCGGATCCGCCGAACCGAGCCGTCGCGCCGGAACCGCTGTGAACGTGATTGCGGCGAGCTTGCGGGTGGGGTCCATGGTGGGGACGGCACGCCGGGTGACGTCCACGGCATTCGAATCGACCTCGAACAGGCCGTTCGAAGTCACGACGACAAGAGTGTCGGCGTGCAATCCATCGAGCACGTAATGCGCTGTGCCGGACAGTATCCCGTCTTCGGACTGTACACCCGGCGCGTCCCAGCCGCTGGTGCCCGCCCAGCACACCGCGATCGTGCGCGCGCCTTCGGCAGCCTCGGGCAGCAGCCGCTCACACGCCGCGTTGTCACCGGACAACAGCACTGCCTGCACACCGAGCACGGCCGAACCCAGCATCGGCACTCCGGCGAGTGTGCGCCCCAATTCCGTTACCACCAGCAGGGATTCGACCAGGCCGGCACCGAATCCGCCGTATTCCTCCGGAATCGCGAGCGCGGCGACGCCGACCTGTTCGCACAGCAGCCGCCACAGGTTCTCGTCATAGCCGAGTTCGGTAGCCATTGCCGCGCGCACCGCGGCGGATCCGGCATGCTTGGTGAGCAGCGCCCGGACCGAGGCGACGAATTCCTGATGCTCCGTACTGGGCCCAGTCGTCGCCCGACCGCTACTGTGCATCGAATCGCTACGAGATCCAGTCATTTCGTACCCCGCAGCGCACGGTCCCGAACCGCCTCATCGCGCAGTGCGCGGGCAATCCGGCAACGATGCAGATCCGGTGTGCCCCAGGCCGACCGCAGCGCGGTCACCCTGGTCAACCACAGTGACAAGTCGCACTCGGCGGTGTACCCGATCGCACCGTGCACTTGCAGCGCCGCCCGTGCCGCCCGATACGCCGCATCACCGCAGGCGATCACCGCCGCCGAAACGTCGCGGCCGCGCGTGGCCGCACTCAATGTCAAGGCCGCACGGTGCAGCAGCGGCTCGGCCAGATCCAGCCCGATCAGCACATCGGCCAACTTCTGTTCGACGGCCTGGAATTCGCCGATCGGCTTACCGAACTGCTTGCGCTGCTTGGCATATTCGGTCGCCGCGGCCAGCAGTGCCCGTCCCGCGCCGAGTAACTGTGCCGCATTGGCCAGCGCACCGGTATCGAAGGCGGCCGCGACGGCCTCGAGCACCTGCTCGCTCTCGGCGACAACGGCATCGGAGTCGACGACGAACAGCCGCCGCGCGGGATCCACCGATCGCACCAGCCCCGCCCGATGTCCGATGCTGAGCCGATTACCATCCGCGATCAGCACCACCTCGGCGGAGTCCGCATCCAATGCGACCCAGCCGTGCTCAGGTGAGGTGAACGCCAGCGTGCCGAGCGCCGCTCCCTCCGCGAATCCGGGCAGCCAGCGCGCGGCCGGTTCGGTATCCGGGAGAGCTTGTAGCAGTGCGGGTATCGCGGCCGCCGTCTCGACCAGCGGTCCGGGCGCGGCGGCCCGGCCGATCTCCTGGAAGGCGACGACCAGATCGATCGGCTCCGCGCCGCTCCCGCTGTGCTGCTCCTCGATTGCGAGACCCAGCGCACCCGCACCGGCCAACTGTCGGATGAGCGTGCGGCCGGGTCGCGGATCGCCCGCGGCCCAGTTGCGTACGGCGGCGGGAGTCCGTCCGGCGTCGAGCAATTTGCGCAGGCTGGTGCCGAAGTCGATTTGTTCCGGGCTGAGGGCGAATCTCATCGGCTGCTCCCCCGCGGTAGTCCGAGCAGCCGCTCGGCGATGATATTGCGCTGAATCTCATTGGTACCGGCATAGATCGGGCCGGACAGTGAGAACAGGTAGCCGTCGGTCCACGGCCCGGACCGCTCGGCCGCACCGCCGAGTACTTCCAGCGCGGTCTCGTGCATGGCGATATCCAGTTCGGACCAGAACACCTTGGTGATCGAGGATTCCGCGCCGAGCTTGCCGCCCTCGTTCAACCGGGTGACTGTGGCGAAGGTGTGCAGCCGATAGGCCTCGCTGCCGATCCAGGCGTCCACCACGGCATTGCGCTGTGCGGTATTGGTGGAGTCGCCGCTGTCGAGCCACAGATCGATGAGTCGCCGCGCGGTCGCGCTGAAGCGGCCGGGGGAACGTAGCGACAGGCCGCGCTCATTGCTGGACGTGCTCATCGCGACCCGCCAGCCCTCGCCGGGCGCGCCGATCACATCGTGATCCGGCACGAAGACATCGTCGAGGAAGATTTCGGCGAATCCGGGCTCCCCGTCCAACTGCGGAATCGGCCGTACCGAAACTCCATCCGCGGACAGCGGGAACATCACATAGGTGAGTCCGCGGTGCCGCTCCCGGCGGCTGCGATCAGGCCCGGAGGCGGCAGCCTGCGTGACCACGGAGAGCCCCGCATCGGCCGCATCGGAGACAGTCTCGGGATCGCTGCGGAACAGCCCGAATGCCCAGTCCGCGAACGCTGCTCGCGAACTCCAGGTCTTCTGACCGCGCAACAGCCAGCCACCGGTGGTGCGCCGCGCGGTCGAGCGGATACCGGCCAGATCGCTGCCCGCCTCCGGCTCGGACCAGGCCTGGGCCCAGATATCGTCACCGCGCGCCATCCGCGGCATGATCCGTTCGAGCTGCTCGGGCGTGCCGTGCTCGAAAAGTGTCGGTGCCAAAAGGAAGATGCCGTTCTGGCTGACCCGCCCCGGCGCGGCCGCGGCGTAGTACTCCTGCTCGAAGAGCACCCACTGCAGCAGCGAGGCGTCGCGTCCGCCGTACTCCCGCGGCCAGGAGACGACCGACAGCAGCGCCTCGGCGAGCGTGCGCTCCCATTCGCGATGCGCCTCGAACCCGGCCTTGGTATTCATTGATGGCAGCGGTTTCGCGGGCTTGTTGGCGGCGAGAAATTCGCGAGCTTCCCGCTGGAATTGCTGCGTCGCCCGATCGAGATCCAGATCCACTACGTTGTTCCGTTCTGCTCGGAGGTCGATCGGGTGGCCGCCGTCGCGGCAGCCTTCATCGACTCGGCGCTCATACCAGCGAGCGAATCCGCGCCGACCTCGGCATTGTGCGCATGCGCGAAGTGGTGCAGGCCGAATACCGAATCCATACCCGCCCGCATGCCCATCAGATCCTCGGCCTGGTTGACCGCCTTTTTGGTCAGCGCGAGCCCGAATCGCGGCATGGTGGCGATCTTTTCGGCCAGTGCCAGGGTTTCGGTCTCGAGCTGGTCGCGCGGTACGACGCGATTGACCATGCCCCATTGCTTGGCCTGCGCCGCATCGAAGAGGTCACCGGTGAACAGGAATTCCTTGGCCGCGCGCGGTCCCATCACCCACGGATGCGCGAAGTACTCCACGCCGGGAATGCCCATGCGCACAACGGGATCGGAGAAGAACGCGTCTTCGGAGGCGATGATCAGATCGCAGACCCAGGCCAGCATGAGCCCACCCGCGATGCAGGCACCCTGCACCATGGCGATGGTCGGCTTGGGGATTTCCCGCCAGCGTCGGCACATGCCGAGGTACACCTCGAGCTCGCGTGCGAAACGCTGGTCGCCACCGACCTTGTCGACGTGATCCCACCAGAGTGCGGCCTTGTTCTGGTAGCGCACATGGTGATCACGGCCTGGAGTGCCGATATCGTGCCCGGCGCTGAAGTGCTTTCCGTTGCCCGCCAGCACGATTACGCCCACCTCGGCGTCCTCGACCGCGCGCTCGAACGCGGCGTCGAGGGCGTAGGTCATCACCGAATTCTGCGCATTGCGGTAGTCGGGGCGGTTGAGCGTCACGATGGCGACCCGCCCGCGCCGCTCATACGTGACGACGTCCGGCTCGTAGGGCAGTGAATCATTCGACTGGGGGCCGGCTTCGTCCGACATTACGACTTCTCCTCACGTAGTTCACGTTTCAGCACTTTCCCGGCCGCGCTGTAGGGCAATTGGTTTCGGAATTCGATGAACCGCGGCACCTTGAAATTCGCCAGCACGGCGCTCGCATGTGCGCGCACCTGCTCCTCGGTGAGCGCCGTACCGGGCTTGCGAACCACGAATGCCTTGCCCACCTCGCCCATCCGGGTATCGGGCACCCCGATGACCGCGGATTCGGCGATCCCGTCGAGCCGGGCCAGCGCCTGTTCCACCTCCGCCGGATACACATTGAATCCGCCGCAGATATACATATCCTTGAGCCGATCGGTGATCCTCAGATAACCGCGCTCGTCGATCGTGCCGATATCGCCGGTGTGCAGCCAGCCCTCGGTATCGATGGCTTCCGCGGTGCTCTGCGGATCGTCGAGGTAGCCGAGCATGACGTTCGTGCCGCGCAACAGCACCTCACCCTCCGGACTCAGCCGCAGTTCGAATTCGGCGATCGGCCGGCCGCAGGTGCCCGCGACGGTTTCGGCGTCGTCGTCGGCCCGGCACATGGTGCCGAATCCGGCGGCCTCGGACAGCCCGTAGCCGGTGATGACGACATCGAAATCGAGTTCCGAGCGCATGCGCTCGACCAGCACTACCGGTACGGTCGCGGCGCCGGTGACGGCCACCCGCAGGGTGCTCAGGTCGTAGTTGTCGCGGTCCGGGAAGTCCAGGATCGTCTGGTAGACGGTCGGCGGTCCGGGCAGTACCGTGACTTTCTCCTCGCCGACCAATCGCATGGTCACCGGCACATCGAAGCTGGCCTGCGGAATGATCATCGCGCCGGTCACCAGGCACGCGAGAATACCCGCTTTGTATCCGAAGTTGTGGAAGAACGGGCTGACCACCAGATAGCGATCGGAGCCGGTCAGCGTGGTGCATTCGGCCCACGCCCGCACCACCGACAGTGCCTGCCGATGCGCGACCAGGGTGCCCTTGCTGCGTCCGGTGGTGCCGGAGGTGAACAGGATGTCGGAAATATCCTCGGGGTCAACGGCTTCGGCGCGTTTCACGGCATCGGCCGACGGGATGGATTCGGCTATTTCCGCCAGCTGCGACCAGTTCAGCGCGCTGGGATCGGCGGTATCCGACTCGATCGGAATGACCACCACCGTATCGATGTGCAATTCCGGTGCGGTGGAACGCAATTCGGCCAACCGGTCGCGGCCGAGGAAGGTTCCGGCGATGAACAGTGCCTTGGCCTCGACCCGTTCCAGCACGTCGGCGGCCTCATCCGCGACGTATCGAGTATTCAACGGCACCAGGGCCGCGCCCGTGTAGTGGGCGCCCAACGCGGCGACCACCCAGTGGTAGGTATTCGGCGCCCATATGGCGACCCGGTCACCCGACCGCACGCCGCGGGCGATCAGTGCCCGCGCCACCTGCTGCACCGCCCGCAGCAACTGTGCCCAGTCCAGCCGCACCTCGCCGTCGCCGAGGGCGGGCGTGGTGCCGAAGGTGCGCGCGGCATCGTGCAGTGCCATGGGTGTCGTTTGCGCAGGGGGTGTCACGGTTGTCCTCACCGTCGGCGGGGTCTTGTGCTGCTCTCGCTCGATAAAAGCGGTCGGGCTCTAACAAAGCAAGTGCTTGGTAGGTTATTCTACCGACGTGGTTGCGATCCAGGCGTCGGATTCCGGCAAAGGCGGCCCCACGGGGGGTGGGCCCGAGGGCCAGGGGGGTGGCAATACTGCCGCGCAGGACGCGCGATTTGCCGTAGAAGTGCGCGAGTGGTTGGCCGAGAACCTCGACGGCGAGTTCCGCGGGTTGCGCGGACTCGGCGGGCCCGGCCGCGAACACGAGGCCTTCGAGGAACGTCTCGCCTGGGACCGGCATTTGGCCGCCGCCGGGTGGACCTGCCTCGGCTGGCCCACGCAGTGGGGCGGGCGCGCGGCCCCGGTGCGCCAGCAGGTGATCTTCCATGCGGAATACGCCAAAGCGAATGCGCCCGCACGGGTTTCCCATATCGGTGAGGAACTGCTCGGTCCGACGATATTGGCCTTCGGTACCCAGGCGCAGAAGCAGCGGTTCCTGCCGGGTGTCCGGAGTGTGACCGAGCTGTGGTGCCAGGGCTACTCCGAACCCGGCGCGGGCTCGGACCTGGCGGCCATCAGCACCAGTGCCCGGCTCGACGGCGACGAGTGGGCGATCAATGGCCAGAAGATCTGGACCTCGCTGGCCCATGTGGCGGACTGGTGCTTCGTCCTCGCGCGCACCGAAAAGGGGTCGACCCGCCACAAGGGCCTGTCCTACCTGCTGGTTCCCATGGATCAGCCGGGTATCGAGGTGCGCCCGATCATTCAGCTGACCGGCACCTCGGAATTCAACGAGGTCTTCTTCGACAATGCCCGCACCGCCGCGAACCTGGTCGTCGGCGAAGCCGGTGACGGTTGGCGCATCGCCATGGGCACGCTCACCTTCGAGCGCGGTATCTCCACCCTCGGCCAGCAAATCCGCTTCGCCCGCGAGCTGGCCGATATCGAGGCATTGGCCCGGCGGACCGGTGCGGCCGAGGACCCATTGATCGCCGATCGCATCGATAAGGCCTGGGTCGGTCTGCGCGTCCTGCGCGCCCACGCGCTGCGCACCATGCACGACAGCACCACCACCGCCGCCGACGGGGGCCAGGCCTCGGTCTCGAAGCTGCTGTGGGCCAATTGGCATCGTGGCCTCGGCGAATTGGCCATGACCGTGCTCGGTCCCGCCGGTCTGGTGGCCGGTGAGCACGATCTCGACGAATGGCAGCGGCTGTATCTGTTCACTCGCGCCGACACGATCTACGGAGGTTCGAACGAAGTGCAGCGCAATATCATCTCCGAGCGTGTGCTCGGCCTGCCGCGGGAGGCTCGATGAATACCGCATCGCGTAGCGATTCGATGGGCGGTGGTGGTCGGGTGACGGGTGGGGCCGGGCCGTTTTCGATTGCGCCGCAGCCCATTGCGGGCCACGCCCTGCTGACCGGACGCAATGCCGTGGTTACTGCCGCGGCGGGCACCGGGATCGGCTCGGCCACCGCGCGCCGACTGCTCGCCGAGGGCGCCGATGTCGTCGTATCCGACTGGCACCAGCGCCGCCTCGCCGAAACCGAGGTCGAACTGAAGGCCGAATTCCCGCAGCGCCGGGTCGCCTCGATCGTGTGCGATGTGCAGAGCACCGAACAGGTCAACGAGCTGATCCGCGGTGCCGCGACCGCAGTGGGCCGCATCGACATCCTGGTCAACAATGCCGGACTCGGCGGTGAGACCCCGGTCATCGATATGACCGACGAGCAGTGGGACCGCGTCTTGGACATCAGCCTCAACGGCACCTTCCGCTGTACCCGTGCCGCCCTCGGCTACTTCCGCGATGCGGGCCACGGCGGTGTCATCGTCAATAACGCCAGCGTGCTCGGCTGGCGCGCACAATACGGCCAGGCCCACTACGCCGCCGCCAAGGCCGGCGTCATGGCTCTGACCCGCTGCAGCGCCATCGAGGCCGCCGAACTCGGCGTCCGCATCAATGCCGTCGCCCCGAGCATCGCCAGGCACGCCTTCCTGGATAAGGTCAGCTCGACCGAATTGCTCGACCGCCTCTGCGAACGTGAAGCCTTCGGTCGCGCCGCCGAACCCTGGGAAGTCGCCGCCACCATCGCCATGCTGGCCAGTGACTACACCACCTACCTCACCGGCGAAGTCGTATCGATCAGCAGTCAGCGCGCCTGAGCGAGCCAACACCGTTCGAACGGCCCCGCTGCCGACGCCGACGGGGCGAGTCTCGATGGCTCGGACACGAGGCTCACCCGTCGCCCGATCACCACGGCTCATCGAGTGGCTCCGCGATGGGCGATATTCGGGGCCGCGAACACGCCGCCGCCAGTTGCGGCAAATCAGAAACTGCCTGATCAGGCATAAAAGGCCGAGACGCGGCATATCCGGGTGTGCCATGCTGGGTGTGGTCGAATCCCGCACTCCCCTAAGGGGCGATGGCTATGGGGCTGGATCGCCCACATGCCCGCGAACAACTGGAACTCGAATTGGTGCGCGAGGTTGTGCTGGCCAGGCGACGGCTGGACAGCACGGTGCTCGCGGCGCTCACCCTCGGTGCCGAACTCATGGACCACGCGTCCGAGCATGCGACCGCGACTCGCGCCGCTCAGATTCTCGAGCGGTACGCGATCGACGAGACCGAGGTCGACCGCGATCCGCGCGGTGCGTTGCGTGCCGATATGGCGCGCGATCACGAACGCTCCTGCCGCATGGGGCTCGATGCCGCAGCGAGCGGATCCGAACAGGACCGCAGGCGGCGGCGGCAGACGGCACTGTTGTGTGAGGTGCGAGCGGATCTGCTCGACGTTATTCGCAAATGCCGCAAATTCCGCTTCGATCGCGTGGCCTTCGCCGACGGGATCGCCCAGGGCCTGTGCGACGCTACCGACAAACTCGTTATCGGCGCGGATATGGAAACCTATCGAGCCTGGCAGCGTGGCATGATCCTGAAACTCATCGAGGAGCCGGTCCCGTTCGGCCCACCACGCGTCATGGCCACCGTCGACGCGGGCCCGGATCGCGGCCCGCTGACCGTCGAATGGGACAGCTGTGAGCGCAGACTCGCGCTGGTGGCGCGGATGGCGCGGGCGGGTATTTCCCCGGTCGTCATCTGCGACCGACTGCTGGCCGACTTGTCGGTGTCCTCGCCCTTGCGGTATTCGATGCGGTGAGTTTCCCAAGCAAATGCTTGGTTGTACTATGAGCCGTGTGACCGCACCAGACGCCTCGAAATCAGCACGGCGCAATGAACTGCTCGCACTCGCGGCCCAACTGTTCGCCGACCGTGGACTCCGCGCGACCACTGTGCGTGATATCGCAGATGCGGCCGGGATTCTCTCGGGGAGCCTCTATCATCACTTCGATTCCAAGGAGTCGATGGTCGATGAGATTCTGCGTGGCTTCCTCGACGATCTGTTCGGGAGGTATCGCGAGATCGTGGCCGCCGGGCTCAGTTCGCGAGATACCTTGGAAGCCTTGGTGACCGCGTCCTACGAATCCTTCGACCGCTCGCACGCCGCGGTGGCGATCTATCAAGCTGAGGCCAAGCGCCTGCGCGATTCGGAGCGGTTCACCTATATCGCGGATTACAACCGCGAATTCCGCGAGCTGTGGCACCGGGTCTTGATCAATGGCGTCGAGGAAGGCAGCTTCCGGCCGGAACTCGACGTCGAATTGGCCTACCGATTCCTGCGGGACACGGTGTGGGTTGCGGTGCGGTGGTATGAGCCCGGCGGCTCGATCACCGTCGAGAACCTCGCCAAGCAGTACCTGACCATCGTGCTCGACGGACTCACCGTGCCATAGCCATATCGGCGACGCGGGCCCCGCGTGGGTTCGCGAGCTGTCGCCTACGCGCCACCGGGCAACACCGAGTAGGAGTTCCACATGTCAGCACCATCGGCTCGCCGTCCCTATGCCCCGCTGCGGGACGCCTTTGTCATCGATGCGGTGCGCACGCCGGTCGGCAAGCGCAACGGCGCGCTGGCCACGGTGCATCCAGCCGATCTCGGTGCGGCCGCACTGCGTGGTTTGCTGGACCGCAGCCCGATCGATCCGGCGGTGGTCGACGATGTGATCGTCGGCTGCGTCGACAACGTCGGTCCGCAGGCGGGCAATATCGGCCGCACCATGTGGCTGGCCGCCGGGTATCCGGAGGAAGTTCCCGGCGTCACCGTCGACCGGCAGTGCGGATCTTCCCAGCAGGCCATCAATTTCGGCGCGCAGGCCATTATGAGCGGCACCGCCGAGGTAATCGTCGCGGGTGGTGTGCAGAACATGAGCGCCATCCCGATCTCGGCGGCCATGTCGGCGGGCAAGGAATATGGATTCGACGCACCGTTCGTCGGTGCGCAGGGCTGGGACCATCGCTATGGCACCGCCCAGGTTTCGCAGTTCAACGGGGCGCAGATGATCGCCGACAAGTGGAATATCAGCCGGGAAGAGATGGAGCGCTGGGCATTGCGCAGCCATGAGCGCGCCCGCGATGCCATCAAGAACGGCCGCTTCGACGGCGAAATCGTGCCGGTCGGTGATTTCTGGATCGACCAGGGTCCGCGCGAGACCTCACTCGAGAAAATGGCATCGCTGCCGGTGCTCGCCGAGGGCAGCACGCTGACCGCCGCAGTGGCCAGCCAGATCTCCGACGGCGCGAGCGCCACCCTGCTCGCCTCCGAATGGGCCGTCGAGGAATACCGATTGGTCCCGCGTGCCCGCATCCACCACGTGAGTGCCCGTGGCGCCGACCCGATCATGATGCTCACCGGCCCGATTCCGGCCACCAAGTGGGCGCTGGAGAAGACCGGTCTGACCATCGACGATATCGATCTGGTGGAGATCAACGAGGCCTTCGCCCCGGTCGTGCTGGCCTGGCTGCGGGAGACCGGCGCCGATCCGGAGAAGGTGAACGTCAACGGCGGCGCGATCGCCCTCGGCCACCCGCTCGGCGCTACCGGCGCAAAGCTTTTCGCCACCCTGCTCAACGCGCTGGAGCGCCGCAACGGCCGCTACGGCCTGCTCACCATCTGTGAGGGCGGTGGCACCGCCAACGCCACAATCATCGAACGTCTCGGCTGACAGGCTCGTCCGCCTCCCGATACTCAGTCCGTACAAGTAAGAGCCGCAAGGCTTTTCGACAGGTCATGCGTCGGGCGCTGGGGAGACTGTTGGGCGTGCCCGACGAGTTACCCGAGTACTCGCGTGATCAGCCGGCACCACGAATCAAAAGGCCGCCACGGTCGAGAGCCGGACTGGGGCGGCGCTTGGGTTCTCGGGTCAGGTCGCGTTCGGCGGTGCCTTGTGATCGGCGGCAAGTGCGGCAATGGTGTCGATGCGCGCGACGGCATCGGCGACGATGCGGTCGATGAGTTCCTTACAGGTCGGCAGGTCGTCGATGATGCCGGTGACCTGGCCCGCCGCGAGTACGCCCGCGTGCGTATTGCCCTCGACGAGTCCGGCGCGCAACAGCATCGGGGTATTGGCGGCCATGACGACCTGAGACCAGCTGAGGTCCTTGGCCTTTCGCATGGCCAGACCGTCGCGGACCATGGTCGACCACTTCATGCCGGTCATACCCTTGAATTTCGCCGCATTCGAGACCGCGGCGACCAGAGCGCGCCGACGCCCCGAATGTTCCAAGCGATCGACGAGTTCGGTATTCAGCACCCGGTGCGGCATGCCGTCGATCTGGAGCGAGACCACGGTGTCCTGCAGTTGACGCCGCAGATACTCCTGTTTGACCGCGTCGGGCACGGTGCTTTCCTTGGTCAGCAGGAAGCGGGTACCCATCGCGACACCCGCCGCGCCATAGGCCAATGCGGCCGCCAGACCACGTCCGTCGAAGAATCCGCCCGCCGCGACCACCGGAATATCGACCGCGTCCAGCACCGACGGCAGCAGCAGCGTGGTTGCGATCGGACCGGTATGCCCGCCACCTTCGCCGCCCTGCACGATCACCGCATCGGCACCCCAGGACGCGACCTTCACCGCGTGTTTGGCCGCGCCGATCGACGGAATCACCACCACACCGGCAGCTTTCAGCTTGGCGATGAGTTCCTGCTCGGGCGCCAACGCGAATGACGCGACGGCCACCTTCTCGCGGATGAGCAGATCGATCCGTGCGGGCGCGTCTGTGGCGTCCGCGCGGATATTCACCCCGAACGGCTTATCGGTCTGCGCCCTGGTCTTCGCGATCGCGGCTTCCAGTTCGGCGAATGTCATGGTGGCCGAGGCCAGAATTCCGAGTCCGCCGGCCTCGGCGGTCGCCGACACCAGACTCGGCCCGGCCACCCAACCCATACCGGTCTGCACGATCGGATGTTCGATGCCGACGAGTTCGGTCAGCGGTGTCCGCAGCGCGTTCATGACGGCACCTCCGATTCCCGAACCTTCTTTGGGTCGAGCACATCCCGGATCAACCGCAGCTCTTCGGGGGTCGGCAGCTGGGTCTGACCCGCCTCGGCCAGTCCGGTGATCTCGAACGAGGTGTTCTCGCAGACTTCGTCGGCGGTGACGCCCGGATGCAGACTACGCGCCCGCATCGTGTGGCCGGGTCCCTCGAAATCGAAGACACCAAGATTGGTGACCACCCGGTGCAGGTGGTGGAACCGATACGCCGGATCGGCCGGATCGACTTTGTCGTAGCCGACGCCGCAGACGATATCGACCCGATCGACGAACACCCGACGGGTATGCCGCGAAACCCAGTAGCTGGTCGGGTGATTGATGGTGTTGCCCGGCGCACCGCGCACACCGAACATCTGCCGGTTCGGCTGCTGCAACGGACCGAAGGCCGATAGATTCTGATTGCCGAACCGATCGAGCTGATTGGCCCCCATCACCACATGGCGCCGACCGGAGGCCACCACATCGAACACCTTCCGGAACGGAATCCACCCCTCGATCGGCGCTTTGCCGCCCAGCGGGGGAGTGTCGGCGATGAACAGCGCCTCGCCATCGGAGAGCAGCAGATCCGGTTCGGTGGTCAACTTGGCCAGCCGCGCACCGATGATCGTCATGGGCGACATCGGCGAGGCCATGATTTCCCCTGCGCCGCGGAAGATCTCGGCGCAGGCGATCGCGCAGACCTCGGCGCGGGTAACAGTTTCCGTCGAGGACGCACCCGTCACTCGAGCACGACCCCCCGCGGAATCGCTTCGCGACGCTGTCATTTCTGCACCTCCTGTGCGAACTCGCGAACGGCGGCCTGGTATTCGTCTTCGGAGACGGCCAGATACTTGTCGACGAACTGCTGCCAGGACTCCGGCTTCTCGGCCGACTCCACATAGTGCTTCTGGAACTTCTCGTCGCGACCGTAGCTGTCGGCGGCGAGAGTGAAGTGCGCGCCTCCGGGTGCCTCGACCACACCGTCGACAAGCATTCGGTTGAGCAATAGCGACTGCAGCGGAACAGCTTTCACCAGCTCCTCGGTCTCGACCACCTGCTCCACCGATACATAGCGACGCTCGGCGGCCAGGCAGTACAGGTCGTCGAAGTAGGGATCGACACCCGTGTAGGCGGCATTGCCGTGCTTATCGCCGATATTCAAATGCACCAGCGCCGCATCGAGATTCAGTGCGGGCATCGCGATCAGCGTTTCGGTTCGTCCGTCCCGGTCTGGATACGGCGATGTGACGGTCTTCAACTCGCCATCCCAGAAATTCACGACATCGGATCCGAGTCCGGCGCGGATCGGCAGGAACGGCAGTCGCGCGGCGGCCGCCTCCAGTCCACACGTCAACATGCCTTCGTCCATCTCCCGCGCCACCAAGGCACCGCAGGTGCGAGCCTTGGCGAACCACGGATCGTAGAACGGCGGCGAATCCAGCGAGACGAAGCCGTAGTAGGCCTTGCGCACCTTGTCCGCCGAACACAGCAGGCCGAGATCCGGTCCGCCGTAACTGACCACGGTCAGATCGGTGATATCCGAGCGCAGGATGGCCCGCACCAGCGCCATCGGCTTGCGCCGCGAGCCCCAGCCGCCGATGCCGATGGTCATACCGCTGCGCAGTTCGCCGATAACCTCGTCGAGCGACATTCGCTTGTCCCGCATCAGTTTTCCTTGCTCTCTTCTTCCCTGCGCGCGGCCAGATCGTCGTCGAACCGCGCACGGATCTCGTCCGCGACACCGGCCAGATTCAGTTCGAAGGTGAAGCCCTGCTCGTAGCGGTAGCTGCGGTGCACGTCCTGCACGTCGATGCCATTGAGCGCCCGCTTGGCTGCCCGGATGACCCGGCCGTCCTTGGCCGCGATGTTCTTGGCGACCTTCAGTGCGGCGGCGTCGAGTTCGGTGCGCGCAACCACCCGGTACACCGAACCGAAGTGCTGCAACTGCTGTGCGGTGATGGTGCTCGCGGTATAGAACAGCGCGCGCATGAGGTGCTGCGGCACCAGCCGGGACAGATGGGTGGCGGCACCGAGCGCGCCGCGATCGACCTCGGGGAGCCCGAAAGTCGCGTCATCCGAGGCGATTACGACATCGGCATTGCCGACCAGACCGATGCCGCCGCCGAGGCAGAAGCCCTGCACCGCGGCGATCACCGGCACTGGGCAGTCGTAAACGGCCGCGAAGGCCTCGAAACAGCCGTGATTCGCATCGATCAGCGCTTGATGTCCCTGGGTGCGCTGCATCTGCTTGATATCGACACCGGCATTGAAGCCGCGGTTCTCGGCGCGCAACACGACCACCTTCGTTTCCGGATCGCGCCCGGCCGCGCGGATCTCATCCGCCAGCGTGAACCAGCCGTCGGACGGAATGGCATTGACCGGCGGGTAGTCGACCGTGACCACGGTGATGCCGGTCGAATCGGCGTGACGGTTGATCCCCATCGCATGTCCCATCGTGTGTGCCGAGGTGGTCCGACAGCCCCAGCGCTGACCCTGTCGAGCGACCCGCAAGCAGTCGCTGCCGACCCTGTCGAGCGACCCGCAAGCAGTCGCTGCGATATGGCAAAGCAAGCAGTTGCTTGGTAGGTTAGCATGATGGCACTCGAAATAGACCTCACCGGCAACGTCGTCCTGGTTACCGGCGGTGTGCGCGGGGTAGGTGCGGGCGTCAGCCGGGCCTTCCTGGCCGCGGGCGCGACTGTCGTGGCCTGCGCGCGACGCCCTGGCTACGAGCCGGTGGAGCATGAGGGCCGGGCGATCGAATACCTGCCCTGCGATATCCGCGATGCGGATGCTGTACAGGGGTTGGTCGACGTGATCGTCGCGCGCCACGGCCGCCTCGATCACCTGATCAACAATGCGGGCGGTGCCCCGTTCGCCCTGGCCGCCGAGGCCAGCAGGAACTTCCACAGCAAGATCGTCGAACTGAATCTGCTTGCGCCCCTGCTGGTCTCACAGGCCGCCAATGCGGTGATGCAGCGGCAGCCGGGTGGCGGCGCCATTGTGATGGTGTCCAGCGTCAGCGGTCACCGACCGTCGCCGGGTACCGCTGCCTACGGCGCGGCCAAGGCGGGCATAGACAGCCTGACCTCCTCGCTCGCCGTCGAATGGGCGCCGAAGGTCCGGGTGAATTCGCTGGTCGTGGGCCCGGTCGTGACCGAACTGAGCGAATTGCACTATGGCGATCAAGACGGTGTCGACGCCGTCGGCGCGACCATCCCGCTCGGTCGGATGGCCCGCCCCGAGGACATCGGCCGCTGTGCCGCCTTCCTGACCTCATCACTGGCCGCCTATGTCAGCGGCGCGACGCTGCTGGTGCACGGTGGTGGCGAGCGTCCGGCATTCCTCGCGGCGTCGAATGCGAACGGCCGCTAGCCACTGCTTGCCGGTCGCTCGAAAGATCAGCCGAGCAGTCCGCTCAGGCCTGAACAATCGAACCCGAAAACGAAGAGGACACAACAGGTTATGGACACCGAGCAGATCTGCGCGGGGCGCACTGTCATCGTTACCGGTGCCGGCCGCGGTCTCGGCCGGGCGCACGCGCTCGCCTTCGCCGGCGCCGGAGCCCGGGTGGTCGTCAATGACCTCGGCGCCGCGCTGGACGGCGCGGCGACCAGTGAGACCCCCGCCGAACAGGTCGTGGCCGAGATCAAGGCGCTCGGCGGCGAGGCCGTGGCCAATAGCGACGACGTCGCGGACTGGAACGGCGCCCGCAATCTCATCCACCAGGCCATCGATACCTTCGGCGGCCTGGATGTGCTGGTCAACAACGCCGGTTTCGTGCGCGACCGCATGCTGGTGAACCTGGGTGAGGACGAATGGGATGCGGTGATCCGGGTCCATCTCAAGGGTCACTTCGCGACCATGCGCCATGCGATCGAGTACTGGCGGGGTGAGTCCAAGGCGGGCCGCCTGGTCGATGCCCGCATCATCAATACGAGTTCCGGCGCGGGCCTGCAGGGCAGTGTCGGCCAGAGCAATTACGGCGCCGCCAAGGCGGGTATCGCGGGCCTGACCATCACCGCGGCCGCCGAATTCGCGCGCTACGGCGTCACCGTCAATGCCATTGCCCCGTCCGCCCGCACACGCATGACCGAAACCGTCTTTGCCGAGACGATGGCCGCCCCCGAGGACGGCTTCGACGCCATGGCGCCGGAGAATGTCTCGCCGATCGTCGTCTGGCTCGGCAGTTCGCAGTCCGCGGCGGTCACGGGCCGGATGTTCGAGGTCGAGGGCGGCAAGGTCGCACTGGGCGATGGCTGGCGCCACGGCACCGCTGTGGACCGCGGCGCCCGCTGGCATCCGGCCGAACTCGGTCCGGTGGTCGCCGATCTGATCGCCACGTCCGTCCCGCCGGAGCCGGTGTACGGCGCCTGAGCGCCGACCGATCCGCCGAATAATCGCGGTAGCGCCGAACGACCGTCGCAGCGATCATCGGCACGGGCTCGGCCAGTGTCGCCACCATTCTCGGGACCGGCGCCGTCGCGGTCGGCTCCGCGGCCGTCGGGACCGGTTCGGCTGTGCTCGGAACTCGTTCTGCCGCAGTCGGTTCCGCTGGTTCGGCGGCGGATGCCAGCTCTGCCGCAGTAGGTTCGGCTGCCGTCGGTTTCGCGGCGGTCGCACTCGCGGCCACCGTCGCGGTTCCCGAAACCGCGCTGGCGCTGGACAATCTACTACCGCGCGGTCTGCATCCGGGCACGCTGTCCGACGGAGTCGTCGTTTCGGCGTGGATTCCTTTCGCGACCGCGACCGCGACTTCGGTGGTCGCCGCGGCCGCATGGTCGGTCGTCTCGCGCCGCGATCTGCACCAGATCGCCTTCGTCAGCTACGGCCTCGCGTGTGCTCGCAGTGGCGGTGAATCTGTTCTGGTCCACTAGCTTCGGTTGGGTAGTCGTGGTTTCGTACGCGAATTCTGTTGCGGCAGATCGAGTTTCTGCATCTCGCGATCGGCCGGTGCCCCGGGTCGGTCGCCGACGGTCAGCGCGGCACCTCGACGCAGAGACATCCGATCAGGTCGCGCAGATCACGGATGCGCTGTATCTGCGATCCGGCGGCGGCGTCGATTGGTCGCCGCAGGGCCGCCAACGCCCCTGGTATCGACGCGTGCCGACCGGGTTGCGCAGTGGGCACGAGAAACCCATTGGGCGATGCAGTTGCCGACGCCCGGTGGATTGCTCCGCGCGAGGGCATTAGTCCCCGCGGCTGGGTCCACGCAATCGCGCGTGCCTACGATGCGGGTGCCGGAGCCGCTGCCCGGAATTAATCGAGCAACTTCGAAACCGATCAGTCCGAAGCATTCCGGAGGGCTCGCTCCGGGTATTCAATATGGTTGACATAGCCACGAATCCGGGAAGGCTGATGGCCCGTGCCGGATTCCATGTGTCTACCGGCGTATCCGCACAACTGATTTCATCGGAACCCGGCTACCGCGGCGTGCTTTGTCACGACCCGGGCTCGTTGCCAAGCCCATGAATGCATGGGTGATGCGAGTCCAGAAGCATCCATACCCATGACGCAGTACGGTGCGACGTGGAAGGCCGCACCGTACTGCGCTGTGGGAGAACCTATTCGGTACCGTCCGGAGGAATTTCGGGCAGTCCTTCGCTGGCCCGCAACTTCTCCGCCATGGAGGTGAGGAGGTTCTGTGATTCTTCGGACAGATCGAACGCCCTACTCGACAACCGTCGCAGTCCGTAGCCCTGCAGCTGGGACAGTAACTCCAGATCGTGATCGATCTTGGCGGCATAGATGTCGTTGAAGAAGTAGTCCGGCTTGACCTTGAAGAACTTGGCCAGTGCAGCCACCGTTTCGTCCGACGGGTTGGTCCGCTGTCCCGACCTCAACTGCGAGAGGTACGGTTTCGAGATCGGATGCCCGGAGGCCGTCAGCGCAGCCGCAACCTCCGCGTTGGTGTGCGGCTTGCGCCCCGGGGGATGCACGGTTTCGAACAGCTTGTTCAGCCGCGCCGCGAAATCAGCCATTGTGAGCCGCCCAATTCCCTTCGCTGTACTAACAGTCGTTATCTCGGATACGTATCATTGATATTAGCGGCTCAGTAACTGAAAACCTACGCCTGATTCAGGATTTCCTTGAAGCTTCTAGGTGCCGCTTCGAGGAAGGTGCTGCGATGGTTGCGTTTGCGGGTCGCGCCAACGGCTCTTGAGAAAACGTGGTGTGAACAGGTTCTGGCCCGTCGCGGGGGTCTTCCCCGTCGGGTCCACGGTAGCGATAGGGTAGCTGATCGGCCACCTACGTGTCTGTGTCGATCTTCGTGTGGCGTACGACACGTTTTTGCCCCGCTGAGATGAACGTTCAACCTTTGGGGCGGAATTGGTTGAATCCGCTACAACCTCTCGATGATCGTGCCTGTCGCCAATGCGCCACCTGCACACATGAGCACCATCGCGGTGCCACCGCCGGAACGCTCGAGTTCGTGCAAAGCCGTTGTGATGAGCCGAGATCCGGTCGACCCCACCGGATGTCCGAGGGCGATCGCACCACCGTTCACATTTACGCGGTCCATGTCTGGTTTGTGCACCGCGGCCCATGAAAGCGCAACTGCCGCAAAGGCCTCATTGATTTCGAAAAGGTCGATATCGTCGATATCCATCCCGGAGCGTTCGAGCAGTCGGGTGCATGCCTGCACTGGACCGTCGAGATGGAACTCGGGCTCCGTGCCGACGAGGGCCTGGGTCACGATCCGGGCGCGTGGGCGCAAACCCGTTCGCTGCGCGGCCTTTTCGTCCATCAGCAGTACGGCGGCCGCGCCGTCGGAAATCTGCGAGGAGGTGCCCGCGGTGTGGATTCCGCCCTCCAATACCGGCTTCAGCTCGGCCAGCCCCTCGGGCGTGGTGTCGCGTAGGCCCTGATC
Organism: Nocardia citri; assembly: GCF_054065835.1. Lineage (NCBI taxonomy): Bacteria > Bacillati > Actinomycetota > Actinomycetes > Mycobacteriales > Nocardiaceae > Nocardia > Nocardia citri. Next base: position 531,285 of record NZ_JBSUQM010000001.1, read on the forward strand.
CCTTGCTATATCCAGCTTTTCGCCGGTGAGGTTGCCTTCCTTGTCGATGGCGGGCGCCGTCACGGCGAGCACCTCGCGGTCGAAGCGGCCCTCGGCCCAGGCTTGGGCGGCCAGCCGCTGCGAGCGGACGCCGAGTTCGTCGAGATCGTCACGAGTAAAGCCGCGCCGCTTGGCAATACGCTCGGCTGCCTCGAATTGGTTCGGCAGATCGATATTCCAGGAGGCTGGACGGCGCGGGCCCGCGTGCTCGCCGACGTTGGCGCCCAAGGGAACTCGGCTCATCGCCTCCACGCCGCAGGCCATACCGATATCGATGGCGTCGGTCGCGATCAGTCCGGCGATCAGATGATTGGCCTGCTGCGCCGATCCGCATTGCGCGTCGATGGTGGTGGCGCCGACCTGCCACGGCAGTCCGGCGTGCAGCCAGGCGACGCGGGTCACGTTATTGGACTGTTCACCGGCCTGGGTGACGCAGCCGCCGATGACCTGCTCCACCGCTGCGGGATCCAGATGCGCCTTCTCGAGCAGTCCGCGCTGGGCGAGGCCGAGTAGTTCGGCCGCGTGCAGTCCGGCGAGCCAGCCGTTGCGCTTGCCGATGGGGGTGCGAGCGGCCTCGACGATGACGGGTGTGCCCATGTCCAACCTTTCCTCTGGGACAGAAACTGAAACGTGTATTCGCGGATTTATGAATGGAATCTGTCCTGATTCTTCCTTCATTATGCAACCTATGCTTGAATGTTTATAGAACGTGTTTCAGTTTTTCGAAGGAGACATCTGGTGGTAGACCAGCGCGATGCCCGGCCGAATCTGCCCGATGGATTCGATGTCACGGACCCGGACGTTTATGCCGAGCGTGTACCGGTCGAGGAGTACGCCGAACTGCGCCGCACCGCACCGATCTGGTGGAATCCACAGCCCGCCGAGGTTGGCGGCTTCCATGACGAGGGCTTCTGGGTGGTCAGCAAGCACGCGGACGTCAAGGAGGTCTCGCGCCGCAGCGATGTGTTCTCCACGTTCGAGAACACCGCTATCCCGCGCTTCAACGACGACATCACCCGCGAGCAGATCGAACTACAGCGCTTCGTTCTGTTGAACATGGACGCGCCCCAGCACACCAAACTGCGCAAGATCATCTCACGCGGTTTCACCCCGCGCGTGATCAATGGCCTCGAGGCCGAACTCGAGACCAGGGCCGAGGCCATCGTGCAGGAGGCCATGGCGAACGGCACCGGCGATTTTGTCACCCAGGTCGCCTCCGAACTACCGCTGCAGACGATCGCCGAACTGATCGGCATCCCGCAGGAGGACCGCAGGAAGGTCTTCACCTGGTCGAACGATATGACCGGCTACGATGATCCGGATACCACCGCCGATCCGGTCGCCGCCACCGCCGAGGTACTCGGCTACGCCTACCAAATGGCCGCTGCGCGTAAGGAATGTCCGGCCGACGATATCGTCACCAAACTGATCGAGGCCGATGTCGATGGCGATGAGCTGACCCCGGAGGAGTTCGGCTTCTTTGTGATCGTGCTCGCCGTCGCGGGCAATGAGACGACCCGCAATGCGATCACCCACGGTATGACGGCCTTCCTCGAGCATCCGGACCAGTGGGAGCGGTTCAAGAAGGAGCGTCCGGCCACCGCCGCCGACGAGATCATCCGCTGGGCCACCCCGGTCACCTCATTCCAGCGGACCGCACTGGCGGACACCGAACTCGGTGGCGTGCAGATCAAGAAGGGGCAGCGGGTGGTCATGCTCTACCGCTCGGCCAACTTCGACGAGGACGTCTTCGAACACCCGGAGAAGTTCGACATCATGCGAAAGGACAACCAGCACTTGTCCTTCGGCGGTACCGGCGCGCACTTCTGCATCGGCGCGAATCTGGCGCGCATGGAGGTCGATCTGATCTTCAACGCCATTGCCGACGCCATGCCGGACATCGCCAAGCTCGATGATCCCAAGCGGCTGCGTTCCGGCTGGCTCAACGGGATCAAGGAATTCCAGGTCGACTACAAGACCTCGAGTTGCCCGGTCGCGCACTGAAGCGCGGGGGACCCAGGCTTGTGTCGGCGGCCTGGGTCCCCGGCCTTCGGTGACAGGCAACGGCGCCGTACCGGTTTACCCAAAGCCGGTGCGGGGCCCTTGTTGTGCCGCCCGGAGGGGAGAGGCAGCGTGCTCAGGTGCTCGGTCTCGCCGTCGCCATGGTGCGCGCGACTTCGCAGAAGGCGCGCAGCGTGGTGATTTTGCCCGAGTCGTCGACCGTGTGCGTGAAGACGCCCTCGGCATCGATCCGATGTCTGCCCATCTTGACCAGGCCGACTTCATGTAGAACAGCGAATCCGGCCAGATAATCGACGAAAAGTCGCATTTCTCAACGGTTTTCGCCGATTCCGGCAGCTACTCCAGCGCGCTCGGCGCGATACCGACGGTGAACTTCAGCGGGGTCATCAGCTGGGCTGCTCCGAGCCGACCACCCACATCGAGAAGTACTGCGACCCACCGCCATACGCGTGCCCGAGTGCCTTCTTCGCGTTGGCGACCTGGTAGTCCCCGGCCCGGTCCATGACCTGTTTGGCGGCCTCGGCGAATCGGATCAGCCCAGAGGCGCCGATCGGATTCGAGGAGAGCACGCCGCCGGACGGATTGACCGGCAGAGTGCCGCTGATCTCGGTCTCGCCCTTATCGGTGAGCTTCCAGCCGTCGCCCTGCGGGACGAAACCCAGGTTTTCCAGCCACATCGGCTCGAACCAGGAGAAGGGCACGTAGATCTCGGCGACATCGATTTCGTTGAGCGGGTCGGTGATTCCGGCGGCCTGCCACAGCGCGGCCGCGGCATCCTGTCCGGCCTGTGGATTGACCTGATCGCGTCCGGCGAAGGTGGTCGGCTCGGTGCGCATGGCGGTGCCGTGCACCCACGCGACCTTCTTACCGGTGGCCTCGATGGCCTTCGCGGCATCCTTGTCACCGATCACCAGTGCGCACGCACCGTCCGAGGACGGGCAGGTTTCGTCGAATCGGATCGGATCCCACAGCATTTGAGAGGAGAGCACCTTCTCCAGCGTGATATCGGGCTGGTGCAGATGTGCCAGCGGATTCTTCGCCCCGTTGCGGCGGTCCTTCACCGCCACCATCGCGCCGATATGGCCCGGCGCGTTCGACCGACGGATGTAGGAACGCACGTGCGGAGCGAAGTAGCCGCCCGCGCCCGCGCCGACCGGCATGGTGAAGGGCACCGGAAACGACAACGCCCACATGGCATTCGATTCCGACTGCTTCTCCCAGGCAACGGCCAGTACGCGCTTGTGCACACCCGCCTGCACCAGGTTGGCGGCGACGATGCCGGTGGAGCCGCCGACGGATCCGGCGGTGTGTACGCGGAGCAGCGGTTTTCCGGTGGCGCCCAAGGCATCCGCCAGATACAGCTCGGGCATCATCACGCCCTCGAAGAAGTCCGGCGCCTTACCGACCACCACCGCATCGATATCGGCGATGGTGATTCCGGCATCGACGAGTGCGCGATCGATGGCCTCGCGACACATGCCCGCCATGGACACATCGGTTCGTTTCGTCACGTGATGGGTTTGTCCGGTGCCGAGCACCGCGGCGGGGAAACGCCCGCCTGTCGCCGGACCACCATCCCTGATCGAATCGCCGCGCGATACTGTGCTCATCTCGCCTCCGAATCCAGAACGGCTACCAGGTTCTGTTGCAGGGCTGGACCGCTGCTGGCATGGGCGAGCGCGCGATTGGCGGTACCCGCGATAATCGCCTCGGCCGCGAAGCCGATGCGCTCCAGACCCGCGGCGAACATCGGATTGGCGGCGAGCGCGCCGCCCGACGGATTCACCTTGGTCTCGGGCCGCAGGCCGATGGCCTCGGTGAGGATCAGCTGCTGATGGCTGAACTGCGCATGCAGTTCGGCGATATCGAAGCCGCTGGTATCGCCGCCGGTAACCGACTGTGCGGCAGCCGCGGTCGACGGGGAGACGGTCAGATCACGGGCGCCGAGATTGGGGGTGTCCACCCGATGCGCCATGCCGGTGATCCAGGCTGGACGCTGGCACAGTTCGCGCGCTCGATCGCCGACCGCGAGCACAATCGCGGCCGCGCCATCCGTAACCGGTGCGACATCGTGGGCGCGCAGCGGATCGGCGACATACGGTGTGGTGAGCAGACTTTCGATATCGCCGCAATCACCGGCGGCCACCGCCGCCATATCGCGCTCGGTCCAGCGTCCCGCATCCAGTCCGGCCTGTGCCTGCAGACCCGCGATGGACAGTGCGTCCGGCCACAGCGGAGTGACCAGATACGGATCGAGCTGCATGGTCAGAACCTGGCGCAACGTACCCGCGGAGGATTTGCCGAACCCGTACACCAGTGCCGTCTGCGCCTGGCCGGAACGGAGTTTGACGAATGCCTCGTAGAGCGCCCACGCGGCGTCCATTTCGACATGCGATTCGTTGATCGGGGGCACCGCGCCGATGGCGTCGATCGCCGAGATGAACGAGAAGGCACGGCCCGCAAGGTAATCCGAGGAGCCGGAGCACCAGAAGTCGATATCGGACTTGGTGATGCCGAGCCGGGCGTAGAGCTGCTGGAAAATGGGCACCAGCATCTCGACACCATTGGTGGTGCCGAAGGTCTGCGGCACATGTGGCGCGTGGGCGAAGCCCACAACCGCGATGTCGCCAGGGGGACCGTAGCCGTCGGAGCCTGCGAAGACGGCGGACTGGGTAGGCAGAGCGTTGTTCGTCAACGTGGCCTCTCAGAGGTGGTGCTTATAGGTCTCGTAGTCGGCATCCGGCTCGCCGGTAGGTCGGAAGTGGTCCACATTGCTGAGCCCGAAGCCCCACTCCTCGCGCGGTTTCCACACCGCCTCCACCCGCATGCCCATCCGCACTTCGCTCGCGTCGCACCCGAGCACAAGGTGCAGCACCGGGATATCCGCGCCGTCGAGCAGCACATACGCCGCGACGTACGGCGGCTCGATCCGCTGGCCCATGAACGGCACATTCACGATGCAGAAGGTGGTGACGATGCCGCGGTCGGGCAGTTCGATGATTTCGTCGGTCGGCCTGCCATCGGTCGGATTGGCGCCGCGTGGCGGGAAGTACACCTTGCCCGCGGCATCGGTGCGCCCGCCGAGCAGTTTGCCCTCGGCCAGACCGCGCAGGTAGATCGTCTCCTGCGGCGAGGCACTGTGCATGTAGTGCAGGTCGACCGGGGTGGTGATCACCTCGATCGGCTCGCCGTCCGCACCGGATTCCGCCGGTGCGGTGGAGGTCTCGCCCGGTTCGAAGCAGGCGATGTCCTTGATGCTGCCGATGGTCTCGTCGGCCCAGCGCGCGACCACGCGCAGTCCGGTGTGGATATCCCCGGGCGCGGCGACATCGACGGCGTGCAGCAGCGTGGTGTCCGCCCCGTCGAGCTTGATCAGGGCCCAGGCGAATGGGCGGTCGAACGGCTGACCGGGCAGCGGCCCACGCACGAAGGTCCACGACTGGACGGTGCCGGTATCGGCCACATCGACGAATTCGGTCAGCGGTGCGGAGGTGACCGGATCGTATTCCGGCGGCGGCACCAGCACCCGCCCGTCCGAACCGCGCACACCGACGATCCGGCGGGCGCGCAGCTCGGTCAGGAAGGTGCCGATGATCGGTCCGACCGATCGCGTGTAGTCGAATTGCACCCGCAGGGGTGCGCTGAGTACATCGGGTCCGGCGTGCCCGCCTGCGCCCCGACCGCCACCCCTCATCGAGTCGCCGCGCGACGCAGTATTTTCTTCAGCCACGAAATCGAGTAGAACAGGTTCTTATTCTGGTGGCAAGAAGTTGCCGGTTCTTTCGAGCGACCGGCAAGCAGTCGCTAGCGATAGAAAGAGGTCGGCCATGAAGTTCGGATTGCAACTCGGGTACTGGATGGCGCAACCGCCGCAGCATGCCGGTGAATTGGTGGTCGCCGCCGAGGCGGCCGGGTTCGACGCGGTCTTCACCGCCGAATCCTGGGGGTCGGATGCCTTCGGGCCGCTGATGTGGTGGGGTTCGTCGACGAATCGGGTGCGGCTGGGCACCTCGGTGGCGCAGCTGTCGGCACGCACCCCCGCCGCGACGGCCATGCACGCGCTGACGCTCGACCATCTCAGTGGCGGCCGGGCCATCCTCGGGCTCGGCGTTTCCGGGCCGCAGGTGGTCGAGGGCTGGTACGGGCAACCGTTCGCCAAACCGCTGCAACGCACCAGGGAGTACGTCGGCATCATTCGCCGCATTCTGGAGCGGCAGGCGCCGGTCACCAATGACGGGCCGCAGTACCCACTGCCCTACACCGGGCCGGGTTCGACCGGACTCGGTAAGGCGCTCGCGCCGATCGTGCACCCGCTACGAGCGGATATGCCGATCTGGCTGGGTGCGGAGGGGCCGAAGAATGTGGCGCTGACGGCCGAGATCGCCGACGGCTGGCTGGCGATCTACTTTGCACCGCGGCTGGCCGAGATGTACAACGACTGGCTCGACGAGGGCTTCGCCAGGGCGGGCGCGCGGCGTTCGCGCGATGATTTCGAGATCGCCGCGAGCTGTCAGGTGGTGATCACCGACGATCCCGAGAGCGAGCTGGAGCGGATGCGCTGGATCATGGCGCTCTACATCGGCGGCATGGGCGCACCGGAACTGAATTTCCATGCCCAGGTCTTCCGGCGCATGGGCTATGCCCGCGAGGTCGACGAGATCGGCAGGCTGTTCCAATCCGGGAAGAAAGTCGAGGCCGCCGCCATGGTCCCCGATGAGCTGATTGTGGATACCGCGATCATCGGCGACGAGGAGCAGGTGCGTAAGCAACTCGGGGTATGGGAAGCCGCGGGTATCACCGAGATGCTGGTGTCGGTTCCAGATGTCGAGCAATTGCATCGGCTCGCACCCCTTGTACATATGTAGAACACGTTCTAGATTTTTAGGGGTGACTGATGCACCCGCCCCGTCGGCTCCGCCTCCACACCATCCCCCGATAGAGTCGGCAGAAATTCTCGGTCTCTGGAACATCGCGAACGCGGAACCCGACCGGATCGCACTGGTGGATCCATCGGGCCGCGAAGTGACCTATCGCAAATTGGCCACCCTCGCAAACCGTTACGGCACCGGACTGCGGTCGCTCGGCCTGCAGCCCGGCGACGTGCTGGTCACTATGGTGCACAACTGCGTCGAGGCGGTCGCCGCCTATTTCGCGGCCTATCAAGCCGGGCTGTACATCGTCGCGGTGAACTGGCATCTGACCGGCCCGGAAGTCGCCTACATCCTCGCCGACAGCGAGGCCAAGGCATTCATAGCCAGTGATCGGTTCGCCGCCGCCGCGGTCGCCGCCGCCGATGCGGCCGGCCTGCCCGCCACCGCGCGCTTCGCGGTCGGCGAGATCGAAGGCTTCAAACCGGTGTCGTGGCTGGGTGCGGTCGACACCGGTCGCCCCGATAACCGGACCACCGGTGCGCCGATGCTCTACACCTCCGGAACCACGGGGCGGCCCAAGGGTGTTCGGCGTCCACTCACCGGCACCGACCCGGATGTCGTTGCGGTGCATTCGACCGCGTTCTTCGGTCTGTTCGATCTGAAGCCCTATGACGATCACGTGCACATCTGCGGTTCGCCGCTGTATCACACGGCCGTGCTGAACTTCGCGACCATCTCGATTCAGCTGGGGCACAAGCTTGTTCTGATGGATCGCTGGGACCCCGAGGAGATGCTGCGGCTCATCGACAAGTATCGGGTGACCCACAGCCATATGGTGCCGACCCAGTTCCACCGTCTGCTCGCGCTGCCCGCGGACGTGCGCGCCAAATACGACGTGTCATCGCTGCGCAGCATGGTGCACGGCGCGGCCCCCTGCCCCGCCGAGACCAAGCGGCGCATGCTGGAGTGGTGGGGGCCGACGGTCACCGAGTACTACGCGGCCACCGAGGGGGGCGGCACGGTGATCAACGGCACCGACTGGCTGAAGAAGCCGGGCTCGGTGGGCAAGGCCTGGCCGTGGTCGGTGATCAAGGTGCTCAGCGCGGAGGACGGCTCCGAACTGCCCGCAGGGGAGCCCGGTCTGGTCTATATGAAGATGGGCGCGTCCAGCTTCGAATACCACCACGCCAAGGAGAAAACCGAACAGTCAAGGGTCGGTGACCTTTTCACGGTCGGCGATATCGGCCACCTCGACGAGGACGGCTACCTCTACCTGCACGACCGCCGCTCCGACCTGATCCTGTCCGGCGGGGTGAACATCTACCCGGCGGAAATCGAGAACGTCCTCACCATCCACCCGAAGGTCGAAGACGTCGCGGTCTTCGGCCTGCCTCACCCGGATTGGGGCCAGGAGGTCAAGGCCGTCGTGCAGCCTGCCGCCGGAATCGAAGGCAACGACGAACTAACCGCCGAACTACTGTCCTTCGCCGCAACCCAATTGGCGAAATACAAAATGCCCCGCACCATCGACTACCTCGACGAACTCCCCCGCGACCCCAACGGCAAACTCTACAAACGCAAACTCCGCGACCGCTACATCCCGGCATAGTCGGCGGCTGTCGCATACCCGTCTGCGCGTCGCCTGGCCCGGCCTACCCGTCCCTCCCGGCCCCTTTGCGCCTGGACCGGGACGAGCAGCGCTCCTACGCAACCGTTTCGCGCAGCTCCGGTGCCAAACCGAAGATCGGGAACAGCTTTTCGGTGTCGAGGAAGAAATTGAGGCCGGCGATTGCGTCGCCGTCCAGCTCCAGGACCGTGATTGACCAGGGGAGCCAGACGCCGGGTTCGGTTCCGCTCGGCTTGTAGTGACCGAAGGCGGGCAGGCCGTTGGCGCCTTCCAAGCGAATCATGCGGGAATCGCGGCAGCCCTTGCCATGGCCGAGCATGAAGGCGGCCACGTGCTCCGGGCCCGAGACCCACAGTTCGATCGGCGGCATGGACAGTGCCACATCGGTTTTCAGCAGGGCGGTCAGCGTGTCCATATCGTAGGCCTCGAAGGCCTGCACGAAATCGTCGACGAGTTTGCGCTGGTCGCTATCGGTTTCGTCATAGGTGTCGGTCTCGGTCGGCTGCACCTTCGACATGGTGGCCCTGGCCCGCTGCAGTGCGCTGTTCACCGAGGCGGGGGACATGGTGAGCGCCTCGGCGGTTTCGCTGGCCGAGAACCGCAGCACCTCGCGCATGATCAGGATGGCGCGCTGGGTCGCGGGTAGATGCTGACAGGCCGCGACGAATGCCAGCCGCAGGGTGTCTTTGGCCGAGGCGTGCTCGGCCGGATCGGATCCGAAGGCCAGCGCATTCGGGATCGGTTCGATCCACACGTAATCCGGTTGCGGCATGGGCAGCGGCGAATCCGGCCGCGACGGACCGGACAGATCCATCGGCCGGGCCCGGCGCTGCGGGCCGTCGAGCATATCGAGGCAGACATTGGTGGTGATCTTGTACAGCCAGGACCGTAGGCTGGCGCGACCCTCGAACGAGTTATAGGACTTCCACGCGCGGGTGAAGGTCTCCTGCACCGCGTCCTCCGCTTCGAAGGAGGAGCCGAGCATGCGATAGGCGTAGGCGCACAGTTCGCGCCGGTGTCCTTCGAATGATTCGAGGACCTCCGGGGTGCGGCCGGCGGAGTCGTTCATGGGGTCACCCTGCCACAGCCCACCGACACATTCGAGACCCGAATCGCCACAATCGAGCGCAGCCGGACGTAGTCCGTCATTGGTCCCGTGCGCTAGGGCGAGCGAAGGTGAGACCACCGCCCACCTGCGGCTCGAGATCATCACCGGATGCGTCCGGCTACACCGCGTCCGGAACGATGAATTTCGCGCACTCGATCCGTCGCTACATAGAGACCGCCGCAGCCGACGCAAGGGATCGCGCATGCCCAGCAAGATGATCTTCATCAACCTTCCCGTCGCGGATCTTGGCCGGTCCAAGGCTTTCTACGAGGCGATCGGCTGGAAGGTCGATCAGGAATTCACCGATGACAATGTTGCCTGCATCGTCATCGACGACAATATCTGCGTCATGCTGCTGACCAGGGACTTCTTCACGACATTCAGCAAGCGTCCGATCGCCGACACGGTCGCGTCCACCGGCGGCGCCTACGCGTTGTCCCTGGCCAGCGCCCACGAGGTCGATGTACTCACCAATGCCGCACTGGCCGCGGGCGCCACCGAGGAAATCAACGAGGACCGCAGGGCCCAGGAGGCCCAGGTCGGCATGTTCGGCCGCACTTTCATCGATCCGGACGGCCACCAGTGGGAGCTCTTCTGGATGGACTACCCCGGCGACTGATTCACGCCGAGGCCGGTCGAATGGTGGCCGACTGACCCGGGTGCCACCACTCGTCGCGGCGCGAAACGTCGTCAGCTGCCGGTGAAGGTGGGCTTGCGCTTCTCGGCGAAGGCCCTCGGGCCCTCCTTGGCATCGGCCGACCGGAAGACCGACATGCCGAGTTTCGCCTCGATCTGGAAGGCGTCTTCTTCCGGCATGGCCTCGGTCTCCCGAATGGTGCGCAGAATCGCCTGCACCGCCAGGGGGCCGTTGGCCGAGATCTGCGCGGCGAGTTCGAGTGCCTTGTCCAATGCGGTGCCGTCCGGGACCACATGCCCGATCAGCCCGATTTCCTTGGCCTCGGCCGCGGTGATGTGCCTGCCGGTCAGCAGAAGGTCGGCGGCGACGGTGTAGGGAATCTGGCGGACCAGCCGAACGGCCGAGCCGCCGAGCGGGAACAGACCCCAACGCGCCTCGGACACACCGAATTTCGCGCCTTCGGCGGCCACTCGGATATCGGTGCCCTGCAGGATTTCGGTACCACCGGCGATCGCCGGGCCCTCGACCGCGGCGATGAGCGGTTTGGTGAGTCGGCGGCCCTTGAGCAGCGCCCCCAGTTTGGTCGGATCGAAGCTGCCCGCATTGTCACCGGGGTGCTGCGCGGTCATCGCCTTGAGGTCCATGCCCGCACAGAACGCACCGCCCGCACCGGTCAGGATCGCGACCCGGATATCGGGATCGCTGTCCACCTGGTCCCAGGCGGCGCGCATGATCGCCATCATCTCGGCCGAAAGGGCATTGCGCGCCTCGGGCCGATTCATGGTGATGATGAGGACGTGGTCGCGCTTGTCGACGAGGCAATCTGGCATGGGGAGATTCTCCTGACTTTCCAGGGGATGGCAGGTCGGCGGAGCCGGCCGGGCGGGCGCATTCATCCTTGCCATAAACAGTAACACGTTCTATTTTTAGCTCTGTGAGCTACAACATAGCGGACCTGGTCGAACATGCCATCGATCTGATGCCCGACCGCGTGGCGCTGGCCGACGACGGCCGCGAGGTGACTTACGCGCAACTAGAGCAGCGAGCCAATAAACTCGCCAACTACCTGCGGCAACAGGGCGTCCAACCGGGCGACAAGGTGGGCATCTACTCACGTAATACGATCGAGGCCGTCGAGGCCATGGTCGCGGTCTTCAAGGCCCGCGCCGTGATGATCAACGTGAATTTCCGATACGTCGAGAACGAGTTGCAGTACATCGTCGACAATTCGGATATGGTCGCGCTGATCCACGAGCGCCGCTACAGCGACCGGGTGGCCGGGGTTCGCCCGAATACGCCCCTGCTGAAGACGGTCATCGTCGTGGACGACGATACGACCGGCACCATCGCGACCGCAGCCGATTCGGTGGAATACGAGGCGGTGCTGGCCGAGCCCTCCGGTGCGCGCGACTTCGGCGAGCGTTCGGCCGATGACATCTTCATGCTCTACACCGGCGGCACCACCGGTCTGCCCAAGGGCGTGCTGTGGCGGCACGAGGACTGGTGGCGGGTGCTCGGCGGCGGCATCAACTTCCTTACCGGCGAATACGTCGAGGACGAATGGCATCAGGCCAAAACCGGTGCGGGCAATCCGCAGATGGTGCGGTTCCCGATTCCGCCCATGATTCACGGCGGCTCACAAACCGCGACCTTCCACAGTCTGTTCGACGGCGGTAAAGCCGTGATGATTCCGGAGTTCACCGGACACGGCGTGTGGCAGCACATCGACCGGCACCAGATCAACCTCATCTTCATCACCGGTGACGCCATGGCCCGGCCGATGATGGACGCGCTCGCCGAGGGCAATCCGGAAACCGGTGAGCCGTACGACCTTTCGAGCCTCTACCTGATCGCGAGCAGTGCGGCGCTGTTCTCGCCGACGCTCAAAGACCAGTTCCTGGAACGTCTGCCGAACCGGATGATCACCGATTCCATCGGCTCCTCCGAAACCGGTTTCGGCGGTCTCGCCGTTGTCGCCAAAGGCGCCAACCACACCGGCGGCCCGCGGGTGAAGATCGATGCGGCCACTCAGGTGCTCGACGACCAGGGCAATCCGGTGGAGCCGGGCTCCGGGCAGGTTGGTTTCCTTGCGCGCAGCGGCCACATTCCGGTCGGCTACTACAAGGACGAGGCCAAGACCAGGGCGACGTTCAAGGAGTTCAACGGAATTCGCTACGCCATTCCCGGCGATTACGCCCGGGTCGAGCAGGACGGCACCGTCACCATGCTCGGCCGTGGTTCGGTGAGCATCAACAGCGGCGGCGAGAAGATCTACCCGGAGGAGGTCGAGGGCGCGCTCAAGATACATCCCGAGGTCTTCGACGCGCTCGTGGTCGGTGTGCCCGATGAGCGCTGGGGACAGCGGGTGGCGGCGGTCGTGCAGTGTCGCGGCGATAAACGCCCCACGCTCGAAGAGTTACGTCCTGTGCTCACGCAGGAGATCGCGCCCTACAAGCTGCCGCGCAGTGTGTGGTTTGTGGATCAGATCAAGCGCAATCCGGCGGGCAAGCCCGATTACCGTTGGGCGAAGGCACAAACCGAGGAGCGCCCGGCTGATGAACGCATTGAGGCGAGTAGCAAGTAGTCCGGCTGGCATCGAAATCTAGCCATTTGTCGTTGGTCCTGCGGCGATAGGACATCGAATTGGCAAGGCCCCTTGCGTTTTTCGCGACATTCGACGACCTTGCTAAACCCCTCGGCGGCGAAGCGGGCACGGGCGGGCTCCAGGATGGCCGCGCGGGGAGCTTCCATGAGGAGCGAGCCGACCTCCCCTGATCAACTCGGACGGATATTCGACGGCGGGGTTCACCAGGCGGCCGCCCGCACGCCGCAGGCGAGTGTGGAGTTCAACCAGCGACCCCGTTTCAGGGCCCGGGTGCGATCAGTTCTACGGTCGGAAAATAGCCGCGATACCGGGTGGCGAAACGCGTCAGCAGTCGATATCCGGCGACTGCGGCGTGGGCACCGATGTAGAAGTCGGGCATCGGGGAGCGCTTCTCGCCGCTGTTACGGCGATAGCGTTGAAAGGCCTTGCCCGCCAGGAAGCCAGCTCGGAACGGTAGGGCCTCACGCTCGAACTCGTCGGCGGGCAGCAAATCGTCCAAATCTTCGACGGTGTCGTATCCGACGGAGATCTCCGCGTAGATGATCGGGTTGATGACCACTCGACCGGAATCGAGAGCCTCAGTGATTCGGTCCATCGACCACACCGCCCAGCGTTCGTCATTGGTCATGACATCGAGTAGGACACACGAATCGATCAGGACCGCAGGTCCGCCTATCGGAGTTGGACTACTCACCACGGAGTAGGTCCATGATCTCGTTCGTGCTCATACCTTCGATGTCTCGGCTGTCCGCGGTCCCACGCAGCCGCCGCACGAGTCGTTGCCCACGAGTGGGGGCACCCTCGGTACGTACGATCCGGAGGGTGTCATCGACCTCGATAATTTCGACGTCGTCGCCCTCGCGCAGATTGTGCTTGGCACGCAGCTGCGCCGGGATTGTCACCTGCCCTTTGCTGTTGAGCAGCATGCCAGCCTCCTAGGTATATGTAATACGCGTATTACGTAATACTAGCGTGAATAGGCTGAGCAGGACAGCCGCGTCCGCACACCGATCGCGGCCCGCCGGCGGCAGGTCCGGCGGGTCGACATGGACCCGGTCGATAGCGGTACTCGCCGACCGCTCGACGGTCGAGCCACCCGAGCTTGCCGGCCAACCAGCAGTGGATGCCCAATCTGATGTGAACACGATCACGCTAGGCCGCAGGCCCAGCGTGATCGGCGTAGGCATAAGTTAGGCGCGGCCACGCCAGAGGTAGTGGTAGCCCTGTAGGCCGAGTCCGAAGATGAGGACTGCATAAAAGACCCACAACACGCCATTATCGGTCCGGCTGAAGAGGCCTGCTACGAGCAATCCTGTAACCGCCGAACTGGCAGCTGCGAAGGCGCTGCATATCGCTATAAGCGTTTGCCTGGTTGGTGCGGTACGCCAACCGATGGCGATGCCTATAATCTGTACGAAGAGGACGGCCGTCAGTATGACAGCCCCGATACTCCCTACACCCAAAGTGTCTCGAAGACCGGTGAATGCCATAAGGCCGCTCAGAACCAAGAACGGCAGTAGCACCGAAAACTGGTTCGAACGCCGCTTCCGTTCGTTAATAATCCTGGGTGGATCGTCATTCAGTGGAGCCTCCGATTTGATTCGTCGTCGACATTTGCTTTCCGTGACCGGGCGATCAATATTTGCCGAACGCTTCAAACCGTTGGACGCAGCGCTCATATAGAGCGTGGAGAGAAAAGACCAGCGCTAGGTAGATCGGGATGGCCAATAATTGTCCGTTCTCATCCAGGGCCACGAAAACCGCTGCTACCGCCATCCCCGCATATATAGTGAAAAACGCGCTGCGAACTGCGACCAGGAGTCGCCCCTCGGGGGGCTCTCGTCGGCTGATTGCGATCGCAAGCGGTATAACTGCCAATGCTGAACCGATCGCAAATCGCTGGACGAGACCGACTCCCGCCCAATCGCCGACGAACGTGAACATGAGTCCACACCCGATCAGGGTGGGCGGGGCAGCTACGGCAACGAGCCCGAACAGGCGAACCCGCCGTTCCCACCTGGTCCGGCTCTGGATTTCTTCATTAGACACGATTACGCGATCTTCCAGCCAGATTTGTTGTCCCCGTCAACTGATGCATCACTAAAACTCGATGCCTGCGAGTCCGGCCATTTCCCGGCGGGGAAGGCCCTATCGAGCTCGCCAAAAGCTTTTGCCTGTGTTCCGGCAAAGGTGGTCAACAGGGTGACTGCTGACCAAATCGCTGCTGTGGAGATACCGGCTGTCGCAGCAATATCGGCGATGCTGATACCCGCGCCAACACCGGAGAGTAGCTCGCCGATTGCCCTGGCGAGACCGAGCAGGAATTCAGCACATATCGCCAGTATCCCGGCATAAAAGGCGAGGCCCCCCACTGCGGAATCCATCATCGCGCTCCTTGCTTTCTCGGCGATGTCGGAAAATGTTCCTGCAGCGGTACTCTGGCTGGTGCACGTCTGCATGTACGACAGTCGCGCAGCACCTTCCCAGTTTCGAAGTGCTTGTACATTGTTGGGGTCGAGCCCCTGCTTGACCGCGGTTGCAGCATCCCGCACTTCTGCCCAGTCCTTGCTTCGCAAGTACATTTCGTACGGTGCGCGTACTCCGTGATATATTTCTTTAATCTTTTCCCATATCCATTTGCAAATCTCGACGATTTTGTCTGCGCAAGCCTTTATGACCCGCTGAAGCGAGGGAAGCAATCTCACATAGGGGAGATCGAGAGCGTCATCCTTGGCGCTTGGGACATCATTGACAATTGCGCTGTCAACCTTGTCGAAAAACTTTTCCAACCCATCTAGAACTGAATTGTATTGAGAAATATCAAAACTCATTATCAGCTTCCTGGTTTACCAGATATTATCGATGCGATGCTTACCAGCTGCGTCCTCGGCCTCATAAGTATCTGCGCAAAAGCGCAGAACGTTGGCCACCTCTGTGAAGCGTTGGGAAGCTTCGTCTGATCGGCTGGACAAGTCGGTGACGAGTTTGTCGTTCGCGCTGACGATTACCTGGAACAATCCCGCTTCAAGGTGGGTAAACGTCAGTTTCTGTATCTTTGTCTTGATATCCGACATGGTCGTTGACTTGCCCTCCCAGACACCTGCGTCGGTACGCAGTGAGCCAGTGGCAACCTTGAGTTTCTGCGGATCAGCACCCACCGGGTTCTCCCGTCGATTGATTTTGCATGTTCAGTAGAGCCCCATCCCTGACTGTGTTTAGAACCGCTGGCCGAAGTAAATATTTGTCAAGGTATATAACCATTTATTGTCGAGTTGATTTGTCTACCTGAACATCTGAGTCGGCTCGCGCGGTGTCGGGCAACCTTGAACTTCTGTGCAGTGGTGCTCACCATTTCTCCTCGGGTGATCGAATCTGCATGTTGACAAGGGTTTGGATCGCGTCGTTGGCCAACGTGCCGAAGGTGCTTGCGGCACTGTCATTTCCAGTTGCGAGCCGACGATGGTGGGCCTGGTCATATGATTCCTTGACTGCCCACGCAATCGAGCTGCCTGCGGCCTCCATTCCCCAAGGAATGCGGACGACGCAGTCGGCAATACTGTTTTGGCTCAACGTGATCGATGCATAGAGGTCGTCCTCCGAACCGGCCGTGCCCACGAATTCGCCGAGTGTCGCTTCATCGGGATTACTGTTCAGCAGTTGAAGTGTCTCCTCCAGCAGTTGCTCAGTGCCGACTGCCGGGGAGGGGGTGGGTTCTGGTGGGGTGAACTTGGTCGGTGCGACATCGTTCATACTCAGTGTTTCGAGTCTATCGATAGTGCCGTTTTCGACTGCGGTGGTACAGGCCGATTCGAAGCGCGTTCGCTCGGCATCCTTGACAGCATTGACAACGGCTGTACCGATACCACTTGGATCGAGGTAACGTCGCCAGTTGTCTGAAACGATAATTCGAGCGAGTTCTCCTGTGCCCGTAAGAAAGACCTCCACTGCCCCCGTGCGGTCGCGACCTGTGACGTGGGACGGCCCGGCGGCGAAGACCTCCTGCATTAGACCTGATATTGCCTGGGTATACCCGTGGAACTGGGCAAGGTCGTTAAGTAGCTTGTCGAGACCTTCTGAATCTGGTGTTTGAGAAGGCGTGGTGCCGGAGGTTGAAAAAGGCGACCCTCGCAAACTCGATGTCTGCGAAAGGTCGGGATCTGCAGGAGCGGCGATCGGGGGCGGGTTGAATGGGCGAGGTGGGGGCACGGGATGAGCGGGCGTTGCCGGTGGAGCCGGACTCAACGAAGGAGGCGGGCTTAGGGGATGGTGTGGATTTTGCACCGCAGGGAAGGTTTTGGGCTCCGGTTCAAGGGGTTCTTCGTCCCAAAATTCGTCAGGGTCGTCGTAGTGGTTGTAGTAGCCTCCGGCCATCATCGCACCTCGCGGTAACCGCTGGCCGTCGGCGCGGACAGCGTTGTCTTCTCTGGTATCTGCATCGAACCCCCATTTGCGCTAGCTCCGCCATAAGGCAGACGCCACCACACTGTCTGGCATAGTTCGTTGGGCCGGTGCCGGTAGGGGTAGCGGCCGTCGCCGTCGATGTCGAACCAGGTCAGGCGTTCCGATGTGGGGGCAGGGAAATTCCGGGCGAATCCTTCGTGCTTGCGGAGGCGTTTCGATTCCTCGATCTGTGGATTCAAGGTCGTATCGATGAGCATGGTGTACACCTCGGCACACCGTCGGGCGGCGTCGGCCTCCATCCGGAACGTCCCCTTCATGGCCTGTTGGTATAGCGCGTTCGCCGTCGACTGGCCCACGTCCATCGACAGACCCCCTCCGCTCTGATCGTCCGTCTAATGTACTGGACGCATGAATCGCCCGAACGGTTCCACTCGGGCGCTGGGGATTCTGCGAACGGGAGCGATACTGCGGATTCGGCTTGCGCTGTGCGCGAATAGGATGAGTAGAACGGCCGCGTCTGCACACCAATCGCGAGGTCCGGCGGGGCCGATATAGCAGCCGCAATCCTGGGTCAGGCAGGAGTTTCCGCGAGGAGCGAGCCGATGGCCCGCAAATGGTCGGTCGCCCCGCCGAGTGCGAATTCGTTGTGCTTCGCGGCGGTGAAGTAGTTGTGCACGATGTGGTCTCGGTCGATGCCGACGCCGCCGTGTACGTGAACCACGGTGTGTGCCACGCGATGTCCCGCGTCGGCGGCCCAGAACTTGGCTGTGTGTACTGCTTCGGCGCTCGCCAGTTCCGCGGAGACTCGCCATGCTGCTTGGGTGACAGTCAGTCGCAAGCCCTGGACGTCGATGTACGCGTCGGCTAAGCGCTGGGCCACGGCTTGGAAGCCGCCGACGGCCTTGCCGAATTGTTCACGCTCCCTGGCATATTCGGCGACCAGCTCGAGCGCGCGCTCCAAGGTGCCGAGCTGCTGCGCGCTCAGGCCGAGCCAGGCGCGGGTAAGGATCCAGTCCAGGATTTCGGCGCCCTCGGCCACGGTCGCGACCAATTCGCCTGGGGTGTCATGGAATTCGACTCCGAACTCGGCGCCGAAGTCGACCACGCGCTGCGCGGTCACAGTGACGGTCGCGTCGGCAGGGTCGACCAGGAACAGTGCGGGAGCACCGGAAACCTTGGCCGAGACCAGGATTCGAGCCGCACGATCGGCGTAGGGCACTGTGGTCTTCGTGCCGGTGAGTCGCCAGGCGCCGTCGGCCTCATAGGCCACGGTGGTCGGCTTGGTCGGCTCCCAGTTGTGCTCCTCGGCGAGCCCGGCCGTCAGAATGACACCACCCGCACCGGCCTGACGCGCCCAATCCTGTTGCGCGGCAGAGCCGAAGCGCGCCAGCGCACCCGCACCGACCACGATCGACCACAGGTACGGCACCGCGGCGACATGTTTGCCGAGTTCACGCAGTACGGCGCTCTGCTCGAGCACGCCGAAATCGCCGCCGCCCACCGCTTCCGGTAGTGCGGCGGCCAATACACCGGTCTCGGCGAGGGATCGCCACAGCGGCTCGTCGAAGCGGCCCTCGGTATCGAGTTCGCGGATCCGGTCCGCGGTGACCAATTTGGCGCAGATCTCGGCGGTCAGGCGGGTCAGGTCGCGTTGGGCTTCGGTGGGAGTGAAATCCATGGTGATCTACCTGCTTTCTGCGGTGTGCGCGACGGGCCCGGAGGCGGAAGCTTGCGTAATCACGTAGGGCCCCGAGCAACACCGCCATAGATTCAGCGCGCCGCGGCCGGCTGTTGCAGTGCGGTCATGGCGATGATGTCGCGCTGGACCTCGTTGGTGCCGCCACCGAAGGTGAGGATCAGTGCGGCGCGGTGGCACCGCTCCAACCGTCCGCGCAGCTCGGCGCCGGGGGAGTCCTGACGCAGGTAGGCCTGCGGGCCGAGGATTTCCATCAGCAGCCGGTAGGCCTCGGTGGACAGTTCGGTGCCGTAGACCTTGCAGGTCGAGGCATCCCACGGCCGCGGTGTGGCATCGCCGCCCGCATCGGCCCGGCTGGCGATCTCCCAGTTCAGCAGCTTCAGATATTCGACCTTGGCATGCACCCTGGCCAGATTGAGCCGCACCCATTCCTGGTCGATGACCCGGGAACCGTCGCCCGCCTTGGTGTTGCGTGCCCATTCGGTGGTCTGGTTCAGCGCGACCATGAGCGGTCCGGCCGAGGTCAGTGCGACGCGCTCATGATTGAGCTGATTGGTGATCAGCGCCCAGCCGCCGTTCTCCTGACCGACGAGCGAACTGGTCGGCACCCGTACGTCCTGGTAGTAGGTGGCGCTGGTGTCCGGCCCGGCCATGGTGTGCACCGGGGTCCAGGAGAAGCCCTCGGCGGCGGTCGGCACGATGAGCATGCTGATGCCCTTGTGCTTTTTCGCATTCGGATCGGTGCGCACCGCGAGCCAGACATAGTCGGCGTACGCGATCAGGCTGGTCCACATCTTCTGGCCGTTGATCACGTAGTCCTCGCCGTCGCGCACGGCGGTGGTGCGCAGGCTGGCCAGGTCGGTGCCCGCGCCCGGTTCCGAGTAGCCGATGGCGAAGTGCAGCTCGCCCGCGGCGATCTTGGGCAGGAAGAACTTCTTCTGCTCCGTACTGCCGTAATGCATGATCGTCGGCGCCACCGAATTGATGGTGAGGAAGGGCACCGGCGCGCCCGCGATAGCCGCCTCATCGGTGAAGATCAGCTGGTCCATGGTCGGTCGGTCCTGGCCGCCGAACTCCTTGGGCCAGGCCAGGGTGAGCCAGCCATCATGGCCCATTTCCTGGACCACCTCGCGGTAGACGTTGCCGTGGCCGTACTCGCCGGTGGTCGCGCTCAGCGCGGCTCGGCGCTGCGGGGTGATCAGCCGCGCGAAGTAGTCACGCAGCTGCGCGCGGAGCTGTTCCTGTTGCGGCGTGTACGCAATGCGCATCGCGGTACCTCTTCGGGGACGGCTATCGCCGACGGAGCTTGCGCAGTCGGCGGGGGTGGGAAGAGCGAAGCCTTCGTTCGATGTCGGTCAACCGATCATTGCATATAAACTAAAACGCGTTCCAGTATTACTGCTGAATTCGCACCATGGCGGTACCCGATTCGACCTGGTGTTGTTACGCTTCGACCAGAGTCGCACGGAAGGAGTTCCTATGAAGGTAACGGTCGATCCGGATCAGTGCGAAGCCAACGGAATCTGTGTAGGAATCGCCCCCGACGTCTTCGAACTCGATGACGAGGACGTGCTGCACATCGCGGCGGCCGACGTGCCCGACGACCGGCTCGCCGATGTCGAGGACGCGGTCGCCCAGTGTCCGAAGGCGGCGCTGAAATTGCTGTGACCCATGCTTGCCGTCGATAAGAACACGTTCTAGAGTCGGCCCGTGGGTGAGCGCAGCGAACGAACCGGAAATACAGAGTGGATCGCGCACGGCGGAACTGAGCACAGCGAGATGCAGCCGTGAGTGATGTGGACATTACGGATGTGGGCCTTGCGGGACGGGTTGCCATCGTTACCGGTGGCGGCGCCGGACTGGGGCGCGCCGAGGCGCTGGCCTTGGCGGGAGCGGGCGCGTCGGTGGTGGTCAACGACCTGGCGGAGTCGGATGCGGTGGCCCAAACCCTCGCCGATATCCGTGCGCTGGGCGCCAAGGCCGAGTTCGTCGCGGGCAGCATTGCCGAGCGTGCGACCGCCGATGCGCTCATCGGCACCGCCGAGCAGGCCTTCGGCAGCGTCGACATCGTGGTGAACAACGCGGGGATCACCCGCGACCGCATGCTGTTCAACATGTCCGACGAGGACTTCGACGCAGTGCTCGCCGTGCATCTGCGCGGCCATTTCCTCTTGACCCGCAACGCGGGCGCCTACTGGCGGGCCAAGTCCAAGGCCGCGGGCGCGCCGGTATACGGCAGGCTCGTCAACACCTCTTCCGAGGCGGGACTGCTGGGTCCGGCGGGGCAGGCCAACTATGGCGCGGCCAAGGCCGGTATTACGGCGCTGACGCTCTCCGCGGCGCGCGCCCTGTCCCGATTCGGTGTACGCGCCAATGTCATTGCGCCGCGGGCGCGCACCGCGATGACCGAGGCGGTCTTCCGTGTGGCACCGGAGCACGGCGCCGATCCGCTTTCACCGGATCATGTGGCCCGCTTGGTCGCATACCTCGCCTCGCCCGCCGCCGATGCGGTCAACGGGCAGCTGTTCGTGGTGTACGGGCCGATGGTCGCCCTGATGGCGGCGCCGGTGGTCGAGCAGCGCTTCGATGCCGCCGATGATCACTGGTCGGTAAATGATCTCGCCGCCACGCTCGGCGGTTACTTCGCGCGGCGGTCGTCGGGGCGTACGTTTTCAGCGTCCGCATTGAAAGATCTCGCTAACTGACGCGGTTCGAGGGCCCGCTCCAAGCCGCTCGGGCTGCTCTGCGATGGCAGGTGCCATCGCTGGTTGTTGATCACCGATGCGCTGCTTGGTAGACATGGGAGTAGATGCGTGTGGCGCCCCATAAGGACTGGGTCGTGTTCAAATGACACCTGTTACAAATTAGTGCGCCGAATTTCAGAAGAATGGCAGCTCAAATGTGTCAAACAGCTTCCTGTGGCGATATGAACGTGTTCTAATCGTTAGGTTGACGTCGCTGCGGCGGGCCATCGTGCGATGTGCGGAATCAGCAGGATGAGCAAGGAGGATCGTGCATGAACGAGGTCCTTGCTGTGCCCTTGCGGGCGGTCGGCGGATTCTTCGAACTCGTTGCCGACGTCGCGCGGGCCGGCATTCGACGACCGTTCCAAGGGCGCGAGTTCATTGGTCAGGCTTGGTTCATCGCGCGCGTTTCGATCATTCCGACTCTGCTGGTGGCGATTCCGTTCACGGTACTGGTGAGCTTCACGCTCAACATCCTGCTGCGTGAAATCGGCGCCGCCGATCTCAGCGGCGCCGGTGCGGCATTCGGCTCGGTAACCCAGGTCGGGCCGATCGTCACCGTATTGATCGTGGCGGGCGCGGGCGCTACCGCGATCTGCGCGGACCTCGGGGCGCGAACCATTCGCGAAGAGATCGATGCGATGCGTGTACTCGGTATCGACCCGGTGCACCGACTGGTGCTACCGCGGGTGCTGGCCTCGATGTTCGTGGCATTGATGTTGAACGGCCTGGTGTGCACCATCGGCATCGTCGGCGGCTTCCTGTTCTCGGTGCTGCTGCAAGATGTGAATCCGGGCGCTTTCGTCAATGGCATCACACTGCTCACCCACCTGCCTGAGCTGGTGATATCCGAAGTGAAGGCCGGTTTGTTCGGGCTGATCGCCGGACTGGTCGCCTGTTATCTCGGCCTGAATGTCAAAGGTGGTCCCAAGAGTGTCGGTGATGCGGTGAATCAGACCGTTGTCTTCGCCTTTATGGCCCTGTTCGTGGTGAATGTCGTGGTCACCGCGGTCGGCCTCGAGTTCGCGGTGCGGTGAGGCGATGGCATTCGTCATCCAATCCCGCTTCCCGCGTACCGTGCGGCGAGTGCGTCGCTTGTCGAACTCGCTCGATTCGCTCGGCAAACATGCGGTGTTCTACGCGCAGACACTAGGTTCCATCCCACGGGCACTGCTGCACTATCGAACCGAAACCATTCGACTGATCGCCGAAATCAGTATGGGCACAGGCGCTTTGGCCGTTATCGGCGGCACTGTCGTCATCGTCGGATTTCTCACCCTGTTCACCGGCGGCACCATCGCCGTGCAGGGTTACAGTTCGCTCGGCAATATCGGCGTCGAGGCGCTGACGGGCTTCTTCGCGGCATTCATCAATGTGCGCATCGCGGCACCGGTGATCTCCGGAATCGGTTTGGCGGCAACCATCGGCGCGGGTTCGACCGCGCAGCTCGGCGCCATGCGAGTGGCCGAGGAGATCGATGCGCTGGAGTCCATGGCGATCCGGCCGGTGCCATATCTGGTCGGTACCCGGGTGCTCGCGGGCATGATCGCGATCGTGCCGCTGTATGCGCTCGCGGTCATCTGTTCGTTCCTCGCCAGCCGATTCGCCACCGTGGTCATCTACGGGCAGTCGGCGGGGGTCTATGACCACTACTTCTCCACGTTCCTGATCCCGAGCGATATCCTCTGGTCCTTCGCTCAGGCGATCTTCATGGCCTTGGCGGTCATGATGATTCACACCTACTACGGCTACAACGCCGCGGGCGGACCGGTCGGTGTGGGGATCGCGGTCGGCAATGCGGTGCGGGCCTCATTGGTCGCGGTGGTCACGGTGACACTGCTGATCTCGCTGGCCATCTACGGCACCTCCGGCAACTTCCATCTCTCCGGGTAGCGCGGTATGGCAACCAAGCAATCGGAAAAAGGCTTCGGCGCGGCACTGCGCGGCGGGGTCGGGCTGAAGCTCGCTGGGCTCGGTATGGTGATCGCATTGGTCGCGATCGTGTCCGTCGCGATGGTCATGTTCGTCGGCGGATTCACCAAGACGGTGACCGTCACTCTGGACGCGCCGCGCAGCGGCCTGGTCCTCGATCCCGACGCCAAAGTGAAGATCCGCGGTGTGGAGATCGGCCGGGTCTCCGAGCTCGAGCAGACCGCCGACGGTGCGAGGCTCACCCTGGCGATGGATCCCGAACTGCTGAAGATGGTTCCGTCCAATGCGACCGTGGATATCAAGTCCACCACGGTATTCGGCGCCAAGTATGTCAATTTCACGGTGCCGGAACAGGCTTCGCCGACCCCGCTGAAGCCGGGCGCGACCGTGCGGGCCGAAGACGTGACCGTCGAATTCAACACGCTGTTCCAGCATCTGACCGAGGTGCTGCAGCAGATCGAGCCCGAAAAGCTCAATGCCACCCTGTCGGCGCTGGGCACCGCACTGCAGGGACGTGGTGCGAAGCTCGGCGATCTACTCGCCCGCAGCGATGCCTATTTGCGCGATATCAATCCGAGTCTGCCTGCGCTGCAACGGGACCTGGATGCCACGACCGGTGTCACCAACCTGTATGCCGATACCGTGCCGGATCTGCTGCGCACCACCGATAACGCGACGGTGACGGCCGCAACGATCGTCGAGGAGCAGGAGAATGTCGATACGATGCTGGCCAACCTCATCGGATTGGCCGATACCACCGGCTCGGTCCTGCGCGCGAACGAACGGCCGCTGGTGACGGCGCTGGATCTGCTGCGCCCGACGACCCAGCTGCTCAACGACTATAAGCCCGCGCTGTACTGCCTGGTCGTCGGTCTGGCCAAGGTGCTCCCGATCGGTGAGGACATCTTCGGCGGACGGTTCGACGCGGTGCCGTTGAACGCGGGTTTCATGCCGGGCGCCGATCCCTACGAGTATCCCCAGGATCTGCCCAAAGTGAACGCCACCGGCGGGCCGCACTGCGAGGGCGTGCTGGACCGGGTGCCCGACAGCCATGCGAACTTCGTGGTCACCGATACCTCTCAGGGGCATGTGTGGACGCCGTCGACAACGACACATCTCAACGGGCCCAAGGTGTTCCAGCTGTTGTTCGCTGGATTGCCGGGGGTGGGGCAATTGTGAGGGAGCGTCCGGGAGTGAACCAAAGACACAGCGTGTCGAAACACGCGACGCAGCCGAGCGCCAGCGAGGTGTCGTGAGTTTCACACCGCGCGCGACCACGGTCAAACTGACGATCTTCACGCTGGTGATGGCGCTGGTGCTGGCCGGATTGGTGGTGGTTTTCGGTCAGATTCGCTTCGCCAGGGAGACTGGCTATCACGCGGTCTTCACCAACTCCTCCGGCATGTTGGACGGCGCCAAGGTCCGAATCGCCGGTGTGCCGGTGGGTTCGGTGACCGGGGTACGCGTCGGCAAGGACAATCTCGCGCATGTCGATTTCGACGTGGACAGCAAGTACCGGCTCTACACCAGCACCAAGGCGACCATTCGCTACGAAAACCTGGTCGGGGACCGGTATCTCGAACTGCTGGAAGGGCCGGGCACCGCGCAGGTGATGTCCAAGGGCGGCACCATCGGACTCGATCGCAGCTCGCCCGCACTCGATCTCGATATGTTGCTCGGTGGCTTCAAACCGCTGCTGCGCGGCCTCGATCCGGTGCAGATCAACGATTTGACCGAGGCGCTGCTGCAGGTTTTCCAAGGGCAGGGCGGTACGCTCGTCGCGCTGCTGAACAGTTCCGGATCGTTCGCCAAAACCCTCGCCGATCGAGATGCGTTGATCGGCAGCGTAATCGAGAATCTGAAAACCGTACTCGCCACGATCGATGACCGCGACCAACAGTTCAGCACCACACTCGCGGAATTGCAGAGGCTGATCAGCGGTCTGGCCGCCGATAAGGATCCGATCGGCGCGGCACTACCGCGGATCGCCGGTGCGACAGGGGATCTGACCGATCTGCTGCGGCAGGCCAGACCGGATCTGAAGACGACCATCGAGCAGACCGGAACCCTCGCCGCCACGCTGGACGACGGCTCCGACACTATCCAGTGGGTGCTGGACCGGCTGCCCGAAACCTATAGGAAGCTGGTCCGGATCGGTTCCTACGGATCGTTTCTGAATATGTATGTGTGCGGCACGAACTTCATTGTCGATGGGCCGGACGGTAAGCCGATGCACATCACCCTGCCCGGTATGCAGACAACGGGAAGGTGTGCGAAGACACCATGACCGAAACCCGATCACGCGCAGTCTCGCTCGGCATTATCGGCATCGTCGTGGCGACCGCGGTCTCGCTGTCCGCATTGCAGGTCGACCGGCTGCCGTTCATTCGATCCGGTGCGACCTATACCGCGTACTTCGCCGATGCGGGCGGGCTGATCCCCGGTGACCAGGTTCAGGTCGCGGGGGTGCGCTCGGGACGCGTCGAGCAGGTGCGGCTCGACGGTGCGAAGGTCTACGTACGGTTCACCCTGGACGAGCGAATCGTGCTGGGCAATAAGACCAGCGCCGCCATCAAGACCAATACGGTGCTCGGCCGCAAATCGCTCGAGGTGACCCCGGCGGGCAGCGGTTCGACCCGACCGGACGACACGATTCCGCTGGACCGCACCACCTCGCCGTATTCGCTCACCGACGCGCTCGGTGATCTGACGAATACCGTCAAGGACCTGGATATGGACAAGGTCGACAAGACACTGGACGCATTGTCGGCGACCTTCGCCAATACCCCGGCACCGCTGCGCTCGGCGCTCGACGGTGTGACGCGGCTTTCGCGCAGCCTGAACGCCAGGGACAAGGCGCTGACCGAATTGCTCGGCCGGGCACAGAATGTCACGAAGGTGCTCGCCGATCGCGGCAATCAGATCAACGCGCTGCTGGTCGACGGCAACGAGTTGCTCGGTGAATTGGATCGGCGGCGCAGCGCGCTCAGTCAGTTGATCGTGTATGTCAACGGGCTGTCCCAGCAGCTGAGCGGCTTCGTCAATGACAATGAGGCGCAGCTGAAACCCACCCTGGACCGGTTGAATTCGGTGCTGGCCCTGCTCCAGTCCAACAAGGACAACCTGTCGAAGGCGCTCGATGGACTCGGTCCGTTCTCGGCCGCGCTCGGTGAACAGGTTGGCAGCGGCCCGTACTTCCAGGCGTATGTCTCGAACGCGAGCACACGGACCTTGCAGATGCTGGTCGACGCGCTGGTCTGGCCAGAGCATCTGCCGGACTCCTTCCGCGCGTATCTGACCGATCCGGCGCCGCCGTCGATCGAGCCCGCGATTCAGGAGCCGCCGCGATGAATGCATTGCGCACAGTTCGTTCGGCACCACCGTGGGTGCGGATGCTCGCGCTGGTCGTCGTCGCCGCGCTGCTGATCGCGGGTGCGTGGACACTGATATCGCGGATCGGAAAGACCTCGATCACCGCCTATTTCCCGTCCACCAATGGCCTGTATGCCGGTGACGAGGTGCGGGTGCTCGGGGTGCAGGTCGGCCGGATCGACTCCATCTATCCCGGTAAGGACCAGGTGCGGGTCGCGATGACACTCGATCGCGGTATCGACATCCCCGCGGATGCCAAGGCGGTCATCATTTCGCCGTCGCTGGTCTCGGCGCGGTTCGTCCAATTGGCCCCGGCCTACACCGGTGGGCCGAAGATGCACGACGGCAGCATGATTGCGATCGAACACACCGCGGTGCCGGTCGAATGGGATGACATCAAGGCCGAATTGTCCAAGCTGGCAACAACATTGGGGCCCGTCGGCGACGATAAGCAGGGTTCGTTCGGTCGGTTCGTCGATACCGCGGCGGACAATCTCGGCAATGGCAATGCGCAAGCGCTGCGCGATACCTTGCGCGAGCTGTCGCACACGCTGAGCACGCTGTCGGACGGGCGCACCGATCTGTTCGGCACCATCCGCAATCTGCAGCAATTCGTGGATGTGCTGTCCAAGAGTAACGATCAGATCGTGCAGTTCGGCGGACGGCTCGCCTCGGTCTCGTCGGTGCTCGCCAATGTTTCCGGTGATCTCGGTGCCGGACTCGACAATCTCGACCTCGCCGTCGGTGATGTGCATCGGTTCATCGAAGAGCGCGGCGGGGCACTGACCGAGGGGGTGCAGCGGCTGGCCGAGGTCACCCAACTCCTCGCGGATAAGCGGCCGCAGCTCGAGCAGGTCTTGCATGCCGGGCCAACGGCTCTGGCGAACTTCTATCAGATCTACGATCCCGCGCAGGGTAGTCTTACCGGTGCCGTCGTTGTGCCGAACTTCGCGAATCCGTTTGCCTTCCTGTGCGGCGCTGTCGAAGCGAACGACGCGAACGGTTCCGATCGCAGCGCCGCGCTGTGCCGACAATATCTGGCGCCGGTGATCCAGCAGCTCATGATGAATTATCCACCGCTGCTCGCCAATCCGGTTTCCAACCAGACCGCGTTCCCGCACCAGCTCGTCTACAGTCCGCCGAGTCTGGCGGCCCGCGGGCCGAGTGATTCCGCGCCGCAATCGAATCCGGTGACCGTGCCGAACGGCGTTGCCGGGTTGGCTATTCCGGGCGGAGGGTGATGATGCGTCGACGCGACACGCGAATGGCGGGTGCGGCACTCGGATTGGCCTTCGTACTCGGCATCAGCGGCTGCGAGTGGGACGGGCTCAATTCGCTGCCCATGCCCGGTACGGCCGGAAGTGGCCCGAACGCTTACGAAGTCGAGATCCAGATGCCCAATGTCACCACGCTGACCCGGAATTCGCCGGTCCGCGTGAACGATGTCACGGTCGGCACGGTGTCGAAGATCGAGGTGCAGGGCTGGCACGCACTGGTCACTGTGTCGTTGAACCATGATGTGCGGCTGCCCGCCAATGCGACCGCCCGGATCGGGCAGACCAGTCTGCTCGGCAGCAATCATCTCGAACTCGCCGCGCCGAAAGATGTTCCGGCCCAAGGCGAGCTGAAAAATGGTGATCTGATCCCGCTGGATCGCGCTGGCGTCTATCCGACCACCGAGCAGACCCTGTCATCGCTGTCGGTGGTGCTCAACGGCGGCGGCATCAGTCAGCTCGAAACCATTACCCACGAACTCAACGCCGTCTTCGACGGCCGCGAGGATGCCATCCGGGATCTGCTGCCGCAGCTGACCGAGCTGACCGCCACCCTGGATTCACAGACCAACGACATCATCGATGCGATGGGCGGACTGGATCGGTTCGCCGGGACGCTGGCCAAGCAGAAGGATCGGGTGGCCGCGGCGATCGAACAGATTCATCCGGCGCTGACCGTGCTCGCCGATCGGCGCGAGAACATCACCCATACCATTACCGCCCTCGGTGATCTGGGCGATGTGGTGCAGCGGATTCTGGCGCAGGGCGGGGACAATCTGAAGGCGAATCTGGCGAATCTGGCACCTGTACTGCAGACGCTGGCCAGCACCGGGAACAGCTTGGTCGAGGTTATGAAGCTGATCTTCACCTTCCCGTTCCCGATGAAGAATCTCGATCACGCGGTCAAGGGCGATTACATGAACCTGATCATGACCGTCGATCTCACGGGCAAGCGGTTGGATTCGAATTTCCTGACCGGCACCCCGCTCGGTGGTCGGTTCGGCGGGGTCGAGGGCGCACTCGGCAGCCTGGCCGGTTCGGCGGAGGGCAATAGCGATCCGGCGACGGCACCGCTACAGCCGCCGCCCGCACCGACGACGAATATGCCTGGGCTGCCGCCAATTCCGGGTCTGCCCGCGATTCCCGGCCGCACGGTTGCGCCCGATGGGCAGGAAGGGGCGGGTCGATGAAACTCACGCGGTTCGTCAGGATCCAGTTGGCCATCTTCTCGGTACTGACGGTGATCGGGCTGGTGGTGATGGCCAGTACCTATGCGCGGCTGCCCGCCATGTTCGGCATCGGCCGCTATGAGGTGACGGTCGAGCTGAAGGCCACCGGCGGGCTGTATCCGACGGCCAATGTCGCTTACCGCGGCACGAATGTCGGCAAGGTGCGAGAGGTTCGACTCACCCCGACCGGTGTGGACGCGAAGCTCTCCATCGATAGCGACTACAAGATTCCCGCCGATGTCGACGCGTGGGTGCGCAGCGTCTCGGCCATCGGTGAGCAGTACGTCGATCTGGTACCGGCTCCGAATGCCGAGGGTGGCAACCTTTCCGACGGTTCGGTGGTTCCGGTGGAGCGCACCAGGCTGCCCCAGGACATCGGCTCGGTGCTCGATCAGTCCGATCGCCTGCTGGCCAGCATCGCCGATACCAAGCTGCGGCAGGTGATCGACGACGCGTTCAAGGCCTTCAACGGAGCCGGCCCGGATCTGCAGAAGTTCATCGATTCCGCATCGCTGCTGGTGCAGGAGGCCCAGGCGAATGCGGAGCCGACCAAGGATCTGCTGGAAAAGATCGGGCCGCTGCTGGATACCCAGAATCGGTCCGATGCGGCGATCCGGTCGTGGACCCGGGACCTGGCAACAGTCACCGACCAACTGCGCGCACATGATCCGGCCTTGCGCAATGTCATCGAGAAGACGCCGAGTGCGGCGCAGCAGGTGAGTTCGCTGTTCCAAGACCTGCGCCCGACCCTGCCGATCCTGCTGTCGAACCTGGTCAGCGTTGGGCAGGTTGCGGTGATCTACCACTCCGGTCTGGAACAGATCCTGGTGATTTATCCGCCGCTCACCGCCGCGTTCCTGACCGCTATCCGCGGCCCCGTCGAATACGGTGCCATCGTGGACTTCCATCTGGAACTCAACGATCCGCCCGGCTGCACCACCGGTTTCCTCACGCCGCAACAGCGTCGCTCGCCCGCCCAGTTCGACACCCCCGATACGCCGTCCGGGCTGTACTGCAAGGTCGCGCAGAACGCCAAGGAAGCCGTGCGCGGTATCCGCAATACGCCGTGTATGGAGGTGCCGGGTAAGCGCGCGCCGACGCCGCAGCTGTGCCGCGACCCGAACGGCTATGTGCCCGAAGGCAATAACCCGCCGTTCGGTGCACCGCAGCCGGTGACACCCTCGGGTGACCCGATCGACGATCAGGGCTCGACCCACCCGGCCGCACACAGTACGACATTGGATCCCAGTAGTCGGACATTCATGGGACCGGACGGACGCACATACCGTCAGGGGGATATCGGAACGGACGGATCGGGCACGATTCCGTCGAGTTGGCAGGCGATGCTTCTGGAGCAGCAGTGAGCGAGCGCAGCGAACGAACCATGTCACAGCGTGAATCCACGGTGGTCGAGCCTCGACCCAGGCGACGAGCGGTGCGCTCGGCGGGTCCGCCGCTGGCAGACACCCTCCCGCTCGAGACCGAAGGTGTCGAGCTGTCCAAGGCCGTCGCGGTCGATGTCACGGTCACGGTGACCAAGTCGGAATCGGCGCATGGTCCCAGCCCGGCCGAGGACGTCGAACCCGTGACGACACTGGAGATACCCAGCGTCGAGGATGTCGTCGAAGACACGCCGAAGTCCGGTCCACCGCGCTGGGTCCTCATCGCCGGTGCCGCCGCGGCCGCACTCGTGGTGATCGCGCTCGTCGTGAGCACCGGATTCTTCGCCTACAACCTGCACACCGCAGCCGACCGCGATGCTCGGCGCGCGGACTATGTGCAGACCGCCAAGCAGGCGATTCTCAATCTCACCACCATCAAGGACGATACCGCCAAGGCCGATATCGACCGCGTCCTCGCAGTGGCCTCCGGCGAACTGAAGGCCGAATATGCCCAGCGCAAGGATGCCTACGCGAGCGTGGTCGAACAGGCCAAGGTGAAAGCCACCGGTGCGATCATCGAATCCGCCATCGAAAGCGAGGACGGAGATTCGGCCCGCGTGCTGGTCGCCGCCAAACAGACCCTGACCAATGCGGGTATGACGGAGCCGCAGACGCGGTACTACCGATTCCGGGTCACCGTCACCCGTGGCGATAACGGAATCACCGCATCACAAGTGGAGTTCGTCGCATGAGCAGGCGTCTGATTCCGGTGGCGTCAGCAGTCGCCCTCGTCATCATCGCGCTGGCAGCCTTGTGCGGAGTCACCGGATACGAGTACTGGAACGACCGCGAGCGCGAACAAGCGCGCAGCCAGGCCGTTCCCGCGGCCCAACGCACCGTCGAAGCGATGTTCACTTACAACTTCACAACGGTGGACGCCGAACTTCCCAAGGCCGCTGACAATCTCAGTGGCAGCTTCCGCGACGACTACCTGAAACTGATCAGGGACGCCATCGCCCCCGGCGCCAAGGAAAAGGAACTCGACGTCCGGGCCACCACCCAGGCCGCCGGCGTAGTCTCCGCCGAACCCGCCCACGCAGTAGTCCTGCTGTACCTGAACCAGGTAAGTACCGGCAAAGACGCACCCCAAGCCAGCATCAGCACCAGCCGAGTCCGAGTAACCCTCGACAAAACCGACGACCACTGGCTCGTCTCCGCAGTCACCCCGATCTAGTCGGCCGCCCTCGCCCGGCACTCTCGCCTGAACTCCGCTGCGTGCGGTGGAGTGTTCCCATGCTGGCCGTGGCAGTCTCGGCCGCGTTGCCATTGGCCGGTCCGGCGCGGGTGTTCTGGCGCACGCCGTGTTTTCTCGTGGGACGCATGGGGAAGCCCGAACCAGAGCTATTCGACTTCCCGCTAGGAGATCACCCCGTGAGCTATCTGATTCCGCCGCAGCCGTGGCCGCCCCGCAAAAAGCCGCCGCTGTGGCCGTGGGTGCTGACTGGCCTCGCGATCCTGGTCCTGCTGTTCGTCGGCTGCACCGCCGTGGTTGCCGCCAGTATCGAGACCACGTCCTCGCCGATGACGGTCCGGTCGGTCCAGGTCGCGCTGACGGCGGGAACGGCTGCTACAGGGAACGACTATCGGCATTGACCGGCGGCCTGGGCGCGATCACCGCCAGCGAGAACGGCAGGGGACAGCAGATCGCAGCATCGCGGCGGGAGCCAAGGCGTTCTCGACGAAACGCTGCGAGACATGGACATTGATCCCGGAGTGAGCGCGTAACCTCCAGTTGGGAGCCCGATCCGGTCCCCTTCCGGATCGGGCTCTCGCATGCCCAGGGGTAGCGAGCGCCCAGACACGCTCTTTCACGGTTCGGCAGTACTCGACCAGCCGAGGATCGGTCGTGACTGCGCCACCGGCCCAACGGCCTGACAGCTCGAAGATCGTGTACGCCAGCACCGCGTCATCGAACAACCATCAGTCATCCACGGTCAGCTCGGTCGAGTCGATCCCACGGGGCGTTCGCATGCGACGCAGGGGGTTTCGCTCATTCGGGGGCTCCGTCCGGGTAGTGGACGCGCCCGCTGTCGATGAGGGCCGATGCGGCCGCGAATTCCCGGTCGTCGCCGTGAAGCAGCGGCAGAACATCGGCGGCGCGGAAGATCGGCGGCCTGAGGTGTGGCCAGTTCCGTTGAAACGCTTCGACGACCTCCACGATCGTCTTCCCTGAGCACGCTGGTGGGCTGGCTGAGACTGGGTGATCAGGCATTGTCTATACCTCCCAGGTGATTTCGAGCCACAGCGCACCGGCTTTGCCGCGCTCGGCGGGATGAATAATCGGCTCCGGCTTCGCCATGTACGCCGGCATGTCATCGGGCACCATGCCATACCGCGGGCGCGGCGCGCTTTCTTCGGCTCGGCCTCGAGTTTCTTCAGCACGCGTTCGAGTGCGGCGACCCCGCAACGAAAAGGGGCCTCTGACCAGGGTTTCAGTCTGGTCAGAGGCCCTTTGAAAGGGAGCCCCCTGTCAGGATTGAACTGACGACCGCTCGCTTACAAGGCGAGTGCTCTACCACTGAGCTAAGGAGGCGGACTGAGTCTTGCTCAACAAAACGGTGCTAATCATAACCGGACGCGTCAGCTGCGTGACACCGGCTTTGCGGTGCCACGCAGTGACGGTTCAGTGAGCCCGGCGCAGTATCGGATACCGCGGGTCAGGACTGGGCGCCCTGACGGGCCGCATCGTCGGCGGCCATCGCGTCACGCAGGCTCTTCGGACGCATATCGGTCCAGTTCTTTTCGACGTATTCCACGCACGCGGCGCGGCTTTCCTCGCCGAAAACGACTCGCCATCCGGCCGGAACCTCCGCAAAGGCCGGCCACAGCGAATGCTGTTCCTCATCGTTGACCAGAACGAAGAAGCGACCGTCTTCGTCATCGAAGGGGTTGGTGCTCAATTTCACCTCACTGGATACTGGCGCGTGTACGGGACTGTCCTTGGCTCATCCAGCGCTGTCCGAGCGCCGGAAGCTCCACGAGCGTTGTTTCGACCCTAGCAAGGCAGACGTTACGCGTTGGCGGTTACCTCAAGCCGCGAAGAAATCGAGCAGGATCTTGTTCACCGCTTCTGGACGCTCGAGATAGCCGTAGTGCCCCGCATCCGGAACTTCCAGGTAGCGCGCACCGGGGATGGCCTCGGCAACCTCCCGGGACAGATACGGCGGAATCATCCGATCGTCGGCGAATCCGACGGCCAGACACGGCACCTTGATGCCACGGTAGGCCTGGACCCGGTCGAAATCGTGATCCATCCGGCGTTGGGCGCGAATGCCGGGCGTGACCGGGCCACCGGTGAATTCGAACAGGTCGAGCCAGTCGCGGGCGGCGTTCGGATCGGCCATGGTCGCGGGCGACATATTCATCACCGCGGTCATGGCGGCCTCGTACTTCGGGGGCAGGCTGACGCCGCTGGCGTCGAGTTCGTGCTCGCCGAGCGAGAGCGTCTTCTGGAACTGGTCGAGGCGGCCGTGCCCGGCCATGAATACCGCTTTGCGCACCAGTTCCGGCCGCGCCAGCGCGAGTTCCTGCGCCACCCGCGCGCCCATCGAGGTGCCGACCACCAGTGCGGGGCCCTCGTCGAGTAGTTCGATGAGTCCGGCGGTATCGCCGACCAACTGATCTATGGTCATACCGTCGGCCGCCTCATAGGACGGTTTGATGCCGCGATTGTCGAAGGTGCAGACCCGATAGCCCGCCTTGACCAGCGCCGGAACCTGGTGCAGATCCCAGACCCGGCCCGGACTGCCGGTGCCCATGATCATCACGACCAGCGGACCCGCGCCCTTGGCTTGCGTGCCTTTGGTCCGGTCGCCCTTCACCTCGTAGTTGAGCGAAATTCCGTTCACCGTGGCCAGCGGCATATCGACCCTTTCGTGGAGTTGGTGGGGCCGTCCCACGGTATAGTGCGCCCACTCTCGGCGAACAAGCGAAGGGGTATGACGCCGAACGCGTCCGTGGTCGCCAGGATGCGGTTGCGGCACGCCACCATCGCGGCACGCAGCCATGGTGGCCAGATACCATTGACTATTCGCACGTACGAGCGTACTGAGCCGGGAGGACAAGAAGATGGCCGCGAAAAGCAGCGCGAACGACATCGCGGACGACGATCTGGAACCACTCGCCGACGAGACCGCCCGTCAGGCGCAGCGCGTCGTCGCGGCCTACGCCGAGGACGCGGACGAATGCCGGATGCTGCTGTCGATGCTGGGCATCGGGCCCAACTCACGAGGCGACTAACCACCTCGACGTCAACGGGGCCGTCGACTATCTCACAACTTCAACGCCGAACAGCGATGCGCAAAGGATGCGTGAGTGGACCAGATGACCCAACAGCCGTCCGAGGACTCCGAACACGCCCTTCCAGAGCCTCCATCCGAACCCGGCGCCGCGGTGGTCCCCTCCACCCCAGCCGAGGTGAACGCGGCAGGTTCCGGCTTTGTCGTCGTCGCCAACCGGCTGCCGGTCGACCTGGAGAAACTGCCCGACGGTTCCACCCGTTGGAAGCGCAGTCCGGGTGGTTTGGTCACCGCACTGGAGCCGGTACTCCGTAATAACAAGGGGGCGTGGATCGGCTGGGCGGGCGTTCCCGATGTCGATATCGAACCGATCATCGAGGATGGCCTCGAACTGCATCCGGTGCCGCTGTCCGCGGACGAGGTCGCCGATTACTACGAGGGGTTCTCCAACGGAACGCTGTGGCCGCTGTACCACGATGTGATCGTGCGCCCGGTCTACGATCGGGCCTGGTGGGCCGCCTATGTCACGGTGAACCGGCGCTTCGCCGAGGCCACCGCGAAGGTCGCCGCCGAGGGCGCGACCGTCTGGGTGCAGGACTACCAACTGCAATTGGTGCCGAAAATGCTGCGGATGCTGCGGCCCGACCTCACCATCGGATTTTTCCTGCATATTCCGTTCCCGCCGGTCGAACTGTTCATGCAGATGCCGTGGCGGACCGAGATCATCGAGGGGCTGCTCGGCGCCGACCTGATCGGCTTCCATCTGCCCGGTGGCGCACAGAACTTCCTCTACCTGGCCCGCCGATTGGCCGGACAGCCCACTTCGCGTGGCAGTGTCGGTGTGCGGTCCAAGCTGGGCGTGGTGCAGGTGGGCTTCCGCACGGTCCGAGTCGGGGCGTTCCCGATTTCGATCGCCTCGGCCGAACTCGACGAACATTCGCGCCGTCGCTCGGTTCGCGAGCGGGCCGCGAAAATCCGGTCCGAACTCGGCAATCCGAAAAATATCCTGCTCGGTGTCGACCGCTTGGACTACACCAAAGGCATCGATATCCGGCTGGCCGCGCTGGAGGAGTTGCTGCTGGAGGGCAGACTGGATCCGGCCGATACCGTCATGGTGCAGCTGGCCACCCCGAGCCGGGAGCGGGTGGACAGCTATATCCAGATGCGCGGCGATATCGAGCGTCAGGTCGGCCGGATCAATGGCGAATTCGCCAGGGTCGGTTATCCGGTCGTGCACTATCTGCACCGCCCGATTCCGCGCGACGAACTCATCGCCTTCTTCGTGGCCGCCGACGTTATGCTGGTGACGCCGCTGCGCGACGGGATGAATCTGGTCGCCAAGGAATACGTCGCCTGTCACAGCGGTCTCAACGGGGCGCTGGTATTGAGCGAATTCACCGGCGCCGCAGCCGAATTGCGTCAGGCGTATCTGTGCAACCCGCACGACCTGAACAGCGTGGAGGATGCCGTCATCTCCGCACTG
The DNA here is from genome assembly GCF_054065835.1 of Nocardia citri. Taxonomy (NCBI): domain Bacteria; kingdom Bacillati; phylum Actinomycetota; class Actinomycetes; order Mycobacteriales; family Nocardiaceae; genus Nocardia; species Nocardia citri. Next base: position 568,005 of record NZ_JBSUQM010000001.1, read on the forward strand.
GAGGACGACCGCGATACGCGCCGCCGCCGAATGCGCTCCCTGCGGCGCCAGGTGCTCGCACACGATGTGGACCGCTGGGCGCGGGCGTTCCTGGAGGCACTGGCTCAGGACCAGGTCGCGGGGAGTGCGCTGCTCACCGACGACGATGTATACCCGGAGTCGCGAGCCCCCCGTCGCTGACGCGACCCCGACGGAGCGAGTCCTACGAGCGAGGAGTTCGCGGTGACTCACAGGAATCACCCAGCTAAGGTCCAGACAGATCCCAGCCGATTGCCGGACTATGAAGCAATGAGTGGTGCGCTTGCGGAGTCCACACCCGAGGCTCGGGTGCTGGTGGTGGACGACGAGCCCATGATCGTGGAGCTGCTGTCGGTGAGCCTGCGCTATCAGGGGTTCGCGGTCGATACTGCCGTCGACGGGGCGCAGGCGCTGGACAAGGCGCGCAGCTTCCGGCCGCAGGCATTGATCGTCGATGTGATGATGCCCGGCATGGATGGCTTCGGGCTGCTGCGCCGGCTGCGCGCCGACGGCATCGACGCGCCGGTGCTGTTCCTGACCGCGCGCGACGACGTCCAGGACAAGGTCGCCGGACTCACCCTCGGCGCCGACGACTACATCACCAAACCGTTCAGCCTCGAGGAAGTGGTGGCCCGGCTGCGCGTTGTACTGCGCCGCTTCGGGCATACCGCACCGCAGCGTGAGAGTTCGCGAATTCGATTCGAGGACATCGAACTCGACGACGATACGCACGAGGTGTGGAAGGCGGGCGAGCCGGTTGCGTTGTCGCCCACCGAATTCACCCTGCTGCGGTATTTCATGGTCAACGCGGGCACGGTGTTGAGTAAGCCGCGCATCCTGGATCACGTGTGGCGCTACGACTTCGGGGGTGAGGTCGGCGTTGTCGAAACGTATGTCTCGTATCTGCGCAAGAAGGTCGACACGGGCGATCAGCGCTTGATTCACACGCTTCGTGGCGTGGGCTACGTGATGCGCGCGCCGAATCGCACACGCCAGTCGGAGAAATGAGCACAGCCTGGATCGCACAGACCCGTCGTGCACTGGCACGTGCTTCTTCGGCGGTTCCGCTGCGGGTCACGCTGGTAGTCGCGCTCGTGCTGCTCTCCGCCCTCGGCCTGTTCGCATCCGGCATGGTCGTCACTTCGGCACTGGAGAATTCGCTGCTGCACCGCACCGATCAGCAGCTTCGCGATGCGGTGATGGCGTGGTCGCGGCCGCGGCCGCCGACTCAGTCGAATCCGCCGCATCCATCCAGCACCTTCTTCGTCCATATCGAGCCGACCCCGGGCGGCAACAGCACCACTTACCTCGAGACCAGGCCGTTCAATGAGGAAGCCGAACCGGATCTGCCGCGCGCGCCCGAGGTGCGGCCGACCACGGATGCGCCGGGCAGCAAGGTCCTCACCAAACCGGTAACCATCGGCTCCAAGAACGGTTCGACGGTCGAATGGCGAACCATGACGGCGGTATCGCCCGATACGACGACAACCGTCGCGATACCGCTCACCGAGAATATCGATACCGTCAATCGACTGATCATGCTGCAGTTCTTGGTCGGTGTGGCCGTCCTCGCCGCACTGGCGGTGCTGGCCTACTTCGTGATCAGACGCAGTCTGCGGCCGTTGCGTGCGGTCGAGAAGACCGCCGCCGCGATTGCCGACGGTGATCTGTATCGCCGAGTTCCGGTGCGCGGCACCAACACCGAGGTCGACCGGCTGTCTCAATCCCTCAATGGGATGCTGGCCCAGATCCAACGGGCCTTCGCCGCGACCGAGGCCTCCGAGTCGGCGGCCCGGCGCTCCGAGGCGAAGATGCGCCGCTTCGTCGCCGACGCGAGCCACGAACTGCGTACGCCGCTCACGACCATCAGCGGCTTCGCCGAACTGTATCGGCAAGGCGCGACGGCGGATCCGACCATGTTGATGGACCGCATCGAGCACGAGGCCCAGCGCATGGGGCTTTTGGTCGGGGACCTGTTGATGCTGGCGCGATTGGACGCGCAGCGTCCGTTGGAACTGGGTCCGGTCGACCTGCTCGCCGTCGCCAGCGACGCCGTGCACAATGCCCGAGCCGTCACCGCCGCCACCGCCGACGATGGGCCGAAGCGCAACGTCGAACTGGAAATCCGTTCGGGCACAGGAACATTGGAAGTAATCGGCGATGAGGCGCGGCTGCGTCAGGTACTGGCCAATCTGCTGAACAACGCACTCACGCATACGCCCCCGGATGCCGACGTCACGGTCCGGCTGACCCCCACCGACGACGAGGTCCTGCTGGAAGTCGCCGATACCGGTCAGGGCCTACCGCCCGAGGAGGCCGAGCGCGTCTTCGAACGCTTCTACCGCACCGACACTTCCCGCACCCGCGCCAGCGGCGGCACCGGCCTGGGCCTGTCGATCGTCCAAGCCCTCGTCGACGCGCACAACGGCACCGTGAGCGTCGAAAGCACCGAGGGTGAAGGCACGACCTTCATCGTCCGCCTCCCCCGCGAAAATCGCTGAGCCTGGCGAAGGAGTCTCGCGACCCGGACCGGCTTGCCCACTGTCGCCTCGGCTACGTGACCGTGAGCGCGGGGAATTGTGGAACCCCCCCGCGCTGTCGAACGCCACGGTGGCGGTGCGGGACGCGCCCGTGATCACGGCATCGGTGCGACGCGCCGGGGTCGGGCAGCTCAGTCGGGAACGTTGGCTCCGTGGCCGAGGGTGCGCAGGGCGGACTTGATTTTGGATTGGGCTTCGTCGAGGGATTCGGGGGTGGGGTGCGGGTTGGCGCCGGATATGTCGAAGTTGCCCATGGTGAAGGCGGGGAACACGTGGACGTGCAGGTGGGGGACTTCGAGGCCGGCGATGAGTAGGCCGGCGCGGGGGGCGTCCCAGGCGTGGCGGACCGCCTGGCCGATCTTCTGCGCGACGCCGTTGAGCCGCGCGAAGGTGTCGGCGTCGACGTCCTGCCACTGATCGATCTCCTTGCGGGGAACCACCAGCGTATGCCCTTGCGTCACCGGGGCAATGGTGAGGAATGCGACGAATTCGTCGTCCTCCCAGACGAATCGGCCCGGCAGCTGGCCCTCGATGATCGCGCTGAAAACAGAAGCCATGTCCGCAGGCTACGCCGACAGCTCCGGATCGGTTGTTCGGGTACGACCGGATGCCCGCGGTGAACCGCAGCGCAGGTCCGGTGAATCAGGCGACGTAGTGCGACAGGATGCTCTGCACTTCGTAGATGTCGACCTGCCGGTTGAATCGCTTCTGTATCGGTTCGTGTGTGCCGGAGATCCAGATGCAGAGTTCGGCATCGAGGTCGAAGGTGCCCGCGGTCTCCACCGAGAAGTGGGTGATGGCGCGGTAGGGGATGCTGTGGTAGCTCACCTTGCGGCCGGTGACACCCTGCTTGTCGACCAGGATGAGACGCCGGTTTGTGAAAAGAATCGCATCGCGGACAAGCAGATACGCGGCATAGACCTGCTCGCCGCCGCCCATCAGTTTCGCGTATTCCTCGTGCGCCTTACCGGGATCGATTCGCCCGGCATTGCCCATCAGTCCGTCGATCAGACTCATCGTCAGCACGTCCTTCGCGCGTTGGAGGTCGGGCGTCGCGCCCCCTCCCATCAATCATCCACGCCGGTCGCTGCCGCGGGGGGAGGCGCGGAAGTCGATTTGCCACCGGGTCGGCGCGGGTCGATGTACGGGTGATGAACCACCGGTGGCGGGTCTTCGGACTGCTGGTCAGCCACCATTGGCGACGACCTAAGCTGTTGCCCGTGCGAGTACTCGTCATTGGTGCCGGAGCCCGTGAACATGCCCTCGTCCTGGCCCTGCGCCGGGACCCCGCGGTGACCGCGCTGTTCGCGGCGCCCGGCAATGCCGGGATCGCCCAGCATGCGCAGGTCAAGGCGGTCGATCCGTGCTCCGCGGAGGCGGTGGTCGCCCTCGCGACCGAGTTGGACGTGGACCTGGTGGTGATCGGACCCGAGGTGCCGCTGGTGCTCGGTGTCGCCGATGCGGTCCGGGCCGCCGGGATCGGCTGCTTCGGTCCGTCGGCCGCGGCCGCGCGCATCGAGGGGTCGAAGGCCTTCGCCAAGGACGTCATGACCGCGGCCGGAGTCCGCACCGCGCACAGCGAGATCGTTGACAACCCGGCTGAACTCGATGCCGCGCTGGATCGGTTCGGTCCGACCTGGGTGGTCAAGGACGACGGCCTGGCCGCGGGCAAGGGTGTAGTGGTGACCGCCGACCGGCATGCGGCGCGCGATCACGGTGCCGAACTGCTCGAGCAGGGCCATCCGGTGCTGTTGGAATCCTTCCTGGATGGACCGGAGGTTTCGCTGTTCTGTCTGGTCGACGGTGAGACTGTGGTGCCGCTGCTGCCCGCGCAGGATCACAAGCGCGTCGGCGACGGCGATACCGGGCCGAATACCGGCGGTATGGGTGCGTATACGCCGCTGCCGTGGCTGCCGGCGCAGACGGTCACCGCGATCGTCGAGGATGTCGTGCAGCCGGTCGCCGCGGAGCTGGTGCGGCGTGGCTGCGGCTTCTCCGGACTGCTCTACGCGGGTCTGGCGATCGGTGCGGACGGACCCGCCGTCGTCGAATTCAATTGTCGCTTCGGCGATCCGGAGACCCAGGCGGTGCTCGCACTGCTGGAGAGTCCGCTCGGGGAATTGCTGAACGCCACCGCGACCGGCACCCTCGCCGAGGTCGCCGCTCCGCGGTGGCGAGACGGTTCGGCCGTCACGGTCGTGATCGCCGCCGAGAACTATCCGGGTCGACCTCGCGTCGGGGATGTGATCATCGGAGCGGGTGAAGGCAATATCGACGACTCGTCCGCCGTATTGCACGCGGGAACCGCGTTGCGCGAGGACGCGACCCTGGTCTCCGCAGGCGGCCGGGTGCTCAGTGTCGTGGGCATCGGCGCGGATCTGGCCGAGGCGCGCGCCCACGCCTACGACCGCATTGCCTCGATCAAGTTGCCGGGCAGCCACTTTCGCACCGATATCGGCCTCGCCGCCGTCGAGGACCGCATTTCGGTCTGACCGGACAAACCGGCACCAGCGACCAGCACGGAGCGAGTCCCGACCCGCGCGCATCAGTGCCGCACGCCCATCCGCGACCAGCATGGAGCGAGTCTTACGAGCGACGTTCGCGGCCCGTCTCGCGTCCGAGTCGTCGAAGCGCATGCGCCGCAGGCGCGAGTCTCGACGGCTCGGACGCGAGACACCAGGGGGCCGCGAACCCGCCGCGCCGAAGGCGCGGCAAATTAGACTCAGCCCAAGCTGAGTCCGTGCATCGCCAACCACTGCTGCGGGTCGACGTGCTGTCCGTTGACGATGACCTCGAAGTGCAGATGCGGTCCGGTGGAGTCACCGCGGTTGCCCATGCGGGCGATCTGCATACCCGCCGGTACGCGCTCGCCTGCGGAAACGAAGAAGTCGTACATATGGCCGTAGACGGTGATAGTGCCGTCGTCGTGCCGGATGCGCACCCAGAGCCCGAAGCCCTGCGCGGGGCCCGCATCGATGACGGTGCCACTGGCGACGGCATAGATCGGGGTGCCGATCGGACCCGCGATATCGATGCCGTTGTGGAAAGTGCCCCAGCGCGAACCGAATCCAGAGGTGAAGGTGCCGTGGGTCGGCAGAACCATGGCAGTGATGCCGGGCAGCACCGACCCAGTGGTGACCGGTGCACTGCCCGCTATCCACGGTTGGTACGCACCGGAGACGGCCGCGGCCGCCTCGGCCTTGGCGCGTTCCAGCGTCGCGCGGGCCGCGGCCGCGACCACCGCCTGCTCACGGATGAGCTCACCGTTGGCGATGGCATTCAGATAGCGCTTCACCGACGGCGGCGTCGACTGCATTTGCTGTGGATAGGCGAAGACGACGCGTTGCGCCTCGTCCGGGCCGGGCGTGCGGTCGGTGAAACCCCAGGTGGAGGGGGAATCGGCGGTCGCGAGGACGGCGGTGACACAGACACCGGCGATCAGGATCCGGTGCTGGCGCAATAGTGCGCGGTAGTCGGGTCGGGGTCGGTCCTCCCAGAGCGCGCGCAGGTCGGGTGCCGGTTGCCGCCGCAGCCAGATCAGGCCGTCCCGGCACTCGCCGAGCACCTCGCGCGCCCGCGCGCGTAACTCGGACTCGCGGCGTTCCGGTAACTTGGCACGCCAATCGGGGGGTATGACACCGATGTCACCCACCCCGGGTACTCGGTCCAGCCGCACGCGGCGAGCCCTGTCAAGCATTGAGGTCGACGATAACCCGAGCCCGACCCCGCGCACCTGCCGAACCGCGCGGCCAGTCGCATTTCGATACCTGACAAAGCTGAGGATCGCCGTCCACCCGAGATGCGGGACCGTCTACCGTACCTCGGGTGTCAACAGAATCTCGCCGGTCCACCATTGCACCTTTCTACGTGATGGATGTGTGGAAAGCCGCCGCGCAACGGGCCAGGACGCACGGCGATGTGCTGGTGCTGGCGGCCGGGCAGCCCTCGACGCCCGCACCCGCACCGGTGCTGCGCGCGACGAAGGCGGCGATCGATTCCGAATTGCTCGGCTACACAGAGACATTCGGCATTCTGCCGCTGCGCGCTGCGATTGCCGAACACCACCGCGATACCTACGGATACCCCGTCGAACCCGACGATGTCGTGGTGACGACCGGGTCCTCCGGTGCATTCACCCTCATCTTCCTGGCCGCATTCGACGCCGGGGATACCGTCGTGGTGGCCCGGCCTGGCTATCCGGCCTACCGCAACTCCCTGGTCGCGCTGGGGTGTCGTGTCATCGAACTCGATTGCGGTGCGGAAACCCGATTCCAGCCGACGGTCGCCATGATGGAGGCGCTGCCGCAACCGCCCGCGGGCCTGATCGTGGCCAGTCCGGCCAACCCGACCGGCACCATGATCGATCCGGACGAGCTCGCCGCGCTGGCCCGCTGGTGCGATGCACACGGCACCCTGTTGATCTCCGACGAGATCTACCACGGCATCACCTACCAGGGCGTCAGCGTCGGCCGGACGTCATCGGCCTGGGAGACCTCGCGCGCATCCGTCGTCATCGGTTCGGTCTCGAAATACTTCTCGATGACCGGCTGGCGGCTCGGCTGGATGCTGGCGCCGAGCGGGTTGCGACCGGCACTGCAGCGCCTCGCATCCAATATGACCGTGTGTCCGCCCGCGGTGTCGCAGTACGCGGCGCTGCACGCGTTCGGTGCCGAGGCCAAGGCGGAACTCGATGGTCACGTCCGGCGCTATGCGGTGAATCGGCAACTGCTGCTCGAGGGGCTGCCGAAGCTCGGTATCACCGAGCTGGCCCCGGCCGACGGCGCCTTCTACGCCTACGCCGATATCGGCCATCTCACCGACGATTCCAGGAAGTGGTGTGCCGAGGTACTCGACCACACCGGAGTCGCCCTGGCGCCCGGTGTGGACTTCGACACCAAGGCGGGGCACCGGACCGTACGGTTCTCCTTCGCCGGAGCCACCGCGGACATCGAGGCGGCACTCGTTCGGTTGGGGCACTATCTGCGTGGTTGAACATGCTGTCCGACAACGAGTTTGCACAGTTCGGCACCATGAACGAGCAGATGCGGTAAAACAACGGTGGCTGGGTTTCATTCTCTGGGTTTCCTCTCTGATTTCGCACGGATGAACTGATGACGACTGGCACGATGGCACGGTGATAACCGCGACGACCCCGAAAGGCGAACGGCGTCGCCAGGCTTTGGTAGCGGCCGCCGCCGAGTTGTTACTCGAAGGCGGATTCGATGCGGTGCGGCATCGCTCGGTCGCGACGCGCGCCGACCTTCCGCTGGCGTCGACGACGTACTACTTCGAGTCGCTCGATGATCTGATCGCGAAAGCGGTCGAATTCAGCGGCAATGCGGAACTGGACGCGATGCGGCGTCGGGTCGGCGAGGTGAGTCACCGCCGACGCGGCGCGGAGGCGACCGTCGATCTGGTGTTGGACCTGCTGGTGGGGGCCGACCGACACGACGAGGGCGCACGCGGGCAGCTCATCGCCCGCTATGAGCGTTCGGTGGCCTCGGCGCGGCATCCGGAACTGCGGGAAGTGCAGCTACGACTGAGGGCGCAGCTGGACGAGCTGCTCGCCGATGTGTTGCGCCGTTCCGATCGTGCGGTTCGGCCGGAACAGTTGCGCAGGATGGTCGCGGTCGTCGACGGAGCCGTGGTGGCGGCGCTGAGCGAAATGGATCCGGAGCCAAGGCGAATGGCGCGCGGCGCATTGCTCGAGGTCATCGACATCGTGGCGCCCGCGACGCCGCAGCAGGTCGACAGGTTCCGGACACTAGACTGACTGGTCGTGAGTATCGTCCCGAACGTCCTTGCCACTCGCTACGCCAGCCCCGAGTTGGTGCATCTGTGGTCGCCCGAGAACAAGATCGTGCTCGAGCGGCGGCTGTGGCTGGAGGTGTTGCGGGCGCAGTCCGAACTCGGCATCGACCTGCCCGCGGGCGTGCTCGCCGATTACGAGCGGGTCATCGATCAGGTGGATCTCGCCTCGATCGCCGAGCGTGAGCGGGTCACCCGCCACGATGTGAAGGCGCGCATCGAGGAATTCAATGGGCTGGCCGGGCACGAGCATGTGCACAAGGGCATGACCAGCCGCGATCTCACCGAGAATGTGGAGCAGCTGCAGATCCGGCTCTCGCTCGAGCATGTGCACGCGCACGGAGTGGCGGTCGCGGCGCGGCTGGCCGAGCGGGCCGCCGAGTACCACTCGCTGGTGATGGCTGGACGTTCGCATAATGTCGCCGCCCAGGCGACGACCCTCGGCAAGCGCTTCGCCTCCGCGGCCGATGAACTGTTGATCGCGTTGACCCGCCTGCGCGAGCTCATCGACCGCTACCCGCTGCGCGGTATCAAGGGCCCGATGGGCACCGCGCAGGACATGCTCGATCTGCTCGGCGGCGATTCGGCCAAGTTGGCGACGCTGGAACAGCAGGTCGCGTGGCATCTCGGTTTCGCGAATGTGCTGACCAGTGTCGGCCAGGTGTATCCGCGCTCGCTCGATCACGATGTGCTCTCGGCGCTGGTTCAGGTCGGTGCGGGTCCGTCGTCGTTCGCGCACACCATTCGGCTGATGGCGGGCCATGAACTGGTCACCGAGGGCTTCCAGCCCGGCCAGGTCGGCAGTTCCGCCATGCCGCACAAGATGAACACCCGCTCCTGCGAGCGCGTCAACGGCCTGCAGGTGGTGCTGCGCGGTTACGCCTCGATGGCCGCCGAACTCGCTGGCGCACAATGGAATGAGGGCGACGTCTTCTGCTCGGTGGTGCGCCGCGTCGCGCTGCCGGACGCCTTCTTCGCTATCGACGGCATGATCGAGACCTTCCTCACCGTGCTCACCGAATTCGGTGCCTATCCGGCCGTCATCTCTCGCGAACTCGACCGCTACCTTCCGTTCCTCGCCACGACCCGCATGCTCATGGCCGCCGTCCGGGCCGGCGTGGGGCGCGAAACGGCCCATGAGGTGATCAAGGAACACGCGGTCGCTGTCGCCCTCGCCATGCGCGAACAGGGGCGCGAACCCGATCTGCTGGACCGTCTGGCCGCCGACTCGCGCTTCCCTTTGGACCGCGCCGAATTGGATGCCGCCCTGGCCGACAAGTCCGCCTTCATCGGAGCCGCCGAAGCCCAGGTTTCCGATGTCGTCGCCGCCGTCCAAAAGCTCGTGGACCAGTACCCGGACGCCGCCCGCTACACCCCGTCCCCGATCTTCTAGCCGGGACGTCGACAACTCCGCGATAGTGTTCGGCGTGAATCCGTACACGATCTTCGGGGACATTGTGGCTGGGCGGGCGAAGGCCAGCCGGGTATATGAGGACGATGATGTGGTGGCGTTCATGGATATTCGGCCCATGACGCCGGGGCATCTGCTCGTGGTGCCGAAGGTGGCGGCGCGGAGTCTGGCCGAGTTGGATCCGGTGGTCGGCGGGAAGCTGTTCCAGGTGGCGCAGAAGTTGGCGGGGGCGCTGCGGGCCAGCGAGGTGGCGTGTGATGGCGTCAACTTCTTCTTGGCCGATGGGGTGACCGCAGGTCAGGAAGTGTTCCATGTGCACCTGCACGTCATTCCGCGGACGCCGGGGGACGGGTTCGGTTTGCGTGGGCGGCCGACCAGTCCGCACCGCGCCGACCTGGACTATCTGGCGAGTTCGATTCGCGGCGCGCTCGATCGCTGACCCCGTCGCCGGGCCGTGCTGTGACTGCTGGGGCTGGCGTGGAAATCGGCGGTAACGCGGCGTTCATCCGCTCCCGAGCTCTATCGGGCGGTCGCGGGGGTGGTAGTGCCAGGGGAGGAACCAAATGCCGAGGTCGGGCGCGCGCGGGCGATGGCGAACACCAGGGCGATTGCGGCCGGCAAGGCCGTGCCGAGAATGACGATACCCGCGGGCACGCCGAATAGTTCGACATTCGCGGTGCGGCAGATCGTCTGGTAGGCCCTCGACCAGGCCATGACCGATCGGCACCGGGTGGGCGCGGTACTCGAGGAGATCATGCGAGCGGCGGGCGGTGCGCGGCCCGAACAGTAGGGTGGACCCCATGGCTCTCGACAGTGGAACCGGAACGCTCCCCGGTCCGGGTGATGAATCGGCCGTGGTGACGGCCCCGGTCGCCAAGACAGTGCGCACCGAGCGGGTGCACCACGGCGATGTCTTCATCGACGAGTACGAATGGCTCCGCGATAAGGAAAATTCGGAGGTCATCGCCTACCTGGAGGCCGAGAACGCCTACACCGAGGCGCGGACCGCACATCTGGCCGGACTGCGGGGCAAGATCTTCGACGAGATCAAGGCGCGCACCCAGGAGACCGATCTGTCGGTGCCGAGCCGGATGGGCGAGTACTGGTACTACGCGCGCAGCTTCGAGGGCAAGCAGTACGGTGTGCGCTGCCGCTGTCCCATCGTTGGCCCGGCGGGAACGACGGGCGCGGAGGAGGCAGCTGGCGTAACCACGGAGCGCCCCGTGAGCGCCGCGATAGATACGGCCGAGGGGATCAACGCCTGGACCCCGCCCCAACTCGAGGCCGATACCGAGATTCCCGGGGAGCAGGTATTGCTCGACAGCAACCAGCTCGCCGAGGGCCACGACTTCTTCTCACTCGGCGCGTTCTCGATCAGCCATGACGGCAACCTGCTCGCGTACTCGGTGGACACCACCGGCGACGAGCGCTATCTGTTGCGGTTCAAAGATCTGCGCACCGGCGAGGTGCTCGGCGACGCGATCGCGGGCACCGCGCCGGGCGCGACCTGGTCTCTGGACGGCACCCACGTCTTCTATCAGACGGTCGACGAATCCTGGCGGCCCGACACCGTGTGGCGGCACCGGCTGGGTACGGCGAAAGAGGACGACGTCAAGGTCTTCCACGAGCCCGATGACCGCTACTGGGTGAGCATCGGCGCGACGCGCTCGGAGAAGTACCTGATGATCTCGGTCAACTCCAAGATCACCAGCGAATGCTGGGTGCTCGAATCCGATGATCCGGAGGGGGAATTCCGGGTCGTCATTGCGCGTCGCGAGGGTGTCGAGTACGGCGCGGAACATGCGGTGGTGGGCGGCGAGGACCGTTTCCTGATCCTGCACAACGATGTCGTGGACGGGGTGAAGGCGGAGAACTTCGTGCTCGCCGAGGCCCCGGTATCGGATCCGTCGAATATGACGTTGCTGATCGGCCATCGCGACGATGTGCGGCTCGAGGATATCGAAGCGTTCGCCGGTTACCTGGTGCTGAGCTACCGGCGCGAAGCCCTGCCTCGCGTTGCCATTTGGCCGCTGACCGAATCCGGCTACGGTGAGCGGTGCGAACTCGAATTCGATCTGGAACTCTTCGCGGTCGGGGCCGTCGCCAATCCGGAGTGGGAACAGCCGACGCTGCGGCTCGCACTGACCTCGTTCATCACACCGACGCAGGTTTTCGACTACGTCCCGGCCACCGGTGAGCTGTTGCTGCGCAAGGAGCAGCCGGTACTCGGCGGCTACGACGCGAACGACTATGAGCAGGACCGGGATTGGGCGATCGCCGCGGACGGGACCCGGATCCCGATCTCGCTGGTGCGGAAGAAGGGGCTGCCCGCGGGCCCGAAGCCCTTGCTGCTGTACGGATATGGCTCGTACGAGACCCCGATCGATCCGGGCTTCTCGGTATCGCGGCTTTCGCTGCTCGACCGCGGCGTGGTGTTCGCGGTGGCCCATGTGCGCGGCGGCGGTGAAATGGGGCGGCTGTGGTACGAGCACGGCAAGACGCTCACCAAGAAGAACACCTTCACCGACTTCATCTCCTGCGCAAGCCATCTCATCGATACCGGTGTCACCTCGGCGGACCGGTTGGCCGCCGACGGCGGCAGTGCGGGCGGTCTGCTGATGGGCGCGGTGGCGAATCTGGCGCCCGAGCTGTTCAAGGGAATTCTGACCAACGTCCCGTTCGTCGACCCGCTCACCTCGATCCTCGACCCATCGCTGCCACTCACCGTCATCGAATGGGACGAGTGGGGAAATCCGTTGGCGGACAAGGACGTCTACGACTACATGAAGTCCTACGCCCCTTACGAGAACATCGAGGCCAAGGACTACCCGGCCATTCTGGCCGTCACCGGTATCAACGACACCCGTGTGCTGTACGTCGAACCCGCCAAGTGGGTCGCCAAACTCCGCGCCACCAAAACCGGTGACTCACCGCTGCTGCTCAAAACCGAAATGAGCGCTGGCCACGGCGGCGTCAGCGGCCGCTACGAACAGTGGAAGGAAGTCGCCTTCGAATACGCATGGCTCCTCGACACCCTCGGCCTGGCCGAGAGGTAGGTCCGGTGCGCGGCCCGTTCGCCCCGGCCGCCATCCGGCGGGTACCCATAGGCCCGCATCGGTAATGATCACCGTGTGACGCAGTGTTCGTCGGCGGGTCATCCGCCCTGCACGCCGAGTACATCTGCAGCTGGCACCGTAAGGCCATGAACGCTGAGCTGATCGTGTCGATTTCCGGGATCCGGGACACCACGCGGGACGCGGCTATCGAATTCGCGGCCGAAATGGATCGGCGCGATGTGCGACTTTCGCTGCTGGTCGCGCCCCGGTTGAAGGGTGGCTACCGGCTGCTGGAAGATCCGGCGACGCAGTCCTGGCTGCGCGGCCGGCGGGCCCGCGGCGATGCGATCGTGCTGCACGGTTACGACCAGGCGGCGACCAAGCGGCGCCGCGCCGAATTCGCCACCCTGCCCCGGCACGAGGCGCGGCTGCGGCTGACCGCGGCGGATCGGGTGCTCGAGCAGGTGGAACTGCGCACCCGGCTGTTCGCGGCCCCGCGCTGGGATGCCTCGGCGGGTGCCATCGAGGCGCTACCCGAGGCCGGTTTCCGGCTCGCGCTCGGGTTGACCTCGATTCTCGATCTCGAGCGCAATATCGCGCAGAAGGCGCGCGTCTACGGCATTGGCGAGGGGTTCCGCGCCGAGCCGTGGTGGTGCCGCGCGCTAGTGCTCGGTGCGGCCAGGACCGCCCGTCGCGGCGGTGTGCTGCGCTTGGCCGTTTCCGCCGCTCAGCTCGGCCGCTCCGGACCGCGACAGGCCATGCTCGACGCGGTCGATCTCGCGCTGTTCCACGGCGCGGCCAGCGAGGTGTACCGCTGGGAGCCGTTCACCGCCGCCAAGGCAGCCTGATCGGATCCGCTGGAAGCCGTGTAGGGGTGCGGTCGCACTACCGCACGAGGCGCCGCCGCCCGTAATGGCGTAACCGGGCGGCGGCGCGCGGTGTCAGCGATTCCGCGCCAGCGCTATTCGGTGCTCGACCGGACGGGTTTCGCCTTCTCGCTCGGAATCACCGCGGTCGCATTGTGCGTGAATCCTCCCGCTTCCTCCCTGGTGAGCGGTTTCGGCTGGGGATGGCGCGCGAGCTGTTCCATGCCGCGCGCGATATCGGCGAGCAGTAGGTCGGCCATATCGATGCTGAAGCCGTGCCGAACCAGCGCGCGCATGATCGTCTCGTTTTCGCGATCGGCGGGCAACGGATACGCGGCGATCAGCCAACCCCTGGTCCGCAGCCGATCCGACAGTTCGTAGAGATTGAATCCGACATCCTCGGTCAGTCGCCACGACACGGCCGCGATGCCTCGGTGCGGGTTGCCGTCGTGGATCATCTCGAACGGACCGAGTTTCAACAGGCCTTCGGCCAGATGCTGGGCGACGTGGTAGAGCTGGGCCTGTAAGCGGGTGTATCCGGTGCGGCCGAGCCGGATGAATTCGTAGTACGAGGTGATCACCTGCCCACCGGGGCGGGAGAAGTTGAGATTGAAGGTGGCCATGCTGCCGCCGAGATAATCCACATTGAAGATCAGTTCCTCGGGCAGATCGATGTCCTCGCGCCAGATCGCCCAGCCCGAGCCGAGCGGCGCGAGCCCGGTCTTGTGGCCGGAGGCATTGATCGACTTGACCCGCGGCAGCCGGAAATCCCAGATCAGATCCGGTGCGGTGAACGGCGCGAGGAATCCGCCGCTGGCGGCGTCGACATGGATGGGGATATCCAGGCCGCTGACTTCCTGGAGCCGATCCAGGGCTCGGCTTATCCCGGCGACATCTTCGTACCGGCCGGTGTAGGTCTGCCCGAAGGTCGGCACCACCATGATGGTGTTGTCGTCGCAGTAGGCGGATATATCGTCGGGATGCATGGTCAGCCGGTCCCCGCGCAGCGGAATCTGGCGGATCTGCACATCGAAGTAGCGCGCGAATTTTTCCCAGCACACCTGCACCGGGCCGCAGACGAAATTCGGAGTTCCGGTGCCGCCACGCTTGCGCCAGCGGAATTTGGCGGCCAGCCCGCCGAGCATCGCGGCCTCACTGGATCCGGTGGTGGAGGTGCCGTGCGTGGCGGCCGGATTCGGCGCATGCCACAGATCGGCGACCATCCGCACGCAGCGCCGCTCCAATTCGGCGGTCTGCGGGTATTCGTCCTTGTCGACGATGTTCTTGTCCAGGGAATCGTTCATCAGCCTGCGTGCCTGGTCGTCCACCCAGGTGGTGCAGAAAGTCGCCAGATTCATCCGCGAGACGCCGTCGAGCATCAGCTCGTCGTGCACGAGCTCGTAGGCGACCTGGGGGATCAATTCAGTTACCGGAAATCCGGCCTTCGGTGCCGACCGGCGTAGGCCCGGCAGGGCGAATAGGTCGTCGGGCTCCAGTTCTTCTGTCATCGAATCGCCTCCGAACAGGGAATCGCAAAACTGCGGCAACGAGCGTCTATCAGCCTGGCACAGCGGCGGACGGATTTTCGGTGTTCCGAACCGGACGACACAGACCGATCGGTCGGCTGAGTTCTCCGTACGTACCGAGCGGTTCATGTCAGAGTGGCGGGCGGCAGTTTCGGTGTATCGGATCGAGTCGAACGCCGAAACTGCGGCAAGGAGCAGCCCAGCAGATGAATGAGGTTTCGCAGATGAACGACTCGCGCGTCGCGGCGCTGCGCCAACGGGTGGCCGCGCTGATGCCGCAGGCGAAAACCGATCTCACCCAACTGGTTTCGTTCAAGTCGGTGGCCGATCCCCGGCAGTTCCCATCGGCGGAGTGCGAACGGGCCGCGCAGTGGGTGGCCGACGCATTCGCCGGGGCGGGGCTGACCAGGGTCGGTCTGCACGAAACTCCCGACGGGAGCAAGGCTGTCATCGCCTCGCGTCCCGCGCCGAACGGTGCGCCGACGGTACTGCTCTACTGCCACTATGACGTGCAGCCGCCGCTCGACGACGATGCCTGGCGCACCCCGGTCTGGGAACTCACCGAGAAGGACGGCCGCTGGTACGGGCGTGGCAGCGCCGACTGCAAGGGCAATATCGTGATGCACCTGACCGCGCTGCGGGCCCTCGGCGCGGATCTGCCGCTCGGAGTCACCCTCGTCGCCGAGGGCTCTGAGGAGCAGGGCACCGGTGGACTCGAACAATTCGTCGTGGCCAATCCGGAGCTGTTGCGCGCGGATGCGATTCTGATCGGCGACTGCGGCAATTTCGCGATCGGGATGCCGACCTTGACCGAGACCCTGCGCGGCAACGTGAACGTCATCGTCACCATCGAAACCCTCGCCGGACCAATGCATTCCGGCATGTTCGGCGGTCCCGCCCCCGATGCGCTCGCCGCGCTCATCCAGCTGCTCGCCTCGTTGCGCGATGAACACGGCAACACCACGGTGACCGGTCTGCCCAACGATCAGCGCTGGACCGGTGTGCAGTACTCGGCGGACCAATTCCGGGCCGACGCAGGGGTACTCGGCGGTGTCGAACTCACCGGTGGCGGCACCGTCGCCGATATGCTCTGGGCGCGACCGGCTTTGACGGTGCTCGGCATCGACGCACCGAAGGTCGTCGGTTCATCTGCGGCCATCCAGCCCGCCGCGCGAGCCCGGCTGAACCTGCGCATTCCACCGGGCACCGATCCGGACCAGGCGCTGGAACTGCTGATCGCACACCTGCGGGCGCATACGCCGTGGCGTGCCGAACTCACCGTGGAAACCGAAGGGACCGGCGCGCCGTTCCAGTCGGCCAGCGGCGGTCCCGCGCGCACCGCCATGGAGGCCGCACTCACCACCGCTTACGGCCGCGCTATGACCACCCAGGGCCAGGGCGGCTCGATCCCGCTGTGCAATGTCTTCGCCGACACCTACCCGGACGCGGAGATCATGCTGCTGGGCGTCGAAGAACCCAAATGCCTCATCCACGCGCCCAACGAGAGTGTCGACCCCACCGAAATCGAACATATGGCCCTCGCCGAGGCCCTTTTCCTGGCCACCTACGCCGAGCAACGCCGCTGATGGGTGCGTCACCATGCATCCGTGGCGGATCGCTGTTTGCCGCGGATACACCGTGAGCAGCGGTCCAGGAGTCAGAGGTCGCGCTGGTCCTCGGGGGCGATGACGGTGAATTCTGTACTGGCGGGGCCCATTTCGGCGAGGCGGTCGAAGTAGATGCCCCGCGCTTGCGGCTCGATGATGCCGAAGTGGATGGGGAAGGCCGTGCGGGGGGCTACCGCGCGCAGGTAGTCGACGGCCTCGCTGATGCGCATCCATGGTGCGGATGCCGGGATGGCGAGGACGCCGACCGGCACCGGCGGCACCCAGAGCGAGTCGCCGGGGTGCACGAGTTGGGCCGGGTCGTCGGGGGTGCCGAGTTGGAAGACGGTGTTATCGATCACGGGGATTTCCGGGTGGATCACCGCATGCCTGCCGCCGCCTCCGGTGATCTGGAGATCGCCGAGGGCGATCACATTGCCGGCGTGCACCGGCTCCCAGGGTTCGCCGCGCTGCTGTGCGGTCTGTGGATCACTGAACAGGCGCGCGTTCGGGTTGTTGTCGAGCAGGGCCTGGATCCGGTTCGGATCGATATGGTCGGGATGCTGGTGGGTGACCGCGATGGCATCCAGGTCGGTGATGCCCTCGAAGCCGTGTGCGAAGGTGCCCGGATCGAACAGCACCTTCTTGCCGTGCAATTCGACGAGGATGCAGGAGTGGCCGAAGTGGGCTATGCGCATGAGGCCATGCTATTCGACGCGACCCCGACCGCAGCTCGGACAAGCTGGACAACTACGCTGCTCAGGTAACCCCAACACCACCTGAGGAGCAACGCGTGGCACGAGTCGTGGTCGAGGTGATGCCGAAGGCCGAGATCCTGGATCCGCAGGGTCAAGCCATCGCCGGCGCGCTCCCGCGCCTGGGATTCGCCGGAGTGTCGGATGTGCGGCAGGGCAAGCGATTCGAACTCGATGTCGACGACAGTGTCAGCGACGCGGAGCTCGAACAGATCGCCGAGGCGCTGCTCGCCAACACCGTGATCGAGGACTGGAAGGTCGTGCGGGTCTCGGCATGAGCGAGCGAATCGAAAACACGGCCGCACGGATCGGGGTCATCACCTTTCCCGGCACGCTCGACGATGTCGACGCGGCTCGCGCGGTGCGGCTGGCGGGCGCCGAGTCGGTCGGACTGTGGCATGCCGATGCCGATCTGAAGCAGGTCGACGCGGTGATCGTGCCCGGCGGCTTCTCCTACGGTGACTACCTGCGCGCCGGTGCCATCGCCCGATTCGCCCCGGTGATGGGTGAGGTCGTCAAGGCCGCGAAGCAGGGCCTGCCGATCTTGGGTATCTGCAACGGATTCCAAGTGCTGTGCGAGGCGGGGCTGCTGCCCGGTGCGCTGACCCGCAACGAGGGTCTGCACTTCGTCTGCCGGGACGAGTGGCTGCGCGTCGAAACCGCGAACACCGCATGGACCTCGCGCTTCGAGCCCGGCGCCCAGATCCTCATCCCGGTCAAGAACGCCGAGGGGCGCTATCAGGCGTCCGAGCGTGTGCTCGACGAACTCGAGGGGGAGGGCCGGGTGGTCTTCCGCTACGCGGGCGACAATCCGAACGGCTCCCAGCGCGATATCGCGGGCATTTCCTCGGCCGATGGCCGGATCGTCGGCCTGATGCCGCATCCCGAACACGCCACCGAGCCGCTGACCGGACCGAGCGATGACGGCCTCGGCCTGTTCCTCTCGGTCCTCGACACCCTGGTCGCCGCGTAGTCGGCCGCGCCCGCGGCGCCGCGAACTCCTCGCTCGTCAGACTCGCTCCGTCGTGGTCACCGGTTCAGGTGAGTCACCGGTCAGGTGATCCGGGCGATGATATCGAAATCGACGCCGTCGGCCCGCGCGATATAGCCGTGCCGCTGGGCCTGGTTTCCGAGGATCTTCGGGAACCACCGGGTGTTTCGAGCCGCACGCCTCGATCGAGTGCCGCGGGTACGTCGGGTACCTGTAGTGATCCGACCGTCTCGCCGATCGCGCGCAGGGTGTGGATCGCTTCATAGCTCATATTGCTGAAACTGGTCAGTGCGGGTGCGAAGGCGCCGTGTCGCCGGTGATCGCGTGCACCATTCCGGTGGCCAGCAGTGCGGAAACGTCATCGGCGACCTCATGCGGGTTCCGGCCGCCATCGATATTCGTAGTACGAATTTCGCGGCCGAGAAATCCTGTGCCAGCAGTGACTTCGTCGACCGCCAGGGAAATCGCCGCATCGCACGACGCCGCGACGATACCGCCCGGCCCCTGCATCGGGACGATGTCCAGTATCTCGCTCGTGCCGTCTGGGCTCTCGCCGAACGCTGGCATTCGGTACTCTTCTTGTCGTTCGAGCGAAATTCATTGCAGGCAGGAAATAATGACGACCATTGTAAGCGGATATTCCACGCTGCATGGTGCGCTGCGTGGCGCGGAACGGCGTTGGCTGGGTCACCTCGACGCCGCCCTGTCTGCCAGGCAACTGACAGCCGATCAATGGTCGATGCTGTCGAATCTGTCCACCGAGTTCGGGATCACCATGAGTGAGCTCGCGGCCAGGTCACAGCTGCCGCCGTCGTCGGCGACCAGGCATGCCGACGCACTCGCCGAACGCGGTCTGATCTTCCGGGTGGCCGCCGAGGACGACCGCCGCCGCATCCTGATCGGCCTGAGCAGGCTCGGTTCGGATCTGGTCGACGCGGTGCGCGCCGAGGAGGAACGCGCGGAGCAGGAGTTGCGTTCGCGTATCGGTGCGCGGCGTTATGCCGAGCTGATGCGTTTGCTCGAACTCGTTTCCGCCGAGTAGTTCGTCTCGATCGGGACAGCCTCAGTCGTCGGATGAATTAATCCGAATATATGTCAGGTTTCGCGGGTGGCGCGCATTTCCATTCCTATGGTTATGTCTGAAATGGAAGTGTTGGTGCGAGGCGCGGAACTCGGCTTCTACCGAACTTGGATCGATGATCCGACTGCGAGGCGCGAGAAGCGGGATCTGATCGAGATCGAGCCGATCGGATCCCGACGTCTGCTTCCAGCGTGGCTGGAAATCCCTTGCGGCATTTCCAGGCACCATCCTTCTCGGATGTCCTCCCGGTGCGCACGGCGGGACTGCAAACCTCGGTTACCGCTTCATCCGGGCCCGCTTCGCCCGCACTTGCGTGTGGGCCGGCGCCGTCGGCGTCCACGGACGTGGGATTCCGGGGCTCGCGCCTCGGGCTCACGAACCGGGAGCAGCGCCGGTGCCCGGACAGGCGGCAGTCTGCCATGGGACAGCGACAGAGTTCTCGGACGCACTCCTAGGATCACAGGCATGCCCGTATCCACTACCGCTGCCACGGCCACCGGGTTGTGCGCCTTCATCGATGATTCACCGTCGCCGTTCCACGTATGCCGGACGGTCGCGCGGGAGCTGGACGCCCACGGCTTCACCCCGCTCGCGGAGTCGGCGCCGTGGCCCGCGGACGGTCCGAGCCGCCACTACGTCGTGCGCGGCGGTTCGCTGGTCGCGTGGGCGACGGCCGATACCGCTGGTGCGACGCCGTTCCGGGTGGTCGGTGCGCATACCGACAGTCCGAACCTGCGGGTGAAGCAGCATCCGGATCTGGCCGCGACGGGCTGGCAGCTGGTCGGGCTGGAGCCCTACGGCGGAGCCTGGCTGAATTCGTGGCTGGACCGCGAGCTCGGCATCTCCGGGCGGGTTAGTGTGCGCGACGGAAATGCGGTGCGCGAGCAGCTGGTTCGCATCGATGAACCGATTCTGCGGGTGCCGCAGTTGGCCATCCACCTTGCCGAGGACCGGCGCGGTGTCACGTTGGATCCGCAGCGGCACGTCAATGCGATCTGGGGCCTGGGTGCGCAGCCGCGCTCGTTCCTCGATTTCGTCGCCGAATACGCCGAGGTCGATCCGCAGGCGGTGCTCGGCTGGGAGCTGATGACCCATGATCTGGCACCGAGCCGATTGGTGGGCCGGGACCGCGATCTGGTGAGCGCGCCGCGCCTGGATAATCAGGGCACCTGCTACGCGGGACTGCACGCCTTCCTCGCGGCGATCGCGGAACCAGGTGCGGCCATCGCGGTGCTGGCGATGTTCGATCACGAGGAGGTCGGCAGTCAATCCGATCGCGGCGCGCAGTCCGATCTGCTGCCCACGGTGCTCGAGCGCATTGTGCTCGCACGTGGCGGTGGTCGCGCCGAATACCTGGCCGCGTTGGCCGGATCCATGTGTGCCTCCGGCGATATGGCGCATGCGACGCACCCCAACTACCCGGACCGGCACGAGCCCGCACACCGCATCGAGGTCAACGGCGGCCCGGTGCTCAAGGTCAACCAGAATCTCCGCTACGCCACAGATGCGACGGGTGCGGGTGCCTTCGCCCTGGCCTGCGCTCGAGCCGAGGTCCCCCTGCAGCGCTACGTGCACCGCGCCGATCTCCCCTGCGGCTCCACCATCGGGCCGATGACCGCCGCCCGCACCGGCATGACGACCGTCGATGTCGGCGCCGCACAATTGGCGATGCATTCCGCCCGCGAAATCATGGGCGCGCAAGATGTTGCGGCCTACGCCGCCGCGCTGGCCGCCTTTTTGACCCCAGCATCTCTCGATTCGTAGGTGCCTGGGCGCACCACCGGCGGGCGAAGGCCGCCGCGCGCGCTTCCCGGCGTGCCGGCTGTCGCCGATCAGGCTGCTGCGCCGGTCTTATCGCGTTTCGCGGCTTCGCACCGGATGGTAGTTGATGACGGCGACCACGAATATCGCCAGTGTGATGAGGACGTAGCTGCTGCCGAGGAGCTGCTGCCACCAGGCCCAGCCGAGTTCGAGGTCCTTCGAGTGCGGCAGGAGCCATTGGGGGCCGATCATGAAGAGCACCGTGCAGGCGGCGACGGTGCCGATGAACCAGCGGTTGCGCGTGCCGCGGGCAATGGCGTCGGCGGCGACCAGGCTGGCGGGTGCGATCCAAACCCAATGGTGCGACCAGGAAACCGGCGACACCAGCAGTACCGCGGCCGCGTTCACCATCAGTGCGGCAACCTGCTGGCCGGCGCCGATCAGCCGGCGCATCCATACCGCGGCGAGGGCGATCGCGATGAGCGACAGCGTGATCCAGATCATCGTGGCAAGTGAATCGGAGACGCCGAGCCGGAAGGCCATGCCCTTGATCGACTGATTGCCCGCGAAGTATGGCGGGCCGATGCGACCGGTATCGGCCAGGGTGTGGAACCAGTATTCGACCGAATCGCTCGGGAACAGCAGGAATCCGAGTCCGACCGCGGCGATCGCGGAGACGATCAGCGTGCCCGCCGCCTTCCAATCCCGACGTAGTAGGAAGTAGAGCAGGTAACCGGCCGGAATCAATTTCACCGAAACCGCGATGCCGATGAGCATGCCGCGCGGCCAGACCGGTTTGCGGACAAGACAATCCATGGCGACCGCGGCCATCAGCACCAGATTGATCTGACCGAAGCCGAAGGTCTGCCGGATCGGTTCGGACATCTGCGCCACCGCGACCACACCGATGACCACCGCGAGCACGGTCCGCCGCTCGAGGGTCGGGCGCAGCCGCACGAGCACCAGCCACAGTGTGATGCCGAGGCTGAGCACCGAGGTGGCGGTCACCAGCACTTCGGCGGGCGCTAGCGGCATCAGCGCCAGCGGTGCGAAGAATAGGGCGGCCAGCGGCGGATAGGTGAACGGCAGTCCGATCCCCTCGACCGGGGGCATCGGTCCGTACAACTCGCCGTCGTCGAGCCAGACTCGGGCACCGTTGCGATAGACCTGGAGATCGATATAGCCGTTCCACCAGTGCACCACGAGCGAGACGATGGCCGATACGGCGAACATCGCCACGGCGATGAGCAGCCAGCGCACCTGCGGGTTGGACAATGCGAATCGCGGCGAGATATCCGGGTCGACCGCGAGCCGAGTGTGCTGTGTGGTGACAGGCTGCTCGGCCGGATCCGCAATCCCCGATCGATCGTTCACGGCCAAAGCGTAGCGGCTGCGAGCTCGCGCAATGTGTGTCGACCCGAGGCATCCGAGCCCGAAAACCGGCGATCCGGACGGCCGGTCGATGCGACCGGCCGTCCGTTCGGGGCCACGGCTAAACTTCATGGCGAATCCCCAGCTTCGCGCTCCGGCCCGAAAGGACCCTGGTACTCCGTGACTCCGCAGGTCGACACCGTCAGCGCAGCCGCAGCAACTCCCGACGCCCCGCAGCCGTATAAGGAGCTCGGTCTCAAGGACGACGAGTACGCGCGGATCAAGGAAATCCTCGGCCGTCGCCCGACCGACGCCGAACTGGCGATGTACTCGGTGATGTGGAGCGAGCACTGCTCGTACAAATCCTCGAAGGTGCATCTGCGCTACTTCGGCGAGACCACCACCGACGAGATGAAGTCCGCGATGCTCGCGGGCATCGGCGAGAATGCGGGCGTTGTCGACATCGGCGACGGCTGGGCGGTCACCTTCAAGGTGGAAAGCCACAACCACCCCTCCTATGTGGAGCCGTATCAGGGTGCGGCCACCGGTGTCGGCGGTATCGTGCGCGACATCATGGCCATGGGCGCGCGACCCATCGCGGTGATGGATCAGCTGCGTTTCGGTGCGGCGGACGCACTGGATACCCGCCGCGTCGTCGATGGTGTGGTGCGCGGTGTCGGCGGCTACGGCAACTCACTCGGCCTGCCGAATGTCGGCGGCGAAACCGTTTTCGATGCCTCCTATCAAGGCAATCCGCTGGTCAACGCCCTGTGCGCCGGTGTGATGCGGGTCGAGGATCTGCATCTGGCCTTCGCCTCCGGCACGGGCAACAAGATCATCCTGTTCGGCGCGCGTACCGGTCTCGACGGCATCGGCGGTGTTTCGGTGCTCGCCTCGGATACCTTCTCCGGTGACGAATCGGGCACCGGCCGCAAGAAGCTGCCCAGCGTCCAGGTCGGCGACCCGTTCGCCGAGAAGGTGCTCATCGAGTGCTGTCTCGAGCTGTACGCGGCCAAGCTGGTGGTCGGCATCCAGGACCTCGGCGGTGCCGGATTGTCCTGTGCCACTTCCGAA
Source organism: Nocardia citri (assembly GCF_054065835.1). Classification (NCBI taxonomy): domain Bacteria; kingdom Bacillati; phylum Actinomycetota; class Actinomycetes; order Mycobacteriales; family Nocardiaceae; genus Nocardia; species Nocardia citri. The sequence continues at coordinate 591,867 of NZ_JBSUQM010000001.1, forward strand.
CTCGCGGCCGCGGGCGACGGCGGCATGCATATCGACCTGACCAAGGTGCCGCTGCGCGCCAAGGGCATGACCCCGGCCGAGGTGCTCTCCAGCGAATCACAGGAACGCATGTGCGCGGTGGTGGCGCCGGAGAACGTCGAGGCGTTCATGGCCGTTTGCCACAAGTGGGATGTGCTGGCCACGGTCATCGGTGAGGTGACCGACGGTGATCGGCTGGTGATCAGCTGGCACGGCGAGACCGTCGTCGATGTGCCGCCGCGCACCGTCGCACATCAGGGCCCGGTGTACGAGCGCCCGGTGCGGCGACCGGATTTCCAGGACGCGCTCAACGCCGACACCCCGGACACGCTGCCCCGCCCGAAGACCCAGGACGAATTGCGCGCCACCGTATTGCAGATGGTCGCCAGCCCGCAGTTGTGCAGCCGCCGGTGGATCACCGAGCAGTACGACCGCTACGTCCGCGGTAATACCGTGCTCGCCGAACATGCCGACGCGGGTGTCGTCCGGATCGATGAGGAGTCCGGCCGCGGTATCGCGCTGGCCACCGACGCGTCGGGCCGATACACCAAGCTCGACCCCTACGCCGGCGCGCAGCTCGCACTGGCCGAGGCTTATCGCAATGTGGCCACCACCGGCGCGACGCCGAAGGCCGTCACCAACTGCCTCAACTTCGGTTCCCCCGAGGATCCGGGCGTCATGTGGCAGTTCCAGCAGGCGGTCCGCGGTCTCGCGGATGGCTGTGTGGCACTCGGCATTCCGGTCACCGGTGGCAATGTCAGTTTCTACAACCAGACCGGGCAGGATGCCATTCTGCCGACCCCGGTGGTCGGCGTGCTCGGCGTCATCGACGATGTGCACCGGCGCATCCCGACCGGACTCGGTTTGGAGCCGGGCGAGACGCTGATCCTGCTCGGCGAGACCGCCGACGAATTCGGCGGCTCGATCTGGTCGCAGGTCGCGCACAACCATCTCGGCGGTGTGCCGCCCAAGGTCGACTTCGCCCGCGAGCAGTTGCTCGCCGAGGTGCTGACCGCGGGTTCGCGCGACGGCATGATCAGTGCGGCGCACGACCTTTCCGAGGGCGGTCTGATCCAGACCGTGGTCGAGGCCGCGCTGGCCGGCGAAACCGGTTGCCGCATTCTGCTGCCCGAGGGTTCGGATCCGTTCGTGCAGCTGTTCTCCGAATCGGCGGGCCGGGTGCTCGTCGCGGTGCCGCGCTCAGAGGAGACTCGCTTCACCAAGATGTGCGCCGCGCGCGAATTGCCGTGGGTGCGTATCGGTGTGGTCGATCAGGGGTCGGATTCCGTTGAGGTGCAGGGCCAGTTCTCGATCACCCTGCACGACCTGCGCGAGGCGCATGAGGGCACGCTGCCGAGGCTGTTCGGGGCCAGTGCCGTTTGATCGCGCCGGAGGCTCGTGAGGTCGCGGTAGTCCCGCGCCGTGTTGGATTCGCGCCGTTCGAGGTCCCCGCTCAGTGCGGGGTACCGCGCTGACGGCTACCGCGTGTCTGCGCGGCCAGCGCTTCGGCACTGCCACTGGGTGATTCGCGAATCGAGTCGGCTGCGACGCGACAACGACCCCGCCGACGGCACCGTGATTTATGTCGGCGATACCGCGTGGCGCCCGATGCCAACCCTCCCGTTGACCGTCGTGCACCCGCATACTGTTCGAGTGATGATCGCTACGGACCCGTCGACGCCCGTGCCTGATCCCTACCGCCACGATCTGGGCATCGCGCCGCGCTGACCGATGCTCGAAACCGAATCCACCCTGACGAAGCTGCGTGCGCGCGGCGTCGGGATGGTGCGCCGTGCCGAGGACATCATCGATCTGAACTATGTCGGGTTGGTCTTCGCGACGATCTTCTTCGCCCTCTCGGTGACGCCGTCGCTGGTACCGCGTGACTGGCTGTTCCAGGGCCTGATCAGCGGTATCAATGCCGCGCTCGGTTACGGCCTCGGTTGCCTGCTGGAGTGGTTGTTCCGGCTCTGGATCCGGCCCCGGCTGGCCGAGCTGCTGCGCGATCGGATCGCGCCGCCGCCGACCTGGGTGCGCTATGCGGTGAAATCGGCGGTCCTGTTCACCGCGGCCGTCAGCGGGGCCTGCATGCTGGTGCAGTCGGCCCGCTGGCAGCGTGAGATCACCGCGCTGATGGGCATGGAGGGCACCACAACCCCCGCGTATCTGCGCACCGGATTGCTCAGTATCGCTGTGGGGACCGGTGTGGTCGCGGCATATCGGACGCTGCGCGAGATCATTCGGTTCCTGGCCCGTCAGCTCAACCGCTGGGTGCGGGTGCCGCGGGAGCTGGCGCCATCGGCCGGATTCCTGATCCTGGTGATATTGACCGTCACGTTGTTCAACGGCGTCGCCTCGCGTGCCTTGTTCGCGGTGGCCAACTCCGCGTTCAGTGTGCAGAACGATCACACCTCGCCGAATGCGGTCCAGCCGGTGCAGCCGGAGCGGTCGGGCAGTCCGGCGTCGCTGGCGAAATGGGATTCACTCGGATTCGAGGGCCGCTGGTTCGTCTCGCACGGACCTTCCGCGGACCGGATCACCTCGATCACCGGTAAGCCCGCGCGCGAGCCGATTCGGGCGTATGTGGGTCTGGAGTCGGCGCAGAGCACTGGGGCGCGAGCCGAGCTCGCGGTCTCCGAGCTGGAGCGTACGGGCGCTTTCGACCGGAAGGTGCTGGTGGTGGTCACCACGACCGGTACCGGATGGGTGAATTCCATGGCGGCCGGTGCCATCGAGTACATGTACGGCGGCGATACCGCCATCGTGGCCTCGCAGTATTCGTATCTGCCCAGTGTGCTGTCCTTCCTCGCGGACCGCGGCAAGGCATCGGATGCGGGCAAGCAGCTGTTCGACGCGGTCTACGCGCACTGGTCGGCCCGGCCCGAGGGGGCGCGGCCGAAGTTGTTCGTGTACGGCGAGAGTCTGGGCTCACAGGGCTCGGAGGCTGCCTTCGACGGACTCGCCGATCTGCGCTCGAAGGTCGACGGTGCGCTGTGGGTCGGACCGCCGAATTCGAATCGACTGTGGGAACAGTTCGTTTCGCGCCGCGATCCCGGATCGCGGGAGGTCGAACCGGTATACGCCGACGGTCTGGTGGTCCGATTCGCCTCCGACAGTGCCGATCTCGCGCGGCCGACGACCGAATGGCGGGCCCCGCGCATCGCCTATCTGCAGCACGCCTCCGACCCGATCGTCTGGTGGTCCTCGGATCTGATCTTCTCTCAACCGGATTGGCTCTCCGAATCGCGCGGCTCCGACGTGTCCTCGCAGATGCGCTGGTGGCCGTTCGTGACGTTCTGGCAGGTCACGTGTGACCTGTCCAATGCGCAGGGCGTCACCGACGGACACGGCCACCGGTACGGCAGTCTGGTACTCGACGGCTGGATCGCCGTTGCGGCGCCGTCGGATTGGACTGTGGAACAGTCCGACAGGATCCGGGCCGAGATCGAGGCCGCCGAGGACTACGAGCGCGAGATGAAATGACGCTATTCGGGCGCGTCGCGAAAACCGCTGTCGCGATAGCCATTCCGTTGGCATGGAGCAATTGGGTGTTGCCGCGCTTGCCGCTCGAGCTGCGCGGTCGCACTGCTGCCAATGCCGGATTCGCGACCGGCTACGCACTGATATTTCGCGGCCGACCGAACTGGTTGTCGACCGGGGGGTTCGGTTATGGAATCGCCTCGGCGAGCGTGGTCGCCGCCGGTTACGGCGCGGCCGTCGCCACTCCGGAGCTACGCCGGCGCCTCGCCGGATTCGCCGACCGCGCTCCGGACGTGCCGGTCGAGGAGTGGGTAGCGGTACATATCTCGATCGGAACCGGCTACAGCGAGGAACTCATCTTCCGTGCCACACTGAACCCGTTGCTGGACAACGTATTCGGATCATATTTCGGTGCGCTGATCGGAGCGGTCACCTTCGGTCTCTGGCATATCCGTCCTGCCCGCGCAGCGGGCGACAGCGTTCCCGCGACGATTGCCGCGACCGCGGCCGGTGGCCTCGTGTTCGACCTGCTGCGCCGCCGCACCGACAGTGCCACCGCACCCGCGCTGGCGCACTTCGCTCTGAACGCCGGTGGCGCACTCGCGCCGCACGTGGCCGCGGCTCGTTCGCCGAGCAGCTGACAGGCGGCAGCCGAGCACGCTGCCGTGGAACTGCTCCGCCGCCGGCCGCTGTTGCACAGCGCCTGGTCAGTCGATGTGCGGCGGGCACGCTGGCGCACCTCGCACCGATTCGCCGCCGACGGAAATGCGCGACGGCCCGCGGCATCGGCACCGTCGCAGCCCCCAGTAGGCTCGGCATCGTGGCAGGTCGAGCAAAGGTGGATCCAGCGGAACTCCGAGCGGCGGTCGCGGCGGTCAGTGCCTGGCTGCGCGACGATTCGACGCCCGCACCCGCCCGGCCCGAACTCGCCGCCGCGGTCCGCACCACCGCCCGCACTCTCGCCGCCGCCGCACCGGGCCATTCCGTCGAGGTCCGCGTCCCACCTTTCGTCGCGGTCCAGTGCATCGAGGGCCCGCGGCACACCAGGGGCACACCGCCGAATGTCGTCGAAGCCGACCCGCGCACCTGGCTCCTGCTCGCCACCGGCCTGCTCGGCTTCGATGCCGCGGTGACGAGCGGCGCGGTGTCCGCCTCCGGGAGCCGAGCCGCCGAAGTCGCTCATTGGCTGCCGATCGCGCGCGCCGCAGCGGACTGACGATCGTGGCCGTGCAGCCATCCCATGACATTCCAGATGACATCAGGCGAATGTGGCGAATGCGCAGTGTCCGCCTCCGGGAGCCGAGTCGCCGTAGTCGCCCATTGCCCACCGCCGAATAACGATTGTGATCAGGTAGCCGCGAGAACCGTACCGCCCGTTATGAACTGGTGGTCGAAAGTTCAGGCCCTCGACAACCACGCGGACGACGATTGGTTATAGCGGACGCACAGCTAACCGCTCGGGTTGATGGGGGCCACCATGGACAGCGCGATCACCGATCACCGCGACCATTCGCACAAGTACACCATGCGGATCAGTCGCCTGACCATCGATAAGCTCGGTATTCGGCTCTACGACCGGGTTTCCGCGGTGCTCGCCGAACTCATTGCCAACTCCTACGACGCCGATGCCACCAAGGTTGAGGTTTCGCTGCCATGGGGTGTGACGCTCGCGGGCACCATTCACGACGCCGACCACGACCCCTATCGAATTGTGGTGCGCGACAACGGACATGGCATGACATCGACGGAAATCAACGCCCACTATCTGATGGTCGGCTCGGATCGCCGGGTCCGGGTCGGCACTGATCTGTCGCGGCGGCTGGAACGACCGGTGATGGGCCGCAAGGGCATCGGCAAACTCGCGCCATTCGGTATCTGCCGGACCATCGAGGTGGTGTCGGTGGGCGGCACCGACGCCGAGCGCACCGAGAAGGGTTGGCCGGTGGCGAATATCGTGATGAACCTCGATGAAATGCTCTCCGATACCGAACGCGACTACCACCCGCGCCCCGGACCGCAGGACGGCACCTTCAGCACCGAGCGCGGCACCACGGTCATCCTGCGCGACTTCCTGCGTAAACGTGTCGGTTCCGGTTCCGAATTGAGTCGGCAATTGGCCGCACGTTTCGGTCTGGAGCGCGCCGACTGGCAGGTGGAGGTGCACAACAGCGTTGCCGTGCGCGGCGCTGCGCAGAAGTTCGTGCTGCGCGATCTGCCCGTCGATGTCATGGAGGAGACCAGGATCGATGTCGCGAAGCGGCCGGTGTGGATCGGCGATCGCTTCCTACCGGTGACCGGCTGGGCGGCCTATTCCAAACAGCCCTATCGCGATGAGGCCATGGCCGGTGTCCGGATCTACGCGCGCGGCAAACTGGTCGCGCAGACCCGCGACTTCGGTATTCCGGCGGGCTTTACCGGCGAATTCAAATTGCGTTCCTACCTGGTCGGCGCGGTGCATGTGGACTGGTTGGACGATGAGGAAGATCTGGTCCGTTCGGACCGGCAGGACATCATCTGGAATTCCGAACGCGGTGAGGCACTTTCGGTCTGGGGTCGCAATCTCGTACGCGAACTCGGAAGCCTCGGGGAAAGTTCGGTCAAGCGCCGGGTGTGGGAGGAGTTCGTCGAGAAGTCCGGCATTCTGGTCACCCTGCAGTCGATCGCGCCGCAGGATCGGATGTTTCGCAAGTCGGTGATGGATGCCGCCCGGATCCTGGTGAACAACAAGGATCGGGCCGCGTTGGAGGATCCGGCGCATATCGACAGCATTGTGCGCCTGGCGCTTTCGCTCGGCCCGCAGCGCAGCCTGCTGGATACGCTGAAGGAGGTGGCCGAGGACACCGACAACCGGCTCGATGTCGTTGTCGCGCTCTTCGAAACCGCGCGGGTGGCCGAGGTGTATTCGCTCGGCCAGATCGCTTCCGAGCGGGTGGCCGTGGTCGATCGACTGCAGAGCCTCGTCGATGACCGTCGGTCACTCGAGCGTCCCTTCCAGGAGTTGATCGAGCGGGCGCCCTGGTTGCTGGCCCCCGAGTGGACACCTCTCGGCATGAACGAATCGTTGCAGCGGGTCCGCGCCAGCTTCGAACGGTGGTATCGGCAGAAATTCGGCACGCCCCTGGTCACCACCGCGATCGGCAGCGAGAAGCGGGAGCCGGATTTCGTCCTTCTGCACGATGCGGGCGAGCTGTGGATCGTCGAAATCAAGCGGATGGACTACCACCTCACCGATGCCGAGTACAACCGCGCCATCAACTATCTCTACGCGCTCGACACTTTCCTCGAGGAGAATCCGCGCATCGGTGAGCAATTCCCGCGCCGTCGACTCACCTTCATCGTCGACCACATCGATAAGCTGCGGCCCGCCTCACTGTCCTCGCTGCACAGCGACCACCGCGTCGATCGGAGAACGTGGCGCGAACTGCTCGACTCCACGCTGCGCGCGCACCGCGACTTCCTGGATCGCGTCTACGCCATGCGCCTCGGCGAACAATCCGAATCCGATGATGCGGGTTCCGATGTCGGCTAGCCCGACCGGTCAGGCCACTACTCGGCCGTGTTCGGTGAGGCGGTCGAGCCGGGCTGCCTCGATAGCGGGCCGGAAGCCGAAGATCGGGGTGAAGGGGGCCTGACAGAGCGTTCGGCGAGATTGCCGCGGGTGACGGTCGCGGTCACCAGGGCGGTGGTTGCGCGCACCGCGAGTTCGCAGGCGCGCGAGCACCGGCGATCCGGTGATCCCGACCGTCATAATGGCCGGCGCGCTGCGTCTGCGCTCGGGTGCCGATAGTCGTGACGATCTCAGTGACGAACGCAACACTGCGCGGATTCGCCTGTGATGTCGGCGTCCGACGCTGGATATCACCGGGCACCACACTGCCGACACCGAGAACGCCGAGGCTTGAAATCGCTGGGATGAGGATCGTGCCGTAGACCGCACCGGCTTACATGTTCAGTTCGGCCTCGTCGACACCGAGCACTTCCCAGATCGACCTTGTCCGCCGGAATGCCCTGCCGCAGCGGCCCGGGGATCTGTGTGCCGAAATTCACCTGCTGCCCGGGCGACGGTATCGCCGACATGCTGATTCACCAGTGCGATCGGAAGGTCGTGCAGGTTCTGCCCCGCATCCACGACGTAATCCGTATACAGTGTGCCGAGCAGCGCCGTGAGCAGTGTCAGCACCGCGATCGGGGCCCGCCACATCCGCGCAGTGAACGCGCGTAACCGACCTGCCCGTGCCCGCACTGTGCGAGCACCGGCACGGCCGGCACCGTAACACCGTGCCACGCGGAAAACGGCAGCGTCGCTCGCCGATTGCTCTGCCGACCCGGTGGCGGTGATCGCGGCGCATGATCCACCCGTAGAATGGCCGTAGCCCCCAGCCCGCCCGAACAGGGAGCAAACGGTGACCAACGCCGAGATGCCGGTCGAAACTTCCCCCGATCAGGTCGAGAACGAACCACGCGAAGAGTGTGGTGTGTTCGGAGTCTGGGCGCCGAGCGAGGACGTGGCCAAGCTCACGTACTACGGCTTGTATGCGCTGCAACACCGTGGCCAGGAGGCCGCGGGTATCGCCGTCTCCGACGGCTCACAAATCCTGGTCTTCAAGGATCTGGGCCTGGTCAGCCAGGTATTCGACGAGCAGACGCTGGCAGCCATGCCGGGTCATATCGCCATCGGCCACTGTCGCTATTCCACCACCGGGTCCACCACCTGGGAGAATGCGCAGCCGATCTTCCGCACCACCGCGGTCGGTTCCGGACTTGCGTTGGGCCACAACGGAAATCTGGTCAATACCGCCGAATTGAGCGCGCGTGCGCGTGAACTCGGACTGATCGGTATGCCGCCGAGCTCCGGTGGGCGGCCCGCGCCGATCACCGCCACCTCCGACTCCGATGTGATGACCGCGCTGCTCGCGCACGCTGCCGCGGATTCGAGCATCGAGCAGGCCGCCATGAAGCTGCTGCCGACGCTGCGGGGCGCGTTCTGTCTGACCTTCATGGACGAGCACACCCTCTACGCCGCGCGCGATCCGCACGGCGTTCGTCCGCTGGTCCTCGGTCGGCTCGAGCGTGGCTGGGTCGTAGCCAGTGAGACGGCCGCGCTGGATATCGTCGGCGCCGCCTTCGTCCGGGAGATCGAGCCGGGCGAACTGCTGGCGATCGATGCCGACGGTGTGCGGTCCTTGCGTTTCGCCAATCCCGAACCCAAGGGCTGTGTCTTCGAATACGTCTACCTGGCCCGGCCCGACAGCACCATCGCCGGTCGCTCGGTGCATGCCACGCGCGTGGAGATCGGCCGTCGTCTGGCCAAGGAACATCCGGTCGAGGCCGATTTGGTGATTCCCGTGCCGGAGTCGGGTACGCCCGCCGCGGTCGGCTACGCGCAGGGTTCGGGGGTGCCGTACGGGCAGGGCCTGATGAAGAACGCCTACGTCGGGCGCACCTTCATCCAGCCGAGTCAAACCATCCGGCAGCTCGGCATTCGGCTCAAGCTGAATCCGCTGCGCGAGGTGATCCGCGGTAAGCGGCTCATCGTGGTGGACGACTCCATCGTGCGCGGCAATACCCAGCGCGCGTTGATCCGGATGTTGCGCGAGGCGGGCGCGTTGGAGATCCATGTGCGGATCGCCTCGCCGCCGGTGAAGTGGCCGTGCTTCTACGGCATCGACTTCGCCTCGCGCGCGGAGTTGATCGCCAATGGCGCGGGTGCCGATGACAGTTATGACGACATGGTGGAGGCGGTGCGCCGCTCGATCGGCGCGGACACCCTCGGCTATATCTCCACCGAGGGCATGATCGCGGCCACCGAGCAGCCCCGGTCGCGGCTGTGCTCCGCTTGCTTCGACGGTGACTACCCGATCCCGCTGCCCACCGAGGCGGCCATCGGCAAGAACGTGCTCGAGGGCATGCTGACCGGCCAGTCCGAGGCAATGTTGTTGAGCGAGAACGCGAATGCGAGTGCGTTGAGCCGCCCCTGACGATATTCGACCGCTACGAACCCCTCGGCGACCAGAAGGTGTTGATCACACAACCGTCGGCCCGGTGATCAAGTCCTGTGGCGCTTACGACCGGCCGAGGTCCCGGAGAGGCGGGGGAGCCCATCCAGCGCTACGTCCGCTGCAAGCTTGTTATGTGACTCCGGTAGCGTGAGCTGGCATCTATCCGCCGATTCGGTTTGGAGCTTTCCCCGAAAATGACTGAACAGACCCCCAGTGGTGCCGGTGCCTCGTACGCCGCAGCCGGCGTGGACATCGAGGCAGGTGACCGCGCAGTCGAGTTGTTCGGGCCATTGGCGAAGAAGGCCAGCCGACCCGAGGTACAGGGTGGGCTCGGCGGATTCGCCGGGCTGTTCGCACTGAAGGGTGGCTACCGCGAGCCGTTGCTCGCGGCCTCCACCGACGGGGTCGGCACCAAGATCGCGGTCGCCCAGGCGATGGACAAGCACGACACGGTCGGCCTCGACCTGGTCGCCATGGTCGTGGACGATCTGGTGGTCTGCGGTGCCGAACCGCTATTCCTGCAGGACTACATCGCGATCGGCAAGGTCGTCCCGGAAAAGGTGGCCGAACTGGTCTCCGGTATCGCGGAGGGCTGTGTGCGTGCGGGCTGCGCCCTGCTCGGCGGCGAGACCGCCGAACATCCCGGCCTGATGGATCCCGACGACTACGACCTGTCCGCGACCGGCGTCGGCGTCGTCGAGGCCGATTCGGTGCTCGGTCCGGACCGGGTGCGTCCCGGTGATGTGGTGATCGCCATGGGTTCCTCGGGCCTGCACTCCAACGGCTACAGCCTGGCCCGCAAGGTGCTACTCGATATCGACCGGATGTCGCTGACCGGCCATGTAGAGGAGTTCGGCCGCACCCTCGGTGAGGAGCTGCTGGAGCCGACGCTCATCTACGCCAAGGACTGCCTCGCGCTGATCGCCGAAACCGATGTGCGCACTTTCGCACACGTCACCGGTGGCGGCTTGGCCGCGAATCTGGGCCGGGTCATTCCCGCGGGCATGGTCGCCGAACTGGATCGCGGCACCTGGAATCCGGCACCGGTATTCAAAATGATCGCCCAGCGCGGCCGGGTCGAGCGGGTCGAGATGGAGAAGACCTTCAATATGGGTGTCGGCATGGTCGCCGTGGTGGCGCCCGAGGACGTCGACCGGGCTCTGGCCGTGCTGACGGCACGGCACATCGCCTGCTGGACCCTCGGCACCGTCAAGAAGGCCAAGGACGCCGACGCGGTGCGTGCTGTACTGGTCGGCGAGCACCCGCGCTTCTGAGAGTTGTTACGACATAGCAGCGTCCCGCATCGTCGGATGCGGGACGCTGCTGTTTGTGCAAGCCTCGAATGGTTGGTCCGGTCACGCGGCGTCAACGGATGAAGGGGGAGGCCCGTCGGCCTCCCCCTTCATCGTCTACCGAGTCAGCGGCGCCAGTCGTTGTAGTCGTCCTCGTCCCAACGGGATGAGGAGTCGTCCGCGTCGTGCTCATCGGACAGCACACCACCACTCCGCTGGGAGGTGGGGTTACCCGAAAGCTCGCGCTGAAGGCTCGCGAAGTCAGTCGGCGCGGAGCTGTACTTCAGCTCGCGTGCGACTTTGGTCTGCTTTGCCTTAGCCCGGCCACGGCCCATGGCTGACCCCCTCGCGTCACTGCGGGGCGGCCTGGGGTTTGTTGGCGGCCCCGTTCGAATTAATAATCTTCCTGACAGACACTTTAGCGTGTGTCAGGCGGTCGCGCTTCCATGAGTGGGGGAAGAACTCCGGAAGTGGTGCCGTTTGCCCGGTTGTCGCCGCCGGGCCGACGGCTCAGACGACCCCGGGAATCGCTCGGATGACCCCGACTCTGGCGCCGCCGCCGAGCACCGGCGGCGCCGCGAGCTCGGCGTGCGCGGCGGTCCATTCGATGCCCATGCGATGCAGAATGGCCAGCGTCAGGGGGATTCGCGCGCGATCGTGACCGTCGGCGATCTTGTAGGCGAACGCCGTTCCGTCCGGTAGCGCGCCGGCGTGCACACCGTCCGCGCCGATCTTGCAGACCAAGCCGGGGGTGGCCTGCATGGTCAATAAATCGGGTGCGTTCGTGCCGGAAATCACTCGCGGATTGGCGCGAATCGCATCGGCGACGCGCCGCTGCGGTGAACCGGGCGCCGCGGTCGCCATGGCTGCGAAGACCCGGGCCAGATTCACCAACGAGACCGGGATGATCGGTAATCCGCAACCATCGATGCCGAGATCGGTCCCGGGTTCGCCGGTGAGGTCGGTGATAGTGGCGAGCACCGCCTGTTGCAGTGGATGCGTCTGATCCAGGTAGCCCTTGGTGGGCCAACCGTTGATGGCGCAGGTGGCGAGCATGGCCGCGTGCTTACCGGAACAGTTCATGTACACGCGGCGGGGTTCGGACCGTGCCTCGGCCCGTGCGCGCTCCTCCTGGGGCAGGTCGGGCGGGCATTCGAGGGCCTTCTCGTCGAAGCCGAAACGGTCGAGCAGGCGTCCGACCAGGGCAACGTGATCCGGTTCGCCGTAGTGCGATGCGGTCGCGATGGCCAGCTCGGCATCGTCGAGCGGTTCGAAGCCATTGCGCAGCAGGGTGATGGCCTGCATGGGCTTATTGGTGGAGCGCGGGAAGATCGGGACGTGCACCTCGCCGAGCGCGAGGGTCGGTTCACCGTCGGCGTCGAGGATCACCACCGAACCGCTGTGCACGCATTCGCGGAAGCCGGAGCGGACGACCTCGACCAGTTCGATTGTCATAGCTCGGCTCCTGTCGGTTCACCGTGCTGTTCGCGGGTGCCGGCGGCATCGACCCGCCGCACGAGGGCGCCAGCTGCATCTACGCGCTGCTCGACGGCGTTCGCGGGGCCGACCTGCTGCTCGGGTGCGCTGGCCGCGTCGACCTGTTGTGCACGGGTGCCGATCGCAGCGATGCGCTGCTCGCGAGCACCGCTGGCACTGGCGTGGCGGCGGCCGTGCCGCTCGATCTGCATCCGCACATCATCGGAGATCGTCGGTTCGGTCGCGAGCAGAATCGCCAGAAGATCGGGATCGTGGCCGGTGAACAGGTCGCGGACGGTGATGCCGTGCTCGGGCGTGTGCACGATGCGAACCTCGTCGCCGACGCCGATCGTGCCCTCGTCGAGGACGCGCAGGTAGGCGCCGGTATCGCTGCGCAATGTGAAGCGTTTGACCCAGTGCGCCTCGCCGGACCAGTGCTGGAAGGTGGCGCACGGAACGCGGGGCGCGCTCACCTCGAGCAGTGTGTCACCGATGGTCCAGCGCGCACCGATCACCGCATCGCTGACCGGCAATCCGGCGATGCGCAGATTCTCGCCGAACCAACCCGCAGGCAATTGGCGGCCGAGTTCCTCGCCCCAGCGGCGCGCATCCTCCTCGGCGTAGGCATACACGGCCTGATGCACGCCGCCGTGATGCTCGGTGTCGCATACGTGATCGCCGTCGAGCCCTAGCGCCCGCACGCCGACACGATGGGGAACCGGCCGCTTGTCGATGGCCGTCCGGCCGACGCGGTTCGACAGCTCGAGCTCGGCGTGGACGACGCATACGGCAAGGACCCGAGCGTTATCGAGCCGCATCAGCGGCCACGCAAGCGGTCGACGGCGATCCGACCCGCCTGGGGTTCGTCGTCGGCGGGGACGGAATCCGGATCGATGGCGGCGGCGGTCGGGCCCGCGACCAGTTCGGTATCGGCCGGGATGGTGCGTTTGATCAAAGCCAGTGCGATGGGGCCGTATTCGTAATGGTCGACGACCGTGCCGAGGCGGCCGACGGCACGACCGCCCGCGGTGACGTCCGTGCCGGTGGTCGGGCGTTCGTCGGCGGAACCGTCGAGCTGCAGCAGCACCAGGTGACGCGGCGGTTTGCCGAGGTTATGTACCCGGGCCACGGTTTCCTGGCCGCGGTAGCAGCCCTTGTCCAGGTGCACCGCGCCGTGTTCGGCGATGCCGCCGATCCAGCGGGCCTCGTGCGGGATGGTCCGTTCGTCGGTGTCGAGTCCGATCCGGGGGCGCAGCGCCGCGACGCGCAGTGCCTCGAAGGCCCACATGCCCGCGGGTTCGGCGCCTGCCGCGGTGAGGCGGGACCAGCGGTCGACGAGTTGGTCGCGTGGGATGACCACGTCGAAGGCGTCGGTGGTCGGCCACGGCATCCGGCGCAGGAATCCGCCGTCCGGCAGTGACACCGCCTCGTAGGTCTGCGGGAGGGTGGAAATGCCGAGCGTTTCGGTCAACTCGATAACGCGCGGTCCGAGCAGGCTCAGCACGGCGTAATCGGCGGCCTCGACCGGTTTGGCATCGGCCCAGAAGACCATCTTCGCCAGGAATTCCAGTAGCGCGGGTCCGCGCTCACCCTCGGTGTCGATCCACACTGTGCCGTCCAGTTCGGTCAGCACGAAATGGTGCAGCACCCGGCCGTTCAGATCGAGATCCAGGTTTTCGGCCGACCGACCGTTACCCAGGTCCGCGATGTGCTGGGAGCTGATGGTGTGCAACCAGGTCAGCCGCTCGGCCCCGGTGATTTTCAGGACGAAGCGATGCGACCGGTCGACGATCGCGACCCGCTGCGCGGCGGCGCGCTGCTCTCCGAAGGGATCCCCGTAATGCCAGGCTACGGCGGCATCCGGTGTACCGGCTGCGGCCGCGACGGCGCCCGGGACAGCGAGGATGGGACTGGGTGCGACGACCACGGACACGTAACCACTTTAAGCGCGAACCGGCAGTGGTGGCTTGGTGGGTGTTGCGCGGGGTCGCAACCGTATTGGGGCACAACTGTGTCATGGGGGCTTACGGAAGTCGTTCATGACCTAGGCGCGGCCGAGGAACACCGCCTACGCTCGACCCATGGTGGATCGAGTTCTTGTAACGCTCGACGGTGCCGTCCAGGATCCGGACGCGCCGTTGTTGTTTGCCGACGACATCGGCGTACTGCGCGGCGACGGTGTCTTCGAGTCGGTTTTGGTTCGTGCCGGAAATGCGTGCGCGATCGAATTTCATCTAGGCCGACTGCGTCGTTCGGCGCAGGCGCTCGATCTACCCGAGCCCGAGCTGGGGAAGTGGCGGGATGCGATCGAGACGGCGACGAAGGAATGGGGGACCGAGCGCGAGGGCCTGCTGCGGCTGGTGCTCACCCGTGGGCGCGATACCGAGCTTTCGGCCCCGTCCAGCGTCACCTCGGGGGATCTCGCGGCCGCGGTGCCGGTGCCGACCTCCTATGTCCTGGTGCTGCCGGTGCCGGAGCGGGTGCACAAGGCGCGCACCGACGGTGTCGCGGTGGTTTCGCTATCGCGCGGAATCTCGATCGATCTGGCCCAGGCGGCGCCGTGGCAGCTGCTGGGAGCGAAGACGCTGTCCTATGCCACCAATATGGCGGCGCTGCGGTTCGCGCAGCGGATGGGTGCCGATGACGTGATTTTCACCAGTACCGAGAACCGGGTGCTGGAGGGGCCGCGCTCGTCGGTGGTGATCGTGCGCGACGACCAGTTGATCACCCCGCCCGCGAAGAATGGCGTACTGCCCGGGGTCACCCAGCGCGCGCTGTTCGCCGAGGCCGAGAAGGCCGGGTGGAAGTGCAGCTACGACCAGTTGTTCACCGCGGACCTGCTGACCTGCGACAGCATTTGGCTGCTTTCGAGCATCACACTCGCCGCGAGGGTGAATTCGCTGGACGGATTGCGCATGATGGCGCCGGACAATGCGGCCGAAATCACCGAATTGGTGGACCGAGGAGTGGAGCGGGCCGGGGCTATCGGCGATTGGTGAGTTTCGCCGAGCCGTGATCTTCGTCCTACTACGACATGTAGGAGTTCCCTGCGAACTCGGAAAACAGGTCGTCGCGGCACCGGCGCTCCTGTGTGTCGTGGTGCAGGACTCCTTGCTGGACCCCTTTCCGGGCGTACGCTTACTACGTCATGTCGTAGTTCGGCGGGAGGTCAGTTTTGAGCGTCCTGGACTTATCGCGTTGGCAGTTCGGCATCACGACCGTCTATCACTTCATTTTGGTTCCGTTGACAATCGGTCTGGCCCCGCTGGTGGCGGGTATGCAGACGGCTTGGGTGGTTACCGGCAAAGAGCAGTGGTACAGGCTGACCAAATTCTTCGGAAAACTGTTCCTGATCAACTTCGCACTCGGTGTCGCGACCGGCATCGTGCAGGAATTTCAGTTCGGCATGAACTGGAGCGAATACTCCCGCTTCGTTGGTGACGTCTTCGGCGCACCGCTCGCGCTCGAGGGGCTGGTCGCATTCTTTTTGGAGTCGACCTTCCTCGGCCTGTGGATTTTCGGCTGGACCCGATTGCCCAAGACGGTGCACCTGGCGACGATCTGGCTCGTCGCGATCGGTGTCAACGCCTCCGCGTACTTCATCGTCGCGGCGAATTCGTTCATGCAGCATCCGGTCGGCGCCAGATACAACCCGCAGCGTGGGCGTGCCGAGCTCACGAGCATCTGGCAGGTACTCACCAATAACACGACGCTGGCAGCATTTCCGCATGTCGTTGCCGGTGCCTTTCTCACCGCGGGAACTTTCGTGGTCGGGATCTGCGGCTGGTGGATGGTGCGCAATGCGCGCAGTGGTGACGAGACCGCAGTCGCCGAGGCGCGAACTATGTGGCGTCCGGGCGGACGGGCCGGCCTGTGGGTGATCGTGGTCGCCGGTGTCGCGCTGTTCTTCACCGGTGATGTGCAGGGCAAGCTGATGTTCGAACAGCAGCCCATGAAAATGGTTTCGGCGGAATCGCTGTGTAATACCGCAACCAATCCGGACTTCTCGGTATTGACCATCGGCACGCACAACAACTGCGATAGCGTGACGCACGTCATCAAGGTGCCGTATGTGCTGCCGTATTTGGCCAAGGGCAAGTTCAGCGATGTCACCCTGGACGGCGTCACCGATCTGCAGCACGCGTACAACGCCAAGTTCGGGCCCGGCGACTACCGGCCCAATCTGTTCGTCACGTACTGGTCGTTCCGCGCCATGATCGGCCTATCGGCCGGTGCGATCCTGCTCTGGTTGGTTGGTCTCTGGCTGACCCGCGGTGGCCGGATCACCGATAAGCGCTGGTACTCATGGCTGTGCCTGATCGCCATCCCGACCCCGTTTCTGGCCAATAGCGCGGGCTGGGTCTTCACCGAAATGGGTAGGCAGCCTTGGATCGTCGCACCGAATCCGACCGGCGACCAGAGCCTGCGGCTGATGGTGCACCAGGGCGTCTCCGACCACGTCGCGGGCACGGTGATCACCTCGCTCGTGGTCTTCACCCTGCTGTACGGCGCGCTCGCGATGGTGTGGTTCTACCTGATGCGGCGGTACACGATCGCCGGACCCGACGCGCCGCCGACGATTCCGCCCGGCGGCCCGGACGATACGGGCGGCCGTCATGGGGCCGAAGAGCCTGCCGTCGAACAGCTTTCGTTCGCGTATTAGGAGCCGACGATGAATCTGCAACAATTCTGGTTTTTGCTGATCGGCGTGATGTTCACCGGCTACTTCGTACTGGAGGGTTTCGACTTCGGGGTCGGCATGCTGATGCCGATCCTGGGCAAGGGCAGCGATACCCGAAGGCGGGTGGTGCTCAATACGATCGGGCCGGTGTGGGACGGCAACGAGGTCTGGTTGATCACCGCGGGCGCTGCCATGTTCGCCGCCTTCCCGGAGTGGTACGCGAGCCTATTCTCCGGCTTCTACCTCGCGCTGCTGCTCGTGCTGGTTGCGCTGATCGTGCGGGTGTGCGCCATCGAATATCGCAGCAAGATCGACGATGCGCGGTGGCGGGCCTGGTGTGATGCCGCGATCGGCCTCGGTTCCTGGGTGCCGGCATTGGCGTGGGGCTGGGTTTTCGCGAATGTGGTGCGCGGGGTGCCGTTGAACGAGAGAAAGCAGGTCGGCGGTTCGGTGTGGGATCTGCTCGGGCCGTACGCATTGCTCGGTGGGCTCGCGACCGCACTGTTGTTCGCGCTGCACGGTGCGGTCTTCCTGGCGCTGAAGACCGGTGGCGAGGTGCGCGACGATGCGCTGCGGACGGTGCGCTTGCTGCTGGTGCCGACGGCGGTAGTGGTCGGTGTGTTCGGGGTGTGGACGCAGTTGGCCTACGGAACCGGATGGACCTGGATTCCGCTGGTGCTGGCCGTGCTCGGACTGCTCCTCGCGGGTGCGGCGAGTTTCGCCGACCGTGACGGGTGGGCATTCGTCGGGACGGCGGTCACCATCGCGGCGGCCACGGTGCTGCTGTTCGGATCGCTGTATCCGAATGTGCTGCCGTCCACCATCAGTGACCTGTTCAACCTGACCATCGACAATGCCTCCTCGACGCCGTACACGCTGAAGGTGATGAGCTGGGCGGCCGTGGTCGTCACGCCCGTGGTGCTGGGGTACCAGGGCTGGACGTATTGGGTCTTCCGCAAACGGATTACGGTCGAACAGATTCCGGCGCCGATCGGCCTGCCGTTGCAAGCCACCAAGGACTGATCATGGCTCGCCCGCCCGTCGACCCCCGGTTGTGGAAGTACGCGCGCTCGGCCCGGCGCTATCTGGTGCTGAGTGTGGCGCTGTCCGTGGTGATTACGGGGGCGATTGTGGTTACGGCGGTCGCGCTGGCGCAGGTGCTGGCCGGGGTTGTCACCGATCCCGGTCGGCGCGCACTCGGCGCGTGGACCTTCGAATTGGTCGTGCTTGCGGCCGCCATCGGCTCTCGGGTGCTCGCCACCTGGGTGCAGTCGCGGATCGGGCATCGGGCCGGGGCCGCGGTGGTCGCGGAACTGGAAACCGCGGTGCTTGCCGCCGGGGCTCAGCTGCCGCCCCGCGAACTCGAAAATCGGCGAACCGAACTCGCGGTTGTCGTGAGTACCGGGTTGACCGGGCTGCGGGCATATCTCACCGGATACCTGCCCGCGCTGCTGCTCGCGTGTCTCGTACCGCCGATCGTTTTGGTGGTCATCGGATTTCACGATCCGATCTCCGGTGTCATCGCGGTGGTGACGCTGCCATTGATTCCGGTGTTCATGGTGCTCATCGGTCTGCTCACGCAGGGACGTGCGGCGGCGACGCTCGCCGCGACCACTCGGCTGTCGGATCAATTGCTCGATCTTTTCGCCGGAATGCCGACATTGCGTGCGCTGGGGCGGGAAGGGAACGCCGGGCGGGCGGGTTCGATGGAGCATCGGGTGCGCGAGCTCGGAGATGCGTTGCGGCAGCGCACCATGCGGGCACTGCGGATCGCGTTCCTGTCGTCGATGGTGCTCGAGATGCTCGCCACGCTGAGCGTCGCATTGATCGCGGTGTCCATCGGTCTGCGGCTGGTGTACGGCGAGATGAGCCTCTATGCCGGGCTTGTCGCGTTGATTCTCGCGCCGGAGGTGTACCTGCCCTTGCGGATCGTGGGGGAGCGTTTCCATGCGGCACAGGACGGAATGGCGGCTGCGGACAAGGCTTTTGCTGTTCTCGAACCTCGGGTTCAGCTCGAATCGGGGGCCGCCGGTCGGGCTACAGTCGACACGGTGCGTGGCAGTGGAGATCACCTCGGCGTCATCGAGATATGTGATCTGTCGATACGTGCCCGGGATGGATTCGCGCCTGCCGGACTTACCGCGACGTTTCGGCCAGGACGGGTAACCGTATTGACCGGGCCGAACGGTAGCGGGAAATCGACCGCGCTGCAAGCGATTCTGGGTTTGATCACCCCTGAACTCGGCTCGGTGAAGGTCGACGGCACAGATGTTCGTGCGCTGGATCAAGACGCTTGGTGGTCCCGCGTCGCCTGGTTGCCCCAGCGACCGGTACTGGTCCCCGCCACGCTGCGCGAAAACCTCGAGCTGCTCGGCGCGCACACACCCGACACTATGACGAAGGGCGCCGCCCGAATAGTCGACGAACTCGACGCCGCCTGCATCGCAACCGGATTCGACACGGTCCTCGATGAACTCCCCGACGGCTGGAACACCGTCGTCGGCGCCGGCGGCATGGGTCTGTCCCTCGGCCAGCGCCAGCGCCTCGCCCTCACCAGAGTGCTCGCCGCCGACCGCCCCATCCTCCTGCTGGACGAACCGACCGCCCACCTCGACCCCGTCGCCGAAGCCACTGTCCTCACCGCCCTACAGCAACGAGCCCGCACCGGCGCCACCGTGATCCTGATCGCTCACCGCCCAACCGTCCTCGCCGCCGCCGACCAGGTAATCCCCATCCACTGCACCGCACCCCAGGCAGTCGCCCTATGAACAGCGCGGGAAACACTTCGGTGCGCAGGACAACGGCTCGCCGGGACATAGCGTCGCTCGACCAGCGAGCCGGAGATCAGCTGGGCCGTTTTGTCGATGGGGTCGTGCGATGAGTATCGGGATGCGTAGTCCGACAGCTGCTTCGGCTCGTCACGGGGGCCGCACGGTGCTGGTGGATCTGCGGCAGATGTGGGGCCTGCTCGAGTTGTCGCCGTGGCGGGTTGCGGTGGCGATCGGGTGGGGGGTGTCGGCGCTGGGCAGCGGGCTCGGGCTGGCGGCATTGGCGGCGTGGTTGATTGCGCGCGCCTGGGAGATGCCTCCGGTGCTCGATCTGAGCGTCGCTGTTGTCGCGGTACGGGCGCTGGGTATCTCCCGCGGGCTGTGTCGATATCTGGAACGCCTTGCCACCCATGATGTTGCGCTGCGCGCGATGACAACAGCTCGGACAACCGTATACCGGATGCTCGCGCACTCCGATGTCTGGGTGCGGCGGGATATGCGGGGCGGCGATTCGGACGGAGCAGCCGCAGCCGACGGCGTACCTGCCGACGCGTTCGACGGGTCGATTCACCGGCTCGGGCGTGACGGTGCGTCGGCAGGCTCGGCCCATGGTGCCGACGGCTTCAGTCCTCGGCGCGGCCGGGACCGCTCGATCGCCGAATCGGCGCGGGCCGTTGGCGCGGTGTTCAACGCGCCCGAACTCGACGCTGCCGACAACGACGGGACGCCGAAACCCGGGCTATCCGGTCGACATGGCGCAGTGACTGCGTTCGGCCAGGCAGAGACCTCGGACCGCGGCGCGCCGGTGGCGGTGATGGATTCGGCGGGTGCCGCGTCGTTGCGACGCGGGGATCTGCTGGTTCGAATCGGCAGCGATATCGACGACCTCGGTGCCGTTGTCGTGCGCGTATTCGTGCCGATCGCGGTCGCGATAGTGCTGTCGTCGTCGGCGATCGGACTCATGGCCACCATTTCGGTTGGTGCGGCGGCAATCCTGGCCGTATCGCTCGGCATTGCCGGAATCGTCGCGCCGTGGCTGTCGGGTCGGGCCGCTCGCGAGGCCGAGCGTGCGGTGCGCGCCGACCGGGCCGAATTCACTGCTGAAGCGCTCACCGTCCTCGACCACGCGGCCGAACTCCGCGTCGCGGGCAGGATGGATGCCGCGCTGGCGGCCGCCGACCGTGCCGGACAACGTGCGGTGGCCGCCGAGGATGCCGCGGCCGCGCGCAGCGCCTGGGCCGCCGCGGCAACGCCCCTGTCGATCGGCGCCAGCGTCCTCGGTGCTCTCCTGATCGGCATCACCATCTACGGTGCCGATCAGCCCGCGATGACCCCCATGGCCCTCACCATCCTCGTCCTGCTGCCACTGTCCGCGTTCGAAGCAGTCGGCCCACTCCCCGCCGCCGCCCAGGCTCTGACCACCGCCCGCGCCGCCCTCCACCGCCTACCCCGGCTCGAAACCACGCGACAGCGGTCCGGCCGTCCGATCGCCGACGGCACCACTGACCACCGCAGCGACCCAGGCACCGATGGCGCGCGAAAGCTATTGTCGGGCAACTTTCCTGAGCGTCCCGCGGGCAGCCGTGTTGCCGTTGTCGGGCCGAGCGGTGCGGGTAAGACCACACTGCTCATGGCGTGGGCGGGGCTGTTCGATACACCCGTGGCCGGCGTGACGTTCTTTGCCGAGGATGCGCATATCTTCGGCACCTCGGTGCTCGAGAACTTGCGTGTCGCGCGTGGAGATCTCACTGTCGAAGAGGCCGAGAAGGCGCTGTGCGCAGTAGGTCTCGGGGATTGGCTGGAATCGCTGCCGGATGGTGTGCACACGGATCTGGTCGGGGGTGCGGCCGCGGTTTCGGGTGGGCAGCGGCGGCGGATTCTCCTCGCCCGCGCGCTCATTTCGCCCGCGCGGGTGCTGCTGCTCGATGAGCCGACCGAACATCTCGAGGCCCAGGCGGGCGCCCAGATGCTGCGCGAGCTACTCGATATCGACAGCGGCCTGGTCGAACCCGACCGAATTGTGGTAGTCGTCACACATCATCTGCCATCCAACCACCGCGCCGAAGTGGTGCTGCACATCGCTGCGTCAGGCCAGATCACGACCGTTTTCGAAGCGGACGAGCGCAGCGGCGCAGCGCCCCGCGAAATTCCGTTGCCGACCCGCTGACCGCTGACTAGATTCGTTTGTACACAAGGAAGGAGGTGGTTCGAAGAATGTATGTTCATAGGACTTGTGAGGTGGCTGTCCGCTAGCGCCACCGCTGCAACGGATTCCGTTCGCGCGAGCGCTGAGCGAATTCCAGGCAGCCACCCGGCCCCCGAGCTCCCGGTCTAGTCCGACCGGGACCCATGCAGGTTTCACCGCCAGCTGGGTATGGCTCGGGGGCCGTTCCTTTTCGGGGCATAATGGGCAAAGCGGTAGAGTCCGGCGACCGGTTCGATACGAGGGGTAGCCAATGCCATCGGAGGGACTCGCAGCAGTGGTCGGTCGCCGTATCAGGGCGATTCGCCGCATGTTCTATGTACGCGGCACCGACGTCGACCGCACCGAAGGCCCCATCGAATTGACCTTCGACGACGGCTCGGTGCTACTACTCGACGCCGGAACCGACGGCGAGGAGCTCCGCGTCGGATCAACACCATGGCGCGACCCCTTCGCCGGCCTCACCGAACCCGAATACATCGACTACATACTCGAATCCGGCAAGTACACCGCATTCGACGTCGGAGCCGAACCCCCATACGCCCAGTTGCTCGGTTGGCGAATAGCCGCCGTCTCCGAATCCCGCCTGTACGACGACCGCCTGCGCGGCGCCACCTTCGAAGTGAACGGCTCGAAACTCGCCGTCGAAACCCTCGCCGACGAACTCCTCGTCAACTGGCACCCGTACTGAATCGTGGGCGCCCCGTTTCCGGTGAAGTTCGACTCCGATGGACGCTACGCTGGGGCAATGACCGTTGAGCCGTTGCCTGACTGGGTGATCCCACCTGCTGGTGGATTCACTGTCGAGGACTTCTTGGCGCTACGCGGCCTTCCTAAGCACACCGAGTTGATCGATGGGGGTCTGGTCTTCGTGAGTCCGCAGGAGAGATGGCACAGCCGGGCCGTGTCGATTCTCTGGCGGGACCTCGATCAACAGACGCCGCCTGATCTGTACGCCGACCGTGAGATGGCCGTCAAACTTGGACCGCGTCAGCTGCCGGAGCCAGATGTTCTGGTGGTCAGCATGGCGGCGATTCGCCGAGCGGATCATCCATCCACCTACTACTTCGCCGAGGATGTTGTTCTCGCGGTCGAGGCGGTGTCCCCGGATTCTGAAGAGCGTGACCGGGAGACCAAGCCGACCAAATATGCGAGAGCGGGAATCCCGAACTACTGGCGGGTCGAGCGTCGCAACGATGAAGCTGTCGTCTACGCCTACGAACTCGACCCGGCTACCAGTTCTTACGGCTTGGTCGGCATATTCCACGACCGCCTGAAAATCAGCGTCCCATTCCCGATCGACATCGACCTGACATCGATCGGGCGGCCGCGCGGCTAACCGATGTAGCGCTGCAAACGGGCGGACAGCCGGGGTTCGAGGGGGCCGTCGGCTACGACGCGCTCCTCGACGTAGGCCAGGTCACCGCCTTCGACGATGCCGTACAGGCGTTTGGCGCCGCCGACGACGATGCCGGATTGGCTGCGGATGACGACATCGGTGGCCAATTCCCAGGAGGATTGGGTCAGGGCGGTGCCGTAGAAGAGTTCGACGATGCCGGTGCTGTGGGTCAGCAGCAGTTCGATGACCTCGTCATCGCCGTCGATGCCGACCCGCCAGAAGCCGCTCTCGCGCAGGTCGGGGCCGCCGTAGCAGCCATCGGATTCGATGACCCAGGAACGGGAGTCCCAGGCCAGATAGTCGCCACCGTCGTGGGAGACGATGATCTGCTGGCCGAACCGGTAATCACCGCGATCGGGATCGTTGCCCTCACCCTCACCGCGCCACACCCCCACCATCGGCAGCAGCGCCAGCATCGACGAACTCAGATCGGGACCGAGCCGCAGATTCGCGGTGTCCTCCGGCAGCGGCAGATCCGGTAGCACTGGAATATTGCGCACACCAGTAGATTTCGCCCGTTCGGCCGCCTCGGCCACGGCCTCGTCGCCACTGCGGCGCGGGGCCACCTCGGCCGAGCCGTTGCCGTTAAGTTGTTCACTCGCTCGCTCGGCCGGGGTGGAACCTTCGCTCGCGAGTTCACTCATGATTCGGTGAACAACCGGTAGAAGACGTACAGGCCGAACCAGCCGATGAGAACGGCCACGGCCACCAGCAGAATCTCGAAGAAGAGGACCACATTTGGAGTCTAACGACTCGTGTCCCGCCCAGCACAACGGCCCCATGGCTTCCCAGCTGTCGGGAAGCCATGGGGCCGTCGGTGGAACTGCTTACTTGGCGACCGCCACATCCACGGCGTGGATGCCCGTGCCCTCCGGGCGAACCTCGGCCGAGCCATTGCCCGAGGAGGACAACGCCCGCACGGTCCACGCGCCCGGTGCCGCGAAGAAGCGGAAATCGCCGGTGCCCGAGGCCACGACCTCCGCGGTGAAGTCACCGTTGCCGTCGAGCAGGCGCACGAACGCGCCGCCGACCGGCTGACCGTCCGAGCTCAGCACGCGGCCGGTGATAACGGTTTCCTTCTCGACATCGACTCCGGCCGGAATGGCCTGGCCCTGGGTAGGTGCTGCGCACATGTGATTACTCTCCCAACTCGATCGGTGCACCGACGAGCGAGCCGTATTCGGTCCAGCTGCCGTCGTAGTTCTTGACATTCTGGTGGCCCAGCAGCTCCTGCAGCACGAACCAGGTGTGCGAGGAACGCTCACCGATGCGGCAATAGGCGATGGTGTCCTTGGTTCCGTCCAGTCCGGCCGCACCGTAGATCTCGGCCAGTTCGGCATCGGACTTGAAGGTGCCGTCCTCGTTCGCGGCCTTGCTCCACGGCACGTTGATGGCCCCGGGGATGTGGCCGGGGCGCTGGCTCTGCTCCTGCGGCAGGTGCGCGGGAGCCAGGATCTTGCCGGAGAACTCGTCAGGGGAGCGCACGTCGACCAGGTTCTTGGCGCCGATGGCGGCGATGACCTCGTCACGGAACGCGCGGATGGACAGGTCGGGGGCGGCGGCCTTGTACTGGGTGGCCGGGCGGTTCACAGCGTCGCGGGACAGCGGGCGACCGTCGAGCTCCCACTTCTTGCGGCCGCCGTCGAGCAGCTTGACGTTGTTGTGGCCGTACAGCTTGAAGTACCAGTAGGCGTAGGCGGCGAACCAGTTGTTGTTGCCGCCGTAGAGCACGACCTCGTCGTCGTTGGCGATGCCGCGTGCCGAGAGCAGATCGGAGAACTGCTCCTGGTTCACGAAGTCACGACGAACCTGATCCTGCAGGTCCTTCTTCCAGTCGAGCCGAACGGCACCCTCGATGTGGCCGCCGTCGTAGGCGGAGGTGTCCTCATCGACCTCGACGAAGACGATGCCGGGGGCGTTGAGGTTCTCTTCGGCCCAGTCAACGGAGACCAGGACATCGGAGCGGGCCATGTTGTTCCTTTCGGGGTGGTGACTTGCAGGGTCAGTTCGCCGGGGACGGGTTCCGGCGGAGTCGGGCGACCAGCGGATAGATCTGGCAACCCAGGCAGATCCCGAACGCCGCGTTCAAGAACGCCGCGAACAGGGCGAAGCCGGCGAACACCGCGCCGACGACGGTGGAGCCGACCAGGAAACCCAGCAGGCTGGCGGCACTGAAGACCAGGCCGAGTAGTTGGGCGAACCGCAGCGGGGCGACGGGTTCGGTTTCGAGGGTCGGACCCCTGCGCGGCGCGACGAACGCGGCGAAGATCCGGCCGTAGGGATGTCGCCGCGGCCCGTAGGCCGCGCCGATCGCGAAGACCACCGCCTGCGCGGCGATGAGCACCGCGGCGACCGGTGTCGAAACAGCGGCGGCGAGCAGGACGAGAATGAGGACGCCGGTGGTGACCCACGCGGCGAAGCGTGGCCCGCGCACGTCGACTCGAGTGGGATTTGCGGCGCTCCCTGCCCCTGCGTGGTTACGCAAACTGCCGCCGCTGGGGCTGAGGAAACGCCGCAGGGCGGGAATTCCGGTCTCAGCCAAAGTATTTCGTAAATCTGTGGACATTGTGCATACTCCTGCGCTGAATTTCGCTTTTGGCGGGAAAATTGCCAGTTCGCCGGGGGATCAAGAGATCACTCGCACGACGGACGCAGGTCGGCATCGGAATTGAGACGGAGCCGACCGCTCAGCCACACAGGCAGCAACAACCGCCGAGGCGACACAGATCAACTGTGCGGCGTCGGGTGAGCATCAGCTCGTGGTTGGATTGCACGCAGAGCAGTTTACCTGGTTCTGCCGGAGAATTGGACCCGGGGTTCGTCGCAGTTGCTATCAACCCTTGTCACGCCCCGTTTTCCGCCGTTAGTGAAGTGTCTAGCCCACTGTCAGCGGCTCGAGTGCGGTGCGCAGGTCCGCGGATTTGGGGACGCCGGAGATCCGAAATCGTTCCCGCCCTTCGATGTCGAAGACGAAGGTGGTCGGCAACGAGAGCACATTGAGTTCCTTGGCCAGCGCGGGTTCGGCATCGATATCGACCTCGATATCGAGCGGCGGGCGCGGCGATCCGGACAATTCCTCGGTCACCCCGGCGACCACGCGGCGCACCGCGACACACGGCCCGCACCAGTCGGCGGAGAAATGCAGCACCGCAGGGCCCGAGTTGTCGGCACCGATCGACGCGAGCAGATCGGTACGCGCCGACTCGAGCGGTGCCTCGGTGCCGCTCGCGCGCAGCGTGCCGTTGCGGCGCTGCAGCATGATGCCGACCGCCACCGCGGCGATGAGCACCACCAGCAGAATTGTGATTTCAATCATGGTCGCCGCAATCTATCCAGGTCGATGATCACGTTCTCGGCCTTGGCCTCGATGACGATCTGTCCGCCCTGTGCGGACACCTTGGTCGGCCGCAGTCCGAACGGCAGTTCGTTCGTATCGATGGTCCGGGTGAACTGCTCGAGCACCTTGGGGCGGTCGGCATCGGTGACGACCGCGGTCGTCGTGGCATCACCCGTACCACGGTAGATGCTGGTCGCGACGATCTTCACCTGATCACCGTCGACCGTGAGGTCAGCGGTCACACTCACATTGTCACCGCCGAGCGGCGCGCCCGGCTTGCTCGGCGTCTTGCCCGGCATGGTTCCGGTGAGCAGGAGTTGCCCGCCGGTGGTCATTCCGGATCCACCCGAACCGCCGGTTCCGTCGGATTTGTCGCCGGGTGCCGAATGTACTTGCAGGTCTGGAATTTTGAACAGCCTGCCGAGTTCGGTCGGCTCGAGCCGCATCTGTCCCTCCACCCGATCCACCGGGATCGCGCGCACATTCCCGTCGGTGAGATCGCCCATGGACAGGTGCGCTCCGGTCAGCGTCGCGCCGACCGAAATCTCGCCAGGAATATCGGGGCGCATGATGCGCGCGCGGATATCGACGGTCTGGTATCGACCGTCGAGCGCCTGGGTGAAGAACGGGAAGCCATAGATGACCACGTCGGGATCCGCGGTGAGGTCGGCGCCGACACGCAGGGCACGCGATACGCGGTACTCGGAGTAGGCGGCGGCGCCGAAATCGATGATTACCGCCAGTGCCGCGAGGCACAGCAGCCCGATGATCAGCTTGCGCATGCGGGCCACACTACTTGGCGGTGCGTTTCGGGTATCGAATGTCTCGGTAGAGGTGTCACACTAACCCCGGATGGCGAGGTCATCGGTGTTCACGCGCTAATCTTGCATCCGATTACCTGTGATCAGCGACGTGGCCCCGGCGGTGTGGCTGTTGTCCGGAGCTACGAGATGGGAGGAGGGCTTGTGGAGCTGCTCCTG
This sequence comes from Nocardia citri, assembly GCF_054065835.1. NCBI lineage: Bacteria > Bacillati > Actinomycetota > Actinomycetes > Mycobacteriales > Nocardiaceae > Nocardia > Nocardia citri. The sequence continues at coordinate 619,500 of NZ_JBSUQM010000001.1, forward strand.
CTGACCTCCGACCCCAACCCAGAGTCGGTCCTGCCCGCGCTGTCGCTGCTGGCGCACAATGTGCGCCCGGCACCGACCGAGGTGGCGTCCCTGCTCGAGGCGGGCACCGCGGATGTCGCGCTGGTCGACGCACGCACCGACCTGGCCGCGGCCCGCGGCCTGTGCCGACTGCTCGGCAGCACCGGCTCATCGGTGCCGGTGGTCGCCGTGCTGACCGAGGGCGGACTGGTCGCCGTCAATGCCGACTGGGGCTTGGACGACATTCTGCTGCCCGGTACCGGACCGGCCGAACTGGATGCCCGGCTGCGCCTGCTGGTCGGCCGCAACGGAGGTGTCGCGAGCCCGGAGAACACCGGCAAGATCACCCTCGGCGAATTGGTGATCGACGAGGGCACCTATACCGCCCGGCTGCGCGGTCGCCCGCTGGATCTGACCTATAAGGAATTCGAACTCCTCAAATACCTCGCACAGCACGCGGGCCGGGTCTTCACCCGGGCGCAGCTGCTGCAGGAGGTCTGGGGTTATGACTTCTTCGGTGGCACCCGCACGGTCGACGTGCACGTGCGACGGCTGCGCGCCAAACTGGGCAGCGAATACGAATCGCTGATCGGCACCGTCCGCAATGTCGGCTACAAGGCTGTCCGCCCCACGCGTACCGCCGCCAAGGGCGAACACGTCGCCTTCCCCGACGACGAATCCGCCGAGGGCGCCGACGACTCCCCATCCGTCACCGTCAACGGTTCCGTCCCATAGTCGACCAAGATCAAGTGGAATATTCGGCGGCATTCGTCGAGAAGCCCCGCCACCGGTTCCACCTGATCTCGATCGGCTGGAATGGCGCGCGGGGTTCGCGCGTTCGTCGCGGTGACAAGTTCGACGAGGGAGACGCTTATGGGTGAGACGACGCTGCGATGGAGCGCGGGGGTCGATGCCGAAGCGGCGCGGGCGGTGCGCGCGCTGCTGGAGCGGGCGAGTGCCGAGGACGGTGTCGCGCCGGTCTCCGAACAGGCCGTACTTTCGCTGACCGCGGCCGATTCCGCGGCCGAACATCTGCTGGCGCTGCGTGACGGAGTTGTCGCCGGTTACGCGAATCTCGTTCCCGCACATGGCGAACACCCCGCGATGGCGGAGGTCGCCGTCGATCCCGCTGCTCGTGGCCATGGCATCGGCGTGGAATTGGTCTCGGCCGCGCTGGCGAAGGGCGGATCGGGTGCGCGGGTGTGGGCGCACGGAAATCGGCCTGCCGCCGCGGCTCTCGCGACCCGGCTCGGACTGGGAATCGCACGCGAGCTGTGGCAGATGCGGCGGTCTCTGGCAACACCAAAGCTACCTGATGTGGCGATTCCGGATGGTATGGCGCTGCGGACCTACGATGGGCCCGCGGATGATGCCGAACTGTTGCGTGTCAATAACGCGGCCTTCGCCTGGCATCCGGAACAGGGCGGCTGGACTCCGCGCGATATCGCCGTCCGGCGCGAGGAGTCCTGGTTCGACCCGAAGGGGCTGTTCATCGCGGTGGATCCGGCCGATCCGGACCAACTCCTCGGGTTCCATTGGACCAAGGTGCATTACGAGGAGAACCCGCCGGTCGGCGAGGTCTATGTGGTCGGCGTCGATCCGGCCGCGCAGGGCCGGGGACTCGGCCGCCTGCTCACCCTCGCGGGCCTGCGCTACCTGCGTGAACGTGAGCTGTCGGAGGTGCTGCTCTATACCGAGGCCGACAACACCGCAGCTGTGCGCACCTACACGGGACTCGGCTTCGGCCCGGCGCATATCGATGTCGCGTACTCGGCCGGTGACTGAATAACAGGCGGACCGCTGGGGCTACTCGAGTAACACCGGGGCAAATGGCACACATAACGGCCGCAATCGCGCCGGGCTGTTCACCCGCCGTTTACCCAGCCTGGTCCAAATGTCAACCGAACGACCTTACGTTACTTAAGGGCGGCACGGTTGCCGCCTGGTGCGCGAGTTCCCCGCGAACGGCACCACGAAACCCGCCCGGGCCGGTGAGGGACCGGGCGTGTCGAACGCGATTCCCCGGAGGAATAAGTGAACTTCAAGCGCAGCAGCGCCCTTATCGGTGTGCTGGCCGCCGTCGCCATGCCCCTGGCCGCTTGTGGCAGTGACGACAACGCCTCGACCGGCGGCGATTCCACCGCCAAGGTCGATGTCGCCTGTGGCGGCAAGAAGGCCATCAAGGCCAGTGGTTCCTCGGCCCAGAAGAACGCCATGGACCGCTTCGTCGCCGCCTACGAGGCCAACTGCAGCGGCTCCACGCTGAACTACACCTCCAGCGGCTCTGGTGCGGGTGTCAACGAATTCCTCGGCGGCCAGACCGATTTCGCCGGTTCCGACTCGCCGCTGAGCGCCTCGAAGGGTGAGCCGGCCAAGGCGCAGGAGCGCTGCGGTTCCCCGGCCTGGAACCTGCCGACCGTATTCGGCCCGATCGCCATCACCTACAACATCGACGGTGTGTCCGATCTGGTGCTCGACGGCCCGACCGCCGCCAAGGTGTTCAACGGCACCATCGCCACCTGGGATGCGCCCGAGATCAAGGCGCTGAACCCGGCCGCCAAGCTGCCCTCGGACAAGATCTCGGTGATCTTCCGCAGCGATGAGTCGGGCACCACCGACAACTTCCAGCTCTACCTGGACGCCGCCTCCGACGGCGCGTGGGGCAAGGGCGCGGGCAAGACCTTCAACGGCGGTGTCGGTGAGGGTGCCAAGGGCAACGAGGGCACCTCGGCCGCCATCAAGAGCACCAAGAACTCGATCACCTACAACGAGTGGTCCTTCGCCAAGGCGCAGAACCTGCCCATCGCGCAGGTCGTCACCTCGGCCTCCAAGGACCCGGTCAAGCTGACCCCGGAGTCCGCGGCCAAGGCCGTCGACAGTGTGAAGATCAAGGGCGAGGGCAACGACCTGGTGCTCGACACCTCGTCGTTCTACAAGCCGACCGCGGCCGGTGCCTACCCGATCATCCTGTCGACCTACGAGATCGTCTGCTCGAAGTACGCCGACGCCGATACGGCCAAGGCGGTCAAGGCCTTCCTGACCTCGGCCGTCAACAACGGCCAGAAGGGTCTGGACACCGCGGGTTACGTCGCGATCCCGGATAAGTTCAAGACCAAGCTGACCACCGCGATCAACGCCATCAACTGATAGCCGCCACACCATGACCGTGCACCCTGAGGTGTCCGCCGCGGACCAGTCGGACTCGACTGGTCCGTTGGCGGCTGGAGATACTGCCCTTATGTCGAGTGAACCGAGCACCGAACCGGACTCGCCGAAAGGTCCGGCCGCAATATCGGCCAGGAAAGGCCACAACCAAGGGGCCGAGGTCGTCTTCCGGTCGCTTGCCACCGCATCGGGTGCCACGGTCGTGGCGGCCATCGCACTGATTGCCCTATTCCTCTTTGTTCGAGCGTGGCCCTCGATCATGGCGAATGAGGCGAACTTCTTCACCAGCAGCGAGTTCAGCACCACCAATGCCGACCACCTACGGTTCGGCATCCGGGACCTGCTCATGGTCACGGTGCTGAGTTCGATGCTGGCGCTGCTCATCGCGGTGCCCATCGGTGTGGGCATCGCGCTGTTCCTGACCCACTATTCGCCGAAGCCGATGGCGCGTCCGTTTGCGATGCTGGTGGATCTGCTGGCAGCGGTGCCGTCGATCGTCTTCGGTCTGTGGGGCTTTCTGGTGCTCGCGCCGAAGCTCGAACCGGTCGAGACGTTTCTCAACGAAAAGCTCGGCTGGTTCTTCCTTTTCGCCGACGGCAATGTGTCGATCTCCGGTGGCGGCACCGTCTTCACCGCGGGCGTGGTGCTCGCGGTGATGATCCTGCCGATCATCACCTCGGTCTCGCGTGAGGTCTTCAATCTGACGCCCGTCTCGCATATCGAGGCCGCACAGGCGCTCGGCGCGACCAAATGGGAAATGGTGCGGATGACAGTGCTGCCCTACGGCCGCAGCGGTGTGATCGCCGGATCCATGCTCGGCCTCGGCCGTGCGCTCGGTGAGACGATCGCGGTGTTGGTCATCCTGCGCACCTCGGCTAAGGCCGGACACTGGTCGCTGTTCGACGGCGGCTACACCTTCGCCTCCAAAATCGCCGCCGCTGCTTCGGAATTCAGTCAGCCACTGCCGACCGGCGCCTACATCGCCGCCGGCTTCGTGTTGTTCGCACTGACCTTCATCGTCAATGCGCTGGCGCGGCTCGTATCCGGTGGAAGGGTGAACGGGTAATGACCACCACGACGACTCTTGACAAGCCGGTCAAGGCGCCTACCTTCCGGCATGTCAGCCCGGCCCGCCGGGTCAAGAACAATATCGCCACCGCGGTGGTCTGGCTCTGCTTCGCGATCGCACTCGTGCCGCTGATCTGGGTGCTGATCATGGTGGTGTCGAAGGGCATCGACTCGGTCGTCTCGCTGGACTGGTGGGAGAAATCGCAGAAGGGCGTCCTGCCGGACCAGACCGGTGGCGGCGTGTACCACGCGATTTACGGCACCGTCGTGCAGACTCTCGTCGCCGCGATCATCGCGGTGCCGCTCGGCATCATGGCCGCGGTGTACCTGGTCGAATACGGCCGTGGCGTGCTGGCCAGGGTGACCACCTTCATGGTGGACATCCTCGCGGGTGTGCCGTCCATCGTCGCGGCGCTGTTCATCTTCGCGCTGTGGATCGCGACATTCGGCTTCCCGCAAAGCTCTTTCGCGGTATCGCTGGCATTGGTGCTGCTGATGCTGCCAGTGGTCATCCGCAGCACCGAGGAAATGCTGAAGCTGGTCCCCGACGAGTTACGCGAGGCCTCCTACGCACTCGGAATTCCCAAGTGGAAGACGATCGTTCGGATCGTCGTGCCGACCGCGGCACCCGGCATGATCAGCGGCATCCTGCTCTCGCTGGCCCGCGTCATGGGTGAGACCGCACCGGTGCTGGTGCTGGTCGGTTACAGCAAGTCGATCAACACCAATCTCTTCGACGGCAATATGGCCTCGCTGCCGCTGTTGATCTACCAAGAGTTGGCGAATCCGGAGCCTGCGGGCCGGGCGCGGGTGTGGGGTGCGGCGTTGACGCTGATCCTGCTGATCGCCCTGCTGTACGCGGCGGCCGCGGTCGTCAACAGGCTGCTCACGCGGAACCGGTGACCCGCACGAGCGGGCAAGGACCGGAGGAGGCAGCGTGCGTAACCACGTAGGGCCCCCGCTCATGCATACTCAATAACAGCGAACGGAAATACTCGGATGGCCAAGCGGATCGACGTCAAAGACCTGAATATCTACTACGGCAAATTCCACGCGGTTGCCGATGTCAAGCTGTCGGTACTGCCGCGCAGCGTGACCGCCTTCATCGGCCCGTCGGGTTGCGGTAAGTCCACCGTGCTGCGTTCGCTCAACCGGATGCACGAGGTGACTCCGAATGCCCGCGTCGAGGGCGCGGTGCTGCTGGATGGCGAGGACATCTACGGCTCCACCGTCGACCCGGTCGGCGTGCGCCGCACCATCGGCATGGTGTTCCAGCGCCCGAACCCGTTCCCCACCATGTCGATTCGCGACAATGTGGTGGCCGGGCTGAAGCTGCAGGGCGTACGCAACAAGAAGGAGCTCGACGAGGTCGCCGAGCGCTCGTTGCGCGGGGCCAACCTGTGGAACGAGGTCAAGGACCGGCTGGACAAGCCGGGCGGCGGGCTCTCCGGTGGTCAGCAGCAGCGTCTGTGCATCGCGCGCGCCATCGCGGTATCGCCCGATGTGCTGCTGATGGACGAGCCGTGTTCGGCGCTGGACCCGATCTCCACCCTGGCGATCGAGGACCTGATCACCGAGCTGAAGAAGGAATTCACCATCGTCATCGTCACGCACAATATGCAGCAGGCCGCGCGCGTGAGTGACCAGACCGGCTTCTTCAACCTGGAGGCGCAGGGCAAGCCGGGCAAGCTGATCGAGATCGACGATACCGAGAAGATCTTCTCCAACCCGGGCCAGAAGGCGACGGAGGATTACATCTCCGGTCGCTTCGGATAGCGTTCCCCCGCCTCCCTGGACCTTCAGGCGCCGGAATCAGGTGCCTGAAGGTGGTGTCGGCGGCTGGCGGTACGAGCCGATCTAGTCAGCCCGTACCCGGCGAGTTACCCATGTGGGCGCGAAATCAATTGTGTCGGTATAAAATGTGAAGGCTCGCATTGCATATGCGGGCCTTCATTGTTGTCCGGCAAGCGGTTTCGCCGGAATCACAGCGCGGCGTCGGGATCCGCCGGAAGTTCACCAGTGACCAGGAAGATCACGCGGCGGCCGATCTCCACGGCGTGGTCGGCGAAGCGCCCGTAGTAGCGGCCGAGCAGCGTGACATCGACGGCCGCGGCGACTCCGTATTTCCAGTCGCGATCCATCAGCAACGTGAATAGGTGACGGTGCAGATCATCCATCGCCTCGTCGTCCTCGTTGAGTTGCGCGGCGCGCTCCGGGTCGCGGCTGGCGAGCACCTCCTTGGCGCCCTCACCCATATTCACCGCGATACGGCCCATTTCCGCGAAGTAGCCGTTCACCGCTTCGGGCAGGGCGTGGTTGGGGTGGCGGCGGCGGGTTACCTTGGCGACGTGCAGCGCCAGTGCGCCCATCCGGTTGACGTCCTGGACGATCTGGATCGCGCTCACCACCTGTCGCAGATCACCCGCCACCGGCGCCTGCAGCGCAAGCAGGGCAAACGACCTCTCCTCGGCATCGCTGATCATTTCGGCGATTCGGTCGCCCTCGGTGATCACCGACTCAGCCAGAGTGAGATCGGCCTGGAGCAGCGACTGGGTGGCTCGCTCCATCGCCGAACCCGCCAGACCGGCCATCTCGCCCAGCATGCGGGCAAGATCGGCCATTTGCTCGTTGTAGATGACACGCATGCATACAGACAGTAGTGCGAGGTGCTGACCTAGTCACCAACGTTGGGTTAATGAGTGGTGCCGAACGATTGCGAGGGTGTCGCACCGCCTCGGGACGCGTTCGAAAGGCCGGCTACTTGCACGTATCGTCGGCGGCGTTGACGTGCTCCAAGTCCGACGGCAGTGTGACTGGTTCCGCACTCGACGCAGTGACGGACACATTCGAGATCGGATCGCCGACAGCCGTCGGCGTACGCACCGTACCCGCATAGTCGGCACCGATTACGACCTCGACGATGCCACCGAGACTGTTCGACTGCTCCATCGTCGCCCCGGGCAGGGCGCTGGCCACTGTGGCCGCCTCGGCCTCGTGGCCGGGCCCGAAGCGCACTTTGGTGGCGACCTCGGAATTCCCGCCGGAGTAGTTGCCGGTGTTGTAGATATGGAAGCCCTGATTGCCGAGCTTGGTCGCCGCCCTATTGGCCGCGCCGGGCGTCTCCGAACCATTGGAGACCAGCAGCGATACCGTACTCGGGTCGACCGCTGTGAGCTTGGGTGGCGTCGGCTGCGACGACGGGATCGAACCGGGAGCCGGGGTCGACTTCTTCTCGCCGGGCAGCGGTTGGTCATCGATGATCGCGCGAAAGATCGCCTTGATGTCGGACTCGCGGGGAATCTCATTGCCATAGGAGGTGGTGCCCGCGGTCGGGATGGTCAGGAAGGTAACCGCACCCGCATCGACCTTCTGCAGCGATCGACCGAGCGTCAGCAGGTCGTTCGTATCGACCCTATCGACCCAGGTGTGCTTGGTGAATGCGTCGATGAAGCCACGCAGCTTGCCAGGGTCGAAAAGAACCTTGCTGGACAGCGCGCCGCGCAGCAAGGAAGCGAGGAAGCGCTGTTGCCGGTTGATTCGGTCGTAGTCGCTGCGTTCCTCGCCGTAGACGTGACGGGCACGCACATAGCTGAGTGCGGTCGCGCCGTTGATCCGCTGTCGGCCCGGATTCTCCAGGACCGTGCCCAGGACCCCATCGACGATCGGCTTGGTGGCACAGACGTCCACGCCGCCGACTTGGTCGACCATCGCCTCGAACCCAGCGAAGTCGATGCTGATGAAGTGGCCGATAGTGAGCCCGGTCATCTTCCGGATCACATTGACCAAGCACTTCGGCCCGCCCAGCGCGTACACCGCGTTGAGCTTGTCGCCCATTGCCGCGGGGAAAGTCTCGCTGGTGTACTCCACCTTGTCGTTGTCCCAACCATTGCACTGAGGTCGGCTGACATCGAGATCGCGAGGGAACGAAACGACGACAACCCGCGACCGATTCTTGGGGATGTTCACCAGCATGACAGTGTCGGCTCGGGAGCCTTCGGCATCGTCTGTAGAGCCGGCACCCACCTGCCCATTGGCACCGACACGGGTGTCCGTACCGACCAGCAGAAAGTTCTCGTCGCCGAGCTGGGCGCCGGAGTCGACTACATCTTCCGGATGGTCGTCGAGGGCGGAAACCTGGGTGAAGCCATTGGCGGTCGAACGCAGATAGCTCCAACCGCCGCCGGTGACCAGCAGTGCGACCACCGCACAAATTGTCACGGTGGCCCGGCCCGCAAGCTGCAGCCGCTTATTGCGGCGCTGCCGACTCGCGGCGAGCCGGGACAGGCCGACGCGGGTGGACGCGGCCGCGGTTTTCGTTTCGTCCGGATCAGTGGTCGGCCAGCCGATGCCGCGCTTGTTGGTGCGCGGGGTGTCCTCGACCGGGGGGATTACATCGGTGACGACTTCGGGCGGCTCTTTCCCGCTGGATGCGGTCGAGGCGCGGCGTTTCGCGGGGCGTGCGGCCGTCGGGGTACCCACGATGTCATCGACCACCGCAGAGCCCGCGGATCGGCGCGCGGCGTCGGCCTTGGCGGCCGAGGTCCGGGGTGCGTCGGCGTTGCGTCCGGCTGGCATGGCCGATGTCCGGGGCGGGGCATCCGCTTGGCGCGCGGCTGTGGCGCTCGATTCGCGCGGCGGAATACCGGTTTGCCGCGTGGCGGATTCCGGCGGCTTCGGGGCAGCTCGGTTCGTATGCGTTGGCGGCGCGTCCGGCGTCGTGGACCGGCGTCTGCGTCCGCCGCGTTCGTTGTCGACCCGCTGGACCAGATCCTGAACGGTCAGCGGCGCCGACCCGGAGTCGGGATCGGTATGTCGGGCTCTGCGTGAGGACCGTGCGCCGTCCCACTCGGTGTAATCCGCCGTGGGATAACGCTCCCACGGGGCGCGACCTCCGGGCCCTGGCGACTGCCCGTGCCGATCGTCACCCACCTGCGAACCTCGCTTTTCGTCTCCGCTGCCGGTTCGGCCGCTTTCGACCAGCATGACACCGATTCCGCCAATGATAACGATTCCGCCACGGCGAGCCAGCCCAGTGCGAGATCGACGTGGCCGAGGTTGTTATTCGCGTCGGAATATGTGCTGCTCGGAGGGTTCTTGACGATCAGGTGACGGTGCGATCGCAGAAAGGTCAGCCGCCGCTGTGCATCAGATCCGCACCGGTGGGAACGGCCGGATCGTCGGGATCGTCGAGCCAGCCGTGTGGCAGCGCCACCTTGCCCGGCGAACCCTGGCGGCCCCGCGGCCCCTCGGCGTCGCGAGGGAATGGCGCGGTCGGGTCGAGCTCGCCGATCAGGTCCTGCAACTGAGTGAGGCTCGACACGGTGGCGAATGAGCGGCGCAGATCCGCACCGACCGGGAAGCCCATCAGATACCAGGCCATATGCTTACGCAGATCGCGCATAGCCTTTTCCGCACCGAGGTGTTCGGCCAGCAGGGCGCCGTGCCGGTACAGCACCTCGCCGACGCGGCCGAGATTCGGCGCGTCGGGCAGCGGCTCGCCGCGCAGTGCTGCCTGCAATTCGGCGAACAGCCACGGGCGGCCGAGGCAGCCACGGCCGATAACGACTCCGTCGCAACCGGTTTCGTCCATCATGCGCACCGCGTCGGCGGCGGAGAAGATATCGCCGTTGCCGAGCACCGGAATCGTTGTGACGGCCTCTTTGAGCCGGGCGATCGCCGTCCAGTCGGCCTGGCCCGAATACCGCTGTGCGGCGGTGCGGGCGTGCAGTGCGACGGCCTTGGCGCCCTCGACCTCGGCAATGCGGCCCGCGTCCAAGTAGGTGAGGTGGTCGTCGTCGATGCCGATGCGGAACTTCACCGTCACCGGGACCCCGGCGGGTTCCGCGCCGGAAACCATCGCCTTGACGATCTTGCTGAACAGCGCGCGCTTATACGGCAGCGCCGCACCGCCACCCAGACGGGTGACCTTCGGCACCGGGCAGCCGAGATTGAGGTCGATGTGATCGGCCCAGCCCTCGCCGACAATTATCCGCACGGCTTCGCCCAGTGTGGCCGGATCCACACCGTAGAGCTGCATCGAGCGCGGATGTTCGTCCTCGTCGAAGGACATCATGTGCAGCGTCTTCGCGTTGCGTTCGACCACCGCCCGCGCGGTGATCATCTCGCACACATAGATGGACGTGGAACTGCCGAACTCCCGGCACAACTTCCGAAACGCCAGGTTGGTGATGCCCGCCATCGGCGCGAGCACCACCGCCGGATCGACCGGATACGGCCCGATCCGCAGCATGCTCTTGGCCTCAGCAGTAATCGTCACGCCCACCAGTGTCTCATCAGCTCTGCAACGCCCTGTTCGGCCCGGCCGTGATAGCGGTCACGGGAGGTATTTCCGCGCCCGCTATTGGTTGCGGAGCCTGCGGTGGTAGATCTCGCGCACGGAGGGGTCGGGTTGAGTGAAAGCTGTTGTCGCGCCCGTGAATTCGGCGACGCGCAGCTGTGCGCGGTACGGAAGCAGCTGGGCTGATCTGATGATGGCCGCGAGGCGGCGCGGCACGGTTACCAGCGGTTTGTCCTGCCGTACCGATTCGAGGATCGCCTGTGCGACATCCTCCGGATCCACCGTGGTCAGCGGCGTGATCCAGTTCGGCATGTTGGCACCGGCGGACAGTTCGGTGCGCACGATGCCCGGCAGCACCGCGCCGACGTGCACGCCGTGCTCCTTCATCTCCAGATGCAGCGCCGAGGTGAAACCGACTACCGCGTGTTTGGTCGCGCAGTAGGTGGCCAGGCCTGGAAAGCCCTGTGTCCCAGCCAAAGACGCGATATTGATCAGGTGTCCGCTGCCGCGGTCTCTGAACCGCTTTACCGCGAGCCTTGAACCATGGATCACCCCGTTGAGGTTGATATCGATGATTCGTTCGGTCATCGCCTCGTCCTCGTCGACAAACAGACCGGTAGGCATGATTCCTGCGTTGTTGACCAGCACGTCCAGCGGGCCGAGTTCGTCGTCCACGCTGTCGAGGAAGGCGGCGAAGGATGCCTTATCCGTGACGTTCAACGGCAGACCGACGACCTCGGCGCCCGGGTCGGCACCCAACTCCGCCGCCGTCTCGGCTACCAGTTCGACATCGATATCGCCGATCGCGACCGCGGCGCCCGCCGCCAGAAACGCCTCGGCGCTCGCGCGTCCGATACCGCGCGCGCCGCCGGTGATCGCGACGACCTTGCCGGTGAGCGTCCTGGCGCCCCTCGATGCGCTCGACATATCCTCGGCCTCCTACGGTGCCGTGAGCTGTGGCCGGTCAGCGCGCTGCGCGTCGGCGGCGATACCAGTGTCGAGGTTCGCGGGCGGATCGTCGGCGGATTCGGAATCAGAGGTCCCGTCCCAGGTCGGGCACCCCGGCTCCGAGGGCACTGCGGCCATCCCGGACGGCCTCAGTCGCCCGTTACTCCCCGGTAGCGCCTGTGACCACCATACTCGCCGGGAACGGGCGAATGACAGAACCGATCGAGGGCAGCGTATCGGGCGCCGAGGACTCCGGCGTGGAGTTGGGTAATTCTGCCGAGGCGAAGTCGTCCGATACGAAAGCCGACAAGCCTGGACGAGTGGTCGGGAACGGTATCGGTTCGTGCCTCTACCGTCGTTCTCGGCGCGGTAATCGGCGCATTGGTGATCGCGGGTCGGCGTACCGGGTGGCTTTCTCGTCTCGGCCCGCGGTGGCCACCCGATACGCGGTCGCGGCCGGCCCCTGTCAATTACCGCGACATCCCGCGATGGGTGCCGCGGCTGAAGGCGAATACCGTTGCGCGGCTGGCGAATAAGTTCGATGCGCCCGCGCCCGAGCTCGAAAAGATTCTGGTTCCGCTGAAGTGGACCTCGACCGCCGTGCCGATCACCGCAAGGGTGATGTCGGAGCAAGGCAGAAATCTACGAAGTCGATGTTCGCAAATGCGAGTTCGACGAATGTGCAGAGCCCGGAATGCGCGCCGACAACGGTGACCTACAACGTCACGCTGGATATGAACTCGGATTGGAAGATCATCGAAGTGGGCGGTGTCGACAGCGCACATCGATGAAGCAGTGCCGCAACGAGTTTCGACGGTTGAATGTATAAGTTTGCTACCGGGATCAGGGTTGCCGGACATCAGCGCGCCGCCGCCGGAGAAATCCGACGGCGGCGCGCTGACGTTTGCGGAGGTCGCGATCAGCCGGCGATACCGGCGAGTTCGCGCTTCTTCGCCTCGCGGGCGAGCATGCGGTCGCGCTGTTCTTCGAACTTGACGACGTCCTCGCCTAGCTTCTCCAGGAACAGCCCGAGCCGCTCGCGCACGGCCTCGCCGCGCGCGGTGAAGTCGGTGCGGTCGAAGATATTCCACTTCTTCAGCACCGGCTGCACTACCTCTTCGAGGTGCTGGCGTAGATCGTAGATGCCGTGCTTGGCCATCAGTACGCCGTTGCGGCGGAAGTTGGGCATACCGGCGCCGGGCATCTGGAAGTTCTCCAGAATCAGCGTGATCGCCTCGAGGGTCTGGTCGGGGGAGAGGTCGAGAGCCGCGCCGCACATGTTGCGGTAGAAGATCATGTGCAGGTTCTCGTCGGCGGCGACGCGCTGGAGCATGCGATCGGCGATCGGGTCGTCACAGACCTTGCCGGTATTGCGGTGGCTGACCCGGGTGGCCAACTCCTGGAAGGTCACGTACGCGACCGAGTGCAGGAAGCCCGCATCGGCCTCGGTCGGCGAAGCGAATCCATTGGTCATGTGGATCATGCGCGCCTCTTCGAGCGCGACGGGATCGACGCCACGGGTAACGACGAGGTAGTCGCGCATGACGATGCCGTGTCGGTTCTCCTCGGCGGTCCAGCGACCGACCCAGGTGCCCCAGGCGCCATCCTGGGAGAAGTTCTCGGCGATCTCGCGGTGGTAGGAGGGCAGATTGTCTTCGGTGAGCAGGTTCGTGATCATCGCCGCCTTGGCGACCTCGCTCAATCGGGACTGCTCAGGGTCCCAGTCGACACCGCCTAGTGCCGCGAAGTTGCGGCCCTCATCCCACGGGACGTAGTCGTGCGGATGCCATTCCTTTGCCAAGGACAGGTGCCGGTTGACGTTTTCTTCGGCAACCGGCTCCAACTCCGTGAGCAGCTCGAGTTGAGTCAGATCCCTTGCCATATACCAAGCCCTTCATGTGTGTGCGCTCTTGCTGGTCAGGCCCCCGAGTAGACCGTGTGCCGATGCGGCCATACCTTACGGCACCGTAGGTGTGATGCGAAACGCATCCGGCTGGCAAATGAGACCTCGTGATCGAGGTCATACGTCGACGCCGACGTTCGACAACCACACCGAGTGTAGGGGGTCGACCCGTAGTGAGGGGTTTATCGGTCCGCGCCGAGAGTCGTTAGCCCAGCGTGCCGTAACGCACAAGGCGACAGTAGTGCCGTAACCAGCCGCTGGTGCTGCCGCCGCAGTCGGTGAGCGTTCACGGACGGGAAGTCTGCCGGCGCGTTGCTGAGTGTGCCACTCGCGTTCTCGGCCAACGCTTCTCCGACCGCGCTGCCGATGCCGCCAGCCCCTGAGTATGTCTCCGGAGCCGCCACCTGACCGCGTCCGCGGGGGCGCGCCGTCGCCACGGCTCGGGTGCTCGGCCGGGTAGGCCGGCATGATCGGAGCCGGCAGCAGCTCGGCGACTGGATCGTTGCCGACGGTGTCCTCCGTCGCACCGAGCACACTGAAATTTTTCGACCCATCATCGACATCGACCCGGTCGACCAGCGCGCCTCGCCCTCGGCGAAGGCGCCGCGCTGATCCAGCGCCGGTAATCCGCCGGGCAGGATAGGCAATGCCGCCTTTACCGCGTCGTCGCGGTGGGCTGGTCGACACCCGACTTGTTTCACGGCTGGAGCGGACGCGCGCGGTAAGAGCATTCGGACCGGGAAAAAGCTCAGGCGTCCGGTATTGAACCGGACGCCTGACAAGGTGCCCCCAGTAGGGCTCGAACCTACGACCTGCGGATTAAAAGTCCGTAGCTCTACCAACTGAGCTATAGGGGCGCGGATGGACAGTGTAGTGCGCCGGGCGCGGATCGGGTAACCGGGGGCATGGCGCGTCGGCTGGGGTGTGGGTTCGGTTCGCTCAGGTTGTCGGGTACCGGATTCGGGTCGTGCTTGCGCGCCGGCTAACGCGACGTGCGCGGCAAGCGATGCTGCCGGTAAACATTTGGTACCCAGCTTTGTTCATTCCTGCCGAACCGGGCTACCATCCAATCATGTTGCGTACCAATATCTTTGGATTTGCAGGAAGGATGGGGCCAGCGCGCGGGGGATGCGGCGAGGCAGCTGGCCGGTATCGCGCGGTCGACGCCGCGGTGACCGGGCCGCTGGTCGACTCGGGTGAACCGTGCTGCATTGCTGTCGAATTCGGAAATCCGAGGCAGCGCTTTGCTTGATTGCGTGAAGTTAGCCGCAACAGATATCCGAATGGTTCGGCGGCCGGAGTCTTCGGTTTGTCGCGTGTCAGGTGGTGTTTCCGGGTACCGTGACGGCTTGGTGAATTACGGAAGAATCGCCGACCTACCCGGCGATCCGGAATTCGGCTTATCGTTGGTGTGCCCGAACGTGTCGCGGCCGGTACGACCGATCGCGACTTCCTACGAGTCGACGCCGGGGGAGGAAGATCCGAGACGAAGTAATGCCCAGGTGCGCACCCCCTGCGGCGCACCTGGGCAGGAAAACTATACCAGCTGGTGTGTTTCAGGATTTCCGCAAGTTTTCGTACCGAAAGTTTGAAACGGGGCGAAATCCCGGTTTGAAGTATTGATAAAACTCATAACTTCGCGCCAAGGGTCCGTTCCTCTAGGGCATCGATTGGCGACGAGTAGGCTTCGGAGGCGTTTCGAGCATGGCACGGCAGCAAGAGCGGGCCCGCCGGACACGCGCGGCGATAATCAGGTCCGCCGCCGTTGAGTTCGGGAAGAGCGGCTATGCCGCTGCATCGCTCAACCGCATATTGGAAGGTTCACGCGCCACCAAGGGCGCTATGTACTTTCATTTCGATTCCAAGGAAGATCTCGCACGCGCGGTACTCGAGACCGCGGTCGACCGATACCGCATATCCGCCGAGCGTTGGCTTGCCAGAACGGATCTCGGCCCACTCGACGTCTTGCACGGGATGGTCGACGAGTTGGCACTGCGCCTCGAGCACGACATCATCGTGCAGGCCGAATTCCGATTGATCATCGAACCGGACTTCTATCGCGATGTGCAGACCGGCGGCGGTCGCATACTCGGCCGCGCCACCCGGGCGCTCGCGGTCCGCGCCATCGATCACGGGCAGCTGCGCGCCGACGCCGACCCGGACCGCTTCACCCGCACCATCTCCGCAGCCCTCGCCGGCCAGCGCTATCTGATCGACATCCTCGGCAACGGGGTCGATCTGCGTGCCCGGTTCCAGGAGGCGCTCGAGGTCGTAGTGGAGGCGATGGCCACCCCTGAGTGGGCCGAGAAGTTCCGCAATGACGGCTGGCGCGCGCAGGCCCGCCTCGAAGAGCTCGGTTTGGGAGCCTGAACAGCCGATTTGGGAAACGCGGCCAGTCTGTCATAAGCTATCCCAGCTCCCAACGGACACCCGTTGAAGCCGGTCCGGAGAAATCCGGGGCGAGCCCCCTTCGTCTAGCGGCCTAGGACGCCGCCCTTTCAAGGCGGTAGCGCGGGTTCGAATCCCGTAGGGGGTACGGTCTTCGGATCGTTGGTAGCAACGCAAGGCCCTGTGGCGCAGTTGGTTAGCGCGCCGCCCTGTCACGGCGGAGGTCGCGGGTTCGAGTCCCGTCAGGGTCGCAAAGTAAGCGCCGGAGCAATCCGGCGTTTCGCGTATGGCATTCACCACGGGTGCCTGCGGCCAGGTAGCTCAGTTGGTACGAGCGTCCGCCTGAAAAGCGGAAGGTCGCCGGTTCGATCCCGGCCCTGGCCACCAAGCCCCCTCGGCATATCACCTGGTCGGGGGGATTTTTGGTATCGATACCCGATGGGGGCATGGGTCGGTTCTTGACCCTGGTTGACCGCTGAAAACCGGGGCTTGGGGCACGTGGGGGGCACGGCGGAATTGTGATGTTCACCTCTCTGGCTCGGTCGCCTAGCGATAGCCGCCTGGTCGGTGGGGCGGTCCGCCCTGCGTCATCGACGTTCGGTGATATCGAAACTTTGTTCGATTCGGAGTAGTCTCCGCGCATGCCACTTTCTCGACTCGACTGGGCACGCATGAACCTGGAGCAGGTGCGCACGCAACTCCTGGAGGCTGCGACGTTCGGCAAATATCTGCCGCCCGAGCAACTGGAGAACGCAGCGGGCAAAATCGCTGAGGGCATGCGTATCTACGCAGAGGAAACCCCAGGGGCGCCTGCGGATAGATCGCTGTCCGACACCTACTCTCCCCGCGCGTCGGCGTGAATGGCGCTGAGTGAGAGGCGCTGCGGACGAACGTGGGCCTTGCCCTTCAGCGGATAGATCGCCTATCCGCCCCCTGACTGCTCCTCCCCGCCTTCCTCAGCGGAGCTCGGGCGTGTCAAGGATGCCGTAGGCACCGCGTAGCAGACACCGTAGGTGGTCCTTGACTCGTTCGAGTGGAGCGAGACGATTGGGCCATGAGGAAGGTGGGGAGCAGCCCGGCGGTCACCTCATGAGTGTCGGTGCCGGTGTGCTCCGTCAGAATGGTGTGCATGACGAATGACTCGGTCGATGAGCCGAATCGTGACGACATCAATTCCACCAGCGAGGCCATGCTCAACAGCGGTGAGACTGAGCACTGGATCGCCGAGGCTCGCAAGACCATCGCCGCGGCGATGACTCAGGGACGTTTGGACATCGTCGAGAAGGCTGGCGCGGTGATCAACAGTCTTGTAGAGAAGCACACGGCTCTCGCAGCGGCTCATGGCAATACTCTCCGTGCGCAGGCGCAGCTGGCAGAAGCTAGTGCGGAGTACGAGGCAGCGAAGGCGCAGCTATTGGCGGAACAGGCTAAAGAGGACCGGTGACGAAGCCTAAGCGCAGTAGTCGGGTAGCGAACTCGTCGAGATCCACCACAGCCAGTCGACAGGCACGGTCTCGATGATCCCGAGCAGTCGGACCACAGCCAGTCGACCAGGCTGGGATTCGACTGCTCGGAATCGACTGCGGGAGGCCAGGTCGGGTACGGCTGTCTCGTGCCCGGCACTGCCCGATCGTTGAAGAAGTGAGCGATTCAGGAGCTCGGCGCTTCGGCCCGTAGGGCCGCTGCCGCCCTTGATCCTGTACGGCTGAATTCGGCAACAACTGCAGGAAGACACCTGAAGCCCGACACAGTTGACACATCCCGCCATATGCAGACGCGTCGGAGTAAGTATCAACCGGGGGAATATGTAGCTGAGCTAGGACGAATCGGTTTGCCCATAAACCATGCCGTTGCGCTGCTCTCGAAAAATACCGAAGGGTATTCATGATGAGGTGTGGAGAGCGCTGCTTCGGCTTGTGCTATTGTTCAAAACTAAGCGCAGGGCGAATTCTATTCGATGCAATCTAGCGAATGTAGTGGAGAGACATGATGAGACTTGAGCGCCTCGAAGTGCGACGATTTAGGAGTATCGAGGAAGTTGTAATCAGAAGCTTCGGCGACTTCAATGTCTTAATTGGAAAGAATAATTCAGGCAAGTCGAATATCCTCGCTGCGATCGATGTATTGTTTAAGTTCTTCGCTTTGCGGCAGGTTGCAACTAGGAAGACTGACCTCAATAAGACTGTTGATTACTTCGAGCGTGACACTAGTTATCCAATATCTATTACGTGCATAGTAGACGTTGGATCTGATGCGGTCGCAAAGATCGTCGAGTCGATTGCTACCGAATATCCTCAAGTGCAAAACGCGCTTCCCAAGCGCTACTTCGATTTGCAAATTTGTGTTGAGATCCGGGTAGTTAAGAGAGATTCCGAAGATGTTCAGTATGTGTCGTCTCTTTCGCTCGTCGATATAAGCGAAGAATTCGATGAACTCAAGGATGCGCGGCGCTACAACCTGCTGGAAGTTTCGGATGCAGCAGCAATAGAAATCGCTAAAATGACGTTTGATATACGGGGATTGGAAAATGACATAAGAGGTATCGACAGCTTTTTGGAAAACTGGGACGGCTCCTCTGAATTGGAAATTGAGAGTCGGCCAAGGCGGATCGTACAGTCGTCAATTACGCGATCGCTTCGCGCTGCGAGTGTTTCGGACGAGACTATCGCCGCAATAACGTCTTTCGTGGCGGCTGATTCCATAAGCTCGAAGGAGATTCGCACGCGAATCGAGAATCGTCGGATTGTTCTGCAGGAGAAACTCGATGTTGCCAACAGTCAAACGATTTCGTCCCTAATAACTGCATATGCAGGGGCGGAGGGGACGATTCCCGACTATATTGGCCTGACCCTCGGGATTCTTGCCTCAGAGGGAGCCCTACATTTGGCCGACCGCCGTGCGCCGATTGGATCGAGGGAAGCTAGTCGGCTCCTTAGGCTGAAGATGACCCGAGGGGAAGACCTAACGCTCAAGAGCATTCAAAGCACAGTTCAGACGCTCCTGGGCGTTAAGATCGACGCTTTTGCCGGTGAATCATCCAACGTCACTGCCAGATATCAACCTGAAGCCGAATTGGATGTCAATGACTTTCTGGTGGAAGTAAATGGGTCAGGGGTAAGGGAAGCGCTGCGAGTGGTCCTGGATGTAGCGTTTGAGGAGCCAGCAATTCTTCTTGTGGAAGAGCCCGAGGTACATTTGCATCCAGCGCTTGAGATTGCAATGCTGCAACATCTGAAGACTATAAGCAAGGGTACGCAAGTATTTCTGACTACCCACTCGACTAATTTTGTTGATTCCGGCGACCTCGGGAACATATATATTGTAAAGAATATCAGATCTACATCTGTGCAACATGTCGACACTACGACTGCGGAAGATGAGTTACCCAAAGAGTTGGGTATACGACTTAGCTCCGTATTCATGTTTGACAGGCTGGTGTTCGTAGAAGGTCAGACCGATGAGACCATTATTCGATCGTTTGCGACTAAGTTAAATCTAAATTTGAGTGAGAAGAACGTTGGGTTCGTACTCATGGGCGGTTCGCGAAATTTTGCTCATTATGCTGCGGGGGCTACCCTCGCGCTGCTGACGAAGAGGAAGGTAGATTCGTTCTTTGTAATAGATCGTGATGAACAAGATGACGATGGGATAAATAAGCTTAGCGACCAGCTTGGTAGGCTTGGAACGCTTCATGTCTTGAATCGCCGCGAAATCGAGAATTATTTGATTGATCCCGTTGCATTGTCCAAACATATCGGTCACAGGCTGGGTGATGCGAAAGTGAGCCCAGATGAAATTCGTACGGCTCTCTTCGAGATTGCTGATGAGCTGAAGGATTTGACGGTCGCAAAAAGGATCGCGACTCAAACATGCCGTCCGTATCGTGCAGACCGGTCTAAGATCCTCAATGAATCGAGGTCTGGAGGAATTAAGCAAGCGGCGCAGGCTGCACTTGTCGACCTTGAGCAAGAGCTTAGCAGTCAAAAGGATCGCGTTGACCGGCTTGTTGAATCCGCAGAGATCCAACTGGCTTCGCAGTGGGAAGAATACAAGTTGGACAGGGTGCCTGGCGAAGAGCTCCTCGGGAGCTTGTTTAAGCGCTATAAACTTCGTTTTAAGAAGGATCGAGACGGCGCTGCGATTACTGAACTGATGGCCGTTGAAGCGATTCCACCGGAGATTTCACAGTTACTCCGGGACATTTGTAAGTAGATATGGCCGGTTTCTAGGGGTATGCGCGGTAGGGTGTTGGCAGCGAGGCGGCCACGTTGGTTTTCAGTTTTCTGCCACACCCTCGACAGGTGATCATCGGTGGTCGGTCTCACATAGATGCGCAATGGAAGTAGTTAGCTTCGCGGCGGCTGCCGCGCAGTTTACAATCTGTGGTTCGTGGACCGAAGTCGCAGGCTACAGCTGCATGACGGCAAGGGTCTTGTCGTCATGGCGCTCCGATCGTGGTCGGGCAGTGCCGTTCGGATGGGTAGTGGCTTCCCAGGTGTAGCAGCGTTGGAGAAGCCTTGACGTCGTATGAGGTCAAGGGGGTTTTTCATGTCCATACCCCGCGCTGTGCGTCCGGTCGAGTCGACCTTGGTCGACCCGCGGGGACCGGGAGATAGCGCACGTGGAGTGCACGGCGAATTCGACAAAGTGGCGAATGTTCCGGCACGAATCGGTGTCCGTGCGTATGTTTGAGCCTGCAACTCAGGGGGTGGGCTACGTCGGCTTCGGCGGACGGGCGTACTCCGAACCACCAGGAAAGTGAACAAGGTGCGAGCAGAACCGTAGGACTGCGATTCGAAGGAGGAAATCTCATGCGATTCGTCAAGACCGGTGTTCTCGCTGTAGCGCTGGCCGGTGCCTTCATGATTGGGGCTGGCATCGCGCACGCCGATCAAACCGTCAACGTGGACGCCAAGTTGCTCGGCTGCGCGACACAGGCCGGAATCAGCTCATCCGAACTGACGGAGGCCAATATCGGCCGCTCTATCACTGTCTCCGATGAGACTGCCGCCCAGCTGACGGAGAAGGGCTGCCTCTAACCGGTCGCGCCGGTCGTTCTGGCCGTCACAAGCCAGGACGACCGGCTTTCGACCGTTCCGTATCCGCGCCCACAGGTGGTGCAGAGCCCGCGAACGGGGTGTGGGGATCTTGGCGTCAGGGTGGCAAAAGGGGAGTCTGTTGATCATGGTGGTGGGATGCTGGGGGAATGGCGGAGAAGTGGTACTACTGCTTGAAGCATCAGCGGGCCGAGAGTGGGAAGCAGTGTTGGTTCCGGGATCGGATGGGGCCGTATCCGGATCGGGCCACCGCTGAGCGGGCGTTGGAGATCGTGCATGCGCGGAATACGCGGGAGGATTCTCGGGATCGGGAGTGGCGCGACGGCGATAAGTGAGGGCGCGTCAGGGATGCTGTGCGGCAATTGATTTCGGTGCGGATGCGGGGAGGTCGGCGGGGGTGACGGCGCGATGTGCGAGGTAGTCGGCGTATCGCGGGTATTCGAGTGCTGGCGGGAGCGTGCGGGCGCTCGGGTGGTCTTCAGGTCGATCAAGTACGGTTCTTGGCAATCAGACGAGTGCTCCGGGTCCTGTTGTGGGTCTGCGGGCTGGAACAGGTGAGCAGGGAGGGCAACCCTTGAGGGTTACCGTTGTTGTGCCGACCTACAACGAGCGGGAGAATCTGCCGGTTGCGGTGGAGCGGCTGACGGCGCTGCCGGTGCCCGATCTGCATGTGCTCGTGGTGGATGACAATTCACCGGACGGGACCGGCGAGATCGCCGACAAGCTGGCCGCGGAGCTGCCGAATATCGTCGGCGTACTGCATCGCACCGAAAAGGACGGATTGGGCCGCGCCTATGTGGCCGGGATCACTCGGGCGCTGGACGAGGGGGCCGATGTGGTAATCCAGATGGACGCCGACCTGTCGCATCCGGCCGAGGTGATTCCGGCCATGCTGGAGAAGCTGGACACCACCGATGCCGGTGTCGTGCTCGGGTCCCGCTACGTGCCCGGTGGATCCACCGCCGACGAGTGGAAGTGGTACCGCAAGGCGCTGTCCGCCTGGGCCAACTTCTACGTGAACCTGATCCTGCGTCTCGGCGTCAAGGACGCGACCGCCGGATTCAAGGCATGGAACGCCGACACGCTACGCACGATAGATGTGGCCTCGATCCGCAGCAACGGGTACTCCTTCCAGGTCGAGATGAACTACCGGACCGTCAAGAAGGACATCACGATCGCGGAGGTGCCCATCCGTTTCGAGGAGCGCACCCTCGGCGCCTCCAAGATGAGCCTCAAGGTCCAGCTGGAGTCCGCGCTGATGCCGTGGAAGCTCCTGTTCGGCCGCGCGGTCTGACACCGGACCACGACCGGGCACCCCACCCGACGGCCGGGCATCCGGTCTACCGGGTGCCCGGTGGATAGACAGCCGCCAGGTGTCAGTCCGGTGGCGGCCAGTTGAGCAGAGTGTCGATATATAGCTGACGAACGGCTTCGACGTTGTCGTCCATGTCGTGCGAGTTCCAGTCGCTGACATCGAGCGGAGGGAGGATGGCCACGTCGACGGTGCCCTTGCGGGCGATTATCGAGTTGCGCCAGTTGATTTCGCCCGCATTGCGGATCACCACCGGGATCACCGGGACTCCGGCCTGAATCGCGATATGGAAGGCGCCCTTCTTGAATGGCCCGACGCCCGGCGTATACGACCGCGTACCTTCGGGAGCGATCGCGATCGATAGCCCACCGCGCAGCGTCTGCACTACCGGCGCCAGCGCCGCCTTCGCCCGCGTGGTGTTCGCACGATCGATGAAGGTGACCCCGACGAACCGCATCAGCGGACCGAAAATCGGGTTCTTCGTCAGTTCCTTCTTCCCGATACCGGTGACCCCGCCTTCGAGCACCTTGGGCAGGATGATCACGTCGAACTGGCTCTGATGGTTGAACAGGAATACGGCGGGTCTCGGGGCGTGGGCGTTTTCCGCACCGCTGACGCGTAGTCGGATACCGGTCGCGCTGAGCGCCGCACCGGTTCCGTAGTCCATCAGCGCATCGGCCATCTTCCGCCGCTGACACGTATACGACTTGCTCAGCACTCCGAACAACGCGCCGGCCAGTAGTCCGGCGAATCCGGCGACGGTGCGCAGATATTCGGTCGGGCGCGGCGGTTGGCGCGGGCGGAACATCACTACCGGCCAGTTCTCTTCGGCGGCTGTGGAATCGAGCTTGTCATCGGGATTCACCGTCACCGGATGCCCGGCCAGTGAGAGCAGTGGCAGATCGGCGATGCTATCCGCGTAGACGTAGCAGCGGGTGATATCCAGCCCCCGCGCCGCGGCGAATTCGCGAACCGCATCGGCCTTGCCATTGCGCCACAGGGTTTTTCCGTCCGTGAAACCGGTGAGCACACCATCGGTCGTCGCCATCCGGGTATACAGCACATGTTCGATACCGAGTGCGGCCGCGGCGGGTTCGACCTGGAATCGGGTCAGTGCGGTCGCGAGTAGCACAGTGTGTCCGGCGGCCTCGTGGGTGCGGATCAGCTGCCACGCTTCGGGATACAGGTGCCCGTAGATCTGCTGCCGGAATAGTCGCGTGCCCAACTCGTCCAATTCGGCTTCCGGCTGACCGGCCAGTGTCCGCATGGCCTGCTGGACGAACCGGCCGTATTCGCCATCGGTGAGTCCGTCACGGATGCTGCCGAGCAGCGTGCTTGCGACGATTCCGCCCTTGTCGCGCCGCAACGTCCGCCGCCACAGCGATGGTCGCTCGAAGCCAGCCGCAACGGCGGCGAAGTCGAAGACCGCGGCGACCTCCGGCCCCTGCGGCCCCGATCGGATGGCGGCGATCGCCGCCGCGAGATCCGTCGGGACCGCGGGGCGCTGTTCGGCCATCAGGCCCCTCGCACGGGCATATTGGACGGATCGAGCGCGGCCGCCTGTGAGATCCGGGTGGCGATGGTGCGCAGCTGGTCAGCGAATTCGATTCTGCGTCGGGTCAATTCGGCCCTGCGCTTGGCGGAGTCACGACTGACGCGGGTCAACAGACCATGGTTGTCGGCGAGTTCGATCGCGCTGGAGAACAATTCGGTGGAGACCGATTCCGGACTGTGCAGTCGCTGCTGCAGCAGCATCTGCTTACCGGCCGCGACGCATTCTTCGATGAACTCCCTGCGATCGATCTCCTCGGCGCTGTCGCGGGCCGCCAGCCGCTCGGCCACCACCAACTGTGCGTCGACGAACGGACGCAGCGTTCGATGCGCCATCATGAATCCGGATGCGGTGAGTTTGTGCAGAATATCTTCGCCGAGGGTGTCTGCTGCGGTGTGCTGGTACCAATCCGGGTCCACCAGTAGCATTTCCGCGGTCAGCTGCGCCGAGAACTCGGCCCGCTCCGGAAAGAAGAATTCGAACTTCAGTAGATCGCGCATCCGGAAGGCCTCGTCCCAGCCCGCGCGCAGCTGATCCGGTGCCTGCATCTCCAATGCGCACAGAATGGACAATTCGAGGATGGCGCGATTGATGAACCAGTGCACCGCGCTATTGCGATAGAACGCGGCCTCCAGATGCGCACCCGATTCGATCGAGTACACCGGTTCCAGCCCACCGCGATACACCGTCACGACCTTGGCCAGCGACAACTGCTCGAGCACCACCGCGAGGCTCGACTCATCACGCAACGCGGCCAACTCGCCGCGCGGCAAATCGCGCTTCTCGATATACCGCAGCACGGGGGCGAGCACGGTGCGCACCTCACCGAGGGTGAGCGCACGCTCGTGCACACCCAGTAGCGCCAGGGTGACCAGGGCGTTGACCGTGATGGGGGTCACCGCATTGATACCGACGGCGACCTCGAAGGCCAACCGCTGCACAGCCTTTCGCTCCAGCTCGGTGACCTCGGCCGACGCGGTGACATTGCTCGGTTCGGTTTCCTCCGGTTCGGTGCGGTGCAGCGGAATGATCGTCGGCGCCGGGGTGAGCGGATCCCCGTATGCGGCAAGGCGGTCGCGCGCCGACAGCGGTTCACCGAAGCGCACATAGACATGTCCGGCCGAATGCTGTTGGCTGCGTATATAACGCGCCAGCCAGGCTAGCCCCTCCGGCTTCTTCTTTCCGCCGACCTGTTCGGTGGCGATGGCGCCCAGTTCGTTGAGCCGCTCATAGGTGATCGAGACCGGGACGAGCATGACATCGTCGATCCGATTCGAACGGACAGCGGCGGCAAGGTAATTCAGCAATCCGTAGCGCGGCGCGCGCAGCTTGCCGGTGCGGGTGCGGCCACCCTCGAAGTACCACTCCATATTGAATCGCTTCGCCAGCAGATAGGCGAAGTACTCCTCGACCGCCGCCTTGTAGACCTCGTCGTCACCGAAGCTGCGGCGGATGAAGACTGTGCCGGTGCGCCGGGCGATCGGACCCATCGGCCAGAAGCTCAGATTGGCGCCGCCGATCACATGATTCGGTGGAAAGTCATTGCGGGCCAGCACATCACCGAGCACGAACGCATCGACATACGAGCGGTGCGAGGGCAGGAAGACCAGCGGATGGCTCCGGTTCAACGCGCGCAGCCGGCCCAGGCCGGAGTCATCGGAGTCGACCTTCCAGGTCGAGGCGTGGACGGGGCGCATCGCCTGGGTGAACAGATCCGAGACCAGCCTGCTTTGCGCGGCGACGAGTTCGTTCAGCGCCTTCTCCGCCCGCCGGTACACCTCGTGCGGACTCGTCCCGTGCTGATCGGCGATGAGTTCGAGCCTGCGCAGAAAGTCGGGGGAGTCGAGGATCTCCTCGGCCACCAGCCGCGGCACCTTGTAGCGGTCCCCGATGACGGAACGTTCGGCGCGTTCCAGGGCGACGACCGCGGCGCGTACGATGGCGCGAGCGAAGGGCTCGGCGGAGCCTTTCATGAGCAGCGCCGCGGCTTCAGGGTTGTTGGCGCGCAACTCGCTGAGCAGGGCCGGTTGCCCGGTGAGCACCACATGGCGGTCCGATTTGGCGACCAAACGGCGTTGCGCGAGTCGGTTCGGCTTGCGCGGATTGGTCAGTAGGGCCATGTCGGCGAAGGTGATGCGGCGGACCCCGTCGCGCTCCGGCGGCAGCCACAACACTCGGATCGGTACCACCAGTGGGTCGTCGTGTCGCCCGACCAGCCGATCGCCGATCGCGCCCGCATCCAGATCCAATTGGGTGATGGGCGCGTCGACGCCGAGTTCGTGTTTGATGCCGTCATCGGCCAGCCAAGCGCCGACGAGTTCGCGTTCCACGCCGGAGCCCGCATCGATCAGTGCCACCACCGAACCGGGTGCCGCTATTCGTGTCGAAGCGGGGGAATCCCCGAGATGATCGATCATGGCTCCACCGTCCTTTCTCGACAGGCCGCCGCGACTGCCGATCCCCCTATTCAAGCCCGCCAGTGCATTCCGCGCAGGAACTCGGCCGGGCGAGTTGGGAATCGGGCGTCGACACGGCGTTTGCGATCGCGGTCGATCGCGCTGGCGAACTAGGCTGCGCGCATGGATTGGGCGTTACGCGCGTGCGGCTGGCACGGCCATTACACCTATGCGCCGGACGAACAGGATCTGGCGCAGCGGCTGCAGGTTCAGACCGTGGCCGGTATCGCGTGGCGGTGTCTGCGCTGCGGCACTTTCGTACCCGGCGAACCGGTCGGGTCCGGGCCCGCCGACCATGCTCCGGAGGTGCCGCGCGGGCGACTGCTGCGGGACCGCTGGCTGATGCGGGCGTTGGCGATCGAGCGTTTGGTGCGCTGCCTGCTCTTGGTGGTCGCCGCGTTCGCCGTCTTCAAATTCCGGTCCTCGCGCGAGGATATGCGGGCGGTCTTCGACGAGGAACTGCCGCTGCTGCGACCGCTGGCCGATCAGATCGGCTGGGATATCGACCGATCCAAGATCGTGCATCTGATCGATGACGCGTTCTCGCTGTCGAATACGACCCTGCTGTGGGTAGCGGTCGGCGTCCTCGCCTATGCGGCACTGCAGGCGATCGAGGCGGTGGGTCTGTGGTTGGTGAAGCGCTGGGGTGAGTACTTCGCGGTGGTCGCGACCAGCATTTTCCTGCCGTTGGAGATCTACGAGCTGACCGAGAAGATCACTGTGCTGCGCATCGGCGCGCTGCTGATCAATATCGCCGCGGTGGTGTGGCTGGTCTACAGCAAACGGTTGTTCGGAGTGCGCGGCGGCGGAGCCGCGTATCACGCGGAGCACAGCTCGGAGAGTTTGTTGAGCGTCGAGCGGTCGGCGCTCGCGGTGCCTGCGGAGTAACCGTTTTCTGTGGTATCGGGCACGGCAGGGATCATAAAAGGTAATGCTAACCTTACTTTCGATAAAGTTAGGTCAGCATAACTTGGAGGATCGTTGTCGACCACGGAACGCTTGCGCGTTGAGTATGTGACCGATCCGGCGGCAGCGATGTCCCTACTGGCGGCCGCCGAGCGCTTCGGCGAATACGTGATGTACGAACGACCCGGCGAATGGGTATTCGCGGCAGATCCGCTCGGCAGCGTCGAACTCGACGCGAACGAACTGCGGGTTTCCTGGGACGGGCGCGGCACCGCGACGACCTGGGCGGGGAGCCCGGCTCGCGTCATCGACAACGCGCTCGCCACGCTGCCGCTCGGCGGGCGGCAGGTCTATGGCTGGATCGGATTCGAATTCTGCGCATGGGCATTGGATGCGACGCGGCATCTGGATCCGCGAACCGCACTGGCCCATCTGATGATTCCGCGCATCGAGGTGCGGTTCGGCGAATTCGGCATCCGGATTTCCGGCGCGACACCGGCCGAAGCCGCCGACATCTACGAGCTCATCGCCGCCTCACAGGATACCGAACTGCCGCAGGCGCATCCGATCGATGTGCGCTTGGATCCGACCGGATATCGCGACCGGGTCGCCGATGCGGTCGCGGAAATCCGTTCCGGCCGTTATCAGAAGGTCATCCTGTCCAGGAAGGTCGATGTGCCATTCGCGGTGGATGTGCCTGCCAGCTATCGGCTCGGCCGCGCCAACAACACCCCTGCGCGTTCGTTCCTGCTTCGCCTCGGTGGAGTCGAGGCGGCCGGATTCAGTCCCGAGCTGGTCGCCTCGGTCGACGAGAATCGGGTGGTCACCACGGAGCCGCTGGCCGGAACGCGCGCCTTCGGACTCGGCGAGGCGATCGATGCGGCGGCTCGGGCCGACCTCGTCACCGATCCCAAAGAGATCGTGGAGCACGCGATTTCCGTGCAGACCTCTTTTGCCGAGATCACCGAGGTGGCCGATCCCGGCACGCCCGTGGTCTCCGATTTCATGGCGGTGCGAGAACGTGGCAGCGTGCAGCATCTGGCCTCAACGGTGCGTGGGCGGCTGGCGGCGGACCGGTCCAGCTGGGACGCGCTGGAGGTTTTGTTCCCGTCGGTAACCGCATCCGGTATTCCGAAGCGGGACGGCGTCGATTCGGTGTTCCGTCTCGACGGTGCACCGCGCGGCCTGTATTCCGGTGCCGTGGTGACGATCGCCCCCAGCGGTGCGATGGAGGCGACGCTGGTGCTGCGCGCGGTCTATCAGACCACCGAGGGTGCTTGGCTGCGCGCGGGTGCGGGCATCGTCGGGCAGTCGCGGCCGGAACGGGAATTCGAGGAGACCTGCGAAAAGCTGGGCAGTGTTGCGCCTTACCTGGTCCGTGCAGCCGTCCCCCGTAGTGAGTAGTCTGCCTACCTTCGCCCCGCGCACGCGGGATGATCTGCGCACCCATCACGACGGGCCGGCGCTCCGAATCAACTGTTGGGGCAACCCGGTTATTCGGGGTTCGGATCGTGGGTGGCGGGATCGGACTCGCGCCACCCACGATCGTTCGGTCAGCCGTGGCTGGCGCGCAGGGCCCTCTTATCGATCTTGCCGACGGCGGTGATCGGGAGTTCGTCGGCCGGGCGAAGCAGGTCCGGGAGTTTGTAGGTGGCCAGGCCGCGATCGGTGAGGAAGGTTTTGAGCTGCGCCAAGGTGGGCATCTCGCCGTCGACGACCAAGACGGCGCAGACCTTTTCACCCAGTGCGGCGTCGGGGAGGCCGACCGCGGCGGCATGCCGGACCGACGAGTAAGCGAGCAGATGTTCCTCGAGCTCATCGCAGGAGATGTTCTCGCCGCCGCGATTGATGACGTCCTTGATGCGGCCCGAGACGATCAGATGGCCACTCGGCAGGCGGCGCACGAGATCGCCGGAGCGGTAGTAGCCGTCGGGGGTGAAGGCGCGGACGTTGTGTTCGGGGGCTCGGTAGTAGCCGCGGATTGTGTAGGGGCCTTTGGTGAGTAGTTCGCCCTCTGCGCCAGGGGCGACATCATTGCCGCCGGCATCCACCACTCGCACCTCGTCGGCGGGTGAGAGCGGGCGGCCCTGGGTGGTGCACACGATATCGTCGGTGTCGTCGAGGCGGGTGTAGTTGAGCAGGCCCTCGGCCATACCGAAGACCTGTTGCAGCCGCACGCCCAATGCGGGCGCCACCTCGCGCGCATTCACCTCGGCCAGTCGCGCGCCGCCGACCTGGAGCAGCCGTAGTGCGCCGAGATCGGCGTCCTCCCATTCGGTTGCCGCGCACCAGAGCTGGGCCAGCGGCGGCA
This sequence comes from Nocardia citri, assembly GCF_054065835.1. Taxonomy (NCBI): domain Bacteria; kingdom Bacillati; phylum Actinomycetota; class Actinomycetes; order Mycobacteriales; family Nocardiaceae; genus Nocardia; species Nocardia citri. The sequence continues at coordinate 648,882 of NZ_JBSUQM010000001.1, forward strand.
CGACCGCAGTGACGGTGACGCGATGCCGTTCGATCGCGGCGAAAGCGCTCTCCGGACTCGGGTCCGTGATGAAGGTGACGGCCGCGCCGACCGATACGGTGCCCAAGATGCCGGGGCAGGCCAGTGGGAAGTTGTGTGCGGCGGGCAGCGTCGCGAGATAGACATCGTCCTCGGTCAGCCCGCAGACCTCGGCGCTCGCGGTGGCGGTGTAGACGTAGTCGTCGTGAGTGCGCGCGATGAGCTTCGGCAGGCCGGTGGTACCGCCGGAGACCAGCATCAGCGCGATATCGCTCGGGTCGATTTCGGGAAGTGAACCACCGTCGCGGGGAATCGAATTCAGATCGGTGAAGGGCCCCGGATCGCCGAGTACGAGAACGTGGCGCAGGGTGGGTACCGCCGAATGGACGCTTGCGGCCAGTTCGCGGTAGTCGAAGTCGCCGAACCGGTCGGCCACGATGTAGGCGACCGCCTCGGAAAGTCCGGCCAGATGCTCGATTTCGGCGCGGCGATGGGCGGGCAGGGTCAACACCGGAATGATTCCGGCGCGCAGCAATCCGAACAGGACCGTCAGGAACTGCGGAACATTCGGCAGTTGTACGACCACCCGATCGCCCGGCTCGATGCCGAGTGCGAGCAGTCCATGCGCCATCCGGTCGGCCTCGGCATCCACCCACGCGTAGCTGCGCGCGCTGTCGGCATCGAGCAGTGCGGTGCGGTCCGGGTGCCGGGTCGCGGTTGCGCGCAGCAGCTCGCCCAGTAGGCGGCCGGTCCAGAATCCGGCCGCGCGATAGGCGGTGGCGTCGGCGGTCGGGAAGGGGACGTAGCCGTCGCGATGGGTGGGCGAGGTGGATGTCGAACTCACGGGCGCCTCACAAGGTCTATTTCATGATTAGGGTCCCATAACATAGGTTAGGCAACCCTACGTCAATGCGATAGGCTACCGACGAGCAGTCTCGATCCGCCGGACGTGGCGGAGACCAAGGAGTGACAGCGCCAGATGGAGCCAGCACAGCGACCGGGGGACGGGGCGGGGACGACGATCGGTCGGGAGGAAATTCGCGCGGCGATCGCGCAGCAGCTCGATGTATCGGTCGAGTCGATCGCCGACGGCGATGATCTGATCCAGCTCGGACTGGACTCCATTCGCACCATGAAATTGGCGGGCGGCTGGCGCAAACGCGGGCTGGAGATCACCTTCGCGCAGTTGGCGGCGGCGCCGTCGGTCGCGCAATGGTCGCGTTTGCTCGGTGTCGACGAGTCCGCCGCGGCGGCTGCGCAGGTCGAAGCCGTTGCCGAAAACGTAGATTCCGAAGACGAATTCGCGCCGTTCCCGCTCGGGTCGATGCAGCACGCCTATTGGATCGGTCGCTGCGAGGAACAGCACCTCGGTGGTGTCGCCGCGCACCTGTATGCCGAATTCGACGGTACCGAAGTCGATCCCGAGCGATTGGCGCGGGCGGTCACGGATCTGGTCGCGGTGCATCCGATGCTGCGCACCAGGTTTCTCCCCGACGGCACGCAGCAGACCATCCACACTCTCGGCCGTCCGGTGTTCTCGGTTGTCGATCTACGTGCGCACACCCCGGCAGCGGCCGAGTCCGAACTGCAGCGGTTGCGCGACAGCAAGACTCATCAGCGACTGTCCATCGAGGAGGGCCAGGTACTCGATGTGACGCTCAGTCTGCTCGCCGACGGCCGCACCCGGCTGCATCTGGATGTCGACATGATCGCGGGTGACGCGATGAGCTATCGCGTGCTCGTCGCCGACCTCGCCGAGCTCTATCACGGTGGCACGGTGCCGCCGCAGGGCTACAGCTATCGCCGCTATCGCACCGAGCGCACCGTGGATGCCGCCGCCAGGGAACGCGATAAGCGGTGGTGGCGCGATCGGCTGCCGCAGCTGCCCGGTGCGCCGGAGCTGCCGACCATTCCGGTCAGCGAACGTGCCGAACCGCATCGGACCGTGCGCTACAACCACTGGCTGGCGCCGCAAGCCAAGCAGCGGCTGCTCGCCGCCGCGCGTGCCCGCGCCATCACACCGGCGATGGCACTGGCCGCGGTGTTCGCCGAGACCATCGGCGGCTGGTCGACGCAGAGTCGCTTCCTGCTGAATGTGCCGCTGTTCCACCGGGAGCCGGTGCATCCGGATATCGACCGGGTGATCGGCGATTTCACCTCCTCGATCGTGTTGGAGGTGGATGTCACCGAGAATGTGACGGTCACCGAGCGCGCCAGGGCACTGCAGCGCGCGATGCACGAATGTGCTGCGCACACCGCGTATTCCGGGCTGGAGGTGCTGCGCGATCTGGGCAGACATCGCGGCGAGCCGGTGCTCGCGCCGATCGTCTACACCAGCGCGCTCAACCTGGGGGAGCTGTTCGCCACATCGGTCACCGAGACCTTCGGCGAGCCGGTCTGGATCATCTCGCAGGGCCCGCAGGTGCTGTTGGACGCACAGGTCACCGAGGTGCGCGGCGGGCTGCTGCTCAATTGGGACGTGCGCGAATCCGCATTCCCGGCGGGCATGATCGACGCCATGTTCGCCGGCTACACCGCGGCGATCGGCAGGCTGGGCGCGGGCGAGGGGGGCTGGAGCGCGCAAGCCGCGGTGCACCTGCCGGCCGCTCAGGCCGCCGTGCGCGCCGCGGTGAACGCGACCGACGGACCGGTCTCCGGACGGGCGCTGCACGAGGGTTTCTTCGACCATGCCCGCAGCACGCCGGACGCGCCGGCGGTGCTGTGGCGCGGCGACGGCGACGATGGTGGCTGGAGCTACGGTGAGCTTGCCGCGCAAGCGCTTTCGGTCGCGGCCGCGCTGCGCGAGATCGGGGTGCGGGCGGGTGACACCGTCGCGGTGCAGCTGCCGAAGGGGCCGGATCAGATCCTCGCCGTACTCGGTGTGCTCGCGGCGGGTGCGGCCTATGTGCCGATCGGTTTCGATCAGCCGGTCGGGCGACGGGCGGAGATCCTGCGCACCGGTGACGTGGTCGCCGCGCTGACCGTCGACGGTGCCGATATGGGCCGCCCGGAGATCACCTGCCTGCCGCTGTCGGCGGTGCGCACCCATCCGAATCCGTTGGTCGAGCCGGTGATTCCGGATCCGGAGTCGATCGCCTATGTGCTGTTCACCTCCGGCTCCACCGGTGTGCCCAAGGGCGTCGACGTGCCGCATCGCGGTGCGATGAACACCATCGATGCGGTGAACGCGTGGTTCGAGGTGGGCCCGGGCGACCGGGTTCTGGGACTGTCCGCGCTGGAGTTCGACGCCTCCGTCTACGACATGTTCGGCATGTTCGCCGTCGGCGGTTCGGTGGTCGCGCTCTCGGCCGCACAGCGCGAGGAGGCCACCAGCTGGGTGGAACTGCTGACCCGGTACCGGGTTTCGATCCTCAACTGCGTGCCGAGCATGCTCGATATGATCCTGGAAATCGGCGCCGGCCACCTGGGCGATTCACTGCGCGCGGTCACCCTCGGCGGCGACTGGGTCGGTGCGGAGCTGGCGCGGCGGCTGGCCAGGCAGGTGCCTGGGTGCCGGTTCGCCGGTTTGGGCGGTGCCACCGAAACCTCCATCCACAACACGATTTGCGAGGTCGCCGATCCGCCCGAGCATTGGGCCACCGTCCCGTTCGGCGTGCCGCTGCGCAATGTGCGCTGCCGCGTGGTGAATTCGGCGGGGCGCGACTGCCCGGACTGGGTCCCGGGTGAATTGTGGGTCGGCGGTGCGAATGTCGCGGCCGGCTATCGCAACGATCTGGAGCGCACCGCGCAAAGATTCGTCGCCCATGACGATCTGCGCTGGTACCGCACCGGTGATATGGCGCGCTACTGGCCCGACGGCACCATCGAATTCCTCGGTCGCGCCGACCATCAGGTCCAGATCCGCGGCTACCGGGTGGAATTGGGCGAGGTCGAAAGCGGACTGCGTACCGCGCCGGGCGTGCGGCACGCGGTGGCGGCCGTTGTCGGCAAGGGTGCGCCGAAGCTGGTGGCGGCGGTCTCCGGTGCGGTCCGCGCCGCCGAGGAGATCGTCGCCGCGGTGCGTGATCTGTTGCCCGGCTACATGATTCCCACCCGCATCGAGATCCTCGAGCAGCTGCCGCTGACCGATAACGGCAAGCTGGATCGCCGCGCCGTCGTGGCACTGCTGGAGCCCGATGCGGCCGAAGCGGTGGACGCCCGTCCGCGTACGTCGCTGGAAGCCGCGCTGGCCACCATCGTCGCCGAGGTGCTCGGTGTCGAACGTATCGGCGCGCACGACGACTTCTTCGGTGCGGGCGGTGACTCGGTGCTGGCTACCACGGCCGTCGCCAGGATCCGGGAATGGCTGGCGGTCGAGCACGCGCTGGTCGCCGACCTGCTGGTCGGCCGGTCGGTGGCCGGGTTGGCGGGGCGGCTGGTCGAGCGGGAAACCGAGCGGGGTACACCCGATCGCCTGGACGCCGTCGCCGAGCTGTACCTGGAGGTGGCGGCGATGACCGACGAGCAGATCCTCGCCCAGGCGTGAGCCGTGCGCACTAGACTTGGCGGACATGAGCCATTGGGATACCTCGAACATCCCCGATCAGAGTGGCCGCACGATCATCGTCACCGGCGCGAACAGCGGCCTGGGGGCGGTGGCGGCGCGTGCGCTGGCCGGGGCGGGTGCGCAGGTGGTCCTGGCCTGTCGGAATGTGGCCAAGGGCGAGAAAGTGGCAGGGGAGATCGGGGCGCGGGCCGAGGTGCGCGAACTCGATCTCGCGGATCTGGCCTCGGTGCGCGCGTTCGCCGATGCGGTGGACCGGGCCGACGTACTGATCAATAACGCGGGCGTGATGGCGCTGCCGGAGCAGCGCACCGCCGATGGTTTCGAAATGCAGGTCGGCACAAACCATCTCGGTCACTTCGCACTGACCGGGTTACTGCTGGACAAGATTTCGGACCGGGTGGTCACCGTCTCCAGCGGCGCGCATCGGGTCGGCAAGATCGATCTGGACGATCTGAACTGGGAGTACCGCAAGTATCAGCGCTGGCCCGCCTACGGTCAGGCGAAGTTGGCCAACCTGATGTTCGCCTACGAACTGCAGCGCAGGCTGACCGCGGCGGGTTCGTCGAAGATTTCGGTGGCCGCCCATCCCGGTTATGCCGCAACCGAACTGCAATCGCATACCGAATCCATCCAGGACGCGGTCATGGCGTTGGCCAACCGCCTGCTGGCGCAGAGCGCCGAAATGGGTGCGCTGCCCGAGATCTTCGCGGCGACCGAACAGGTCGAGCCGGGCGCGTTCTACGGTCCGACCGGATGGGCCGGCATGCGCGGCTACCCGGGACGCTCCGGTTCCAGCGCTGCATCCAAGGATGAACAGGTCGCGCGCGGCCTGTGGGAGCTGTCGGAGAAGCTGACCGGCGTCACCTACACCTTCGGCGAGTAGCCGAATCGGTTGCGGCGCTGGGTGACTCGAGGCGTGCCATATTGTGTGATGTGGGTCACGTCCAGAATTGTCACACTGGGGTGGGTCGCGTCGTCGTCTCTGTGAACCCAACCGAATGGAAAGGCACAGATCATGGAACAGCGCTTCAACCTCTACGAAAACCCCATCGCCGGCAGCTACGTCAAGCGCCTCGTCACCGCGGGCAAGGTCGTCGACGGATCCTCCCTGCCCAAGGCCACCTACGAGCTGGTCAAGATCCGCGCCAGCCAGATCAACGGCTGCGGCATGTGCGTCGATATGCACACCAAGGATGCCGCGCACGCGGGCGAGACCTCTGTGCGACTCAACCTGGTCGCCGCCTGGCACGAGGCCACCGTGTTCACCGAGGCCGAGCGTGCCGCCCTCGCCATCACCGAAGAGGCCACGCGCATCGGTGACGGCCGCGGCGTCAGCGACGAGACCTGGGACCAGGTGCGCAAGCACTACGATGACGATCAGATCGCGGCCCTCATCGCGGCCATCGCCACAATCAACGCCTGGAACCGGCTGAACGTGATCGTCCGCACCCCGGCTGGTGGATACGTCCCTGGTCAGCTGGGCTGATAGCAGCGCTCTTCGCGCCATCCCAACTCTGGCGGAGCACTGTTCGGCGAGCGGCCCGTCTCGCGTCCGAGTCGTCGAAGCGTATGCGCCGCAGGCGCGAGTCTCGACGGCTCGGACGCGAGACAGAAGCGGGCCGCGAACACGCCGCGCCGACGGTGCGGCCAAATTACAGCGCCAAATTACCGCCCTGGTACAGTCAGCGGCGTGCAGCGCGTCTATTTCTGGTTTAGCAAGCCGGCCCCGGGTGGGTCGGTCTGCGGCAACCACATGCGCTGACCTCTCCACCCCGAGCCGGATGATGACCGGCTCGACGGGTTTCACGTCCGTGGGTCGGCCGCGAAGTAAAGGAACCCACCAACGATGACTACCGCAGCCGACATCGACGCGCGGCATTCCGATCTGGACGATCAGCGCACCCTGAGTGTGAGCCCGTTGCGCTCACCGGCCGAGGTGCGCCAGGTACACCCGATCACCGATCCGCTGGCCGACGTGGTTCGAGCCGGTCGTAAAGCGACCGCCGATGTGCTGAACGGTGTCGACGATCGCCTGATGGTGATCGTCGGACCGTGTTCGGTCCACGATCCGGCCGCCGCGCTGGATTACGCCCGTCGCCTCGCCGGCAAGGCCGCTGAACTAGACGATCGGCTCCATGTCGTGATGCGGGTCTACTTCGAGAAGCCGCGCACCACCCTGGGCTGGAAGGGGCTGATCAACGATCCGCATCTGGACGGCTCCTTCGACGTCAATACCGGCCTGGGCATCGGCCGCAAGGTACTGGTCGATATCACCGCGCTCGGTCTGCCGGTGGCCTGTGAATTCCTCGACCCGATCACCCCGCAGTACATCGCGGACCTGGTCTCCTACGGCGCCATCGGTGCGCGCACCGCGGCCAGTCAGGTGCACCGCCAGCTCAGCAGCGCGCTGTCCATGCCGGTCGGCATCAAGAACGGCACCGACGGCGACGTGCAGGTGGCCGTCGACGGTGTACGGGCCGCCGCGGCCAGTCACGTATTCCCGGGCACCGACCTGGACGGCCGCTCGGCGCTGATCCGCACCACCGGAAATCCGGACTGCCATGTCATCCTGCGTGGCGGCACCACCGGCCCGAATTACGATGCCGCCTCGGTCCGCGAGGCCTGTCTCCGGTTGGAGAAGGCATCGCTGCCGCAGCGGATCGTGGTGGACGCCAGCCACGGCAACAGCAATAAGGATCACAACAAGCAGGTCGATGTGGTCAGCGATATCGCGGCCCGGTTGGCCGCGGGTGAGCCGGGCGTGGTCGGTGTGATGCTGGAGAGCTTCCTCGTCGCGGGCCGTCAGGATCTGACTCTTGGGCGCGCCGACGCATTGACCTACGGCCAGTCCATCACCGATGCCTGCATCGATTGGGAGACCACGGCCGCCCAACTCGATCGCCTCGCCGGCGCGGTGCGGCAGCGCCGCGAACGCTGAGTCCCGAGCCTGTCGCCCCGGTGTAAGCCGGGGCGCGGCTACGGATTTCGGCGTGGTCTCGCGACGACGGCGAGGATGTGGCCGGAGCAGACGGTGGCACCGGCGAACCGCCCCTGATCCGGCAGGTCCGCATGCCCGACGGCGCGCTATATCTCGCTACCCGGCGCTGAATACCTCGGGCGGCCAATCCGAAGCCGGGCCGGGCGGATCCGTCGCCAGCCGTCCGGCCAGCCAGGTATCGCGGCGGGAGCCGCGCTGCGTGGAGCCGAGTCGCGCCGTGCCCTCGTAGTGAAAACCGTTGCGGCGGACCACCGCGGCCGAGGCGTAATTGCCGACGAAAGCGCGCCAGTTGATCCGGCTCAGCCCCAATCCGGCTGGCTGGAAACCGAATTCGCACACCAGCGCGACAGCACGCGACATCAGCCCGCGGCCGCGTTCCGCGGAAGTCAACCAGAAGCCGATCTCCGACGCCGATTCGTCGCGCGCGTTGAGATCTATCATGCCGACCACCGGACCGTCGGCACGCGTCCGCAGCGCCCAGATCGGACTGCGGGTGGCCCAGCCCGGTGCGACCATGTCGTCGAGGAAGGATTCGGCATTGTTCCGGCGGTACGGCACTGGAATCGTCACCCACTCGGCAATGCTGGGCTCTTGGCAGCACTCGACGATATCGTCGATATCGGCCTCGGTCGGCCGCGTCAACCAGATGGTCGTGTCGGATAGCGGATGATCCTCCATAGGAGCATGGTGTCATGTGACCGGCTGGTCGGAGCCTTCGGCGCGGAACGTAGAGTCAGCTCAATGGTTGCCGCTCTCCTCGCCGACTTGTTCGAATCGCATCGGGTGCATCTGCTCTCGGTCGCATACCGGCTGACGGGCAGTGCGGGCGCCGCCGAGGACGCGGTGCAGGAGAGCTGGCTGCGGCTGGCCGGTGCGCACCAATCCGAGATCGAGGATCTGCGGGGCTGGCTGACCACGGTGGTCGGCCGAATCTGCCTGGACCGCTTGCGTGGTGCCGCGGTGCGCCGGGAAAACTATGTCGGGCAGTGGCTTCCCGAGCCGGTCGTTACCGGTATCACGCCATCGACCATGCCGGATCCGCTGGAGGCGGTGGTCCGCAAACAGGAATGCAGCCTTGCCGCCATGGTGGTGCTGGAGAGCCTGACGCCGCCGCAGCGGGTGGCATTCGTACTGCACGACGGGCTTTCGGTGCCGTTCGACGAGATCGCGGAAATCCTCGGCATGTCGGTGGATGCGGCGCGGCAACTGGCGGTGCGGGCCAGGAAATCGGTCGGGCAGGCACCGCCGCCCGTTTCCGATGGCGAGCACGCGGCCGCGGTGCGCAAGTTCGTCGACGCGCTGTCGGCCGGTGATTTCGGCGCGATAACCGCGGCGCTGCACCCGGATTCGGTGCTGATCGGCGATGCCAATGGCACCACGTCCACTGCGATCAATATCATCGCGGGTGCGGACGAGGTCGCCCGTTTCTTCGTCGGGCTGATGCGCGAGTACGGTTTGGACGGCCTTTCGGAGCCGACACGGGAATTCGAATTCGCCACGGTCAATGGGCAATTAGGTTTGGTCGTGCACCGGGTCGGCCCCGGTTACGGGCGGCTCGATGGGGTGCCCCGCGTGGTCGGATTCGCGGTTCGCGACGGGTTGGTCTGGGGTACCTACGATCTCGCTAATCCGGAAAAGCTGTCCCACGTCCGCCTGGGGTGAGCCGGTGCCCGGCTGTGCCTTCGTCGCCAGGCTCGACACCGCCGAACGGCTACGGCGTGGACGAGCCCAGGAACCAGTCCCCGGCCCGATGCCGCTATTGCTGGTCGATGAGGCGTTGAACCAATCGCCGGTGGAGGGCCCGAAGCCGACGATGAGGTCGAGTGCGATATTTCGCGGGAACCCAGGCCGTTGCGGCGACCTGTGATGCGGCCGGCGGCAGGAGCAGGCCATAAACGCGCCCCGTTCGCGATACCGTCGCAGGTCGGTGGTTTATGAGCTGGAACACAGCATGGCTATTCGTCGTCGGGAAAATGTAGGGCCGGGCAGGTCGCGACCCCAAACCAAAAGCGAAATATAGCCATTAGCTATCGGTTGGCAACAATAGCGTTTGCTGGGCTACTCTCCGAATATGCCCCCGCAACCCGCGACCGTCGCCCGCCTGCGCCCCTTTGCCTCCACGATCTTCGCGGAGATGACCGAATTAGCCGTCCGGCACGAGGCGATCAACCTGGGTCAGGGCTTTCCGGATACCGACGGCCCCGCGGGCATGCTCGAGGTCGCGCGCCAGGCCATTGCCGACGGGCTGAACCAGTACCCGCCCGGCCGCGGTATGCCGGTGCTGCGGCGCGCCATCGCGGCCGACCGGGCCCGTCGCTACGGTACCGACCACGATCCGGACACCGAGGTCCTGGTCACCGTCGGTGCGACGGAGGCGATCAGCGCCGCCGTGCTCGGTCTGGTGGAGCCCGGACAGGAGGTCGTGCTGATCGAGCCCTACTACGATTCCTATGCGGCAGCGGTCGCCCTGGCCGGAGCGCGCCGGCGCACGGCCCATCTCGTCGCCGACGGCGACCGCTTCGTACTCGATCTGGACAGCCTGCGCGCCGCCATCACACCCGCGACCAGGATGCTGATCGTCAATTCACCACACAATCCGACCGGCACCGTACTCGACCGCGCCGATCTGACCGCGATCGCCGAAATCGCTTGTGAACATGACCTGTTGGTGCTCACCGACGAGGTATACGAGCACCTCGTCTACGACGGCAACGAGCACATCAGCCTCGCCACCCTGCCCGGTATGGCCGAGCGCACCGTCGTGGTGTCCAGCGCGGCAAAGACTTTCAGTGTCACCGGTTGGAAGACCGGCTGGGCACTCGGTCCGGCCGAACTCATCGACGGTGTGCTGGCGGCCAAACAGTTTCTGACCTTCGTGGCCGGCGGGCCGTTCCAACCGGCCGTCGCGCACGCGCTGAACAATGAACTCGGCTGGGTTGCCGGACTGCGAGACGCGCTGTCGGACAAGCGACTCCGGCTCACCGCTGCGCTGAAGGACACCGGTTTCGGTGTGAAGGAGAGCGCGGGTGGCTATTTCATCTGCGCGGATATCACGCCGATGGGTGCGACCGACGGCTTGGCCTTCTGCCGGGAGCTCCCGGGTCGCCTCGGCGTCGCGGCCGTGCCGATCAGTGTCTTCGCCGATCATGCCGAGGCGTGGAATCACCTGGTGCGCTTCACATTCTGCAAGCGAGACGAAACCCTCGACGAGGGCGTGCACCGACTCCGGGCGGGGGTTCGAGTCTAGGCGCGGCCTTGCCGACGCCGAACCACTCTCCGACGTGCTGTGCGGTATTCACCGCGGAATCGACATGCGCCGTGCGCACACGATCACATACCCCGCGGCTGCTGGGATCAGGCCGCCATCGGCCGCGCACGGTCGGTCGCGAGCAGTACCGCGATGCCGCCGAGCAGCGTGCCCATGCCGTAACGCTGGACCCGGAGCCACAGTGGCCGACCGGTCAGGAAGGCGGCGATCGCGCCCGCTCCGAGCACGATCACTGTGTTCACTGTCAATGCCACCGCGATCTGCACCATCCCGAGGCACAGACTCTGCAACCACACCCGGCCGTGCGCGGGCACGACGAACTGCGGAATCAACGCCATGTACATGATCGCGATCTTCGGGTTCAGCAGATTGGTGACCAATCCCATGCAGAACAATCGCCGTGTCGGATCCGCGGGCAACTCGGCGGGCGCGAACACCGAGGTTGCGCCGGGTCGCACCGCCTGCCAGGCCAACCACAACAGATATCCGGCACCCGCCAGCTTCACTGCCAGGTAGAGGCCGGGCACGACGGCGAACACCGCGGTGATACCCGCCGTTGCCGCCGCCAGATAGACCCCGAACCCCGCCGCGACGCCGCCGAGCGACACCAATCCGGCCCGCCGTCCCTGCGTAACGCTGCGCGACACCAGATACATCATGTTCGGTCCCGGTGTGAGCACCATGCCCAACGCGGCCGCCGCCACACCCAGAATCGCCGCAGTCTCGATCATGCGTCCGATGTTCGCGCACCCGCCCCGGACCCGTCTCGGTCCAGTTGATCGGCGGTGGACCGACCAGGTCCGCGTGTCCGGATTCAGCTGAGAACGGGCGGTCACTACATTCGCCCGGAACAAAACAGGCCGCTCGCACGCTGTATGTGCGAAGCCGACGCGAGCTACGCCCGTCGGGCCGACCAGTGCCGCATCCGATGGGTTGTCGGTGGTATCGGGGAGAATGGGCCGCAGTCGCATATACGAGGAGAGCTTGTGACCGAGCGTAGCGAGGGAACCATCAACACAGCACCTGCGGTCGCAGTGGGGCCGAGCGTCAGCGAGGCGCTGCTGTGACCGAGCGTAGCGAGGGAACCATCAACACAGCACCTGCGGTCGCAGTGGAGCCGAGCGTCAGCGAGGCGCTGCTGTGACCGACGGCCCGCTGATCGTTCAGAGTGATAAGACGCTGCTCTTGGAGGTCGACCACGAGTTGGCCGGGGTGGCCCGGCAGGCCATTGCCCCGTTCGCGGAATTGGAGCGGGCGCCGGAGCATATGCACACCTATCGGGTGACGCCATTGGCGCTGTGGAATGCGCGGGCCGCCGGACATGACGCCGAGCAGGTGGTCGATGCTCTGGTCAGCTACTCGCGGTATGCGGTACCGCAGCCACTGCTGGTCGACATCGTCGACACCATGGCCAGGTACGGCCGGCTGCAGCTGGTGAAGAATCCGGCGCACGGGCTGACGCTGGTCAGTCTGGATCGGGCGGTGCTCGAGGAAGTGCTGCGACACAAGAAGATCACGCCGATGCTCGGCGCGCGCGTGGACGAGGACACGGTCATCGTGCATCCGTCCGAGCGCGGTCGGATCAAGCAGATGCTGTTGAAGATCGGCTGGCCGGCCGAGGATCTGGCGGGCTACGTCGACGGTGAGGCGCATCCGATCGAGCTGGATTACACCGGCGGCCAGTGGCATCTGCGCGATTACCAGGAGATGGCGGCCGAATCGTTCTGGGCCGGTGGTTCCGGTGTCGTGGTGCTGCCGTGTGGTGCGGGCAAGACGATGGTCGGGGCGGCCGCGATGGCCAAGGCTCAGGCCACGACGCTGATCCTGGTCACCAATACCGTTGCCGGACGGCAGTGGCGGCGTGAACTGCTCGCGCGCACCTCGTTGACCGAGGAAGAAATCGGTGAATACTCCGGTGAGCGCAAGGAGATCCGTCCGGTCACCATCGCCACCTATCAGGTCATCACCCGCCGCACCAAGGGCGAGTACAAGCACCTCGAGCTCTTCGACAGCCGCGATTGGGGCCTGGTCATCTATGACGAGGTGCACCTGTTACCCGCACCGGTCTTCCGGATGACCGCCGATCTGCAATCGCGGCGGCGGCTCGGTCTCACCGCGACCCTGGTGCGCGAGGACGGCCGCGAGGGCGATGTGTTCTCGCTGATCGGACCCAAGCGTTACGACGCGCCATGGAAGGATATCGAGGCGCAGGGCTGGATAGCTCCCGCCGACTGCATCGAGGTCCGGGTCACCCTCACCGATGCCGAGCGGATGGCGTACGCCACCGCCGAGCCCGAGGAGCGCTACAAGCTCTGCTCGACCGTGCGCACGAAAATCCCCGTGGTGGAATCGATTCTGGCGCGGCACAAGGATGCGCAGACGTTGGTGATCGGCGCGTACCTGGATCAGCTCGATGAACTCGGCGCGGATCTCAATGCGCCGGTCATTCAGGGTTCGACGAAAACTAAGGAGCGCGAAGAGCTTTTCGATGCGTTCCGGCGGGGTGAGATTCCGGTGCTGGTGGTGAGCAAGGTCGCGAACTTTTCCATCGATTTGCCCGAAGCCTCTGTCGCGGTACAGGTTTCGGGAACATTCGGTTCGCGTCAGGAAGAAGCGCAACGGCTCGGTCGGCTGCTGCGGCCGAAACACGATGGTGGCCAAGCCCACTTCTATTCCGTCGTCGCACGTGAAACCCTGGACGCCGAATATGCCGCGCACCGGCAGCGTTTCCTGGCCGAACAGGGTTACGCCTATCGCATTACGGATGCCGATGACTTGCTGGGACCGGCCATCGGATAATCAGCCGAACTTGTCAGTGCCCTTCGGTAGAGTGGCGCCTGTGTCCGCGACGACACTCCGGACCTCTGTGCGGGAGGCCGGGTTATCAATGCCTGTGGAGAGTTTGGCTCTGGCCGGCCACTGCTTGGACCGGTGAACCGGGCGCGGCGAACTCGGTGAAACACCGAACCCTGCATCGCCAACGGTGTGGGAACACCCGAGCAGGGTGGTGTCGGACGACCTGTACAACACGCTGTAGGAATGGTGACGTGCGACGCTTCGATTTCACAGTCGACCGCAAGCATGCCCGCGCGGTCAACGAAGTCGTCGCAAGTCTGCGCCGACTTCGAGCGGCGGCGATCGGTGCCGCAGTCCTGCTGGGGCTCGGCACCGCTTTCCTGATCTGGCTCGATCATCCGTGGGCCTATCTGCTGGCTGTCGCATTCGTATTAGGCGTTGCGGTCGCGCTGTGGGTGGCGTTCTGGACGCCGCACCGCTCCAGCGTCGACAAGCTGTATGCCGACGGTGAACTGGTGCCCGCGGTCGTCTCCGAAACCCATCCGGGCGGGGTGGTGCTGCTCGCACTGGTCGATGTCTCGAAACCGGACACCCAAGATCAGTGCTACGCCCTGGTGGTCAGGAAGGTCAAGGCGCTGCCCGGACACGAGATGCGCGCGGGTGAACGGGTGCCGTCGGTCGCGGTGCGCACCGATCGGGCACCGCGTCAGGTCGGCGAGCGCTGGCAGTCGGTCAGTGCCATGCCGATCGCCTGGGGCACCCGCGACGGCACCGTCATCGATCGGGCGCGGGCGGCCATCGGCGAGGTCGAGTGGCGGTTGCTCACCGATAATCTGGAACTCGCCGACAAGGTTCGGCGCACATCAGCCAAACGGTTGCTGCTCGACCCCCATCAGCTCCCTGGTGACCTGGGTTCCTGATCAGCCGAATCCCCTTGTGCCGCCGAATAGACTCGTTAAATGGTTCCGGCGTCCAACTTACTGGCTTTTATCGCCGCATCGATCGTCATCATCGTCATCCCCGGACCCGGTGTGCTCTTCACCATCGGCCGGGCCCTCGCGCTCGGCCGTCGCGCCGCCCTGGTCTCGGCATTCGGTCACTGCGCGGGCGTTTTCGCCGCGCTACTGCTGGTCTCGGTGGGGCTCGGTACCCTGCTCGCGGCCTCGGCGTTCGCGCTCACCGCGGTCAAGTTCGCCGGCGCGCTCTATCTGATGTACCTGGGGATTCACGCGATTCGCGAGCGCAAGGCTTTGTGCGCGGCGCTGAACGCCCGGATCGACCCCGCCGATGCCAAGGTGTTCCGGCAGAGCGTCTTCGTCGGGCTGACCAATCCCAAGGGGATCGTATTCTTCTCGGCGGTACTGCCGCATTTCGCCGAACCGTCGGCGGGGTCGCTGCAGCTGCAATTCCTGATTCTCGGCAGCATCTTCCTGGCGATCGCATTGATCTCCGACAGCGCGTGGGGTCTGCTCGCCGCCTCGGCCCGGGCTTGGTTCGCGCGTTCGCCACAACGGCTCGAGGCGGTCGGTGGTTCGGGCGGTGCGATGATCTTCGGCCTCGGCGCGTCGGTGGCGCTCAGCGGTAGCGCCGACTGAAGCGACTACCATCCACCGAGGGGCGGTTGGGGCTGTGAAAGGGGTGGTGGTGGTATGAGGTGGTCGGGCTGGTTGTCTGTGGCCGTGATCGGCGCACTGGTCGCCGCCCCGGTTCCGGCGAGCGCCGATCCGCTGGTCGGCGCGCCGGGTCTCGGCGATCCGTACTACCCGCTGGACGGCAATGGCGGCTACGACGTCGGCCACTACGAGGTCACCATCGACTACGACCCGCCGAGCCATCAACTCACCGGTACGACCAGGGTCGACGCCACCGCCACTGAGCCCCTGCGGATGTTCGACCTGGACTTCGACGGCCCGGATGTGCGCATGGTCTCGGTGAACAATCTGCCCGCCGCCTTCGATCGCAATGGTGAGCACGAACTGACGGTGACCCCACTGCTGCCGCTGCTGCCCGGTCTGCCGTTCACCGTGACCGTCGACTATGCCGGGCAGGCGAGGAACACCGAAGGCGCGGGCTGGACCTATGCGCCCAGCGGCGGTGCCTTCGTCGCGGGGGAACCGCATTCGGCCGCCACCTGGTATCCGCTCAACGACACCCCCTTGGACAAGGCCACCTTCACCCTGCACGCATCGGTTCCCGCGGAATGGGAGGTGGTTTCCAATGGCGTGCGCACCCAGGACGCGGTCACCGGTGCCAAGCGCAATGTCACCTGGGAATCGCACCAACCGGTGCTCGGCTATCTGACCACGGTCGCGATCGATCACTTCAGCTACCTCGAGCAGCGCCGCGCCAACGGCACTCCACTGATCAGCGCCTTCGCTTCGAATGCGGAGCGCAATAGGGATACCGAACAGCGGCTGCCCGAAATCATCGACTTCGAAGAGGCGCTCTACGGCCCCTATCCGTTCGACGCCGGGGGCGGTATCTATGTCGACGCGGATCTGGAGTTCTCGCTGGAGACCCAGACCCGTCCGATCTACGCACCGTGGACCGATCTACACACCGTGGTGCACGAAATCGCGCACCAGTGGTGGGGCGATTCGGTTTCGGTGCGGCAATGGTCCGATATCTGCCTCAACGAATGCTTCGCCAGCTACACCGCCGACTATCTGTGGCCGGAGCGCATGGAGGGCAAGGACGTCGACGCCGACTACCGCGAGACCATTCGGAAATACCGCGCCGACCAGAAATTCTGGGATATTTCGCTGCAAGATCCGGGCGTCGAAAATGAATTCACCTCGGTCTACTATCGCGGCCCGCTTTTCCTGCACGCCCTGCGTAAGCAGCTCGGTGACGAAATATTCTTCGCGGCCGTCCGGGAATTCAATGCCGCGCACGCCTATGGCAATGCCTCGATGCCGGAGTTCCGCACCTTCGTGCAGTCGAAATCCCCGACCGATCTGAGCGGTTTCTTCGACGCCTGGTTGAACCGCACCACACCGCCGCCGGACGAATACCTGTTTCCGGGCGCACTGCGCGGCTGACGTTCAGTCGACGCGCTCGCGGGCCCGTTCCATCCGGCGCTCGGCCCGATCGAGCTGTTTCCGGGCCGCACGTAATTGATCCTGCGCACCGCGATCGGCGGTGCGGGCGAACTGCTTCTGCTGTTCGGCATGCGCCAGCTTTTCACGCAATGCCTCGACGCGGGATTCACTCTCGGCCAATCGGTTTGCCGACTCGTCGGCCTCGGTCTGCGCTGAATCCTGTGCCGCACGCGCGGATTCGAGTGCTTCGAGCGCGTCATCGAGTTCTCCGCGCGCATTGTCATCGGCTGCGGTTTCGGCGGATTTCTTTGTGCCTGTTCCGCTTACCGAGGTAAGTGTGGCGCCACCCGGTCCGAAACCCTCATAACTCGCCGCTGTCACGAGTGTCCCGCTGCGCACCTGCTCGGCTACGTCGTCATCGGCGAGCGCGGCTGTCAGCGTCTGGCCCACCTCGCGCAACACCCCTTCGGTAACCGGGTGTCCGCGTTCGGCGGCCAGTGCACCCGCTTGCTTGGCGAGGGTATTGACGAGCTGCTGCCGCTGCGTGGTCAGTACGCGCAACTGATCGCCGGACAATTCCTGTTGCGCCGTACGCAGTGCGGCCCCGAGTTGAAGCAGCGCATCGACGTCATCGGGCGCCGCACGGGCCAGCAGATTCACCGTCCAGGCAACCACCGTCGGCTTGCGCAGTTTGCCGACTGCGGCCGCGAGTTCCTTGTCGCCCGCATCCTTTGCTTCGGCGACGCGTGCCGCCCTGGCGGCGATGAACTCAGCGGGGTCGAGTCCGTACAGGTCGACGGCGACCACATCGAGCCTCATACTCGCCAAGCGTAACGACCCGGGCTCCGGATGCGTCGGAGTGCATGTGCTGGACGAGCGCCCAAGTGTTCGTAATGTGGAAGGCACTGTTAGTGATCCACTCACGAATCGTCGTCTGGTCAACCTGATCCCGAAATTCGTCGGCCTCGCGCTGCTGGAGCTGACCGGACTGCACGGGCTGTACGGGCTGTACTGAGTCGCATCCCGGATTTGGTCGACCGTCCGAACCGCTGATGCGGTTCGGACGACCGTGACGGTATCCTCACCGCGTTCACGACTGCCGTGAACATGTTCGGTGAGAGAGGGTTTCACGTTGAAGTTCCCAGGAATGAGGCTGCTGGCACGCATTGTGCTCGCCCTCCTGGCGGTGGGCGCATTGGTGGCCGTGGCGACCGGTTGTTCGGCGCTGGACAACGCAAGCAAGTCCGATACCGCCAAGGCGAAGGTCGGTGACTGCATCAATGTCACCGACAGCTCGTCGTCGGCCACCAAGTCCGAGCCGGAGGACTGCTCTTCGCCGAAGGCGGTTTACAAGGTATTCAAGACCGCGGACCAGAAACTCGACTGCGCGGCCGAATACACCACCTACACCGAGGACCTGGTCAGTGGCGGCCAGGCCTACATGTGCCTCGCGCCGAACTTCAAACAGGGCAGCTGCTACGCCGATGTCGGCACCAACCCGTTCAAGTACGTGGACTGCTCCTCCGCCGAAGCCACCTTCAAGGTAGTCCAGCGCATCGACGGCCAGGCCGACGAATTGCAGTGCGGCGCGAATGCCACCAGCTTCGTGACCGTCCCGGACCCGAAGGTGACTTTCTGCCTCGGCGCCGCGAAAGGCTGATTACTCGAGTAGGGCGACCGACGCGATCCGGTGCAAGGTGAAATGCCGGATCGCTCCGGTCACCGGGTCCAGCGCGTCGAGCTGGCCATTGCCCACCTTCAAGGGTTCGACCACGCGCTGCGACGCGACACCGCTGGCATCGACATAACCGATGTTGACCGACCGCCGCACCCGCGCCGCCAATTGCAGTAGCGCCAGGGTTGCGGCGGTACTCGTTCTGGTGCCGTCCGGACGCACTGACTGGCCATTGCGGGCGCTGGCGGCCCGGTCACTCGCGCGCAGCTCCGCGACGAGCAGACTCAGCTGCTCGGTGCTCGGCGGCGTCGGACGATACGGCTGCCTGGCATGCGGGCGCACCGCGATCCGGGCACCGCGCGGGCGTAGGTCGACGATGGTGCCCGCGGAGTCCTCACCGGCCGGCGCGAATCCGGCCGCGCGCAACTGTTCGAGCAATTCGCCGAGTGGCGCCTGGGCGATGGCAACGGTGGGTGCGATGGCCCGCAGCGCGAGTTCGTTCGCCACCGGCGAGCTCAGCACCTGCGCGAGCAATGCCGGATCGTCACTGCGGACGAACGACTGCGCCATACCGGCCCGGAGCTGGCCATGCCTGCGCGCGACGTCATCGATCAGGTAGGTCAGCGATTGCGGAATCGGGGTCCGCGAGTGCGTGGTGAACAGCGTATGCAGTTCGGCCGCGGTTATCCCGGCATCGAGCGCCCGCCGTACCGACGTTTCGCTGATCCGGTAAACCGTTGCCGCCCCTGCGGATTCGATATCGGCCACGAGTGCCACCCGGCTCTGAAGCACCGGCGTCAGCGGACCCGGTGCGATGATCGTCAGATCCGCCTGGACCAGTACATGGTCGATCGGCTCCGGCAGCGCCGATTCCATCTCGGTCTCGGCATCGCAGGCGCTGGTCGGGGAATCGCGTAGTAGTGCCCGCGCCGGCGAACCGAGCGCACCGCGTCCGATGAAACCGAGCGTCGCGGCCTCGTCGATCGTGTGCTCAACCGCCTCGGCGCGAAAGTGCCTGCGCCATCGCGGCTGCCGCCAGGCCAGCAGTCGACCGATATCGGCGGGGGCCAAGCCGGTGCCGGTCGGAAATTCGGCCAGCAGATTCAGCATGGTGCGTCGGTGGCGCGGTGCGTGCGGGGTGCGCAGTTCGATCGACAATGCCGCCAGCGGTTTGTCATTGGCGTCGCGCATGCCGATCATCCACGGCATACGGTCCAGGTCCAGCCAGGCCTGTGCCAGCGCCACCCAGCGGCGCGCGGGTGGCGCGTCCCGCCAGCCGTCGGCGGCCGGTGTCGGCGCCCAGAAGTCGTCGGTGGAGTCGAATTCAGGTGGCGGGTCCGGCATACCCTTCTCGACGAGTTTGGCCGCGGCCAGTAGTTCGATCAGCAGTCCGGCGCGCGCTTCGTCGATACCGGTCTGCTTGGCGATGCGGCGTAACTCCCGCACCCCCAGCCCACCCGCGCGCAATGCTGGTGCGGGGGCCTGGCCGAGCGCCTCCAGAATGTCGGCACAGTGCCGAAGCAACTCACCTACTTCGCCCGCCGCGACGGCGTTCACTTCGGCGGGGGTGTGCTTCGTCGGTGTCGGCTCCGGCGGTTTCAGCGCGTGCGGATGGGTCACCGGCTCCCGGCGCAGCACTTGGCCGACGGTGACCGGGAGTTCGACCGTCCCCTCGTCGATCCAATGCAGCAATCGGCGGCCGAGCAGTTGCTGGATCGGGCGGTCGGGCGGTGTACCCGGTGCGGCGTCCCTGGTACGTCCGCGCGGGCCCGTGGTGGCCAGCTTGTCCAACAGCGCGCGTTCGGCGGGCGAAACGGCCGCCAGGGCCGCGAACACCTCGGGCTCGGTCAGCGCATCCGGAATTTCGGTGGTGCTGCTGATCGGCCACGGCAGCGCCTCGGCGGCGGCTGGGATCAGATGTAGGTCGTCACCGTCTTGCCAGACCAGTGCGCGATCGGACAGGCGGGCCAGCGCGGCGTCGATCGCCGCGACCTTCACCCGATCTTTCAACTGCACGCGCAATGCCTTGCGGCTCATCGGCGTCGCGCCGGAGCCCGTCGCCCGATGCACCGCGAGGGTTTCCACGATCGCGAACTCGAGTGTGTCCAGGTCGTCGGTGGCACGCAGGACCGACGCGCGCTGCTCGGCGCGGGCCGCGAGCACCGCCATGGAGGAGGGCAGCGGCACGGCCAGATCGGGCCGGAGTTCGAGGAGGGCCACCAGCTGCGCATCGCTGCGGGCCGCAAGCCACCCGGCCAGGGATTCGGTCGCAGTCATCGGCTCCAGCCTACGGTGCATGATATTCGTCCGCTGGTCTGCCTCAGCACCGGCAAAAGGCCCGCAGAGGCGGGGGAGCGGCAGGAGCGCCGGTATGCAGCGCGTTAGCATGAGATCGTGGTGAACAAATCGAAGAAACCCTATGTCGACAATGGCTGGCCCTCGGTGGAGGACGGTGGCCACGCGGTCACCGAACTGTCGTCGACTCGTTCCGGTGGGCTCTCGCCGTTCGGTGAGGACACCGAGTTTCCGGTTCCGGCCGATCAGCTGCCGTATATGCACCCGAACACGGTGATCAACCGCTGAGCGGCACACCGCTCGGTACCCGGACGGAAAACCCGCGGATACGAAGAAGGTCCCCGCATCACCTGGATGCGGGGACCTTCTTCATATGGTCTGCTTCGTGACGACTCAGGAGGGCAGCAAGCCCTTGTTCGCCTCGTAGAAGTTCACGATCGCCGGGTCGAGCTGAGTGCCCTTGGCGGCGTTGAAGAAATCGAGGGCTTCCTGCGGGATCTGTACGCCCTGGCCCTGTACGACGGCGACGGCGCGGTCGATCGCGTCGAAGACCTGCTGATTCGGGTCGGCTGCGGCCTGCTGCGGCGCGGCCGGGGCCGGGTTCCAACGCGGGGTCTCGGTGGAGGAGGGGGCGGTGCGCGGGGTCGATGCGCTGCTCAGGCCGAGCGAGGCCGAGCACGAGGGCCAAGCGCCCCAGCCCTGGCTGGCAAGGACTTTCTCGGCGACCGCGATCTGCTGCTCGCGGCTGGCCTGGTTGGCCGTCGCGGCGTATTCGCCGCCGCCGTGGGCATTCCAGGTGCTCGGGGAGAACTGCAGTCCGCCCTGGAAACCGTTGCCGGTGTTGATGCCCCAGTTGCCTCCGGCCTCGCACTGCGCGAGGCGATCCCAATCCTGGTCGGGTGCCGCGCTGGCGTTTCCAGCGAGAGCCACACCTGCGGTGCCGATGATCGCGCCGGTGACGGCGACCTTGGCTACGGTGCGCCCGGTGGAGGTTGGCTTGCGATGGCGTCCACTCATATCGGGTTCTTCTGCCTCTCGTACGCATCTGCAAGTGGTCCGGACTGAGAGGTCGTCCGTCCCGCCCTCACCCCTGCTTTCCGTTGGGGTCCGGTACCCGCGGGGCGAGGTTGGATGCGGCGGGCCGGTGGTTGCCGGTTGTCCCGGCTGGGTAAGACCGTACGACGATCGTCGCGAAAAATCACTATTTGGTAACCGGCGGGTCTGCCCGGGTCTCGGACCGGTATCGGTTGCGGCGGAGACGCTTCCGCGCAGCTGAGACACGGTGTGGACGGGCCGGTTGCGGGTCCGCGCCGCTTCGTTATCGCGTCGTTATGTGACGAGGATCACATCTGCGGATCGGTAACGATTGGCAGGGTAAACGGTTTACCGCGATCGTCGGCCGGACCGCAGTGCGAAGACGACGGCGCAGAGGAAACCGAGTGGCGTCAACATCGCCAGCAAATACAGCCATAGGCCCGGGTTGGAATCGCTGAGCACCGGCGTCAGAAATATGGCGACGATGGCGAGCAAGCCGATCGCGAACAGGCCGAGTGCTACATACAGCAACCGATCGCCCGCACGACGTGGTGGGTGGCTGGGCGGCGGCGGCGCGGATGGGTTTGTCACTGCTCGACCGTAAAACTGATGTGCTTGCGTTATTCGCACCGGGGTAGACTCGCTGTCAATCGCGTCCTGCATAGTTGTGGGGCGCGTTCTTTTCGCAAGCTGACAGGCGCTGTCCGAGGCGGTATGCCGGACGAGCACCTGGGCAGAGGGATGCGCTCGGGCCGCTGGGGTCCGAGTTTCGATGACGAACGGGTGAGTGCAGTGCCGACCGGCAGGGTGAAGTGGTACGACGTCGAAAAGGGCTTCGGCTTCCTTTCCCAGGACGAGGGTGAGGACGTCTATGTCCGTTCGTCCGCGCTGCCTGCTGGCGTCGACGGGCTCAAGCCCGGTCAGCGCGTCGAATTCGGCATGGCCGCGGGTCGTCGTGGGCCGCAGGCGCTGAGTCTGAAGGTGCTCGAATCGCCGCCCTCGGTACGGCAGAACCAGGATCGCGATCGCGGGGCGCACAAGGAACCGGCCGCGCGCAAGCACACACCGGACGAACTGCACGGGATGGTCGAGGACATGATCACCCTGCTCGAGGCCAAGGTACAGCCGGATCTGCGCAAGGGTAAGTACCCGGATCGCAAGACCGCGCAGCGCATTTCGGAAGTAGTGCGGGCGGTCGCGCGCGAACTCGACCACTGACATTCGCGGATAACGAATTTCGCGCGCTGCCCGGCCTACCGGACAGCGCGCGAATCATTTTCGGGCTGAATCTTTCGAGCGACCTGCGGTCGCTACGGAGAGGTACTGATCGACCAGGCCGCGTGCGGAACGTAGAACTCGCGGCCGGTCTCGTCGCGGGCGAGGATCGGCAGCTGCAATTCGATACCGACGAGCCGCAATTCGGGCTCCGGCTTCGAGTCGATGGTGACGGCGAGGGCGCCCGCGGGGAAGTCGTTGCGGCTCACCACCCGGTCCACCTTCTCGCCGGTGGGCAGGACGTAGACCAGCTGCGCCAGCCACGGCGCGTCGGCGATCTTCTTCGGCAGCGACAGCTGCAGCGGATATCCGGCGGGGACATCGAGGACGACGGTCTCGCCGTACTTGCAGTCCTCCATTTTCACGGTGCAGTACAGGAATGGGGGCACCGTGACGGTCTTGCCGTGGGCGTATGCGGTGACGGTCGGGTCCGGGCGGTCCGCCTTGCGGACGAGCACCGTCAACACGCCGACGAAGGCGACGGTGAACACCAGTAGGGCCGCCACGCATAGCGCGACGACGGTGCGGGTACTTGGTTTGTTCACCAGATCGGGTCTCCTGTGCCTTGTTGCATGTGCTTAGTGTCGCTACCGCGTTCCCGGCCGCGTTGCGCGGCTCGGTCGGCGTCGGCGTGTCGGGTTGTCGCGACCGCCTGCTCGGCATGTTCGGGGCGGTGGCCGCCGAGGCCGGGCAGCAGGGAGTGGCCGCGGTCGCTTATGAAGGTCTGCAGCAGCCCGAACAGCAGGACCGCGGAGATGAACGCGAATCCCTGCCAGTAGGTGGTCGGCATCAGTACGCCCGCCGCGCCACCGAGGACCCAGCTGAGCTGCAGTACGGTTTCGGACCGGCCGAAGCCGGACGCGATAGATTCCGGCGGCAGATCATCCTGGATGGAGGCATCCAGCGAGACCTTCGCCAGCGCGCTCGCGGCCGCGGCGACCAGGGTCGCCAACGCGGCGCCGAGCAGATTGTTCAGGAAGAACGCGAGCAGGGCGACCGCGCAGCAGGCGGCCGTGCAGCCCAGCACGACCAGCGACGGCTTGCCGAGTTTGATCCGGGCGCCGGTCGCATTGCCGACGAAATTGCCGACCGCCGCGGCGACGCCGACCACGCCGAGCATGGCGGCCTGCT
Source organism: Nocardia citri (assembly GCF_054065835.1). NCBI lineage: Bacteria > Bacillati > Actinomycetota > Actinomycetes > Mycobacteriales > Nocardiaceae > Nocardia > Nocardia citri. Next base: position 672,921 of record NZ_JBSUQM010000001.1, read on the forward strand.
GCCAGCCGCCATGTTCGGTCGCCTTGGCGACGAAGGCCACATAGAACGTCAGGAAGCCGGTCAAGACGCGAATCGCGCTATTGCCCCATAGTCCGGTCACGACCGCGCGGCCGAGTGGCTGCCTGCGCTTGCGCGGCGGCACCGCGGCTTCGGCTGCCGCGCTGAGCACTTCGGTATTCGCGTGATAGCTGAGGGTCGCCGGTACCTCGCCCTCGGTCACCTCGACCCACCGTGGGATGCGCAGGCTCAGGTAGGTGCCCGCGATCGCGATCGCGGTGGCCAGCACCAGCGCGCCATTCGAACCGGCGATCGCGGCGGCGAGTGCGGCGACCGCGCCCGCGCCGATGGTGCCGCCGACCAGGCCGAAAACGGTGAGCCGAGAGTTGGTGCGTACCAAGTCGATTTCGGGTGGCAGCACGCGCGGTGTGACCGCGCTCTTGAGCACCGAGAACGATTTACTGCCGATCATCATGCATAGGGCGAGCGGATACAGCGCCCAGCTGTCGAAGGCGATGATCAGCACCACCGCGACTACCGCGCGCACCCCGAACGAGGTGGCCAGTGCGAGGCGGCGGCCGCGCTGCAGCCGGTCCAGCATCGGTCCGATGAGCGGGGCGATCACCGCGAACGGGGCGATAGTGATCAATAGGTACAGCGCGACTTTGGTTTTGCTTTCCGCCGTCGCGCTGGCGAAGAACAGTGTGTTGGCCAGGGCCACCGCGATCGCGGCGTCCAGGGCGAAATTCGCCATGGTGGCGTAGGTCAGGGCGGTGAGGCCGGATTTGTCGGCGCCGTCGGCCTTGGCGGCGCGCTGGAAGGTGGCGACGCCGCGGGAGGTCAGTTCACGGCCGCGCATGGCGGCGACCCGGGTGACGGTCAGCTTGCGTGGGATGCGCTGGGGCTCGGCCGGAGATTCGGGCTCGGGGGCGGCCGGTTTCGCGGAGCCGCCGGGCAGCGGCTTGGTCGGTGGTGGTTCGGGCGGCAGGGGCGGTAGCGAGGACCGGCGGGGCGGGGTGTGGGGTGGCGGGTAGCGGTCGTAGCCGGGGTGACGCTGAATCGGTGGGGACTCCTCGCCATCCCACGGACCACGGTCGGAACCGGAGGGATCGCGGGGAGTAGTCACAGCGTCAATTCTGTCGTACATCGGCGGCTCGAGTTCACTTGCCGCTCGAACCCGTCCGGAAAGGTGACCCGGCTCGCTCATACCTGCGCCACGCTGGCGCTCGGCCCCGGCACGAGCGAGTACTCGACCGTGCTGACGGTCGCTCGCTGCGCTCGCTCACTCCGGTACGAATCGGACCTCGAAGATGGTCGGCCAGTATTTGCCGGTGATGAGGAAGTGGTCCGTGCCGGGCAGTTGGGCGATGCCGTTGAGCACATCGGTGCCCGCGCGCACGGTCGCGGGCAGCAGTCCGCGCGCGTCGATGACCGCGAGGACGCGGCCGGTTTCCGGATCGATGCGCAGTATCTCGTCGGTGGGATAGGAATTGGCATAGACGGAACCATCGGCGGCGCAATCGAGTTCGTTGAGCTTGGCGCTGTGTCGGGTGTCGAGGGTGACGGTGCCGGTCGGGGCGAAGGTGACCGGATCGCGGAAGGTGAGGGTGTCCGTGCCGTTGCTCATCACCAAGCTGTCCGCGCGGGTGCACAGACCCCAGCCCTCGCCGTCGTAGGACGCCCTGGTGCGTTCGGCTAGTGTCGCCGGATCGCGGGCGATCGCCACCTGGTCCCGCCAGGTGAGTTGCCAGAGGGTGGCACCGGCCTTGGTGACGCCCTCGCCGAAGTAGGGCGGGGGCAGTTCCGCCCGGGTCAGTTCGTTACCGGTGGTGAGATCGGTGGCCCGCACGCCCGACGCGCCCGGCATGCCGGTGCCTTCGTAGAGCACCGTGCCGTCGACCTCCAGACCCTCGGTAAACGCACGCGGATCGTGCGGACGGGTGCCGATCACCTCGATGTGCAGTCGCGGCGGATCGTCGTCGGAGCCGCCACACCCGGTGATTCCGAGCAGGCTGACCAGGACAACGACGGCCAACGATCGCCGATTGCGCTCCATACGGCAAAATGTAGGCCGTGAGCGCAGTATCTGTTTCGCAGTCCGGTGTGCGGCCGATCCTTGCCGATGCCGTCGACGTTGCCCGCCGTGCGCTCCTGGAGTTGGAGCCGACCGGCGTGGGCGCGCATCTCGGTGTGACCGCGGAGGACGAGTCCGCGGCGACCCACCGATTCGCGGCCACCCTGCCCGGTTACCGCGGCTGGCAGTGGGCGGTCGTGGTGGCGGCCCCACCCGGCGCGCACTACGCGACGGTGAGCGAATCGGCCCTGCTGCCCGGTCCGGACGCGCTGGTCGCCCCCGATTTCATCCCGTGGGAGCAGCGCATCCGCCCCGGCGATCTGGCGCCCGGCGATCTGCTCGCCCCGCCCGCGAACGATCCGCGTCTGGTGCCCGGCTACGTCGCGAGCGGCGATCCGGCTGTTGATGAGGTGGCCCTGGAAATCGGCCTCGGCCGCCCCCAGGTGCTCAGCCGCGAGGGCCGCGAAGAAGCCGCCGAACGCTGGTACTCCGAATTCGGCCCCGAAACCGATATGGCCAAGGCCGCGCCCGCCACCTGCGGCAGCTGCGGCTTCTACCTCCCGCTGGCCGGCGCCCTCCGCTCCGCTTTCGGCGTCTGCGGAAACGCCATGGGCGCCGACGGTCGCGTAGTGCACACCGAATACGGCTGCGGTGCGCACTCGGACGTAGAAGTCCCCACCGGCGGTGGATCGCCACTGTACGAGGCATACGACGACGCCGCTTTCGACGTGATCCCGGCGGAGGCGCCGGGCAAGCCCGCGCCCGCAGCCGCAGCGGATGCGGTCAGTGAGCACGAGCCGACTGCCTCGGAGACCAGCGAAGCTGCGACTGGGGCCGAGTCGGATGAGCACGCCGAATCCGATGCTGTGGCGCAGCCGAGCGGCACCGCGTCGGGTGATGTGCCTACCGGCGCGACGGGCCCGGTGGAGTCGGACGTCGTGCAGCTGCCAGGCGATGCTGCGGCAGAGTCGAGCACATCGGGCCGGCCCGATGTCGTTGCCCACGATGTGGCCGACATATCCAGCGCTGCGGCCCCATCCGATCCCGCTGCGGACGTGGTGGCCGAGCCGAGTGCAGGGGTCGAGCGCGTTCCTGGCGCGTCCGATGTGGATAACGGGTCGGTCGGCGACGTGGTGCCCGGCACGGATGCGGCGGAAAGTCCGGCTGGATCGACCACAGATGCATCTGCCAGTGGTGAGGTGGAGTCGAACGGTGCGGCTGCCGAGATTTCGGCTGACGTGGCAGGGTCTGAGGCCGCGACCGAGGATTCGGCAAATGTCTCCACTTCCGGCGAGTCGAGTGCTGAAACTGTGGCGTCGCAGTCGGAATCCTCTGATGATGTCGCGACTGAGGCGGCGGTCGTGAGTGGTGCGGCAGTTCGCGAGGCATCGCCGACCATCGGTGTCGACGGTGGCGTGGCGGGGGGCCAGTCGAGCGTCGGCGAGTCTGTGTCGGACGTGTGGCCCGGTGCTCTGGCGTCGGGCGTCGACCGCGTGGCCGAGTTGGGTACTGATACGGCGAGTGAACCGGGCATTGGAGTTGCTGGGGCGCAGCCGGAATCGGATGCCAACGCTGGTGCGCCGGCGGACTTCGCAGGTGACGCTGAAAGTGCGGGTGGCGCGTCTAGCGCGGTTCGAGCCGAGGCGGCCGACACGCACAGGGTGAGTGCGGACACCCACGGTGACGCTGTCGGCCAGATCAGGGATGCGGATGGCGAGGCGGTAAGCGCGGACAGTGCGAGTGCGGATATCGATGGTCGTGCTGCTCGAGCTGAAAGCTGGATCGCGGGTGCTGGTGCCGAGACAGCTGACGCAGATAACGCGAGTGCGGACACTGATGCTGGGACCGTCGCTGTTCGTGGTGAAGCGGTCGATACCGACAGCGCGGCTGCGGGTGATGACGGTGGGCAGGTCGATGCTGACGGCGAGATCACCGGTGCCAAGGGCGAGGCTGCTGACTCTGCGGGTGGGAATAGGCCCGGGCCCGCGGCTCGGCCGGAGTTCGGGTCATCATTGTAGAGGTGAGTGCGGAGGGCGTGACCGCGGATCCGTTCGGGACGTCGGGGCTGCGGGCGGGGGTTCTCGCGGCTTGGCGTGATTCGCCTACGCGGTTGCGTGAGGATGCGGCGACCGAGGCGGATCTGGTGCGGGCGGGGTATCGGGATCGGCTGCTGACCGAGTTGGCGCAGAACGCCGCGGATGCCGCGGCCAAGGCCGGTGTGGCGGGGCGAGTGGTAGTGCGTCTTGTCGGCGGCGCCATGCACATCTCGAATACCGGTGCACCGCTGGATCTTTCGGGCGTGCACGCGCTGACGGCGCTGCGCGCCTCCGGTAAGGCGGATCCGGCCGCGAGCGTGGGCCGCTTCGGCGTCGGCTTCACCGCCGTACGCACGGTCAGCGACGAGATCGAGGTGCGCTCGACCACCGGCTCCCTGCTGTTCTCGCGCGAGCTCACCTGGAAAGCCCTGCGCGACCACGCGATCACCGTCCCAGACCCGGCCGAAAACTTCACACCCCCTGTCCTCCGCCTGGCCTGGCCGAACGACGCCACCCCACCGCCGGCCGCAGACACCGAGATCGTCCTGCGCCTGCGCTCCGACATCGACCCCCAATCCCTTCTCGCCGCGATGCGCGCCGAAGCCGTCGACCTCCTCCTGGAACTGCCCGCCCTACGGGGCATCCAAATCGGCGACGACGAGATCACCAGTACAGTCACCGCTCTGAACAACGAATCCCCGCACCCGCGCGCGCACAGCGGAGCGTGCCCCGCACACAGCAGCGAGGATTTCGGCGCCGGCGATTCAGGTCTGCCGAGCCGAAAAGGAGTGCTCGACGGCATTGGCGACACCGTCGCCGACATGAGCGGCGGGCGTGCGGGTCCGAGTCGCGGGCTTACCGACCCAATCGGGTGGAAGAAGGAAACCGACGACCTCGAATTCGGCAGCACCGATCGAGATCTGAGCGCACGCCTAGCCGCTGGGCTGGCGCTGCGGGAACTGCGCATCGACGGCCCCGGCTCGCAGCAACGGGTTTGGTGGGAGTACCGAACTGCGCGGGCACGCTGGCTGCTGCCGCTGCGCGATGGCCGGCCGGTGTCGGCCGCGCAGGATGTGCTGCGTGCGCCCACGCGATCGGACGAGGAGCTGTCGTTACCGGCTCTCCTGATCGCCGATATCCCGATGCAGCCAGACCGTCGACGGGTTCTCCCCGGTGCCCGCATTGCCGAATTCGCCGAGGGCTATGCCGATTTCGCCCGGGCCCTCCCGCCGCGCGACCGTCTCGTCCTGGTCCCCACCCCGGGCTTCGCCCGTAGCGAGGTCGACGGCATTCTGCGCGAGGCACTGATCCGCGAACTTCAGACCCATCCCTGGCTTCCGGTTGTAGCCGCGCGACCGAAAACCTCTGGTGCAATGGCAGCGCGTTCGGGACAAGCTGATATCAGATCGGCCGATTCGACTGCTGACCAAGCCTTTTCAACGCTCGGAACAGCGGGCTGCGATGCTGATCATCATGACGCGAGTGCCGGTGTGTCCGAAACCGAGGATTGGACCGCTACGGGCCTGCCTGGCGACGCGTGCTGTCTCGCGCCCGAGCCAATCCACGACGCAACGGCAGTGCCTATCCGAGCGAGCGTATTCACCGGTCTGAGTTGGGAACTGGCCGACCTGCTGGATGACGTCGTCGGCCCGCTGGTGGTGCCCGAGTTATCGGAGCGCGCACACAGCGAGGCCCTGGGTGTGCTGGATGTGCACAGATTGGGACTGGCTCGGCTGGCGGAACTTTCGGGTGGGCTCGAGCGGACCCCGAAGTGGTGGCGGTCGCTGTATGCGGCGTTGGAACCATATGTTCTCGATCCATTGGCTGCCGAGGAACTCGGCGCGCTCGCGGTACCGCTCGCGGACGGCCGACTGGTAACCGGTGCGCGCACGGTGGTTTTGGATGACCAACTCGATGTCGCCATCCCGGTGCACTGGGCGCGTTTGGTGCATCCCGAGGCAGTGCATCCGCTGCTCGCGCGACTCGGCGCACGTTCGGCCACCGGCGAGGATCTATTGAGCGATCCCGGATTACGCGCGGAACTGGAGGACCGGCCGGGCGATCGCGATACCACCGACGCCGTGCTGCGGCTCGCCGCGCATGCCGATCCGTCGGCCCTGCCGTCTTGGCTCGGCCTGCTCGAATTACCCGACACGACGGGAGAATTGCTCCCCGCCGACGAATTGCTGCTCCCCGCGGCACCGTTGCGCGAATTGCTGGTACCGGACTCGCCGTTCGGCACCGTCGCAACGGATCTGGTGGACCGCTACGGCGTCGAGGCGCTGCGCGCGGTAGGCGTCGGCTGGGACTTCAGCATTGTCGTCGAATCCGATCCCACCGGCCCCGACCACCACCTGGACGACGAGGAACTTTGGTGGTCGGGCCTGCCCGAGGATCCGCCGGAACTGGCCGCAGTCCGCGACCTGGACCTCGTCGACGAGCCGTCCTGGCCAGCGGCCTTGCGACAGTTGGCATCCAGTCCGCGCACCCGCGAACTGCTCACCGATCCCGAAGGCTACACGGCTTGGTGGTTGCGCAGACACGCGCGCGTCAACGGCACACCTCTCGGCCTGCTCCGCCACCCCGCGGATACCGAATTCGTCAGTCTACTACCCGAATTCGAGCTCCCCGACCTCGATCCCGAAGCCTTACGCGCAGTCTTGGCGAACCCGAACGCCATGACCCAGGAACTGGCCGCCGCACTACTGGCCGCCCTCGCCGATCCATCGAAAACCCCTACACCCGAGGTGGTTTCTGGAATCCACGCCCGTCTCGCCGCCGCAGTGGATCACCTCGACCTGACCGAACTCGAACTCCCCGAGCGCGTGCGCGCCCTGTCTGCGGCGGTCGTCGACCCTGATGATGCGTGGGTACTCGACCAGCCGTGGTTCGGCCTCGCCGTCCCCGCGGATCACCTGATAGCAGGCGATACCCCCACGGCACCCGCGCTCGCGAACTTGCTCGATCTCCCCATGGTCTCCGAGGTGATCACCGCCGAGGTGACGAGCCAGGGCCGCCACACCACCTGGTTCGCCGAACCGCTGGGAGTCGTTCTCCGCCAACTATTTCCACTGCCCGACCAGCAAGGCGACCTGGTTCTGCACGACGACCTCCAGATCCGCCTACACGGCGCCCTGGAAACCACTGTCCGCGTCCCCTGGTGGCGCGACGGCACAACCACCCACGTCCAATCCCCGCATCACCCAGCCTGACTGCCGCCTGATCGTGATCGACTCGCGCCCCACCTACTCCGCGTAGTTCGCGACCATCTCGCTGAGCAGATCCAGTTGTCCGCGCACACTTTCGCTGTCATCGTCGACCAACCAGCGCAACACCACACCGTCGATCACATTCAAGGCGAAGCGGCTCAGCGTCGGCACCGGCACGGACAACCGGCAGCCGGTGGCATCGCGGGCCTGGTCGAGGAGGTCGGCGACGGTGGTGTCGTTGAATGCGTACTGTTCGCGCGCGATCGCGATTTTCGCGGGAGTAGATTCCCCTTCGCGTAGCGCATATGTCGTGGTTTCGTAGGTGAGTAGTTGTCGTTCCGGTGTGGCTTCGATGTTGAGCCACATCAGTTCCAGTCCGGCGCGTATCAATTTTTGAAGCGCTTCTTTTCCACTTCCGACGTCTTGCCAAACTGTTTCGTTGGCGTCGACAGAATCACGCAATTCCATCGACAACGCCTTGACCAGCTCGGTCATCAGTGCGTCCTTGTTTTCGAAACAGTAATGCACCACACCGAGCGAAACGCCGGCTGCCTGTGCGACATCGCGCGTGGTCACGCCCGCGACGCCCTTTTTCTCGGCGAGGCCGATGGCTGCCTCGATAAGGTGGGCCCGTCGTTCTTCGACGCTCAATCGGGAGGACACCCAAGGGAGTTAAGTCCGCAACTGCGCCACAGTCAATTCGCAGGGCCGAAAATCTCGAATGGACGACTGTCTAGCTGTGTGGTTCGCTGCACCACGGGATCGAAGGGAGACAAGTATGCCGATTTCGCGCAGAACGGTGCTGGCTCGAGCCGCGGCGGGTTCCGCTGTACTCGCGACAGCCGTGGCCACCGTGCCAGGTGTGGCGGCGGCGCTCGACGGACCAGCCGTCGCGACTCCCGAATCCGCTGGCTACCTTATCGGACGCGGTCTTTCCGATATCACCGGCCCCGCCGCCGAATGCGGAATGATGGGCTATTCGCAGTTCGAACAGCAGACGGCGGGTATCCATCTGCGCCCGCGTGCTCGCGCATTCGTCATCGACAGTGGTGCGCGCCGAATCGTGTTCGCCGTCGCGGAGAACGGCATGATTTTCCAGTCCGTGCATCGCGGCGTCCTGCTCGAACTCGCCCGCCGCTTCGGTGATCTGTATACCGAGCAGAACGTCCTGCTCACCTCGACGCATTCACATGCGACCTGCGGTGGCTCCAGCAACGATTACGCATACAACCTGTCGATTCTGGGATTTCAACAGCAGGTCTACGACGCCGAGGTGAACGGCATTGTGGAGGCTATCGTCGCCGCGCACGCCGATCTCGGACCCGGTACGCTTTCGCTGGGCCGCGCCGAACTGCACGACGCGAGTGTCAACCGGTCGCGAGTCGCCTTCGAGCGCAATCCGGATGTGGATAAACAGCACTTCCCGAATGCCATCGACCCGGCGGTCACCGTGCTGTCATTCGTCAAGGGCGGCAAGCAAGTCGGCGCTATCACCTGGTTCGCCACGCACAACACATCGATGACCAACCAGAACCGGCTGATCAGCGCGGATAACAAGGGCTACGCCTCGTTCTCCTATGAACACGCCGAGCACGGCGTTCGCTATCTCGATGGTCCGGCCGATTTCGTCGCCGCGTTCGCGCAGACCAACGCGGGGGATTTGTCTCCGAATCTGAATCTGCAACCGGGTTCGGGGCCGACCGAGAACGAGTTCGAGAACACCCGCATCATCGGCGAGCGCCAGTACGACGCGTCGAAAACCGCGTCGTCGGGCGCGCAGTCCATCAGCGGTCCGGTCGATTCGATGCTCTGTTATATCGACCTGGCCGATACCGCCGTCGACGGCAGATTCACCCCCGACGGCCAACCGCGCCATACCGCGCCCGCCGCCGCGGGTGTCTCGCTCATCGCCGGCAGCGTCGAGGACGGTCCGGGTCTGCCGGGGGTCCCGATCCCGGAGGGGGTGCGCAATCCGTTCATCGATGCGCTGGGCGATCCGCGCCAGCCCGCACCGTCCTGGCTCGCGGATGCGCAGGCGCCCAAGGCGATCATCGCGCCGCTCGGGCTCTTGCCGCCGGTGCCCTGGGTGCCGAATGTGGTGCCGATTCAGCTGGTTCGGATCGGCGAGCTCTACTTGGCTTGCGGCGGTGGCGAATTCACCATCGTCGCCGGACTGCGCATCCGCCGCACCGTCGCCGCCGCGCTCGGCGTCGCGCTGGAGCAGGTGTTGATGCAGGGCTACGCGAACGCGTACCACGAATACGTGACCACGCCGGAGGAATACGACTCCCAGCAGTACGAGGGTGGCTCAACCCTCTTCGGTCGCTATACATTGCCTGCCTACCAGCAGGAGTTCACCCGTCTGGCGACGGCTTTCGCTGCCGGTCAGCAGGTGCCTCGCGGACCGGCGCCCCGCGATATATCCAATCTGCAGCCGAACTTCCAACCTGCGCCCGGTCCCGATGCCACGCCGGCAGGGCGTGGTTTCGGCGACGTCCTGACCCAGCCCGCCGCCTGGTATGCGCGTGGTACCCAGGCCGCCGCCGAATTCGTCTCCGCCCACCCCAAGCACAACCCGCGCCGCAACGGGACCTTCCTGGAGGTACAGCGCCGCAACGCATCCGGTGACTGGGTCCGCGTCGCCAACGAGGGTGAATGGGCCGTCCGCTTCTACTGGAGCAAACGCGGACTCGCCGAATCCGTAGCCCGCTTCACCTGGGACATCCCCACGGACGCCACCCCGGGCAACTACCGCATGCGGCACTTCGCCGACGGTCTGAGCCCGGACGGCACCCTGCACCCCTTCACCGGCACCACCAACGAGTTCGAAGTGAGCTGAGGCGGTCAAAGTCCGGTTTGCGCGCCTTTGTCGCCGCGGCGGGCGCCCCGGCGCTGAATAGCGAAGATCGTGTAGCCGAGCAGGCCGACGGCCAACCCCATCAGACACACCGGGCGGGCGGATTCCCAGCGGTCGCTGGTCCACACAACGATGGTGGCGATCAGCCAGAGCGTGCTGCCGACCACGAGGACCGGCCGTGGATCGGTGAAGCGCGGCGGGATCTGCGGGACATTCTGGGGCACAGTCACAGCGTAGCTGCGGGAACAGGCGGTCACCGGCCAGCGTGTCCCGTATCGTTCTGCTCTGTGACAACGCCATCGGATGTTCGAGCTCTCGCTGGTGAGCTGTCGCTCGCGGTAGTGCGCTTGACGCGACATCTGCGGGGACGGCGCGCCGACGCGCAGATCTCGCTGACGCAGCTCTCCGCACTCGCCACCCTGCATCGGGAAGGGGCGATGACGCCGGGCGCGTTGGCCGCCAAGGAACGCGTGCAGCCACCCTCGATGACGCGTGTGATAGCCTCGCTCACCGATCTGGAATTGGTGGAGCGCAAGCCGCATCCGACTGATGGCCGTCAGATCATCGTCTCGCTCTCGGATGCGGGCCGGGCACTGATCGTCGACGAAACCAGCGCCCGCGAAGCCTGGATGACCGAACAGCTCTCGACTCTCACCGACGAACAACTGGTCGTGCTGACCCGCGCGGTCAGCATCATGAAGCAACTCGTCGACAACTCGGAGTAACCCGATTCCCCGGGTCGTTTGCTAGCGAGGTGCGTAGCCGCCACGGGCGTATCGGGCGCCGAACGGTTGGTCGCTGTCCACGATGTCGCGACCGAGGGGGAACAGGGAGATCGGGATGAGTTTGAGGTTCGCCCAGCCGAAGGGTATGCCGATGATCGAGATGAACAGCGGGATGCTGGTGAACAGGTGGCCGAGCGCAAGCCACCAACCGGCGACGATGAACCAGATGATGTTGCCGATCATCGAACCGACACCCGCCGAGGGTTTTTCGATCGTGGTGCGTCCGAATGGCCAGAGCACGTAGATCGCGATCCGGAACGCGGCGATACCCCAGGGGATCGTGATGATCAGGACGCAGCAGATGATGCCCGCGAGAATGTAGCCGAGCGCCATCCAGAACCCGACGAATACGAGCCACAGGATATTGAGCACCAGCTGAATCGGCTTCATGAATCAAGCATGCCAGCCGATGGCATATCCGGACATCGGTCCGGAGTACGAGGCGGGCTCAGGGAAATCCCCGATCAGCGACACTCGGCCCAGTCGAGCCGGTAGAACCAGCCCAACTCAGGGGATTCAGTCCCTACCGACCACGCCCTGGCCCGTGGATGGATGAAGCGATGACTTCGATCCAACCCGGGCGGGGTCCGCGTTGCAGGCCGGTTCCGAGCCCACGATGTGCGACGCGGGGTATCGGTGGACATCGCGCCCCAATTTTGTTGGTGAATCCAACATTGATGTCGCCGAATATTTAGATATTCATTGGCTGCGTCAACAAACTCTGCCGACTGCCGATCGCTCGGCTCAGAAGAACCAGCCGAGTACCGCGTCGCGCTCCGCGCCGAATGCCTCGTCGAGAGCGCGTAGTTGCGCGGCGTCTTTGGCTTGCAGGCGGTTGGCGGCTGCGAAGACTCGAGCCGGGTAGGCGCCGAGGTTGGAGGGGGTGTGCGGGGACGGCAGGATGTAGCGGTGGCTGATGTGATCGATATCGGTGATCCTGGAGATTCGCGGGTCGATGACTTTCGCGATCTGAAGTCCGCGGATCGGCGGCCGGATCTGCCGGGGCGCAAAGGGTTGGTGATCGCGGAGGGGGTGGTGGTTGTCCAGCGGATGTTGGATTCGCGGTTCCGGCCGAGTGCGCTGCTCGGGGTGGAGAAACGGCGGGCCGAACTCGCGGAGGATCTAGCCGGAATCGATGTGCCGTATTACCGGGCGAGCGCCGAGGTGATGGCGGAGGTGGTCGGATTCCATCTCAATCGCGGGGTGCTCGCGGTGGCGCGCAGGCCCGCCGAGCTGAGCGCGCAGGACGTCATCGAGCGGGCCCGCACGGTCGCGGTGCTGGAGGGCGTGAACGATCACGAGAATCTCGGCTCGATGTTCCGGAATGCCGCCGGGCTCGGCGTCGATGCGATCCTGTTCGGCGATCGGTGCGCCGATCCGTTGTATCGGCGAGCGGTGCGGGTGTCGATGGGGCATGTGCTGCGGGTGCCGTTCGCGCAACTGCCGAAATGGCCGGAGGGGCTGAATGCATTGCGGAACAAGGGATTCCAGCTCATCGCGCTCACCCCGAACCCGGCCGCGGTGAATCTGGCGACGGCGATGACAGGGGAGCGGGTGGCGCTGCTGCTCGGTGCGGAGGGACCCGGATTGACCGAAGAAGCTATGCGAGCCACCGATATTCGAGCCCGCATCCCGATGGCACCCGGCACCGATTCGCTCAATGTGGCGACAGCGGCCGCCATGGCGTTCTATGAACGGGTGAGGACGTCATGAGCGAGCGTCGGCGAGTGAACCATAGGCATGGCGTGCCGTGGCTGACGACGGAGCCGAGTCCCAGCGAGGCGCGGTCGTGAGTTACTTCCCGAACGGGGCGTACCGGCCCTACCAGCCGTACCGGGATCCGACCCCGTGGGCCGCCGGACTCACCGTCGCGACCATGGTCGCGCTGTTGACGGCCGTCGCCGTGTACGCATTCGGCTCGGCGCTGGCGCAGGTCCATCCCCTGCTCGCGATCGTGGTCAACCTCGTCGCGGTCGGCGGCGCCACCCCCACTGCCTGGCGCTGGCGTCTGGCCCCCGTGACCCGCTGGGTTATCAGTGGGGGCGCGGCGGGTGTGCTGCTCGGCTGGTTCATCTTGATCATCGGCGGTCTATCGGGATAGCAGATCTTTTGACGTCCTCCCCGCCCTGAAGGACGGGGTTTCCGGCCTGCGGGCGTTATGCCGCGCTTCCGGTGGGTTCCTGCTTCACAGCCGGTTGCGCACCCGAAGACGCGACTGACACCAGCTCCACAGGCGTTGAACTGTCCGCACGTCCGGCGGCCAGAATGTTCATCGCGGCGTTCAAATCCCGGTCGTGGGATACCCCGCAGGTGCACGTCCACTCGCGGACGTGCAACGGTTTCCGACCGTCGATCGCGCCGCATACCGAACACATCTGCGACGACGGGAAGAACCGATCCACCTTCCCAAAAGTGCGGCCATACCTCGCGGCCTTCTCCTCCACCATGCGAGTGAACAGGCCCCACCCCGCATCGTGCACCGACTTCGCCAGCCTCGTGCGCGCGAGACCTTTCACGCACAAGTCCTCCACATACACCGCTTGGTTGTCGCGGATGATCATCGTGGAGTGCTTGTGCGCCCAATCCCTGCGCGTATCGGCCACTTTCGCGTGCGCCTTCGCAACCTTCAATCGAGCTTTCGCCCGATTCGCCGCGCCCTTCTCCTTGCGAGACAAGGACTTTTGCGCCTGGCGAAGCTTGCGTTCGGCCTGCCGCAGGAACCTGGGCGAAGCGATCGTCTTGCCGTCGGACAGGACGGCGAATGTCGTCAAGCCCAGGTCTATACCCACCTCGGAATCGACCGAAGGTAGCGGTTCGTCGTCCACCTGCACCACGAACGACGCGAAATACCGGCCCGAGGAATCCTTGATCACTGTCACGCTCGACGGGTCCGAGGGCAGCTCCCGCGACCAGCGAACCTCTACGTCCCCAACCTTCGGCAACCGCAACTTCCCGCCGGGCGTGACCGTGAACCGCGCGTTCTTCGTGAACCGGATCGACTGCCGATTGTCCTTGCGGGAACGAAAACGCGGCGGTGCAACCTTCGCGCCCTTGCGTTTCCCGGATACCGACCGAAAGAAGTTCCGGTAGGCGGTGTTCAGATCGGCGAGGGCCTGTTGCAGGACCACACTGGACACCTCGGCCAGCCACTCGCGTTCCAGCGTGTACTTTGCTTCGGTCAACCGTTTCGACAACTCGCTGTCCGGGATATACGCAAGCTTGCCGTCGAACGCGGCTCGGCGAGCCGCCAGCGCATCGTTGAACACCACCCGCGCGCAACCGAACGCTTTCGACAACGACCGCTGCTGACCCACGCTCGGGTAGAGACGGAAGTTGTAACGCAGCTGCACCCGATGATTCTATCATTGGTTTATGGCTGACTACGAATCCATCCGAACTGGTAGACACTGTGTTTTCGTGCTGCACGCCCACTTGGTTTTCGTCACCAAATACCGGCATCGCGTGTTCACCGACCGGCACCTGGCGCGGATGGAGGAAATCATGCGGGCCGTGTGCACGGACTTCGAATGCGAGCTGGTCGAGTTCAACGGCGAAACCAACCACGTCCACTTGCTGGTGAACTTCCCGCCGAAGGTCGCGCTGTCGCGGCTGGTCAACTCCCTCAAGGGCGTGTCGTCGCGGCGGATGCGCCAGGAATTCCCCGACCTCGTGCACCACTATTGGCGCGCGCAACGACTCTGGTCGGGTTCCTACTTCGCGGGCTCGGTCGACGGCGCGCCGACCAGTGTGTTGCGGCAGTACATCGAACAGCAGCAGCGTCCCGTCTAGAGCACGCTCAGGCCTTGACGGCCCTCCCGCGTCCGCCTTCACCACCAGGCTGAAACCCGGCGCACTGGCGGACATTTGGTAGCTCGCGCGCGCGACCTCTGTGACTGCGGGCCGAGCGCGAGTCGTCCGGCCAGGTGGGGAGACATTGTCGCCTTGGTGTGGCCCGCAATCCAGGTAACGCGGTGGCAATGCCAGTTGCGCGCGATTATGAGACCGGGTCTTTGCCCCGGAGCCAGTGGAGCAGACCTCGTCTCGGTTTCGTGTCGCCGTTGTGCCTCTCCAGCCGGATCAGGTCGGCGGGGTCGGGGGCTTGGCCCTTGGGGTAGAGGGTGAATCCGCAGACCGCGATATCGCCTGCGACCAGTGCACCTTCGGGGGCGGGGGCGCGGTAGTGGAAACCGAGCCATTCGTTATTGGCGGCGTCGGCGAAATCGGGTGGGTCGAAGGGGAGGGTCTGCGGGTCGGGCAGTTCGCCGGCGTGCCACCGCACCGGATGATCACCGGCCCAATACGATCGCTCCCACACCAGCGGCAGACCCTCGTCTTCCAGGATGTTCACCCGTGTCGAGCTGAATGAGCGCCGGAATTCTCCACGCTCCCAATGGGCGAACGCGCCCCAGCCGAGATTTATGTCGAAGGAGATCAGATAGGTGTGATCGGAGGCGAGCGGGCGCACCAGCAACTCCGGCAGCGCCGTCGGATGTGCCCGCGCGGCCTGCGCCGAGCACACCACCGTGACCCCCGGATAGCAACCGATGTATACCTCGTCGGTATCCGGGCCCGCGCAGCCGCCCAGGGTACCGACCATGATCGGCCTGACATCGCGATCCGTGTGCAGCTGTTTCGCCAGCGCGAGAGCGGCTTCGGGATCCGGATCGTGGTTCGCGCGGAGTACCGCCAACGGATCCTGTGCGTCGACATACCAGAGAGACGAAGCCTTGGACAGCATTTCCGGCACCTCCCGATGGTTGCACCAAACCGCTCCGCAAATTTTGAGCAACCCACGGTGCCCTCTAGCAACTCCCGCTACCGTGAACCGCCCGACGTCGACTCATCGAGTCGACGCCACACCGAAAAATCTACCCGCACTACGCGCCCAACATCGGCCCTTCCGCATCCGAACACGCCAGCACCCCTCACAAATTCCCAGCAAACACTTAGCCGGGCGCCCGAAATCAAGATCAGGTGGAAACTACGTCGGCATCGCCGACAGAAACCCACCACCATGTCCACCTGATCTTGATCAACATCCGAATGCGCCGAGGCGTGGAGGCTTCAGCCGTTGCGGAAGACCTGGCCACGCCTCGCGACTGCCGGCTGTGTCTGAAAGCCGGCCGCGGCCGAATCGGCCGCTCGAAGTTGCGCTATGTCCGAAGACTGACCGCGGCCAGATTTTCCGAACCCGACTGCTCCGAACTGGCCGACTACGCCCTGAATCTCGATCCGCCTCCGGACCCCCAGCGCGGGAACGAAAGTCAGTGCCCCGAGCTACGTACCCCGAGCAACACGTCCTCCCACGACGGCATCGGCGCCTTACCGCGCTTGTTCCGAGCTGTCTTCGCGGGCGCCTTCTTCGGCGTTTCCTCCGCAGCAGGCTTCGGAGCGGGCTTCGAGGCCGTAGCGGGCGCCGCGGGCGCGGACGGGGTGGTGCCGGCACCAGCCGCAGCGCTGCCGACGGTAGGCGCGATATTCGTCCCAGCGGTGACCGCAGCGGAAGAAGTCGCGGCCGGAACGGGATTCGTGCTCGCGGCGGCCGGAATCGCGGCTGCCCCACTGCCCGCGCCGACCGGCGTACCGCTACCGCCGGCCGCGACGGAACGCTGCTCGTAGTACTCGTCCAGCGTCGGCTGAGTCCGGGCCGCCGGACGCGCCGATGCCGCCGTGCTCTCGCGCGCGGGACGCGTCTCGGCCGGCCGGGTCTCCACCGGCCGGGTCTCTACCGCAGGCTCGGGCACCGCGGGCGACTCGATCTCCGCCTGCGGCGGCAGGATGGTGGCGAGGCCGCGTAGGGCACGGCCGAAGTCGGGATCGATCAGATCCGAGGCGGGATCGTCGAGTGGGGAAACCGAGCCGCCGTGCGCGTCGGGCTGGTAGCGCCAATGCGCGGCGATCTCGGAACGTCCGTTCTGCCACTGCAACTGCGCGACCCAGAAACCCTTCTCGTCTTTCCAGGCATCCCACTCGGCATTTTCGAGCGTGTGACCGCGTTCGGTGAACGCGGCGGTGACGATATCTATGAGGGTTTCCGCGGCCGGCCCGTCGGCGCGCACCGGATGCGCCTTCTGCGCGAGCTCGGCGGCGCGGGCCCGCTCCAGCAGCACCGGATAGGCGAACCGCTCCACCCGACTCAGCGGCATACCGGATTCTTCGGTGACCTGTTGAACGGATGCCCCGGCACGGATACGAGCTTGAATATCGCGGGGACGCATAGTTGCTTCCATCTCGATCTCAATCTGGCCGAATCGGGCAAGGTCTCCGCGTGCTGCGGCTCGAAGCTTGTCGTCGGCGGGCAGCCGGTACTTGGTGCCGGTCTCGGTGTCGATGCACACGATGTGCGTGGAGTCGGGCGTCACCCCGATCACTCGAAGTTCACGCACCGTTACCTCCTTATCGCGTCGGCTCGCGACACCGCCCACTTTCCGAAACAGTAATGCACTACTGGTGATCTCGCGGCAAGACACGCGAAGCGGAAATCTGCGAAAGATCCTCCGCGCCTCGCTAATCTGCTCTATTCAACGCGCGGTGCCCGAAGACGCGGCGTGTCGAGAGTGGGCGTGTCGCAAATGACCGAGCTCGATTTACCCCAGTTTTTCGACAACCCAGTCGATGCTACGCGTCAGCTGCGAAACATCCTCGGGGTCGATGGCGGGGAACATGCCGACGCGCAGCTGGTTGCGGCCGAGCTTGCGGTAGGGCTCGGTGTCGACGATTCCGTTGGCGCGCAGCACCTTTGCCACGGCGGCCGCGTCGACCGAGTCGGCGAAGTCGATCGTGCCGACGACCTGTGAGCGGTGCGCGGGATCCGCGACGTACGGGGTGGCGAAGGAGCTCGATTCGGCCCAGGAGTACAACCGCGACGAGGAGTCCAGCGTCCGCTTGACCGCCCAGTCCAGGCCGCCGTTGGCGTTGATCCACTCGATCTGGTCGGCGAACAGCAGCAGGGTGCCCAACGCCGGGGTGTTGTATGTCTGATCCTTGGTGCTGTTGTCGATCGCGATCGGCAGCGAAAGGAAGTCCGGGGTCCAGCGACCCGAGGCCTTGATCTCCTCGACCCGGGCCAGCGCGGCCGGGCTCATCAGCGCGACCCACAGGCCGCCGTCGGCGGCGAAGCACTTCTGCGGTGCGAAGTAGTAGATATCGGCATCGGTGATGTTGACCGGCAGACCGCCCGCACCGGAGGTGGCGTCGATGGCGATCAGTGCGTGCTCCGAACCAGCCGGACGCTGCACGGGGATGGAAACGCCGGTGGAGGTCTCGTTGTGCGCCCAGCCGATGAGGTCGGCCGTTGGGTCCGAAACCGGCTCGGGGGCACTGCCCGGCTCGGCCGAGACCACGATCGGATCGCCGATGAACGGGTTGCCCTTGGCCACCGCGGCGAACTTCGAGCTGAACTCGCCATTGGTCAGGTGCAGCGAGCGCTCCCGGATCAGGCCGAACGCGGCGGCATCCCAGAACGCCGTGGTGCCACCGTTGCCCAGCACCACCTCGTAGCCGTCGGGCAGTGCGAACAGCTCGCGCAGGCCGCTGCGCACCCGCGCCACCACATCCTTGACCGGCTTCTGCCGGTGACTTGTTCCGAACACCGAGGCGCCCACGGACACCAGAGACTGCAACTGCTCTGGGCGCACCTTGGAGGGGCCACAGCCGAACCGTCCGTCGGCGGGCTTGAGATCGTCGGGAATGGTCGGGAACTCAGCGCTCATGGCCAACAGGGTAGACGGTGGTATTGCTGTGACTCTGACCACACTCCGGCTAACGTTATCGCTCATGAACCTGGCGTCGGTTGGCTCGGGGTGGCGAGCGCGCAGTGGGGGGCCGCGGAACTTCGGACTGCGCACGGGTGTGTTATTGGATGCGCAGCGGCGCGAGTTACTCCTACGCGGCGCGATCGGCTCGGCGACTATCCTCGGTGTGCGCGCGCGACGCAACGAATCCGGACACGTTTTCTGGGTTCGAGTGCAGGTAGAAGGCGCGTTGCCATATGAAACCCGGGTACGGCAGCGGATGCGCGAGGACGACCTGGAGCGGATGCGGCCCGGTGACGTGATCGGCTGCCGGGTCGATCCGGGTGATCGCGACCGCCTGGTGCTGTATGTGCCCGATATCGCCGAGTCCGGCCGGGCGAGCATCGCCAAGATCCTCTCCGACGGCCGCCGCGCCGATGCCACGGTGCTGGCCGCCGCACCGGTCGCCGCCGACTACGCCGGTCGCGACGATCCGGTGCTGCGCCTGGATCTGGAACTGCGCGCCTGGGACGAGGTGAAACCGTGGCGTGTGCGGCTGATCCAACCGGTACCGCTGGCCGCGATCGGCCTCGTCGATCTCGGCCAGCACCTCGAGGTCGCCTTCTTCACCGTCGACCGCGGCGAATCCGTCGCGGTCGACTGGCTCGCCTCCCTCGACGAGGACTAGTGCGGCGGCTCGCTGTCCGAGCCGCCGCTTCGCTAACTCTTGGCTTTCACCCGGGCCAGTGCGTGTCCGGTCAACGCGATGAGCGCCGTCTTGGCGGACTCTCGATCCCTGGCGTCGATCATCATCACCGGAACATCGTCGGATAGCGAGAGAGCATCGCGGATGGCATCCTCGGGAAACTTGGGGGCACCTTCGAATTCGTTGACCGCGACCAGGAACGGTAGTCCGTGTTCCTCGAAATAGTCGACCGCGGCGAAACTTTCGTCCACTCGACGGGTGTCGACCAGCAGGATCGCGCCGATCGCGCCGAGGCTGAGGTCGTCCCACATGAACCAGAAGCGGTGCTGGCCCGGGGTGCCGAAAAGGTACAGGACCAGATCGTCGGACAGGGTGATACGGCCGAAATCCATGGCCACCGTGGTGGTCGTCTTGTCCGGGACCGCCGAGGTGTCGTCGATTTCGGAGCTCAGATCGGTCATCAGCGCTTCGGTTTTCAGCGGAACGATATCCGAAACCGCCCCGACCAGAGTGGTTTTGCCGACCCCCATTTCGCCGGCTATCACGATTTTCGCCGAGACCGCGCGGGACGCGGCTTCGGGTGGTGCTTGTTCAGGTGCGGTCATCGAACATCCTCGGCTGCAAGGGGTTTCAACTTACCAGTGGCTCTTCCGTCACGTACCCCCCGCTGATACCGGCTCAATCCTGTGCGGATTGTTTCCGGGTCGCGGCGCGTGCGCGCCGCCGATTCCGTTGCCGCCGACCCCGATTCGGCCCCACCCGGCACCAACTGATTCCCTGGATCTCGTTTCGGTAGCCCGGACGTTGTCCTTTCCGTGATCATCGCATTCGCCGCCCGCTGTGCCGCGGACCAGCCTTTATCGGCCGCCGAATGCCAATTCACCGAAACCGGTAGTTCCCCGGTAGTCGGATCAGCCAGCCACGCCGACATCATGCCCGCGATGCTCGGCGTCGCCGCGGCACCCTCGGTGTGCTGCGCCGACCCGTCCGACGTGGATTCGACGGACTCCGCCGAATCCCCCTCTTCGGATCGACAGAACGCGGTCGTCTTTGTCACTCGCTCCTGCGGCCCGGTCGGGGGGCCCGAATCGGCCGCGCTCGCGGATGGCAGCGCACCGGCCGCCGCGGTCGTGCTCGGTGACTTCGCGGCAGCCCCGCCTGCTTTGCGATGTCCCTTGCGATTGACCCCCGGAACCCGTTTCGGCAGACCATAACTGGTGATCACCGGCGCTGCCGCGGGCGCATCGGCCGCGGACTCCGCCGGCTGCGTCGACTTGGGTGCGGCCGATGGCGGCGCACCGATCCGCCGCGCCGCGGGTGCGGGCTCGGCGACCGGTGTCACCGTCTTGGCCGTCGGCTTGGTAATACCTGCGCCTGCCTCGGCCGCCGCCTTGGTGCCGAAAGTATCCCGATGGATCGGAATCACCGGCTGCAACGTCGACGGATCATCGGAATCCTGCGACGGCACCTCGATCAGCGCGGGCGGAATATGCAGGCTCGCGGTGATTCCCGGACTGAGCGCACGATCGTGCGTCCGGCGCAGTCGCACCGTGATGCCGTGCCGTTCCGCGAGTTTGCCGACCACGAACATGCCCATCTGCCGGGTCGTCGCGACGGTGACCGCGGTCGGTGTCGCCAATCGTGTGTTGATCTCGTTCAATTCGTCCGCCACGATGCCGATGCCCTCGTCGACGACCTCGATGAGCAGGCCGCCCTCGGGGGTCCGGCTGTAGGCGAAGGTGACATCGCTATCGGGCGGCGAGGCCCGCAGCGCGTTCTCCAGCATCTCCGCGATGAGATGCACTACATCGGTGGCCGCGATGCCCGCGACCCAACCCTCGGGTGTGGCACCGGATTTTACCCGCTGATAGTCCTCGACCTCGGAGACCGCGGCGCGCAGAATGTCGCGTACCTCGACCGGTCTGGACCGATCGTGACGCGAGCGGGTACCGGCCAGCACGAGCAGATTGGCGCTGTTGCGTCGCATGCGCGCGGCCAGGTGGTCGAGCCGGAACAGGTGGCCGAGCCGCTCGGGATCCTTTTCCTCGAATTCGAGCGCCTCGATCATGCTGAGCTGGCGATCGACCAGCGTCTGGTTGCGCCGCGCCATGGTCTCGAACATGGTGTTGACCTGATCGCGCAGCAGTTGCTGCTGGGCGGCGAGTTTGAGGGCCTGGGTATGCAAACCGTCCACGGTGCGGGCGATTTCGCCGATTTCCTCAGCGGTGTGCACCGGCACCGGTTTCACCTCGATGTCCTCGAGTTTGGCGCCGCGCATGATCCGCTCGACCTCACTCGGCAGGTCCTTCTCCGCCAGTTCGCTGGCGCCCGCCCGCAGCCTGCGTAGCGGCTGCAGCAGCGAGTGCGCGACCCACAATGCGAGTGCGAGTGCCGCGATCACGGTGCCGAGCACCACCAGAGAGGCCTGAACGGCCGCGGATCGAGCCTCGGCGACTTTGCGGTCGACATCGTGGATGACGCCCTGCACGATCTGGCGCGTCAATCCGGTGAAGACATCGCGGGATTCGATGGCCAGCTGCCGCAACGTCACCAGGTCGACAATGTGCGTGCGTATCGCGCCCTCGATCATGTCCTCGAGTACGGCGGTATTGGGGCGCACCACCTGATCGAGTTGCGGCTTGGCCGTGGGCAATACCCGTTCGACCGCATCGGTGGTGGTCAGGAAGCGTCCCCGGGCGATTTGGAAATTCTCGGCCTGGGTCGGCTGTTGGATCGCCGACATGGCCGCCATCAGCCAGTTGAAGCCCTCGACCTTGCCGACCAGCACATCGGAGAGCTGGGCCTTCGCGGCCACGACGGAGCCGACGCCGATCGGGGTGAGTAATTTGTCCACGGTGGCGATGGCATCGACGACGATCGCGTTGTTCAGCTCGATGGCCTTCGCCGGCTCGCCGCCGCCCTTACCGCCCGAGCGGATGACCTCGCTGGTCGCGGTCATCTGCTTCAACGCCCTGGCGACCCTCGCGTCGATGCCCTTACGTCCCGCGCGCACCGTGGCTTGGGTAATAGCCGTTGACAATTCGACCAGGTCCTGGTCGGTGGTGGTGCCGTAGACCTGCCCGCCGGCGACGGTCGAGGCCGCCGATTCGAGTGCGGTAATCGCCGGAATATCGGAGATGCGGTCGGCCGCATTGTCGTATTCGGAGTAATCGCGGAAGAAGACCGTCAGGCGCAGACCACCGAGCAGAATGGCCGCGGCCAGTGGAAGTGCAACGGCTGCACCGACTTTCCAGCGAACTCGCCATTGCTCGAGATTCCGCCACCGAGTGTGCGCGAAGATGCCCTGCGCCACCCTACATACCGCCTTCCGCTCGGATCAGGACGATCCGGCCACTTCGCGTCGGCGAAATGTCCGGTGCACAGCCGTGATCCGTCTCACCTTTGTTTTTCGAGCGACCGGCAGGCGGTCGGCTGACGTCGGGACACCAGTCAGCATCGGTACCATACTGGCTCCCGGCCGAGGGTTGCGCGTTATTGGCGCGAACCCGGAGGCGTCCATTCCATTCCGTGATCTTCGGCCCCGCGATTCGCCGGGACGGCGGCGTGCCGACCCGGACTACCGGTGGCAACGGTGCTCAGAGATGAACAAAGGTGAACCCCGCTGAACGCAGTGCGGGCAGCGCCGCCGTCATTCCGACGGCCGTTCCGGAATTCGGCCGGTGCATATGCGCCAGCGAGATCGCGCCGGGCGCTGCGGCTTTCATCGCATTCTGGACTTGTGCCGCGCTCGCGGTCGCGCCGTAGTCGGCGTTGATGCTGAAACCGACCGGCCGCTCGCCCAACTCGTTGACGATCGCGACCGCGACATCGTCGTAGTGCGCGGTACCGGCGCGGAAGAACCGTGGCGGTTTGCCGAGCAGGGTGGTGAGCCGTTCGTGATTGGACCAGACCTCGTCGACGGCCTCCTGTGCTGAGCCGGTGCCCGGGATCTCGTAGGCGGCTCGGCCGGTCACCGAGAGCGGCTTGTGTGCCACACCGTGATTCGCCAGCTCGAACAGCGGATTGGCCGCCAATTGGGCGGCGCGGCCGGGATTGGCATCGATCCAGCGCTTATTGAGGAAGAGCGTGGCCGGAATCTGCTGGGAGATGAGCAGATTCAGCAACGTCTCGTCGATATCGTTATTGCCGGGCCCGCCGCACGCGTCGAAGGTGACCGCCATTTGTTTACCGGTCGCCGCGAAAGAGCTGGTGATGCCGTCCATCGCCATACCCCACTGCGTCGGCTGCGCTCCGGCGTGCCGGGCGGCCACCGCCGCGGGGGAGGTGGCCGCCGGCGCCTGTTGCATCGGAGATCTCGGAATGGCCTGCACGTCAACGGCGTTCGCGGCGGTGGTCGCTCTCGATTGCGCGCCAGTCGTATTGCCCTTATCGGTACTGCAACCTGCGACGAAAGCCGCGGCCGCGGCCCCGAACCCGATCAGCCTCCGCCGCGACACATTCCTATCCAGCATTCCCCGTTAACTCTCTCTCCCAGCCATTCACCGGGGATGCTACGCGATATGTCTTTTTCGCCGCACAGGAGCAGCGGATGCGCTGTTTTCGGCCGCGCGAGCGGGCAGTCCAGACGTATGCCTGGTCCAGCGGGTAGCCGAGTTGTCGGACGAGGTCGCCGCAGATAGCCGGACACCGCGGTGGCAATGGACCCGCCGCGATGTCCAGCCGGGGAGCTCGTGCGCTACGCGTGCGCGACGGCGGACCAGCCGGCAACTTCCTGCGGCTGGCGCGGGCCCGGGCCGGTGTAGATGGCGGCCGGGCGGACCAGCTTGCCCAGCTGCTTCTGCTCCAGGATGTGCGCACACCAACCGGCGGTGCGGCCACAGGTGAACATCGCGGGCATCATGTGCGCGGGGACCTCGGCGAAGTCCAGGATGACCGCCGCCCAGAACTCGACATTGGTCTCGATGGCGCGGTCCGGACGACGCTCACGCAGCTCGGCGAGCGCGGCCTGCTCCAGCGCGGCGGCGACCTCGAAGCGCGGAGCGTTCAGGCGCTGCGCGGTGGCGCGCAGCACGCGGGCACGCGGATCCTCGGCCCGGTAGACCCGGTGGCCGAAGCCCATCAGCTTTTCCTTGCGGTCCAGGATGCCCTTGACCAAAGCGCGTGCGTCACCGGACTTTTCGACGGCCTCGATCATCGGCAGCACGCGCGCGGGCGCACCGCCGTGCAGCGGACCCGACATCGCACCGATCGCACCCGACAGCGCCGCGGCGACATCGGCACCCGTCGAGGCGATGACCCGGGCGGTGAAAGTGGAGGCATTCATGCCGTGCTCGGCCGCGGAAACCCAGTAGGCGTCGATTGCCTCGGTGTGCCGCGGATCCGGATCGCCCTTCCAGCGAGTCATGAACCGCTCGGTCACCGTGGTGCACTCGTCGATTTTCTGCTGCGGTACCGCGGGCTGGTAGATGCCGCGCGCGGACTGCGCGACATAGGACAGCGCCATCACCGAGGCGCGCGCCAGATTCTCCCGCGCCGTCTCGTCGTCGATATCCAGCAGCGGCTGGTAGCCCCAGATCGGGGCGAGCATGGCCAGTCCAGCCTGCACGTCGACGCGCACGTCACCGGTGTGCACCGGCAGCGGGAACGGCTCCGCCGGCGGAAGGCCGTGACCGAATTCGCCGTCCACCAGCAGTGCCCACACGTCGCCGAACGTCACCTGCGAGCCGACGAGATCCTGGATATCGACGCCGCGGTAGCGCAGCGCGCCGCCGTCCTTATCGGGTTCGGCGATATCGGTGGTGAAGGCCACCACGCCTTCCAGGCCGCTGACGAAATCAGAGGGTACGGCGGTCTGCCCACTGGGCACCGCATGGCTGGTAGTCATGTTGTGACTCTCCTTGCACTTCGGTTCGCATGTTCTCGTCGATGAGGGGTGAGGCTCGCCAAGCACATGCCGATCAACAAGACCTTAGCTCCCTGCTACCGCGGAGTAACGTCTGGCCCATGCGTGACCTGGACAATTCATCTCTCCGTCAGGAAATGGCCGAAAATGATCGGGTGCTGTTCCCGGCGACCGATCTGGCCGCCATGCGGGCCGACTACGGTGGCATGCCATTCGGCAGCGGTGAGGACACCGATCTGGACGAAACCTGGCTGGCCGGCGGCTGGGAGCCGCTGCTTCGGCACTGGATCGAACAGGCCACCGCCGTCGGCATCCCCGAGCCCAATGCCATGGTGATCGCGACCGTCGCACTCACCGATGCCGGGCCGCGTCCGGTCGCCAGGACGGTGCTGTGTAAAGGCCTCTCACCGGAAGGTGTGACCTTTTACACGAACTACGACTCGGCCAAGGGCAACCAGTTGGCGAGTGTGCCGTTCGCGGCCGCGACCTTCGTCTGGCCCGCGCTTGGTCGCCAGGTGCACGTGCGCGGGCCGGTCGCGCAAGTCGGCGCCGAGACGACCGCCGTCTACTGGCGTTCCCGTCCGCGGGATTCGCAGCTGGGCGCCTGGGCCTCGCGGCAATCCCGGCCGATAGCCTCGCGCGCCGAACTCGATCGCACCATGGCCGAGACCACCGCCCGCTTCGCCGACGTCGACGAGATCCCGGTGCCGCCGCATTGGGGCGGCTACCTGATCCGCCCCGACGAGGTGGAATTCTGGCAGGGACGCCGGGGGCGGCTGCACAACCGGATCCGGGTGCGGATCAGCGGCGAAACCATGACGGTCGACCGACTACAACCCTAGAAGACCCACCCGCCGCCCGACCGCCCCCTCATCGCATCGCTGCGCGATGCTGAACGTCATTGCCCCGACATCGGTGGGCCGCCTACCGACTCATTACGCTGCGGTCGGTGAAACTGCTCGCCGACACCACCCCGCTGCGCTATCCCGATTTCCGACGGCTGTGGACCAGCAACATCGTCACCGTCATCGGTTCGCAGTTGGCTGTGGTGGCCGTCCCGCAGCAGATATTCGAGATCACCGGCAGCTCCGGTTACGTCGGTCTGGCCGGGCTGTTCGGCCTGGTCCCATTGATCGTGTTCGGTCTGTGGGGCGGTGCGCTGGCCGATGTGATGGACCGGCGCAAGCTCATGCTCGTCACCAACTGCGGCACCGGTGTAACCGCCTTGGCCTTCTGGGTGCAGGCCGCTGCCGGGCTCGATAACGTCTGGATCGTGCTCGGCCTGTTCGCTTTCCAGCAGGCGTTCTTCGCAGTGAATCAACCGACCCGCAGCGCCGCGATTCCGCGGCTGTTGCCCGCCGAACACCTGGCCGCGGCCAGTGCGCTCAGCATGACCGTGCAGCAGACCGGTGCCATTGCCGGACCGGTGCTCGCGGGTGTGCTGATCCCTGTTGTGGGTCTGTCGACGCTGTATCTGATCGACGCGATCGCGCTGCTCGCCACTCTCTGGGCGGTGCTGCGGCTGCCCGCCATTCCACCGACCGGGACCGCGCGCAAGGCCGGATTCCGCACTGTCCTGGACGGTTTCGCCTATCTGGCGACCCAACGCATCCTGCTCGCTTCCTTCGTGGTCGATGTGATCGCCATGGTCTTCGGCATGCCGCGCGCGATCTATCCGCAGATCGCGCACGAGACCTTCGGTGACCCGGCCAGCGGTGGTGTCGCACTCGGTCTGCTGTTCGCTTCCATGTCGGTCGGCGCGGTGCTCGGCGGGGTGTTCTCCGGCTGGATCTCACACGTGCGCCGCCAAGGTCGGGTGGTGGTGGTCTGTATCGCGCTCTGGGGGCTGGCCATGGTCGGCTTCGGTGTCGTCGTCGGCTGGACCGGTCACGGCCTCGGCGTCGGGCCTGGACTGTGGATCGCCTTGGCCTGCTCGGCCTTCGGCGGCGCGGTGGATATGGTCTCGGCCGCACTGCGCATCGCCATGCTGCAGACCGTCACCACCGACGAGATGCGCGGCCGTCTGCAAGGGGTGTTCATCGTGATCGTCGCCGGCGGACCGCGCATCGGTGATGTTGCCCACGGTTTTGCCGCAGCGAGCCTGGGTACCGCGGTTGCCGCGGCAGGCGGCGGTGTGCTGGTCGTTATCGGGGTGTCGCTGGCTGCGCTCGTGTTCCCGGCCTTCGTGCGCTATCGCGTCGCCAGGTCGCACGCGGTGCCGGTGTCCGGATGAGTGAAAACCTCACGGCAGGCGAAGTTGTTTGTGAGTTCGGTCGGTGGGCACCCTCGTTCTCGGGCCGCGCGAGCAGCGACTAGCGTCTAGGGGAGAGCACCGCCGTGCCGACCGCACCCCGATGCTGACGGTCCTAGCCTGAGAGGGATCCTTCCGTGCCCGAAAAAGACCACATCAACGACGCCAAGCCGGTTCTGAGCTACCCCGGCGGCGAATACGCCATGACGATCGCCCAGGCCAAAGAAGGCAACGACGGCGTCGATCTCGGCAAACTGCTGGCCAGCACCGGGTACGTGACCTACGACCCCGGATTCATGAACACAGCGCCGACCAAGTCGGCGATCACCTACATCGACGGCGAAGCGGGCATCCTGCGCTACCGCGGCTACCCGATCGACCAGCTCGCGGAGTCCTCGAACTTCATCGAGGTCAGCTACCTGCTGATCTACGGCGAGCTGCCGACCCAGGCACAGCTGGATGAGTTCACCGACCGGATCCGCCGCCACACCCTGCTGCACGAGGACCTCAAGCGATTCTTCGACGGCTTCCCACGTAACGCGCACCCGATGCCGGTGCTGTCCTCGGCGGTGAACGCGCTTTCGGCGTACTACCAGGACTCGCTGGACCCGAGGGATCCCGAACAGGTCGAACTGTCGACCATTCGACTATTGGCCAAACTGCCCACCATCGCGGCCTACTCGTACAAGAAGTCGGTCGGCCAGCCCTTCCTCTACCCGGACAACTCGCTGAGCCTGGTGGAGAACTTCCTGCGGATGACCTTCGGCTTCCCGGCCGAACCCTACGAGGTCGACCCGGAGATCGCCGCCGCACTCGACATGCTGCTGATCCTGCACGCCGACCACGAGCAGAACTGCTCCACCTCCACCGTGCGCCTGGTCGGTTCCTCCGACGCCAACTTGTTCACCTCCGTCTCCGGCGGTATCAACGCGCTGTGGGGCCCGCTGCACGGCGGCGCCAACCAGGCCGTGCTGGAAATGCTGGATGGCATCAAGGCCGAGGGCGGTAACGTCAAGGAATTCATCCGCAAGGTCAAGAACAAGGAAGACGGCGTGAAGCTCATGGGCTTCGGGCACCGCGTCTACCGCAACTACGACCCGCGCGCCTCGATCGCCAAGAAGCATGCCGACGCGATTCTGTCCAAGCTCGGCGGTGACGACGAATTGTTCGATATCGCAAAGGCTCTCGAAGAGGCCGCGCTCACCGACGAGTACTTCATCTCGCGCCAGCTATACCCGAACGTCGACTTCTACACCGGTGTCATCTACAAGGCGATGGGCTTCCCGACCCGCATGTTCACCGTGCTGTTCGCGATGGGCCGGCTGCCGGGTTGGATCGCGCACTGGCGGGAAATGCACAGCGAGCCTTTGAAGATCGGCCGTCCGCGCCAGATCTACACCGGTTACGGTCATCGCGACTACCACGAGATCAACAGCCGCTAATTACACACCGATTCAACGTCACCTATCAGAGGGGATAGCCGAATGACCAAGCCGGAGATCGAATTCCAGGCGGGCCCAGCTCCGACCGAGCTGGTTATCAAGGACCTCGTCGAGGGCGAGGGCGCCGAGGCCGTGCCCGGCGGCACCGTCGAGGTGCATTATGTCGGTGTGGAATTCGAGTCCGGCGAGGAGTTCGACTCGTCCTGGAAGCGTGGCGAATCCATCAGCTTCCCGCTGCGCGGCCTGATCCAGGGCTGGCAGGATGGCATCCCCGGCATGAAGGTCGGCGGCCGCCGCCAACTGACCATCCCGCCGCAGCTCGCCTACGGCCCCGCCGGTGCCGGACACCACCTCTCCGGCAAGACCCTGGTCTTCGTGATCGATCTGCTCGACGTCATCAACTGAGCGAAAACGCTTACTGCGGCCCGTGTTCCACTCGGTGGAACACGGGCCGCAGTCGATTGATCGCGCTCCAGCCCGAGCACCGGAACCACACCCTGAGCCAGCCAGCGCCCGCAGCTGTCACGGTGTGGCGGAAACGGACTGTCCCTGAGCCAGAAGGGCGATCGGCTCGGGATACCAGCCGTAAAGTATCAAGTGAAGAGTCGTGGTAGCAGCGGCCCGACCGAGCCGGCAACGCCACCACCGACTCGCTCCTGGACTACTGGTTGCGGACGGTACTACGCGGGTCGCGAACCGACGACATAGTCCAGGCCGCAGGACGTCGCTGCGGCCGATTGAAGGGCGACGTACGCAGCAACGGCAGGATCTGATCCAGCCCGCCGCTCACCGTATCCGCGCTCAGTCGGACCTGCTGACCCTAGAGTTCCGAATTGGCATCGTCGCCGGCCGAACTCTGAGAGTTCGATCAGGGCCGCAGCTGATTTCGTCGGGGTCAGGAAAGCTCGGCGCCGGTGGGCTCCGCGGACCGCGTCGTGTCGACCACCCGGCCGAAATCGAGCTTGACCAGCTGGTCCGCGTGGTGGAAATAGCGGTCATCGTGGGTGATCACGATGACGGTCTTCCCGCGCTGTTTGAGCTCGGTGAGAATTTCCTGATAGAAGATGTCGCGGAACTTGGGCTCCTGGTCGGCGGCCCACTCGTCGAAGACATAGATCTGCCGATCCTCTAGCAGGGCGGTCAACAGCGCGAGCCGTTTACGTTGGCCCTGCGACAGATCGATGGTGGACAACCGCCCGTCCTGCACCGTCACCTTGTGCGCGATCTGCAACTGCTCGAGATAGCGGCGCACCGCACCGTCGAGTCCGGGCCGATCGAAGCCAAGGTACTCCTCGAACAGGTGGAAGTCGGTGAAGATCGCCGAGGAGTTCTGCCGGAACCACTCGATATTCTCGTGGTCGATCGGCTCGCCATTGAGCGAAAGCGTGCCCGTCTGCGGCACATACAGTCCCGTGATCAGCTTGGCCAGCGTCGATTTACCGCTGCCGTTACCGCCGACGATGAAGGTGATCTGCCCGGGTTCGAAGACCAAATCCAGCGGGCCGAGCCGGAATCCGGACTCGCCATTGTTCGCCTCAGGGCCGAGCGGCATCGGCCGGTTGTCGTGTCCGCTGTGGTCGACGAACCGACGTCCGTTGACATCCGGACGCGGACCGCCGGGACGTGGACCCCGCCCTGGCGGATGCGAGCCACGTCCTGGTCCGCCGGGACCCGGCGGGAACGGCGGCGACGGCTCCATCCGGTAGCTGTAGGCGACATTCGTCAGCTCCAGCCGTGCCGCGTCGACGGGGGGACGATCGGTGAACGGCAACCGCTCCTCGTCGTGCATGGTCTCCATGGACAGATTCATGGCGCGGATCTTCGCCAGCGCCACATCACCGCGCAGCAGATCCGGAATGCGGTGCATGAAGTTCTGCATCGGCATCGCCAGGAAGGTCGTCACCAGGACATAGCCGACCATCACATCGCGCGATAAGTTGAGCGGTGCGACCAGTACGAACAGGATCAGCGCCATGGTGGCGAGCTGTAGTGCCTGGCCGAATCCCTGTGCCACCGAGAATTTGGATCCGGCATCGACATTCTGCGCACGCAGCGTCGCGGCCGAACCGAGCAGATGCCGCTGCATGAAATCGCGGCGCCGCCCCCGGTGCAACTTCAACTCTTTGATGCCCAGCGTCACGGCCTGGTACGACCGCAACAGCGCGTCCTCGTTCTCCCGCGCCTCGCGATAGATATTGCGCACCCGCGCGAGAATCACCTCGACACAGGCGATCCCGAGCAGGGTGCCCGCCACGGTCACCGCGAACAACGGACCCGAGACCACCAGCAGGAAAACGAAGCAGCCGACAATGGTGGCCACATCGATGCAGATACTCGGAATGGCGGTCACGGCCTGCGAGAGCGAGCGCACATCCTCGGTCAGCGTGGCCATCAGGCGGTGCATGCCGAGCCGTTCCAGATGCTCGAGCGGCGCTGAAACGATTCCGGAACTCAGGTCCGCGCGCAGCCGGTAGATCGCCTCCTGGGCAAGGCGAATCAGCAGTACCTGCGACAGTACGCCACCGACCAGAATGACCACACCTGTGAGGGCGAAGCTCTGGATATCGACGTGTGGATGCGGTTCCGGCGACACCACACCCCTGATGAGAGTCACCAGATAGGTATTGGCCGCACCACAGATGAGGCCCGCGGCGATGACGGCCGCGATCCGCGTCCAGGAGATCGAGATGAGGAATCGGATGAGTTGCATGGTTGCTGCGCTCCTGAGGCCGGTGCCTAATTACCGGCGAATGATGTCGAAGATGATGCCTTCGAGGGTGACCCCCGGCGCGAAGGAAAACGCCACACCGGTCGAGATCGGCTTCGCCGCATCCTGCCGGATCATTTGTTCCAGCACGAATATGAGCGACACGCTCAGCATATTGCCGAACCTGGCCAGTACATCCCAGCTCAGTACCGCGCGCTCCGGCGCGATCCCGAGTGAATGCACGGACTCCTCGATGATCTTCGGCCCACCGGGGTGGATCGCCCACAAATCCACATCGGACTTCTGCAATCCGTTGCGCTGCAAGACCTCGGTGACCACGGGATCGACCCCGGTGTAGATGTACTGGGGCAGATTCTCCGACAGCTCACAGGTGATGCCGTTCTGGTTGACACCGAGCACGATGCCGTCCTCGGCATCATCGAAGAGCCGGCTGAAGCTGTCCCGGATCACTACCTTGCCCGGAGCCAGCGGCTGCTGGACCTGACTCGCACCGATCACCACCGCACCGCAGCCGTCACCGAACAGACTGTGGATGATGACATCGTTGATGTTGTCGTCGAAGACGGCGTTCACCGAGCTCAGCTCGATGCAGACGACCATCGCCTTCTTATCCGGATGTGCCCGAACGTAATCCACGGCCGTCCGAATGCCGTTCATCGCGGCCGCGCAGCCCATGAAGTTCACCACGACCCGTCCGACCGACGGCGACAAGCCGAGCTGCTTCACGACCGCGACATCCACGCCCGGCGCGATGAATCCGGTGCTGGTCACGAAGACCAGCAAGCCGATCTCCGCCGCCGCGTCGTCGATACCGGCGAGGGCACGTCCCGCGACATCGACGGCCAGCGGTACCGCGTGGCGGTAGAACAGCTTCATTCGGTCCCGGATCGTGCCGCGCTCCCGGCCGAATCGCAGGAATTCGGGATCGAGCGGATCGACGACCAGTCGGCGGCCGTCGATCCTCGTCTTCTGGTAGATCCGCGAAATCCGCGCCCGCTGCTGCGGATCGGTGAACAGTTCGGCCACCCGAGCGGCGGCGCCCGCTTGGTCGACGAGCTGCTTCGGCGCACCGGTCGCGATGCTCTCGATTACGCCGACCGCGGTCGGCGGCGCCGGTGGCAGCCTATGCTGCACGAGGCCGTGACCGTGTTCGTCCCCCTGACGAGCCGCCGGCGTTCCCTCATCGATAGTGATTGACACGAGATTCTCCCCGTTCTTGTGAAAATGGTGATCGGCGCCGCTGTCATCCAGCGGTCGATCGGTCGATCTCCGGAATCTGTTCAGACCGTGCCGATTCCGGTGAAGCCCTGCAACGTGTAGACCGCGCAGGTTTTCAATGCCCCAGGCGAACAGTGCTCGCGGATGAAGCCCCAGTTTCGTTCCTCGGCTTCGCGCGAGGGCGACAAAAGATAGGTGCGGCAGAGTTCAGGGAAACGATCGGTGAAGAAACTCTTCGCGGGCAGCCACTCGACGCCGAATTTCGCTGACTCCTCCTGCAATACGTCCTCGGTGGCGATATTGGCGAATCCGCTGCGCTGGAACGGCAGGACATGATGGACGCGGTGTGAACTCAAGCCGGCCGCGAGAAAGCAGTCGATATAACGATTTCCGATCACCTTCAGGTCGTAGGCCTGCTCCACTTGATGAACGGCCCAGTCCTCGGTATCGGAGGCAGGGGGTTCCTCGGTTTCCACCTCGAAATCATGGCTCGCGACAACCAGGAAGGTACTGATCCACAGCGTCACCACGAATTGTAGTGCCCAGGCCCAGAAGTCGCCTGCCAGCGTGAAGACGACCAACTCGCCGAGTAGTAGCGCGCGCACGCCGAACGAACCGATGAAGTGCGGCAGTGCACCACCCCAGGTGCCGTACATATCTTTGATACCGACCTTGCGGGTCAGGCGGCAGACATCGAGGAGCCGAATGGTCATGCCGGTCACCGTGTGCCCGAATTTGTGGAGGGTGTGAATCGGCACCCGGTACAACCGAGGCACCCGCATCATCATCGTGAAGACGTTCTTCTTGATATCGACTTCACTCTGGGTATGCGGGTGGTGCAGCAGCGCGTGTCCGTCCGCCGTGACGAAAGCCAGTGCGACGTAATTGAAATCGAAGGTATTCGTATAGATCTTGTTCATGCCCTTTTGCGCGCGATGGATCGCGTAGTGGCCGAATCCGGCCAACGAACTACGCAGCAGCAGCATCAGGACGACGAAGACGGGCAGCGGCATCCAGCTGCGCTCGAACAGACGCAGACCCTGCACCGCGAAGTACGCGATCGCCAGCACCGCGACTACGATGTTGAAGATCGTGTCCATGCGCCGCAGGCGTGCGGCCAGTTCCGGCTCCTTCAGTCGTGCCTTGACCTTG
This sequence comes from Nocardia citri, assembly GCF_054065835.1. NCBI lineage: Bacteria > Bacillati > Actinomycetota > Actinomycetes > Mycobacteriales > Nocardiaceae > Nocardia > Nocardia citri. Next base: position 706,972 of record NZ_JBSUQM010000001.1, read on the forward strand.
TGCAGCAGATCGTCTTTATTGTCGAATCGGTATTTCGGTGTGTCCTGCCAGCTGTCGAAACCCTCTTTGAAAAGGAAGTCGGGTGCGTTGGCCTTGGGGTGGATGTCCTCGGGTAATGCATTGCGTCCCAAGGCATATATCTCCAGCATTCGTCCGATTCGTTCGGGATCGCGGTGATAGGACCCGATGATGGAGGTGATGTCGCGATTTTTCGTTCGCCCGATGAAGAACTCGCCGCCGGGATGTTCGGAGATCCAGTCACTCAGATCATAGGCTTTTCCGTTGTAAACCCACACATTCGACAGTTGCGGGCCACCACTGGGAGGCGGGCCGGGCGGTCTACGGAAGTCCCGCTCCTCCGCCTCCGACTGGCTGTTCGTCATCGCATTCCTCCGTGTCTGATCCGCGGTTCGGCGGCCGTTGTCGGCCCCGGGGTTATGGCGTGTATCGCGGATTGGCGCGGGGGCGCTTCATCCGGCGAACCGGATGTCCCCCAAAGGCACACACACTGCCTGAGGCTTCGTGACAGCATTGTGCTTCCAGCGCCTTACATCTCACTAAACAATCCCTTAAGCCGGTAACTTTCGCGTCGGATTCCCCCCGATCTCTGCGAGAAGACCGAATCAAGGGTAACGTCGGCTCCCGCGGCATGCGCGGCTCGCCTCTGAATTCGTTTTGCGAACGAGGTCGAGTTGACCTGTGCGACAGGCTAATCTGTCGGGCGAAATGCTGCACTGCACCGGGCGACAGCACCAGCTGTCCCCGTCAAACCATCCGGTCGTACCCGACCTCGCACTCTTCTGGGGGCAGAACATTGAGTGATCTGACAGCGCGAGCACGCACCTCGCACCGAATCCGACTTCGCCGACCGGAACTCGTGCCCGCCGTGGTCGCGGCATCGATGTTCGCCGCACTGGTGACGGGCTGTGACTCCAACTCCGACTCGAAGACCACCTCGTCCGCGCCGCCTTCGGGGCAGTTGCCCGATGCCGCGCAGATCGTGCAGGAGTCGGCGCGGACCACCCAGACCCTGCAGGCCGTGCACCTGAATCTGAAGGTGGACAACCTGACAACCCTCCCGGTCGAGAGCGTCTCGGCCGATGTGACCAACCAGCCGCAGGGCGCCGGCCAGGCGATCGGCGAGGCGAAGGTCCGGACCAAGCCCGAAGCCGACTTCATCCAGGCCAAGTTCCTGGTCGTCGACAAGCAAATGTACGCGCAGAGCGGTGGTTCCTCCGCGTACGCCAAAATCGGTCCGGCGGAACAGATCTACGATCCGGGCGTCATCCTCGACAGGGACAAGGGTCTGGCCAACCTCATCGCCCAGGTGAAGAACCCGAAGGTGGAGGGACGCGAGAAGGTCGACGGTACCGACACTGTGAAGGTGACCGGCACCATCGACTCCACGGTCATCGACCCCATCGTCCCCAAGTCGGGTGATCCGGCCGGGACGTTCCCGATCACGCTGTGGATCGCGGATGTCGCGCCGCCGGCGGGGGGTTCGGCATCGGCGCTGCCGTCGACGGCCGCCTCGCCCGGCACTGGCCCGAACCTGGTTCAGGCTGTTGTCAAGCGGGATCCGGGCACCATCAAGGTGACGCTGTCGGCGTGGGGTAAGCCGGTCGAGGTCACCGCGCCGCCGAAGTAAGGCGTAGATACCGCGAACCGGTCCGGGAATGCGTGACGGTGGCGGCCGTCATTCGCGCTCCCGGCCGGTTTCCGCTTTTCAGATGGTGATTCGGCGTTCCGGAATATCGAGGACCAGGCGTACGCCGCCGAGTGGACTGTCGTCGAAATAGGCTCGGCCGCCGTGTAATTGGGCCTGCTGGGCGACCAAGGCGAGGCCGAGACCGGAGCCGCCCTTACTGGCTTGGCTGCCGCGGAAGAATCGTTCGAAGACGGCAGTGCGTTCGTCGATGGGGATGCCGCGGCCATTGTCGTCGACGGTGATCATTATGTGTCCGTCGGGGATTCGGTGCGCGGAGACGACGGCCTCGGTGGCGCGGCCGTGTTTGACGGAATTGGCCAGCGCATTGTCGACCGCCAGGCGCAGTCCGGCGGGCAGGCCGCGGGTGATCAGTTCGGCGTCGGTATCGATGCGGACCGTGACGCCGGGGAAGTGTCGCATGGCATCGTGGGCGGCTTGATCGCACAGATCGCCGACATCGGTGTCGACATGATCGCGTTCGTGCGTCAGGTCGCCCGAGGCGAGACGTTCCAGTGCGGCCAAGGTAGTTTCCACGCGGCCTTGGCTGCGTTGCAGGTCGGCGAGGATTTCGGCGCGTTGGGCCTCGTTCAGGTCGAGGGTGCGCAGCACCTCGAGATCGGTGCGCATAGCGGTGAGCGGGGTGCGCAGTTCGTGGGCGGAAACGGCGGCGAAATCGCGTGCGGTCTCCAGTGCGGCGGCGGTTTCGGTCTGCGCCTGATCCACCCGCTGCAGCAGGGTGTTCACCGCTTCGGCGAGTTTTTCCGCCTCCCGGACCCCGGAACCGTCGACCGGCGGCTGTGGATTGTCCGGATCGTGGTAGCCGCTGCGCGCACCGACCTGTCGGGTGAGGTCGACGATCGGGCGCACCGCGCGGCCCGCGAGCAACCAGCCGAGTGCGGCGGCGGTGGTGATCGCCAGTCCGGCTCCGGCGAGCACCCAGCGCTGTTGCTCGGCAGTGGTGCGGGCCGCCTCTGTTGCCGGGATACCAAGGGAGACAACGCGTCCCGCGGGCTGGTTCTCGGTGGTGGTGAGTACCCGGAACGGGGTGCCGTTCACAGTGACGGTATGTGATCCGATCGGCTGTTCGGGCAGGCGGATGGGTGTGCTCGCCACGATCATGTTGTTGTCGCGAACCGTCACCGCCATGTCGTACGTCGGACCGACCAATCCGAGTACGCCGACGGCCAGTACCGAATCGATGAGCACCAATCGCGAGGCGATGGTGAGCTGCTGGTCGGTCTGGGCCAGGTTGTTGCGTTCGATGGCCTGTGAGGAAATCACGCCGATGAGCGTGACGATGATGATCGCGCCGACCGCGGCCGCAGCGGCCACCCGGGTGCGAAGCGAGAATGTGGGCCGCCGCCGTTTCCCGGGAGTCGCTGTGCCGGAAGAGTGCTGCGGCGTCATCGCCAACTCACTTGGGTGCTCGCAGCACGAACCCGACACCACGGACCGTGTGCAGCAGCCGCGGTGTGCCCTCGACCTCCAGCTTGCGCCGCAGATATCCGACGAAGACATCGACCACATTGGTGTCGGCGGCGAAATCGTAGCCCCACACCAACTCCAGCAGCCGCTCGCGGCTCAGCACCACGCCCACATTGTGGGCGAGGGTGGACAGCAGCTCGAATTCGCGCTTGGTGAGCTCGATTTCGCGGCCGTTCAGCAGCGCTCGGTAGCCGGCGACATCGACCTCCAGCGGGCCGACCGAAATCGCGCCCGGCGTGGCCGAGGCGGGGACGTCCGAGCGGCGGCGCAGCAGCGCCTTGATCCGCGCGACCAATTCGGCGAGGACGAACGGCTTGGTCAAATAGTCGTCGGCACCGGACTCCAGTCCGGAGATCCGGTCGTCGACGGAGGCGCGGGCGCTGAGCACACAGATCGGGACTTCATTGCCCAGGGCGCGCAATGCTGTCACCACGCCCGCGCCATCGAGCACCGGCATGTTCATATCGAGCACCACCGCGTCCGGCGCCTGCTCGGTCACGCTGCGCAATGCTTCGGCGCCGTCGCGAGCGACCCGCACCTGGAATCCCGACAAGCGCAGGCCGCGCTCGACCGACGCGAGCACATCCTCGTCATCGTCGACGACAAGGACGGTCGGATTCGCGCTGCGCTCGGTCACATCACTCATTGTGCTCGGCTCCACCGCCTCCCCGGATCGTTAGGCCATACCAGTAGCTGCCGCGATGTTCTCGTACAGGTCCTGCCTCGGGTGCCTCGGCATTTTTGGGCGTACCCGGCGAGTTATTCATGTTCTTACGAGACCAGTCGACCGGTCGGCATCCAGCGAGTCACATCGGCGTGTCGGATGGTGTCAGTAGTTGTGGCAGGTTTCGGCCACGGTGCGGATGGTCGCGGCCAGACCTGTGGCGCGCGGATCGTTCTCGGCGTCCTGTGCGGCGCCCGGGTTCTCGTTGATGGCGGCCTGGAGTTCGGCGCGCCGCTGTTCGACCGGCTGGTCGAACTTGCGCTGCAGTTCGGCCTTCTGGGTCGGGTTCGCATCGAGCATCGCCGCCAGCTGCGGGGCCTTGGCGTGCAGCGCCGCATCGACCTGCGCGAAGGTGCAGTCGGAGTTCAGCAGTGGCCCGGCCAGCGTCATCGGATCCGCGGTCGCGATGGCCGGGGAGACCAACACGGCCACACTGGCCATACCGCCCGCGGCGAGGGCGACGACGGCCGGGCGACTGCGGAAGATCTTCATTCTGTGCCTCCAGATTTTGCGGTGTGTTGCGTTTTCATTCGATGCGTTGATTCCAGCGCTCTAGACGCTATTGCCCGGCACTGGCACAGGTGTGAACTATCTCTGAGGATTCCCTGAGGGGTGAAACGAAATGCGATCGCAAAGTTATTACTGCACGATCGGATCGCCGTTGGGCGCAACGACTTCCGGACCGGGCTTCTGCGGGCGGCTGGCCCGGATCTGCATCTCCAGTGCGGCGAGCACCGAGGCATCTTCGATGGTGGATGGCACCTCGTAGGTATCGCCCGCGGTGATCTGCCGGATCGTCTTGCGCAGGATCTTGCCCGATCTGGTTTTGGGCAGTGCGGAGACGACGACGGCGTCGTGCAATGTGGCGATCGCGCCGATCTGCTCGCGCACCCGGGCGATCAGTTCGTCGCGTAACCGGTCCGGATCGATCTCGACGCCGGATTTGAGCACTACGTAGGCGATCGGCCGCTGGCCCTTGAGTTCATCGGGCAGGCCGATCACCGCGCATTCGGCGACGGCCTCGTGTCCGGCGATGACGGCCTCGATGCTGCCGGCCGAGAGCCGGTGCCCGGCCATATTGATCACATCGTCGCTGCGGCCGAGTACGTAGAGATACCCGTCGTCATCGAAGTATCCGGAGTCGCCGGTGAGATAGTGGCCGGGAAACGCCGACATATAGGAGCGTTGGAAGCGGTCTTCGTCGTGCCATAGCCCGGTTAGGGTGCCCGGCGGTAGTGGCAGACCGATGACGATATTGCCCTCGGTGCCCGGTGCGACCGGATTGCCCTCGGCATCGAGCACCCGCAGCCGGTAGCCCGGCACCGGCACCGACGCCGAACCGGCCTTGATCGGAAGTTGCTGCAGGCCGAGCAGATTCGCGCAGATCGGCCAGCCGGTCTCGGTCTGCCACCAGTGGTCCACCACCGGGCAGTCGGGCCGATCGGCGAGCAGTGTTTGGCTGGCCCATTCGTAGGTGGCCGGATCCAGGCGCTCACCGGCGCAGAACAGTGCGCGCAGCGCGGACAGGTCGTGGCTGTGGGCGAGTGCGGCATCCGGATCGGCCTTGCGGATGGCGCGCAGCGCGGTCGGCGCGGTGAACAGCACCCGCACGTTGTGCTCGGCGACCACCCGCCAGTACGCGCCCGCATCCGGCGTACCAACCGGTTTACCTTCGTAGAGCAGCGTTGTCGCGCCGACGAGCAACGGCGCGTAGACGATGTACGAATGTCCCACGACCCAGCCGACATCCGAGGCGGCCCACAGCACCTGACCCGGCCCGATGTCGTAGATATTGCGCATCGACCAGGCCAGGGCGACCGCATGTCCACCGTTGTCGCGGACCACGCCCTTGGGCTTCCCGGTGGTCCCGGAGGTGTAGAGGATGTAGAGCGGATCGGTCGCGGCGACCGGAACCGGATCGGCGGGTTCCGCATCGCGGACGGCGTCTTCCCAATCGAGCCATTGGGCCGCGATGGTCTGTGCGGAACTCGGAAGTGATCCGGTGGCGGGCTGCGGCGCCGAGAAGTGAATGGTCGGAAATTGTGGCCGTTGTTTGACGATTACGTGACGAGGTGCGCGCGTCTCGGTCAGATCCAAGGCCTGCAAAACGATCGGCGGGTATTCGATCGTCCGGCCCGGTTCGAGGCCGCCCGAGGCAGTGATGATCAACACAGGTTCGGCATCGTCGATGCGGGCGGCGAGCTCGGGTGCGGCGAAGCCGCCGAAGACCACCGAATGCACCGCGCCGATGCGGGCGCAGGCCAGCATGGCGATCACCGCCTCGGGGATCATCGGCAGGTAGATGACCACGCGGTCACCCGCACGAACCCCCAAACGCACCATCGCACCGGCGAACTCGGCAACCCGCGCGAGAAGTTCGGCGTAGGTGAAAACGGCTCTGGTGCCGGTCATAGCGGAGTCATATATCAGGGCGGGCTGATCGGCCCGGCCCGCCTCGTCCGTAGTGTCGCCACCGTGCACGTGCCGGTCGAGAGCGTTGAAGGAGGTATTGAGGCGAGCGTCCGGAAACCACCTGGCCATCGAGCGAGCCGTGGTATCGACGATCTGGGTCGGCGGGGCCACCCACTCGATCGCCTCGGCGGCCTCCGCCCAGAATTCCGCGGGATCGACCAAGCTGGTCTGATAGACCGGACGGTACGCCTGATGCTCCGGCCCACCCGTTGCCCGACCACCGCCCCCCACCGAATCGCTACGCGATGCTGTACCCAAACTCGTGACTCCCTAGCCTCGCCTCTGTGCCCGCCTCGATAGATCAGCACGATTGTGGCAGACTTCACGCGACGCCCGGGTGGGTGCCGCGACCTTTGGTTTTGCCAATTATCGGCAGGTCAAGGCCCGTAGCTACACTCAACGTCACCCAAGCTGTTATTGATCCGTTAGAATCTGATGTCACTTATTTGGGCCGTCGTAAACGCAATTTCTCGGCCAGCCGCAGTTCCTCGGCCAGCTCTGCCTGTCGAGCCAGCATGCGATTGTCTAGGTTCGCTGATGGCACGTGGTTGGGGCCAGTTTGGAAAGTGAGTGGGAGATGCGTGACGCCGCAAGGTCCGGCAGCAAACGCTGGGCGCTCGGCAACTGGGACCTGCGCTGGAAGGTTACGGCGGTCCTGGCCGTTCCGCTGGCAGTCGCAGTTGGGCTCGGCGTGTCCAGGATTACCACCGAGTTCGCCGACGCGAACCGACTGGATGCCGCCGCGAAGGGCATCGGGGCGATCCCTGCCGTCACCGCGCTGAGTGCACAGACGGCGACGACCGCCGGATCGCAGATGATTTCGATCATGCCGAACGTCTCGATCGTGTCGGACAAGAACCTGGCCGACCTCGACAAGGTCATCGCCGATGCCGAGGCGTCGGCCGGCAAGCTCGACGGTGTGTCCAGCGCGCGCGCGTCGCTGGACAGCATGATCACCCAGGCCAAGGCCGTGCGCGCCCAGGGCAAGAACGTCACTACGCAGACCCCGGCCGAAGTCATCGGCATGATCGACCGGGTCCGAAACGACGGTGTGCACATCGTCGAGACCACGGTCGGCCAGATCAGCGACCAGGCCATCGAGCAGGCGAGGCTGCGGCTGGTCGACTCACTGAACACGCGCGCGGCGCTGGTCGGTGAGGTCGCCGCATTCCCGGAGGTGCTGCGCGGTTCGGCGGCGGGCATTCAGAGCGCGATCACCGCGGCCAATACCGAGCGGGCGATGCTCAACGTCCTCGCCCACCGCTTTTCCGACGGCGACACCTCGATCGCCGATCTGCGGGCCGGTATCGACAATCGGATCTCGCTGTTGACCAGCCCGGAGGCGCAGTCCGGCAAGATCCCGATCGGTGATCTGAAGAATTCGCTGACCGGCAGCCTCGATGTCTACGAGCGCGTGGTCAACAAGTCCACCAAGGACATCGACTCGGCGATGAGTTCGCTGGTGTCCAACGCCAGTGCCGGCGCGTGGACCTACACGGCGGTCGTCATCGTGACCATCCTCGCCGCGCTGTTGCTCGCGGTCTTCGTGGCGCGCTCGATGATCGTGCCGCTGCACCGCCTGCGGCTCGCCGCGCTGCGCGTGGCCGAGAGCGATCTGCCGCATGAGGTCGCCCAGCTGCGTAATGGCGCGTCCCCCGAGGATGTGCCGCTGGAGCCGATGCCGATCCGCAGCGATGAGGAAATCGGTCAGCTGGCTCGCGCGGTCGACGACATCCACGGGCAGGCCCTGCGTTTGGCCAGTGACCAGGCGCAGATGCGTGCTCAGGTCAACGACATGTTCGAAACCCTGGCCCGGCGCTCCAAGTCGCTCGTCGACCATCAGCTCAGCTTGATCGAGGCGATGGAGTACGACGAGAAGGATCCGCGCCTGCTGGAAAACCTGTTCCGGCTGGACCATCTCGCGGCTCGTATGCGCCGTAACGGTGACAACCTGCTGATCCTCGCCGGTACCCGGCAGCGGCGCAGCAAGTCCGCGCCGGTCGAGATCGCGGACGTGCTGCGCGCGGCGATCTCCGAGGTCGAGGACTACGAACGCGTGAAACTCGGTGCGACACCGCGTGGTTCGCTGGTCGAGCCCGCCGCCTCGGATATGGCGCACCTGTTCGCCGAGCTATTGGACAACGCGCTGCGCGCGTCGCCGCCGGAGACCGACGTCAAGTTCACCTTCGCGCAGGGACACGACCAAGGCATGCTCATCGAGGTCGCGGACCGCGGCATCGGTATGCCGCCCAGCGAAATGGCCGATATCAACCGGCGGCTCGAGCAGACCGCGGCACCCGGTCCGGATACCGCACGACACATGGGTCTTTTCGTGGTCGGCCGATTGGCCGAGCGACACGGACTGACTGTGCGCCTGCGCCCGACCTTCGATACCGCTCGGGATCCCGGCGTCACTGTCACCGTGCAAGTCCCGGCCAATCTGATCGTGCTCGGAAAGGGCCAGACCACTGCGATGCCGCAGGCGACACCTCAGGTCGCAGCGGCCGGTCTGCAACGGCCGTCGGGCGCGCCGGCCATGCAGACGCGCGCGATCACCAGGACGCCCGGTGGCAATGTCATGGTCACCGTCGATCCCGGTGTGAGCGGACCGATTCCGGTGAGCAGTCCGGCACCGGCCGCGGGTAGTGGTCCGATTCCGGCGGCGGGCGGGCTGCCGCAGCGTTCACCCGGTTCGACCATGGCCTCGGGTGCCTCCGGACTGCGTCAGGAGTCGGCCCAGTCGAGTCCGTCACTGCGGCCAGCCCCCGGACAGGTAACAAGTGGTCCGCAGCGCGGCAAGCTCGCTGCGGCCAATCTGCCGCGGCGCAATGTCACCCCGGGCGGTCCGCCGCCCAGTCGGCCGGGTGCCGAGCCGACGGTCTCCGGTGGTGGTCTGCCGCCGCGGAATCTGAATTCCGGTGGGCTGCCGCAGCGTCAACCAGGCACGAATGGTGTGCCGCAGCCAGAGGGCGGCCAGACCGGTGGTGGTCTGCCGCAGCGTCATCCGGGTACCAATGGGGTACCGCAGCGCGAGGGCGCGGGCGGTCAGCCGCAGCGTTCCTCGGGGCCGAACGGTGTGCCGCCGCGCGAACCGGCTGCCGGTGGTCTGCCGCCGCGCGAACCGGCTGCCGGCGGTCTGCCGCCACGCGATACCGGATCGGGTCTGCCGCAGCGGGAAACATCGAATGGTCTGCCGCAGCGTGCGGCGGGTTCGAACGGACTGCCGCAACGAGAGCCGGGTGCGACCCCCGGTCTGCCCCAGCGTCAGTCGCCTGCCAACGGTCTGCCGCAGCGGGAAACGTCGAATGGCCTGCCGCAGCGGGATGCGTTGGGTGGTCCGCCGCAGCGGGAAGCAACTGGTGGTTTGCCGCAGCGTGAGGGCGCGGGTGGTTTGCCGCAGCGTGATCCGTTGCGTGATCCGTTGGACAGTTTGCCGCAGCGGGAATCCACGGGTGGTCTGCCGCAGCGTGAGAGCTCTGGTGGTCTGCCGCAGCGGGAAACAACTGGTGGTTTGCCGCAGCGTGAGGGCGCGGGTGGTTTGCCGCAGCGTGATCCGTTGCGTGATCCGTTGGAAAGTTTGCCGCAGCGGGAATCCACGGGTGGTCTGCCGCAGCGTGAGAGCTCTGGTGGTCTGCCGCAGCGGGAAACAACTGGTGGTTTGCCGCAGCGTGAGAGCATGGGCGGTTTGCCACAACGGGATTCCGCCTCGAATGGTCTGCCGCAGCGTGAGTCCGGTCTGACCGGCATCACCGGTTCGAGTTTGCCGCAGCGGGATTCCGTATCCGGTGGTTTGCCGCAGCGTGATGCTCTTGGCGGTTTGCCGCAGCGTGAGAGCACCGGTGGTCTGCCACAGCGGGATTCGTTGGGTGGTCTGCCACAGCGGGATTCGGTCTCGAATGGTGTGTCGCAGCGTGAGTCCGGTCTGCCGGGCACCCCGCCGCGGGATACCGGTTCGAGTTTGCCGCAGCGTGAGAGCACCGGTGCTCTGCCGCAGCGGGAACCCACGGGTGGTCTGCCGCAGCGTGATTCGGCCCCGAATGGTCGGCCGCAGCGGGAGCCCGATGCCACCGGCCTACCGCAGCGTCAGTCGCCTACCAACGGTCTGCCGCAGCGTGAGGCCCCGAACGGTCTGCCGCAGAGTCAGTCGGGTGCGCAGGCGCTGAACGGCTTGCCTCAGCGCGACGGCCTGCTACCTTCCCGCGACAGCCTGCCGCAGCGCGAGTCGGGTCCGACCGGTCTGCCCCGGCGCGATCCGGGTGCGACCGTACTGCCGCGCAAGGAAGTTCCGCCGGGCGTCGGCCTGCCGCGACGCGATCGCGGTGCGGCCCAGCCCGCGGCCGGCGGCGCGACGCCCGCGGTCTCGGAGAGCGAGGCGACGACCGCACCGCGCGATCCGGGTAGGCACAGCTTCAAGCCCGATCCGGAGAAGGCGGCGTCGTTCTTCCAGACCAGGTTGCAGCCCGCGGTCGACTCTGATTCGGTGATGGGCGGGACGCCGATCTTCGCGGAAATGATGTCGGCGTGGCTTTCGGATCCCAACCAGGACCGGTCCCAAGCAGCCGCCTCCTTCGAATCACCGGGCGACGAGGGCTGGCAGGCGGCTCGCCGCGCCAGCGAGGCCCAGGCCGAAACAAAGACGGCCGCCGGTTTGCCTCAACGCAATCCGGGCGGGAGGCTGGTCCCCGGCGGTGTCACCGGCAACGCCGATCGCGCGCCGCGTCGCGATCCAGAAACGATCAGGTCCAGCTTGAGTCGTCACCAGCAAGGCGTCCGGGATGGCCGCGCAATGAAGGCAATGAACCTAACCGGAGATAAAGGAGACCGATGAACCCCGATCTAGGTGGTACGAATCGTCAGCTGGATTGGCTGGTTTCGAACTTCGCCAACGAGGTTCCTGGCGTAGCTCATGCCGTTCTGGTCTCGGCTGACGGCCTACTCATGGCGGCGAGCGCGCAGCTGCCGGTGGACCGTGCCGAGCAGCTCTCGGCTGTTACCGCCGGACTGGCCAGCCTCTCGGTAGGCGTTTCGAACCTGTTCGAGGGCGGCACCGTGCTGCAGTCAGTGGTCGAGATGGAGCACGGCTACCTGCTACTCATGGCGGTCGGCGACGGCTCGTATCTCGCGGTATTGACCAATACTTCCTGCGATATCGGCCAGGTGGGCTACGAAATGGCCCTGTTGGTCGAGCGTGTTGGCCAGACGGTGCAGGCCACGCCACGCGTCACGATGGGTTCCTGATGGTGGGATGGACATAGACGATCACCGCATGGGGAGCGCCGAGCCGAGTCTCGTTCGCCCATACTCCTTGACTGCGGGCCGTACCAGGCCCGCGGTCGAGTTGGCGTTGGAGGCGCTTGTCGCATCGCATCCGGTCGCCCTGGAGCGGCAGTTCGAACTGACCAACATCGAGACGTCCATCGTGGAGTTGTGCAGAGAATCGCCGTCCGTTGCTGAAGTGGCAGCGCGTTTGGGTATTCCCATCGGGGTGGCCCGCGTGCTCGTGGCCGACCTCATCGAGGCCGGGCATGTGCGAGTTTCGGCGACTTTGAAAGACGATTCCAGCGACGATGAACGTCGCGAGCTGATCGAAAGGGTTCTCAGTGGACTCCGGCGTATTTGATTCGACGGCACAGGTCGATACGCGCACCAGCAAGCCGACTTCGGCAAAGATCGTGGTCGCTGGCGGCTTCGGTGTCGGTAAGACCACGTTGGTGGGTGCCGTCTCGGAGATCGTTCCGCTGCGCACCGAGGCATTGGTGACCAATGCCAGTACCGGAATCGACAATCTGACCGGCATTCCGATGAAGTCGACCACCACGGTGGCGATGGACTTCGGCCGGATCAGTCTGGCCGACGATCTGGTGCTGTACCTGTTCGGTACACCGGGCCAGTACCGCTTCTGGTTCATGTGGGACGACCTGATCCGCGGCGCCATCGGCGCGGTGGTCCTCGTCGACACCCGCAGACTCGAGGACAGCTTCGCGGCTGTTGACTACTTCGAGGCGCGCAATCTACCGTTCCTGGTTGCGCTCAACGAATTCGACGACGCACCGCGGTATCCGATCGAGGACATCCGCCAGGCGCTCGCAGTGCCTGCGGATGTGCCGATCCTGTCGATCGACGCTCGTCGTCGCGAGCCGGCCAAGCAGGCTCTGGTCTCGCTCACCGAGTACGCCCTACGCAAGGTAATGCAGGGCTACTGAGCGTTCGCGCTTACCGCGTCGGCCCCGAATCGAGTGGCTAAGCTCGCTCGATGAGGATTTCGGCGCGGGAGTTGCTCGGGCAACTGCTCGACTCGGACTCGTTTATCAGCTGGGACCGGCCACCGGTGACGGTGGCCGCATCCCCGCGGTATCGCGTGGAGCTGCGCAAGGCGGAGCTGGCGGCCGGCACCGATGAAGCCGTGCTGACCGGCGAAGGTCTGCTGCGTGGTCGACGCGTGGCCGTAATCGCCTGCGAGTTCGGGTTTCTGGCGGGTTCGATCGGGGTGGCCGCGGCCGAGCGCATTGTCTCGGCGGTTGAGCGAGCCACCGAACTCGGGCTGCCCCTGGTCGCGTCCCCGACCTCCGGCGGCACCAGAATGCAGGAGGGCACTGTCGCTTTCGTGCAGATGGTGAAGATCGCGGGTGCGGTCGCGGTGCACAAGGCTGCCGGTCATCCGTATCTGGTCTATCTGCGCAATCCCACGATGGGCGGCGTCTTCGCGTCCTGGGGTTCGTTGGGGCACATCACCTTTGCCGAACCCGGTGCCCTCGTCGGCTTTCTCGGTCCACGCGTCTATAAAGCGTTGTACCGCAGGGATTTTCCGGAGGGCGTGCAGGTTGCGGAGAATCTGTACCGCAGTGGCGTGATCGACGGCGTACTGCCGGTTGCGGTGTTCCGGCGGGTCGCGCATCGTGCGTTGGGTGTGCTCAGCGGTGTGGCGGATCCTGTTGCGGCGGAATCCGGTTGGGCCGCACCCGGGCATGCGATCGTGCAGGCGGCACCGGATGTTCCGGCCTGGGAATCGGTTCGGATCTCGCGCCGCCCAACGCGTCCCGGTATCCGTGACCTGTTACGCCATGTGACGCAACGGGTTCCGCTCAGCGGTACCGGTCAGGGCGAATCCGATCGCACCATCGTGCATGCGCTGGCCCGATTTCGGGGACAGCCGTGCATTGTGTTCGGCCACGACCGCTCGGGTCAGCAGGGTGAGCACACCATGGGTCCCGCCGCGTTGCGTGAGGCCCGGCGCAGTATGGCACTGGCCCAGGAATTGCGGCTGCCATTGGTCCTGGTGATCGATACGGTCGGTGCTGCCCTGTCGAAGGAGGCCGAGGAGCGTGGGCTCGCCCCCGAAATCGCCCGCTGCATAGCCGATCTGGTGACTCTGCAGACCCCGACCGTATCGGTGCTGCTCGGTCAGGGCACCGGCGGCGGAGCGTTGGCCCTGCTCCCCGCCGACCGTGTCCTGGCCGCCACGCACAGCTGGCTCGCACCGCTGCCGCCCGAGGGCGCGAGTGCCATCGTTCACCGCGATACCGACCATGCCCCCGAACTGGCCGAAGCGCAGCGCATCCGCGCCACCGACCTGCTCGCCGACGGTGTCGTCGACCGCATCGTCCCCGAATTTCCGGACGCCGCCGACGAACCGGTCGAATTCGCCCGCAGGATGGTCGCCGCCATCGCCGACGAAATCACCGGGCTGTGCACCTGCCCGCTGGCCGAAATTCGTGCTTCCCGCCATACCCGCTATCGCCGCCTCGGCCTCCCAAGCCTTGATCAACCCCGGTAACCAGCGCAAATGCGGCAAATTTCGATAAACCAGTGGTCAACACACCGGAGGTCCTCGTTGACGACTCGGCGCGGCACTTCTACGGTCGGATTGTGACCTTCAAAAGCGAGACCAGCGCCATTCCCTCGATCGTGCTGAACGACGGGAACGTGATCCCGCAGCTCGGCTTCGGTGTGTTCCAAGTACCGCCGGAGGACGTCCAGCCGGTCGTCACCGCCGCGCTGGAGGCGGGCTATCGCAGCATCGATACCGCCGCGATCTACGGCAATGAGGAGGGCACCGGCCGTGCCATCCGGGAATCCGGGCTGCCGCGCGATGAGGTATATGTCACCACCAAGCTGTGGAATTCCGAGCAGGGCTACGACTCGACGCTGCGCGCCTTCGATGCCAGCATGGCTCGGCTCGGCCTGGACTACCTCGATCTCTATCTCATCCACTGGCCGGTGGTGCAGGCCGATCGCTTCGTCGAGACCTTCAAGGCTTTCCAGACGCTGAAGGCGCAGGGCCGGGTCCGCTCGATCGGAGTATCGAACTTCACCGTCGCTGCTCTGGAGCGGATCATCGGTGAGACCGGCGAGATCCCGGCCGTCAACCAGATCGAACTGCATCCGCGGTTGGCCCAGGGTGAGCTGCGCGCGTTCCACGATGCGAATGCCATTGCCACCGAAGCATGGAGCCCGCTCGGGCAGGGCGCGCTGCTCGACGATCACACCATCGTCGCCATTGCCGGCGAGATCGGCCGCACCCCGGCCCAGGTGATTATCCGCTGGCACCTCCAGCAGGGCATTGTGGTCATCCCGAAGTCGGTTACCCCGTCTCGCATCGCCGCCAATTTCGACGTCTTCGGTTTCGAACTCACCGGAGATCACATGAATGCCATCAACGAACTCGACCAGGGTGCCCGCATCGGTCCGGATCCGACCGACTTCACCATGGGGCTCCTCTGAAGTATTTCAGCGCAGGCCGAGGTAGGCCGTGAGTTCTCGGGCGGCGGCGCGGCCGGCTCGGTTGGCGCCGATGGTGCTCGCGGATGGGCCGTAACCGATCAGGTGGATCCGCGGGTCGACGGCTACCTGGGTGGCGAGGCGGCCGGTCATGGTGATGCCACCGACCGGACCGCGCAGGCGTAGCGGGGCCAGATGGTCCAGGGCACTGCGGAATCCGGTCGCCCACAGAATCACATCGGCGTGCTGGAACGAGCCGTCGGCCCAGCGCACCCCCTCCGGTTCGATACTCGCGAACATCGGATGCCGCCGCAGTGCCCCGCGGGCCTGTGCGGCGCGCAGCCGATTGTCGAGCCGCAATCCGGTGACCGACACCACCGAACCCGGCGGCAGGCCATGTCGCACCCGATCCTCCACGATGGCGACGGCGGCGCGGCCATCCGCCTCGGCGAATGGTCCGTCGCGGAATACCGGTTCGCGTCGAGTCACCCAGGTTGTGGTGGTGACCTGTGAGATCTCGTCGAGCAACTGAACCGCTGACACTCCGCCGCCGACCACGACGACATGTTTGCCGCCGAACTCATCGGCGGTGCGGTAGTCGTGGGTGTGCAGTTGCCGTCCGGTGAACGTCTCCGCACCCGGATAATGCGGAATGAAGGGATGCTCCCAGGTGCCGGTGCCATTGATCAGGCCGCGCACCCCGATCGTGCCCGCGGTATCGGTCTCGACATTCAGCGTCGTGCCCCGCCCCGCCGCGAGATCCGGCCCCGCGGCACATGGGGTTCCGTCGGTATTGCGATCGCAGACCACGGTCACCGAGACGGGTCTGCGCACCCGTAGATCGAATCGTTTCTCGTACAGCTCGTAATAGCGCGGCACCGCGGTGGCCGCGGGCACCGCTTCGGAATCAGGTGGCAAGGTCTCGGCAAATGACATGCCCGGAAGGTCGTGTAGCCGGTTGACGGTGGTCAGGGTGAGCGACGGCCATCGAGACTGCCAGGCCCCGCCGGGTCCGGGTGCGTGATCGACCACGAGGAAGTCCCGTTCGGGGCGCAATCCGAGGCGCTGCAGGTGGTAACCGGCCGACAGCCCGGCCTGACCAGCACCGATCACCAGGATGGAGAAGTCTGTCGGCACGAACCGAGATCGTATCGGCTCGGTCGGTATGTGCCGCGACCTGTGGCACAGTTGATGTAACCACTAGAACCGGTCAGTTGGGGAGAAGGCATGCTCGAAGTTAGCCGCGACGGTGATGTCGTCACCATCGAACTACAGCGCGAGCAGCGGCGTAACGCGCTGAACATCGAACTCGTCACTCGGCTCCGCGAAGCAGTGTGGACCGCCGCCGAGGATGCCAGGGTGATTGTGCTCACCGGTCGGGGACCTCTCTTCAGCGCGGGCGCGGACCTGTCCGGGGTCTACTCGGAGGGATTCCTGGCGGCCCTGGTCGACATGCTGCACACCATCGAATCCGTACCGGTTCCGGTGATCGCGGCGATCAACGGCGGTGCGCTCGGTGCGGGCGTGCAGATCGCACTGGCCGCGGATCTGCGGGTCATGGAACCCGACGCCTATATCGCCATTCCGGCCGCCAAGCTGGGCATTACTGTCGACCGCTGGACCGTGCGGCGGCTGGTTTCGCTGATCGGCGGCGGCCCGGCCCGGACCATCCTGCTCGGGGCCGAATCGGTATCGGCCGCCGATGCCTACTCCTTCGGCTTCGCCAACCGACTCGGCACTCTGGCCGACGCGCAGGCGTGGGCCAAGTCGATCGCCCAGCTGGCCCCGCTCTCGCTGCGGCATTTGAAGTTGGAGTTGAACGATGACGGCACCCGGGATCCGGAGAGCACGCAGCAGCGGGCGGCGCTGGAGGCGGCGTGGACCAGCCAGGACGCCCAGGAGGGGCGGCTGGCCAGAGCAGAGAAACGTGCGGCGAAATTTGTGGGGCGATAAATGAAGCTGACGAAGATAGTCGGCATTGCCTCCGGTGCGTTCGGCATCGCCTGGGTGGTGCGCGCGGTGTGGGGTATCCCGTCGGCGATCGGCGCTTCCATCAATGCCATTCAGCCCTATGCCACCGGCGCGGTGAGCTATCGCAATCGGCAGTTCCACAACACCGAGCCGAGCACCCAGTTCGTCTCGGGTGCCGCTCCGTCCCTGCTGTTGTCGGCACTGACCCGGCGTAATGCCGGTCGCCCGCGCAATGCGGTTCCGCTGGCCACCCCCGATGTGCCGGCCGAGGCCGCAGATCTCGCGGTCACCTGGTACGGGCACGCATCGGCGCTCATCGAGGTCGACGGATACCGGATTCTCACCGATCCGGTGTGGAGCGAACGGGTCTCGCCGTCCGCGCTGGTCGGTCCGGCCCGGCTGCATCCGGTGCCGACACCGCTGTCGCAGCTGCCGCAGGTGGATGCCGTACTGATCTCCCATGATCACTACGACCATCTGGACAAGGCGACGATCCGTCAGTTGGTGATCGGGCAGGCCGCGCCCTTCTTGGTGCCGATCGGCATCGGCGCACATCTGCGGCACTGGGGTGTACCCGAACATCGGATCGTCGAATTGGATTGGGGCGGTTCGGTTTCCCTTGCCGCACTGGGCCGCGAGCGCGATGGCACGGATCTGGTGCTCACCTGTACCGAGGCGCGGCACTTCTCCGGACGCGGTCTGATGCGCAACACCACCCTGTGGGCGTCCTGGTCGATCATCGGCCCGACGCGAAGGGTCTACTTCGGCGGTGATACCGGATACACCAAGGCTTTCGCGCAGGCCGGTGCGGCACTCGGACCGTTCGATCTGACTCTCCTGCCGATCGGGGCCTATGACGAGGCTTGGCCCGATGTGCATATGAACCCGGAGGAGGCGGTCCTGGCTCACGCCGACCTGGGCGTCGGCGATCCCGGACACGGACTGTTGGTGCCGATCCACTGGGCGACTTTCAATCTGGCCTTCCACGGGTGGTCGGAGCCGGTACGCCGGATGGTCGACGCGGCGCGGGCGGCGGGGACCGCGGTGGCGGTGCCGATGCCCGGCCAGCGCATCGACCCTGATGACGTGCCGAGTCGGGATTCTTGGTGGGAGGATATTGGGTGAGTACCTCGGATCGTCGACAGGAAGGAATGCAGGCATGAATCTCGCGGATACCCTGAAAGGCCTGGTCGGCAAGGGGAAGGAAGCGGCGGCCAAGAACGCCGACAAGATCAACGAAGCGGTTGACAGGGCCGGTGGGTTCCTCGACGACAAGACCGGCCACAAGTACCACGACAAGATCGAGAAGGGCAAGCAGGCCGCCAAGAACGCGATTCCGACGGATCAGTCCGCGCCGAAGCCGCCCGCGCCAGAACCGCCCGCGCCGGAACCGCCCGCGCCGGCTCCGGAAGAGCCGCCCACATCCAAGCCCGAAGAGCCGGGACAGCCGCCGGCCTGATCCGGTGGTGGGGACCAGGTATCGGTCGGTCCCCGCCCTTAAAATTCATTTATGGTGACCCGCCGGAAATTCGGTGGCGGCCCGGGCCGGCCGGGCATCGAGGTTGAGCTGAGCAACCTCGACAAGGTGCTGTATCCGGCCACCGGAACCACCAAGGGCGAGGTCATCGCTTATTACTCGGCCATCACTCCCGCGATGCTTGCGCATATCGCCGGGCGACCGGTTACCCGCAAGCGGTGGCCCAACGGCGTAGACGAATCGTCGTTCTTCGAGAAGAATCTCGCCGAACACGCACCGTCGTGGCTGGAGCGCCACACCATCGAACACTCCGGCCGCAAGGTCGTCTATCCGGTGATCGATTCCGAGGCCGGGCTGGCCTGGATCGGACAGCAGGCCGCGCTGGAAGTCCATGTGCCACAATGGCGTTTCGACGGTGACAAGATCGGCTACGCCACCCGGCTGGTCTTCGATCTGGATCCGGGGCCCGGTGCGGGGCTGGCCGAATGCGCTCGGGTCGCGCTCGCGGTGCGCGAGATGGTCGAGGGCATCGGGCTGCACGCTTTTCCGGTTACCAGTGGTAGCAAGGGAATTCACATCTATGTGCCGTTGGATCGGGAGTTGAGTCCGGGCGGCGCCTCCACCGTGGCCAAGCAGGTAGCGACGAATCTCGAAAAGCTGCATCCGGATCTGGTCACCGCGACGATGGCGAAATCGGCGCGCGGCGGGAAGGTCTTCCTGGACTGGAGCCAGAATAATCCGTCCAAGACCACCATCGCACCGTATTCGCTGCGCGGCCGCACCGAGCCGAATGCGGCCGCACCGCGCACCTGGGCCGAGCTGGAGAGTCGGAAGAAGTTGCGGCACTTGCGCTTCGACGAGGTGCTCGCCCGCTGGCGCGATGATGGTGATCTGCTCGCCGAGTTGGATCCGCCCGGGTCGACCGGTGATGCGCTGACGAAATACCGGTCGATGCGCGATGCCTCGGCGACACCGGAACCGGTGCCGTCCGAAACGCCCACGCCGGGGGCGAATAATCGGTTTGTCGTCCAGGAACACCATGCGCGGCGGCTGCATTGGGATGTGCGGCTCGAACGCGACGGTGTGCTGGTGTCGTGGGCGGTGCCGAAGGGGCCGCCGATTTCATCGGATCAGAACCGGCTCGCCGTGCACACCGAGGATCATCCGTTGGAGTACTTGGACTTCCACGGTGCGATTCCGAAGGGGCAGTACGGCGCGGGGGAGATGACCATCTGGGATTTCGGCACCTACGACACCGAGAAATGGCGTGCGGACGAGGTCATCGTCACCTTTCACGGCAAGCGGCTGCGCGGCCGCTACGCGATGATCCGAACCAATGGCACGCAATGGCTGATGCATCTCATGCGCGATCAGAATCCGGCCGAGGCGGACGCGGACCGGGTGTCCAGTGGTCCGGTCGGACCTGAAGCCACGTTCATCGTGCCTAGGCCGACCGGGCCCGCACCCTTTCCACGCGGTCTGCAACCGATGCTCGCCACGCCCGGTGCGGTCGCCGAACTCGATGACATCGAGTGGTGCTTCGAAACCAAATGGGACGGCTTCCGGCTGATCGCCGAAATAGATTCCGGGGCACTGACTCTGCGTAGCCGGGCAGGCAATGTGGTGACCAAACGCTATCCGGGTATGGCGGTGCTGGCCGAGGAGTTGGCCGGACACACTGTGGTGCTCGATGGTGAGGCGGTGGTGTTCGATGATCACGGTGTCGCCAATATCGGTCTGCTACAGGCCGATGCGGCGCGCGCGGTCTTCGTGGCCTTCGATGTGCTGTATTTGGACGGGACTTCCCTTATCCGCAAACGGTATTCGGATCGCCGCCGAGTGTTGGATGCGATCGCGACCAACGCACCGTCACTGCGGGTGCCGCCGCGACTGGACGGCTCCGGCGCCGAAGCGCTGCGCTACAGCCGGCAACAGGGCCAGGAGGGTGTGGTCGCCAAGCGCAAGGATTCGGTGTACCTGCCAGGTAAGCGCGGACATTCGTGGATCAAGCAGCGCAATTGGCGCACCCAGCGAGTGCTGATAGGCGGGTGGCGGCGCAGCGATGCCCGCGACTTCAAATCGCTGCTGGTCGGCATTGCGCACGAGGGCAGGCTGTATTACGTCGGGCGGGTCGGTACCGGGTTCAGCGAGCCGGTCATGCGGGAGTTGGCCGAAAAGCTCGGCAAACTGGAGCGCAAGACGGCTCCGTTCGATAATGACCTCACCGCCGAGGAACGCGTGGACGCGGTGTGGGTGACCCCGAAGCTCAGCGGCACCGTGCGCTTCATGAACTGGACCGAGACCGGCCGCCTCTGGCATCCGTCCTGGCAAGGCGATATGTGACGGTGGTCGCTGATGGTTTGCCGGGTCATCGGGGGGTTCGCTGGGTATCGTTTGTTCGCGGTTGTGTCGGCTCGAAAACGAGGAGTGCACGGTGGATTTCAAGAAGCTGGCGAATAAGGCCCTGGACCTGGCCCAGCAGAACGCGGACAAGGTGGATACCGCCATCGATAAATTGGGCGATCTCGTCGACAAGCAGACCGACGGCAAGTTCGCGAACCAGGTCGACGCCGCGCAGGACGCCGCCAAGAAAGCCATCCGCAAGGACAGCTGAATCGCCGATGGCGGACCGGGTGTGCCGATCCGCCATTCCCGTCAGCTCTGTTCGCGGGCCCGTAACGGGATGATGGTTGTCCAGTCCGTTGCCGTGCCGCATGGTCACACTCCTATTTCGGTACCGATCACATTCGGGGTACGGCCCGACGATGATTCGGATGCGCGATAGCCACTTTCGAAGCGCGTCCAGGCGTGCTCGGTCCCCCTGTATCCATGTCGGAAATCGGACAGGCACGGCGTTGTCGATGCCCGCCGATGCCCGTTGCTGGGCCTCTGATCAGGCAGTACGGTAGTGATATTCGAGGCCGGGCGAAATCGGCGCCGACGCGTTCCCGGTGCATTGTGCGTCGCGCCGCGTCGGAATGGAGGCCGCGGTGAAGATTTGGTACGCACCATTCGTCGGCGGTAGCCGGAGATCCGGCATTCTATCGATCCTGATCGCGCTCGCGGTCGTGGCATTCGCCCCAGTGCCCGTCGCCCGGGCGGTGCCGCCGCCAGATCAGGATCCGTTCTACGCCGCACCGATAGAACTGGATGCGCAGCCCGCAGGTGCGGTGCTGCGGACGCGCTCGATCGCGTTGTACGGTCTGCCGCTTCCGGTTTCGGCGTGGCAAGTGCAGTACCGGACCAACGATGCGATCGGCGCGCCGAGCGCGGGGATTGCCACCGTCCTGGTGCCGAATTGGCCATGGTTCGGCCCCGGCCAGCGGCCGCTGCTGTCGTACCAGATCGCCGAGGACAGTCTCGATACCCGCTGCGCGCCGTCGTACGCGCTGCGAGGCGGGTGGGATCTCGGCGGGGTGAATACCTATCTCGATACACCGTTTATCGCCGAGGCACTGCGCCGCGGCTGGGCGGTCGTGGCCAGCGATTACGAGGGACCGGATTCCCGATTCCTGGAGGGCGTCAATGCGGGCCATGCGGTGCTCGATGGCATCAGGGCGGCGCGCGCACTCGCGCCGGACGGGGTCGGTCCGGCGAGTCCCATTGGGGCGTGGGGCTATTCGGGCGGTGCCTTCGCGACGCTGTGGGCGGCCCAGATACAACCGGAGTACGCGCCCGATATCCAGTTCGCCGGGATCACCTCGGGCGGGGTGCCCGCCGATTGGCCCGCCATGGCCCACGGTGTCGATGGCACCGTGCAAGCGGGTCTGGCCATGCTCGTCTTGATCGCGATCGCCAAGAACGAGCCGGATTCCGGTGTGCCGGAACTGCTCAACGAACGCGGTCGTACTGCCCTGGCCGAGGATGCTTCGGCCTGTGCTCCGGATTTCATCGTCAAGTACGTCAATGCGCATGTGGACGATTTCGCTGCGGTGCCCGGTGTGCTGTTCCATCCGGTATTTCGGGCGGCGACCGAACGGCAGGAACTGGGCGGCAGTGCACCGACCATGCCGATGTACCTCTACCACAGCACAACCGACGATGTGGTCCCCGTCGCGGGCTTCACCGATCTCGTCGATCGCTACTGTGCGCAGGGGGCCGATCTGACCTCGGTGCATTCGGCACTGCCGGGACACAATGTGTCAGCCATCGGTGAGGCGCCTGGTGCGATGGACTTCCTCGCTGATCGCTTCGCGGGTGTTCCGGTAGCGCCCGGCTGCCACGAACGATAAACAAAAGATACGACGATTCGTCGCGCCCCGCGGTCCGGAATGCGTTTCCGCGATCCTACTTGGCGGGCGCGTCCTGCCATTTGGTGGTGTTGGGCTCGGCGCCCAGGGTGTTGATCAGATCGATGCCCGCGATGATCAGTGCCGGTCCGCCGACCACGGTGGTGCCGATGATGCCGCCGATGCCCGCGCCCGCGATGACGCTGGCGATGACGGTCGGTCCGCCGATGATGCCGGTGAGCCCGACCAGGGCACCGATCACCGTGCCGAGGAAACCGCCGATGGCGGTGGCAAGGCCGAACTGGGACAGGAAGTTATCCTGCGCGCGCAGGTTCTCGCGCGGCGAGGCGATCGGCATCGCCGCCGGTTGCGCCTGCGTGTAGTCCTTGACTGCGGTCAGCTCCAGCACCTTGCCCGCGTCGCGGATCTCATGCGGCAGTGCGAATTCCAGACCGTCCTGTCGCAACGACAGCGGCAGCGTGAGCACCGTATGGCCCGCGATGTCCTTGATATCCACGGCGTTGGCGGACATCTGGAAGGAGCCATTGGTCAGTGTGGTGACGATCTTGTTGTCGTCCACCAGTTTTGCCTCGTACCCGATATCGGGTACGGGCGCGGGACCCGGCTGCGCATACGAGGTGCCCGCGCCGACCGTGACGGCGGCGACGATCGGCACTGCGGCAGCGGCAATCTTGCGGAGAATCATTGCGGTGGTCCAATCTTCATCAGTAGTTGCGAGCTGTTGCAACGCTCCGCACAGGAAAATCCTCCCCCGAACCCCGTGCAGAGCCACGATGTGATCTAAAGAACGCACTCCGAGGAGACAGTACGCGTCCAAAAGGTTTAGCGGAATGCTTTTTGGGGTATGGGGTTGCTAACGTGACGAATCTTGTTATAGCTCTTCGCTATCCATTCGCTACATTGCATTGATGGCGCGCGCGATCACCAAGACCACCAGCACCAAGGAGATCGCCGATTGCAGCATCATCGTCGCTTTCGCCCACCGCGACATCGGCATCACATCGGTCGGGCTGAAAGCCGTCGCGTTGGTGAACGCCAGATAGAGATAGTCCACGAACTGTGGCTCCCAGTCGGGTTCGGTCAGCTCCGGATTCTGTATCTGCACGAACAGGAAGTCCGGCAACGGCTTTCGCGCATGCGCGCGCGCAGCGGGGCCGCCGCGGTCGAACTCCCAGTACCAGAGTCCGAACACCACCACATTGGTCAACCAGACCGCACCGCCCGAGAGCAGAATTATCACCGGATCGGTGAGGGTCGCATCGACCAGCCGGAATACCAGACGACCCGCCGAAACCGCCGTGGCCAGACTCAACAGCCCGGTCAGCAGCAGGCCGCCATTGCGCAGCCAACGCTCTTCCCGGTTGAGCCGGAACGGATTCGCCACCACCAGCACACCGAGCAACAGGACCTCGAGTACGGGTAGCACGAGCCAGGCGGGCTGCTGTCGGAGTTCCGGCGGCGCGACCTGCAAGACCACGATCACCAGTACGGCGAGCGTCGCGGCCCAGCGCGACTCCCCCTCGGTCTTGCGCAGCCAGGCAGGCACCTCGTCTTGGTCCGGCACAGCGGCAAGTATCGCCGATCAGGTCAGGAGATCGAGGACGACAGCGCCGAGGCAGACCGCGACAACAATTGTCAGCGCGATCGCGTCATTGCGTCCGGGTGAGCTCGGGCGGGCGGTGAGCTGACCGGTGCCGCCGCGCGCGGTGATAGCTTCGCCCAGTTCGGTTGCCCGGCGGCTGGATACCGCCATGGCGGCGGTGAGGATATCGACGAGCGGATTGTCGGCGGCGCGATTGAACAGGCCGTCCTTCGGGCGCAGTCGGCGTGCCGCCCGCAGTACCCGGAGCTCGTCCATCAGCAGTGGAAGTCCGCGCAACGTCAGCGCGATGACCACGGCCCATTCGTCGACCGGCACCCGGAATTTGCGCAGTGGGGCACCGAGTTTGGCCAGCGCGGGGGCGATATCGCTCATCGGGGTCGTCCAGGGGATCAGCAACGATGCGGCGAGCAGGATCAGGCCGAACACCGTGACATTGAGATAACGCACCACAGATTCGCTGCCGACTGGAACGTTGAGCAACGCCCCGATACCGAGTACGGCCCAGAACCACCACGGCAAGCGCGGCAGTGTGCTCAGCGGCAGCCGAGCCACCACGCCGATCATGATCAGGAATGCGACCATCACGCCGAGCACCGGCCAGGACGGCAAGAACATCAGGACCACGCTGATCAGGAACGCCCCGATAATCTTGGTTCCGGCCCAGAGGCTGTGCACGGGACTGGAAACCGGCACCTCGCGGAACAACACCGCGCTCATCATCGACCTCCGTTCCCGAGTCGCCACGCCGGATTACCCGGGCGCGGATCCGATATGGTCGCGCGGGAATCCCGTTGGTGCGCGGGCGCGTTCGCGGTATCGCGGATCGGATCGGTCTCCAGAATGCGTCCGGCCTCGAGATGGACGGTCCGGTCGCAGACCGCGGCCATATCGTGCACGTCATGTGAGATGACGATCAGGGTGAGTCCGGAATCACGCAGACGGGCAAGTAGTTCCACGATTTCGGCGCGGCCCTGCGGGTCGAGTCCGGCCAGCGGTTCGTCGAGCACGACGACCGGCGCGTGGCTGGCCACAATGGCCGCGAGCACTACGCGCTTGGCCTGGCCGCCACTGAGTTGTTCGATGGAGCGGGTGGCGAGTGCGCGGTCCAGCCCCACCGCATCCAGTGCGCGTCCGACCGCGCCGGATCCCGTGGCACGTCCGCCCCAGTCCGCGATCTCGTCGCCGACCGTCTGTTTCTGCAGCTGCAGCCGGGAGTGCTGGAACGCCAATTCCACCCGGCCGATCTGTTTCGCGACCGGCTTACCGCTCAATTCGCAACAGCCGGAACTCGGTTCGATCAATCCGGCCATGATCCAGGCCAGCGTGGATTTACCGGATCCGTTGCCGCCCACCACGAGCAGCGCCTCGCCGCGTCGGACGGTCAGGTCGACACCGTGCAGAGCCGGTGCGGCCCATGGTGTTCCGCGGTTATAGGTGTGGCGGACCGCGCTCAGCCGCAGGATGGTTTCGCCCAGCGGACGGCGGCGGATACCGCCGACGGGTCGCGGCCAGGCGGGCACTCGCGCCACGGTCCGGCCGCCGGCCAGATGTACCACCCGGTCGGCGGCGGCCGCGTCGGCTTCGTGATGGGTTACCAGCACCACCGCCATCGGATGGCGTTTGGGCAATTCGGCCAGGAGTGCGACGAGATCGCGGCGACCGTCCGGATCGATCATCGCGGTGGCCTCGTCGGCGATGAGCAGGGCGGGGCGACGAGCCAATGCCGCGGCCACCGCCAGCCGCTGCTGCTGACCGCCGGACAGGGTCGCGGTCTCGCGATCGCCCATACCGTCCAGGCCGACTTCGTGCAGCAGGCCGTCGATATCGACGGCGGCCGCGAGTTCGGTGGACAAACCCCACACCACATCGTCGGCGGCGAGCACGCCGAGAGTTTGACTCTCCGGGCGCTGCAGTACCAGTGCGGTGCCACCCAGGTGACCCAGGCCCGCCGCGCCGGGTCGGTCCACACTGCCGGTGGTCGGTGGATATCCGGCGAGCAGCCGGGTCAGCGTCGATTTGCCGGATCCGTTGTGGCCGACAATGGCCACGAATTCACCGATATCGACCCCCAAATCGATTCCGGACAGCGCATCCAGCGCCGCGCCCGGATAGCGGAAGCCGACCTCGCGCAGCCGCACCGGCAATGGGGCGACGGGGCGGTCGTCGGGTGGTGCGTCGAGCCGGTCCTGGCTGGGCAGCCAGGCCAGACGGTCGAGTACCGAGCCGAGTACGTACCAGGAGATCACCGCCGTAGCGATGAGGCCAACCAGTACACCGCCGCCGATCAGGGCCCACCACCAGCGGATCGCGGCATCCGCGGCATCGGCGATCCCGCGTCCGAGCGGTTCCAGTTGGGGCTGGCGCGCCACCGTCCGCTCCAGGCCCTGCGCGGTGCTGCGGATGGTGTCGAACAGCAGATCCCGGCTCCGGGACAGCACCAGCAGCGATCCGACGGCGAAGGCCGCGAAGCCGAGACCGGCGAGTACCGATAATCCGAGCACGGCCGGCAACCCGCCGCGTCGGCGCTTGACCGTGCCGATGATGCCCGCGATGGTGGCCGAGCTGAGAATGCTGAATGCGGGTACGAGGCCCGCCGCGACAAAGCAGACAAGCACGGCCGCACCGGTCGCGGTGATCAGGGCGCGCAGCCGATAACGGTGCGCGATCATCGCCAGCGGCACCGCCGCGACCAGTTGCAGTGCCGCGGCGATCGGAATCAGCGCGCCGACGGTGACCAGCGCGACGGTGGCGCCACCGAGCACCGCGCCCACCGCCAATTCGATCGGGCGCAGCGCTGCGCGCTCGATGGTGCGGGCGGACACATCACTCACGGGACAAGTCTGCCAGGATCCTGTGCAGAGTTCGTGTGGTCTGTCTGTGGAGAGCTCGAGCGTCAGGCGACGCGGACGAGCTTGTAATCGGCGAACTCGAGTTTGCGGACGCGACGCCGATAGGCCAGTTGCCGCCCCGGCCAGTTGTTCGTGATCCGGCCCGAAGCGGTGCGATACCAGCTGGAACAGAAGTTCCACGGTGTGCGCGCGAGGCGCTCCTGGACGGCGGTATCGAATCGCGCCTCCGCCTCGGGACGCACCTCGAGCACGTGGCCGGGACGTGCGGCGAGCAGTTGGACGGCCTGGCGGATGTAGCGGGCCTGCGATTCGATCATGTAGACGATCGAGCCGACGCCGAGATTGGTATTCGGTCCATAGACCAGGAACAGATTCGGGAAGTCGGGCACGGTGATGCCGTAGTACGCGTGTGCGCCGCCCTGCCAGGCATCGGCGAGTTTGTGTCCCGCGCGGCCGTAGATATTCATGGGCCAGAGGAATTCGGTGCCCTTGAATCCGGTGCCGTAGATGATCACGTCCGCCTCGTGCACCGTGCCGTCGGCGGTGCGCACGCCAGTGGGCACGATTTCGGCGATCGCGGTCGTCTCTACCTGCACATTCGATTCGAGCAGAGCCGGGTAGTAGTCGTTGGAGAACAGGCCGCGCTTACAGCCGATCGGATAGTCGGGGGTGAGTTTGGCGCGCAGTTGCGGATCCGGGATCTGTTCTTCCAGATGTTTCGCCGCGATCTGCGCGACCCCCCGTGCGATCCACGGAAATTCGACCAGGCCGAGTGCGATGAATTCGGTGATGGCCCACCAGCCGAAACGTTCGACGAGCAGGGCGCCGGGCAGGCGCGCGAAGAGTTTGTGCTGGATCGGGGTGTAGTCGGTATCGAATTTGGGCAGCACCCACGCCGGTGTGCGCTGGAACAGTGTGAGGTGTTCGACCTGCGGCTGGATCGCCGGAATGTACTGGATGGCGCTGGCGCCGGTACCGATGCAGGCGACGCGTTTACCGGTCAGCTCCACACCATGGTCCCATTCGGCGGAGTGGAAGGAGCGGCCGGTGAAGGTGTCGATGCCGGGAATGTTCGGCAGGGCGGGCCGCGACAATTGGCCGACCGCGGAGATGAGCACATCGGCGGTTCGGGCCGTGCCGTCCTCGGTCCGCACGGTCCAGCGGCCCGAGCCGTCGTCGAATTCCGCGTCGGTCACCTCGGCGCCGAACTGGATCGCCTCCAGCAGCTGGTGCCGCTGGGCGACGCCGCGCAGGTAGTCGTGGATGGCGGCCTGTCCGGAGTAGCGCTGCGGCCAGTCCGGCTTGGGTTCATACGAGAACGAGTACAGCGGCGACGGCACATCGCAGGCGGCGCCCGGATAGGTGTTCTCCCGCCAGACCCCGCCGATGTCGGTGCCGCGCTCCAGGATCGTAATATCGTCGAAACCGTTGCGCCGCAATTCAATTGCCATCCCGATGCCGCCGAAACCGGCACCGATGATGAGGACCGAGAGCCGCTCGCCTGCCGTCATATGTGGCACTCCTCACAGCACTGTAGATGAGTTCCACTCTAGGACTGCTCGCGGCGGTGTCGCTCGTATATCGGGTCGGCTTATCGAGATTTTCGGCCGTAATTTCCGCTGTGGAGCGGGTGCCGGATCCGGGCATCCGCGCCTGGAACTTTCCGCGCGGCATCGCCGGCGTGGCACTCATGGCCGGATCCCGCACCTTCATCTACGCCGTCACGCGCTGGATCGGCGCGACACCGGCCGCCTACCGCCGCGAACCGACGGTACGTCACTAATTCGGCTGCACGCCGATCCAGCCGCCCATCGCGACACTACGGAAATGCGTTGTGATGCGGTGATTTTCATCGACGACATGCAGCGCGACGGCCGGATCCGGCGCGTAGTCCATGACGTGGTCGGGCAGTTCCAGTTCCCACTCCCCGCCGAGTACGGATGCGGTGCTCGGTGCGATCAGCAGCGGGCGGCCCGCGAAGGTGGTCGTGGCGGCGGAGTGGGCATGTCCGGTGATCACGCCCACAATGCGTTCGTCAGCGGCGACCACCTCGGCCAATTTCTCGGGTTCGGCCAGTGCGATGTCATCGATGACCGGACTGAACAGATGCGCGGGCGGATGATGCACCGCGAGGAGTATCGGTGCGTCGGCGGGCGCGCCGGCGAGTACGCCGCGCAGCCAGTCGTAGGTTTCCTCGGTGAGACGGCCGCCGGATTCGCCCGGAATACTCGAATCCAGCAGGGCCACGGTCAGATTGCCGACCCGGTGAGCGTGGTTGACCGGCGCGGTCGAGGCGGATTCGCCGAGCAGATTCGTCCGGAAGGCGGCACGGTCGTCGTGATTGCCGGGTAGGGCGTAGACCGGGACATCGGCCTCGAGTGCGACGCGCGCCTCGGCGTACTGCTCGGGTTTACCCGAATCGGTGATATCGCCGGTCACCAGAATGGCATCGGGCCTGCGTCGCAGATCGGCGAGATAGGCCATGACCCGCTCGACGCGTTCGGCATTGCGGGTGCCGAGATCGAAATGGGTATCGCTGACCTGTGCCACCAGGATCATCCGCGTTCGCTTTCTCTGGGGGATCGCTCCAATGCGTCAGACCGTGCCGACATCGTGTGCCGACACCTCTTCAGGCTAGATGACCTGCGGGTTACCCGTCGCCATGAGACTGACCACCGGTAGAAGGCCGCGGGGTCGGAAGTGGTCGCGGGCACACCGAGTCAGCTCGGCGGCTCGACGACCGACTCCCACAGCGTCTGCAGAAACACCGTGCGACGGGCGGCGGGGAGCCGGGACAGCAGGCGGTTCTCCGGCTCTTGGATATCGCGTTGTACCTGGTCGCGGGTGGTTCGGCCAGTCGGAGTGAGTGATATCAGGCGGGCGCGGCGGTCGGTCGGATCGCCGATCGCGCCGGATTAGGCCGCGCTGCTGAAGTTCGTCGAGGGTGCCGATGATGCGGGGTCTTGTCCGTGCGGATCTTCTTGGCCAGTGCGGCCTGGGTGTAGACGGGTTCGTCGTCGAGTCCGAGCGGGACCACATAGCCCCGCATGGTCAGGCCGTGCCGGTCGAGCACGGGCAGTTCCGCCGTGGCGAGGGCGCGGCCCAGCGGCGAGATCGGGGCGCTTCTCCGGCATAGGTGCTCGGTCGTTCCCCGAGCTGGCCGGAGTAGTCACTGCACGCGGGTGCGCGGCGTCGGGGCTAGTCGGCCGTATGTAGGAGGTTGGTGGCGTGATGGAGCAGGGCCTCGGGGTCGGGGGTGGGGTCGAGGGGGTGCCAGAAGTCGGGGGTCGGGAGTGCTTGGAGGGTGAGGATTGGGGGTGTGCGCCAAGGGGCGGCCAGGGCGAGCTGCCAGGAGTGGAGGTAGGTGCGGTCGAAGCGGGCGGATTTGTCGTATAGGGGGTCGCCGACGATGGGGTGGCCGATCCAGGCCAGGTGGACGCGGATCTGGTGGCGGCGGCCGGTGATGGGGCGCACCGCGAGCAGGGTGCGGGTATCGGTGCGCAGGACCGTCGTGAACTCGGTGGTCGAGGGGTAGTTCTTGGTGGCGAGCAGGTCCGCCTCGTCTACGCACCAGCGGCCCGCCCGCTCGCGAATGCATTCGCGGGGCGCGGCGATCCGGACCCGG
This sequence comes from Nocardia citri, assembly GCF_054065835.1. Classification (NCBI taxonomy): domain Bacteria; kingdom Bacillati; phylum Actinomycetota; class Actinomycetes; order Mycobacteriales; family Nocardiaceae; genus Nocardia; species Nocardia citri. The sequence continues at coordinate 737,854 of NZ_JBSUQM010000001.1, forward strand.
TTCTTGCGGCCGACACTGAGCGGCAGTTCGATGACGCCGCGATCGGGCAGACCAGTCGACTCGACGATCGCCAGATACGCCTTCTCCGCCGTCTGCTTATTGAACTGCCTGGTCAGCTGCCCGTGCGCACCCAGCTCCTTGGCCAACAGCACCAGGCCGGAGGTCACCTTGTCGATCCGGTGCACCGGATACAACGTTTCCCCCGCCGCGGCCGCCGCCTCGACGATATCGCTGTCGTGGCGCTCTCCCGTCACCGAAATCCCGGCGGGCTTGTTCAACGCCAGCACCGCTGTGTCCTCCGCGACAACGCAGCTCCTGCGCAACTCGGCCCACTCGAACTCCACCGGACGAGCTTAGGTCGTGCGCTCCCGGTGCTTGCCGTTGCGCCGCAGGGTGTGCGGCCGCAGGCGGTTGCATCCGCGGACGCGCACGCTGCGCGGATCGCGTCATCCGGCTCACCGGAACCAGCGACGGCGGCGAATTCCGGGTGCATCGTGCGGGTATCGCCGTGCTGTCGGCGATGTTCTCGCGGGGTTCTTCGAGGATGCGCGCCGGGCGCACCGCGAAGGCGCGCATCCGACCGTTGCCGATCCGGCCGATACGCCGCGATGATTCGCATCGGTTGTCGAGACTTGAGTGCCCTGATCTCGGTAGATACCGAGGTTGGGGCACTTGGTATTTCGCTATTCGAGCCCGGTCGTCAGATAGTTGACGAAGAGCTCGTTGTTCAGCGCGTACCGGGAGCGCCGCCGCCGGATCAGGGCGATGGCGTCATCGACCGAATGTCCCAGATCGAGCAGTGTCTGCGCGACAACCAGACCCGAGCGGTTGTATCCGTACTGGCAGCGCACCATGACGCTGCGGTCGGCGCGAACCGCGGCCGCGGCGATGCTGGCCAATTCGCGCGCCGCCGCCCGCTGCTCGGCGCGCAGCGCCGAATCCGGAATGCCGAGGTGATGGTGTTCGACATCCGGTCCCGGTCCGTGCCCGTCGGCCTGGTAGAGGCTGATCACCACATCGAATTCGGTTCCGACTATCGCGGGTACCCGCACGCCCTCGGCATTCCCGTAATGATGCCCACCCATCCACAACTGTGGCACGATCTCATGCCACGGCGCATCCGCATCCGGTGTCCGCATCCTGGGCGGCCGCTCCATCTGCACCATCGTTGCCTCCCCGCGTCAGGCCCAGCTTCTACGGTACCGCCGCCGTATGTCATGGCGACGGCTCGACAAAACGCGCCCGGTCGTCATTCGCTCCGCCGACTCGGCGCTTGACTTGGAGTGCACTCCAGCTCGTAGCGTCGATGGCGAAATCGTCGACCAAGGAGGAACCAGCATGATTCCGATCAGGAAGCTCGGTCAGCTGACCGTTGGTGCACAGGGTTTGGGCTGCATGGGGATGAGCCAGGCCTACGGCGTGCGCGATAACGAAGACGAATCCGTTGCCACCATCCACCGTGCGCTGGATCTGGGCGTGACGCTGCTGGACACTGCCAATATCTACGGCCCGGAGACCAATGAACGTTTGGTCGGCAAAGCCATCGCCGACCGCCGCGAGCAGGTCGTGCTCGCGACCAAATTCGGCATCGTGTGGGGCGAGGACGGCAGCATGGGCGCCCGTGGCGATGCCGCGTATGTCGAGCAGAGCTGTGATGCGTCGCTGGCCCGGCTCGGCGTCGACCACATCGACCTCTACTACCAGCACCGCGTGGATCCGAATGTCCCGGTCGAGGAGACCTGGGGTGCGCTTGCGGAACTGGTGCGGGCGGGCAAGGTGCGCTACCTCGGCATTTCGGAGGCTTCGGCGGCGACCATCCGCCGCGCGCACGCCGTCCATCCGGTGACCGCCCTACAAAGCGAATGGTCGCTGTGGACACGGGATATCGAGGCCGAAGTGCTCCCGACCTGTCGCGAGCTCGGCATCGGTATCGTGCCCTTCTCACCGCTCGGCCGCGGTTTCCTGACCGGCGCCATCACCTCCACCGCCGATCTGCCCGCCGACGATTTGCGCCGCCGCCTACCACGATTCGCCGAGGACAACATCGACAGCAACCTCGCCATTGTCGCGACCTTGCGCGAGTTGGCCGCCGAAAAGGGCATTACCGCAGGACAATTGGCGCTGGCTTGGGTGCAGAGCCGCGGTGACGATGTGGTTCCCATTCCGGGCACCAAGCGGCGCGCCTACCTCGAAGAAAATGTCGCCGCCGCCGAGATCACGTTGACCGCCGACGATCTCGCCCGCATCGATACCGCCGCACCCGCCACCGCATTCGCCGGCGCGCGCTATCCGGAACATCTCGCCAAGGTCGCCGGTCGCTGAATTATCGGTCGGGACGTAGGCCCATTACCAAACGGGCCGGCGTGCGCTCTACGGGCATATCCCGGGAATATGTGTGGGCTGACTAGCCTGCGCCCGACGCGCCGTCTACGATCTTGGCGTTTGCTTGTCGTCAGCTGCTCCATCAGATCAAGTTCGATCGAAAGGAGAAGGTATCGTCATGGCAATTTCCCGAAGGATCGCGGCAGGGGCCGTCGCTGTCGCCGCACTCGCCGCCGCATTCACCGGTGCCCAGCAGGCCACGGCCGAGCCGATTGCCGGCGGCTGCTCTGGCGGCCAATTCAGTTACAGCACAAGTCCGCTCGGCCTTATGGTCGCGCCGGTCACGGCCACCTGGAACGGCAACTTCACCGGCTGCGCGGGGACACCCGCGTCCGAGGCCACGGTGAGCGGCACCTTCAGCGGAAACGGTAGCTGCAGGGATGTCGACGGTCAGATCGACGGCCAGGTCAACTGGTCCAATGGCGCGGTCAGCCGGATCAGCGGGCCATGGCATGTGCCGGGGGGCGTCAGCATGTCTACGGCCAACACCGTAACCATTATCGACGGGCCCGGTGCGGGTGGTCATCTGGTGGTGGAACAGGGTCCGATCGGCAATGCCATGGTATTGGCTGGGTCGTGTATCGCGGGCGAGGCCCGCGGTGCCGACGTTCCGATCCTCGCGGCGCATTTCAACTGAACCGTGGAACGGGTACCGGGCAGTGTGTCCGGTACCCGTTTTCGAATAATCGCCAGCCTGGTTATGAAATAACGTGCCACTGAACGGAATAGGCGCGAGCGCGCATAATCGTGGTTATGGCTACCGAGTGTCCGCTAGTGCGCCGGGCTTCAGCCCGGTGGTGAAGGCGGACGCGGGAGGGCCGCCAAGGCCCGAGCGTGCCCTAAAACACATGCTGCGAGCCGGAATCTGTTGCGCCGCAACGATATACTGGAACGGTGCAGCTTCGGTACAACTTCCGTCTCTACCCGACAGTGGGTCAGCAGGTGGCGTTGGCGAAGGCGTTCGGTTGTGCGCGGGTGGTGTTCAACGATGCCCTGACTGCGCGGGAAACGGCCCGCGCTGGAGGTCTGCCGTACGTCAAGGACGGCGAGCTGTCGAGACGGTTAACCGAGGCGAAGAAGGCACCGGAGCGTGTCTGGTTGTCCGAGGTGTCGTCGGTGGTGTTGCAGCAGGCTCTCGCGGACCTGAATACCGCATACCGCAACTTCTTCCAGTCCGTGACTGGGAAACGGAAGGGAGCGCGGGTTGCCCCGCCTCGGTTCCGTTCCCGGAAGGACAATCGGCAGTCGGTTCGGTTCACGAAGAACGCGCGGTTCACGGTCACCGCTGGGCGGAAGCTGCGTCTGCCGAAGGTTGGCGACGTCGCGGTGCGCTGGTCGCGGGAATTGCCGTCGGAACCGTCGAGCGTGACGGTGATCAAGGATGCGGCTGGACGGTATTTCGCGTCGTTCGTGGTGCAGGTCGACACTCAACCGCTGCCCGAGGTGGATGCCGAGGTGGGTATCGACCTGGGCCTGACGACATTCGCGGTGCTGTCGGACGGCAAGACGATCGCGTCGCCGCGTTTCCTGCGGCAGGCCGAGCGGAAACTCCGCAAGGCGCAACAGTCCTTGTCCCGCAAGGAGAAAGGCTCGAAGAATCGGGCGAAAGCCCGACTGAAGGTTGCCAGGGCGCACGCCAAGGTGGCCGATACGCGCAGGGATTGGGCGCACAAGCACTCCACGATGATCATCCGCGAAAACCAAGCGGTGTACGTCGAGGACTTGTGCGTCAAAGGATTGGCTCGTACCCGGTTGGCGAAGTCGGTGCACGATGCGGGGTGGGGCATGTTCACCCGCATGTTGGAGGAGAAAGCGCAGCGGTACGGCCGCACCTTCGCCAAGGTGGATCGGTTCTTTCCGTCGTCGCGGATGTGTTCGGTGTGCGGCGCGATCGACGGTCCGAAACCGTTGCACGTGCGCGAGTGGACGTGCACCTGCGGGGTATCCCACGACCGGGATTTGAACGCCGCGATGAACATTCTGGCCGCCGGACGTGCGGACAGTTCAACGCCTGTGGAGTTGGTGTCAGTCGCGTCTTTGGGTGCGCAACAGGCTGTGAAGCAGGAACCCACCGGGAACGCGGCCTAAGCCGCGTAGACCGGAATCTCCCGCCTTCAGGCGGGAGAGGACGTCAAGCAGAACGAGGTGGTATCGGCCGACAGTCGCTCGGTGCCGCGTTGGCGCAATCGAATCATCGCGCTGCTGCTGGTGGCGGCGGTGGTGCTGGTCGCCTCGTATTTCCTACTCGCGGCATTCATTCCGCGCTGGTGGGGGCAGCGGATCGCGGATCTCGCGCACGGTAGTTTCGCCAAGGGCATCGGCTGGGGGCTGATGTTCGGCACGCTGTGTACCGCGGTACCGCTGGTGCTGCTACTGATCGCGCCGCTGGTCTGGCGTCGCCGCTACGGCCGATACCTCGCGGCGGTAGCGGCGGTCGCCGCCGTGGTGACGGCCATCCCGAATCTGATGACACTCACCATCGTGCTCGGGGACGGTAATGGCGCGCACGCTGGTCAGCGAATTCTCGATGTGGACGCACCGGGCTTCCGAGGTGCCACACTGGTCGGCGCGATCGTCGCCGTGGCATTGGTTCTCGGCGCGGGCTTTCTGGTCACCCGCTGGCGCAGGATTCGCCGGAGCGAGCCTGCGCAGCTATCGAAGTAGCGCTTGCAATGCCGCAGCGGCTGTTCCTCAGAAGCAGTACGGGAACTTGCAGGTCGACGGATCATTCGGGCCGAAGATCGCGGCGATCAGCGCGTTGATGATGGCGTCGGAAACGCCCGATCCGGTGCTGAACCCCACCTCCTGTGCGGTAGTCGGCTGGTCGACGACGGTCACCTCGGCCGATGCCGTCGCGGGTGTGCTGATCAGCACCCCGGCCGTAACCGCAAGAATGGCCTTCCGAATCATATTGCTACCTTTCGCTTTTCGATTGGTGACGCGTCGCAGCCTAGTGCGGACATCGAAATCCACCGTCCCCCCTGATGGGGAGCCCGAATTCCGCGCGCGGCGACACCTATCATGACCGCACCGTGAACCCATTGACCCATAGTCCGCGCTTCCACGGCGGGGATTCGTCAGATGGCTCGTTCGCGAGGCCGCCGAACCGTGAAGGGAATTGCCGTGCATACAGAACGCCGAATGCCGCGTCCGCGAGAGTTGGCGCCGCTGGTGAAGTTCGACCGTCCGTTCGGTGGTCGGCGGCGCAAACTGGCTCGCGCCCAGACCATCTGGGATCTGCGCGAACTCGCCCGGCGCCGCACTCCGAAGGTCGCCTTCGACTACACCGACGGTGCCGCCGACGCCGAGATCAGTCTGCGGCGGACGCGCGAAGCCTTCTCCGACATCGAATTCCACCCGGATATCCTGCGTGATGTCTCGGTTACCGACACCACCGTCCGCGTGCTCGGTGCGACCGCCCAATTGCCCTTCGGTATCGCACCGACCGGGTTCACCCGGATGATGCACACCGCGGGTGAACGCGCGGGCGCCCGTGCCGCCGAACGCGCCGGGATTCCGTTCACGTTGTCCACGATGGGCACAACGGCGATCGAGGATGTCGCCGCGGCCACCGGTCCCGACGCGCGCAACTGGTTCCAGCTGTATATGTGGACAGATCGGGATCGTTCGCTGGCTCTCGTCGAACGGGCCGCGCTGGCCGGATTCGACACCCTTGTCGTGACAGTCGATGTCCCGGTCGCGGGCACCAGGCTGCGGGACGTGCGCAACGGGATGACGGTGCCGCCGTCCATCACGGTGTCCGGTGCCATCGACGCCTTGCGTAGGCCCTGGTGGTGGTGGGACTTCCTTACCACCGAACCGCTGGCCTTCGCCTCACTGGATCGCTGGTCCGGGACGGTTGCCGAACTGCTCGACACCATGTTCGATCCAACCGTAGGTTTCGACGACTTGGCCTGGATCAGGGACCGCTGGCCCGGTCGAATACTGGTCAAGGGCGTGCAGACCGTCGCCGACGCCGAACGTCTGGCCGGGCTCGGCGTAGACGGAATCGTGCTGTCCAATCACGGTGGGCGCCAACTCGATCGGGCACCAGTGCCGCTGCATCTGCTGCCCTCGGTCGTGCGCGAGGTCGGCAACGATATGGAGATCCACCTCGATACCGGCATCATGCACGGTGCCGATATCGTCGCCGCGCTCGCACTCGGCGCCTGCTTCACCTTTATCGGCCGGGCCTACCTGTACGGGCTGATGGCCGGGGGCGAGGCGGGCGTCGACCGCGCGATCGACATTCTGCGGACCCAGATCGCGCGCACCATGAAGCTGCTCGGTGTCGGCACGATCGAGGAGTTGGAGCCGCGCCACGTGCAACTGCTCGATTACCGTCGACCCGCGCCATAACGCTTATCCGAGTCGGCCATCTCGTTGCGGAACCGGGAGCCGACGCCGACGCGGCCGGTGCGAGCAATTGCCATGCGATGCGTGGCTGCGGGGCTATACCTCGATGTGGGAACCCATGATGACGGTGCGGTCGCGGGGGAGGCCGAAGTATTCGGCGGCATCGGCGGTGATGTAGGAGGTGGCGATGAATAATCGTTTGCGCCACCTGGCCATCGACGGTTGGTTCCCGGCTCGCAGTTCGATCTTGGACAGAAAGTACGACGCCTGCTCGAGATCGAGCCGTCCCTCGGTATCGGCGGGGTCGATGGTGGCCAGCTCGCCCCGTTCGCGGTGCCCAATACCGCACACCATCGGCCGTCGTCGTCAGCGGTTCGGCCCCGCGGGTGTTTGCACGGCTATTTCGCCACCCAGCTCGTAGCCGCCACTCAGCTGCAGCCCGTCGCCGCTCCAGAACCGTCCGGGGTCATACCAGTTGGGTTTTCGGTGCTGCGGCAGCAGTCGCATCGACTGGTAGGTCGCGGCCACGATCTCGGCGCAGTACGCGCTTTCCAGCTCCTTGGCGCCCGCTCGGCTCGGTCGGCGTCGCGGAAGCCGTACTCGACCGCGTAGCCAGCGTCCGGCGAGACCGGCAGTGGAAGGGAAGGGGGTTCCGTCGAGTCGGGCGATGGTGCGCAGCAAGCTGTCTTCCATCTCTTCGGTTGCCGGACGGTTCAATTGGCGCAACCATGCCTGCTGACCGTAGCGGTGTGCCCACACCAGTACCGCGTCGTGGAGGTTGTGTAATTGGACGCCGCGGTGCGCGACTCCGGTCCACATGTCGGGCAGTGATCGGCCGAGCTCCGCATGCCAGATCAGCGCGGGCAGATCGTCGAGTACGACCGACATGCCGACATGGTTCACCGGACTGTTCGTCGTCATCCGAATCGCGCGGTCGGCTGCCGAATGGCCACGGAACAGCCAGATGTCGCCAGTTCTGGTGATCTCGAGCGCTCGATCGAGACTGATGCTCGTACCCGTCATGGACGTAGCCTATGCGGTATGAGGTGGTGGAAGGCAGTGGGATTGGCGGGTGCGGCTGGTGTGGTCGCGACTGGTGTGGTGGTGGTGCGCGCTGAGCGTCGTCGCCGTGCCTACACTCCGGACCAGGTCCGCGAACAACTGCACAGGCGATTCGCTCAGGCGGCCTCGTTCGAAATGGCCACCGAAACCGCCGCGCCAATACCTCGGGGCACTGTCGGCATCCGCAGGCGCATCCGCCGTTTGTTTCAGCACTGACCACAGTCGGGAGCGGGCGCAGGTACCTGACGGCAAGAGGCGGGTGAGATCCGTTGCCGGCCAATGCGATCTTTCCCACGGGGGCGCGGCCATGGCGTTAAACGAGCGGTCGCACGCGAGAGCCATCAAGCTCAGCATGTCTTGTGTTAGCTGTTTGCATGCTGTCGTCGCAGTAAACAATAATACGGTCAGTGAAATTTCGCTGATTTGTGGGAACGGGCGGCAGAATATGGCCCATGCAGACATTTGCCCGATTGTTGCAGTCCGTCATTGTGGGGACGCTGGTCGTGACGGCCGGTCATGGCGTCACGATCAGCCCCGCTTCGGGCGATACCCATATTCAGTTGCCCTGGCTGGCTCCTGAGCCGGACGGAGTGCAGGCGTCGGGAGCCGCGCTGGCGGACGGAATCACCGGTACGGTGCTGTGGTCGCGACAGCCGAATACCCCGGTTCCGATAGCCAGCATCGCGAAGGTGATGACTGCACTTGTCGTGATCAACGCTGGTGACCTCGATCGGACAATTACCGTGCCGCAAGAAGTCATCGCCTACGGCAGCGAGTATGGCGGAAGCAACGCAGGCCTGGTCCCCGGCGAGGTGCTCACCGCGCGGCAACTCCTTTACGCGATGATGCTGCCCTCGGGCTGCGATGCCGCATATACCCTCGCCGAGGCCTACGGTCCCGGCCAAGACGGCTTCATCGCCAAAATGAACGACACCGCGCGCCAAATGGGTCTGGCGGGAACATATTTCACCGATCCCAGCGGGCTGCCCGCCCCCACCGACTACTCCACCTACTCCACACCGACGGACCTCGTTGCGCTCGGCCTGCGCGCGATGAGCCTGCCGGTGTTCCGCGACATTGCCAGATCGCAGAGCTATCACCTGCCCGCCGGTCCGGGCAACCGCGAGCATCTCTGGCAGACCACGAACAGGCTGCTGCGCGATTATCCCGGCACTATCGGCATCAAAACCGGATCCACCGACGCGGCGGGAACGTGCCTGTTGTTCGAGTCGGTCCGGGCGGGAATACCGCTGATCGGTGTGGTCCTGCACAGCTCACCCGACAGCGGCGTCGCCGCGAAGGACGACGCCGAGCGCATATTGAACTGGGCCTACGACCCGATCCTCAGCGCGCTGCCGATCGGGTAGCACCGGCGCGTCGCTGACGGCGGTGTTGACCGGGAGTCGATGGCTACCCTGTACCGAGCGTTACGACCTGGACGGATGGGTAGCGGGCCGCGAGCTTGCGATCGAGTGTCGCCTGGCGTATTCGCTGGATTTCCTGGGCGATCGCCATCTTCAATGGCGCTGGTGAGATCGGCGTCGCCGGCTGCGACACGATCTCGACTACACCGATGACTTTCGGGTGAATCTGTCGTCTATACCTCTGGCGATACCGACAGGCAGGAGTCCAGCCATGACGAGAGCGTTTCGATGGGGCATGACCTCGGTGCGGGCGAACGGTGTGGATCTCGGCATCGAGAGCTTCGGCCGCGAGGACGATCCGCTGATCCTGCTGGTCGGCGGTACAACGATGTTGTCGTGGCCCGCCGCGCTGTGCGAGCGGCTCGCGTCGGGCGGGCGGCGCGTGGTCCGCTACGACTTGCGTGACTCCGGCGCGTCGACGACCCTCGACCCGGAGAATCCGGCCTACGACCTGCGGGATCTCGTCGCCGACGTGGCCGCGCTGGTCGGGGTGCTCGGTGCCGGGACCGCCCATCTCGGTGGGGTCGGCGTCGGTGGGATGGTCGCTCAGGTCGCCGCGCTGGACCACCCGCACGTGTTCTCCGCACTGACCCTCGTCGGCACTCGGCCGGTGGCGCCGGGCCCGGTCGACGAGGACCTGCCGGACCACGACCTCGAGGTCATGGGCGCGCTGTTCTCCCGCCCGCTGCCGGACTGGACCGACCGGGACGCTGTCGTGGCGTTCGCCGCCTCGGGGGCCGAGCCGATGGGCAACGATCCGGCGGACGCGCGGGCGACGGCGGCCCGAATCTGGGACCGGACGCCGTCGAGCGATCCTGCGGTGCACCAGGCGAACCAGCTCGGGATGGTGTTCGCCCGGATCGACTGCGCCCCGCGCTGGCGGGGCCGGCTCGGTGAGCTCGAGGTGCCCACGCTCGTGGTGCACGGTCGCGTCGACCCGTTCTTCCCGGTCGGCAACGGCGAGATCCTCGCCGCCGAAATCCCAGGGGCGCGACTGCTCGTCCTCGACGACATGGGTACCGCTCTGCGCCACACCGCGGCCGACCAGGTCGCTGTCGCCATGCTCGCCCTGTAACCGCCGGCCGAGAGGCATCCTGAGCGCGGAACGCGAGTCGCAGGCAGGACGCTATTAAGGATGGGCCCGTTCTGACCGGCGATTCTTCTGGTGAGCGCTGACAGTTGAAGTGGGATCGAGTTTCGAGCTGCCACCAGGGCCTCTGCCGCCCGCCCGATGTGGGGATTGTGGTCTATCGGCGACGGCCGTGTGTAGGGCCGAGAATGTTATGGTGCGGGTACCATAACCATATGGGCTTGAAGAAGACGACGGTCATGGTCGACGAGGCCGACCTCGAGTTGGTCAAGATGGCCGCGGCCCGCGAAGGGCGGCCGGAGTCCGAGTATTTTCGTGAAGCTTTTCATCTGGCCGCGATACGCACTCGCCGATGGGACGAGGCATGGGATATCCCCGTTCTCGATTACGGGCATGCGGTGACGGCGGACGAGATCGATAACGCTGTGCGAGGAGCGATCACCGAAGCCGATGCTGGATGATCGTGATCGGCGACACCTCAGGTCTGGTCGCCGCTTTCAACTCCGCAGATCCCGAGCACGCCGCCGCGCGCGCAGCACTGCAGCAGGCGGCGCTTACCATCGTTTCTCCACTCGTCTTGCTCGAAGTCGAACACATCACCACCCGAAATCTCAATCGTCAAGCCGCTTATGCGGTTAATGATTGGTTGTTGGCACAAGAGCACACCGGACGCATCGAAGTGCCCACGATCTCGGCAGACTTGTTGCGGGTCGCGCGCAAGGTACAGAACAGATACATCGCCATGCGCCTGGACCTCACCGACGCCACCAATGTTTCATTAGCCGAGCGATACGAAACTGTGGAGGTGTTGACACTCGACCGACGTGATTTCCGCGCACTTACCCCGCTCACTGGTCATGCCGCGTTCCGCCTACTGCCCGACGATCTCTAGCCGATCTGTCGGTGCCCGCTGCGCTCCCTGGTGAGTATCGGCGGGCTGAGGCAGGTCGCCCAAGCTCCCCAGTTCTGGGGGCCGATCACGAATAGGACCGCTATGGGTAAGCCGGTGTATGTCTGTTCGCGGGTTGTCAGCTGGGTCGGCCCGATTGCGCTGTGCGTCGGGCCGACCCAGGGCTATGGCGGATGAGGAGCTGTTCCTCGTCGCCTACATGCTGCTACCCGTCGGAGGCAGGCCCGGGGCGGGCTGGGAGCCACCATCGCGGTCCCAGCCACCGTCGCGGTCCCAGCCACCGTCGCCGCGGCGGCGCCAGTCGCCGGGGCCGCGGTCGCGGCAGAAATCGTCACGGTCCCACCGATCGCAATGGTGGTGCCAGTCGTCATCAACGAACTGCACGTGCGAGCCGGGAGCCGCCGGCTCGGCCAAAGCAGGTCCCGCCACAGTGGCGACCGGGACGGCTACCGCAGCGGCGGCGACCGCAAGCCGAGCCAGGACACGACGGCGGCGGACTGATTGAACGGACATGAGTCTCCCTTCGGAGCGTGAATACGCGGTTTGCGCAGAGCCGGCCGGTTCCGGGGCGGCTCGATCGTTCAGTACAGTCGCCGTGTCTGTGAATGACCTGGGCTGCCGCTGTCAAATACCTGCGTCGGTCGTCACGGCAAGCTCACTGCGGGCTCACAGGTTGCTCTGGAGTCCGGCGGGCTGAATAGCCTTCGTGACCACAACCCTTATGGACACCGAATCGGTGATACCGCCGCAGCCTGCGGCCTCCCATCCGGTCGGCGGATTCGGCGGCAGAGTCGCCGAACGTGCCGGTCTGGCCGTGCTGCTGATCGCGACGGCGGTGATGTACCTGTGGAACATCACCATCAATGGCATGGGCAACCAGTTCTATGCCGGCGCCGCCTGGGCCGGTTCGAAGAATTGGGAGGCCCTGCTGTTCGGCTCCCTGGATCCGGCCAACTTCATCACCGTCGACAAGCCGCCGGTGTCGCAGTGGGTGATGGGGCTGTCCGGCCGCGTCTTCGGTTTCTCGAGTGCCAGCATGCTGGTCCCGCAGGCTGTCATGGCCGTGGCCGCAGTGGCGTTGCTGTACGGTGCGGTGCGGCGGGTGGCGGGCAGTCACTACACGGCCCTGCTGGCCGGCGCCGCCCTGGCGCTGACGCCGGTGGCGGCCTTGATGTTCCGGTTCAACAACCCGGACGCGGTCATGGTCTTGCTCATGATGGCGGCCGCCTATGCGACGGTGCGGGCCATCGAACGCGCCTCGACGAGGTGGATTCTGCTGGCCGGTGCGGCGCTGGGCTTCGCGTTCCTCGCGAAGATGCTCGAGGGTCTGATGGTGCTGCCGGCACTGGGTCTGGCCTACTTGGTCGCCGCGCCCAATCCGATCCGCAACAGGATTGTGCAGCTGTTCGGCGCGCTGCTCGCGCTGCTGGTGTCCAGCGGCTGGTATGTGCTGGTCACCCTGCTGTGGCCGACGTCGAGCCACCCGTATCTGGCCGGCTCGACGGACAACAACTTCATGAATCTGGTGTTGGGTTACAACGGCTTTGCGCGGGTGCTCGGCCGCAACCACGGGGGTGGCCCGGGTGGACCGGCGAACGGTCCGAGTACCGGGGCGAATGCGGCGGCCGGTGCCGCGCAGCTGCCCTCCGGAGCCCCGCAGGTGCCTGCGGGCGGACGCGGCGGATTCGGTGGTTTCGGCGGGCAGGTGCGCGGGGTGGAACGCCTGTTTACCGGTGAATTCGGATTCGAGATCGGCTGGTTGCTGCCCGCCGCGCTGGTGGCGCTGGTGCTGGTGCTGGTCTCACGTGGCCGTGCGCCACGCACCGATGTGATGCGGGCGGCCGCGATCGTATTCGGCGGCTGGATCGTCATCGACGGCGGTGTGCTCAGCTACATGAACGGCATGGTGCACCCGTACTACTGCCTGTCGATCGCACCGGGCGTGGCCGGGATGTTCGCGATCGGGATCCATGAGATGTGGACCAAACGGCACACGACGTTCGGCCGCCTCGGTCTGGCCGCGCTGGTGGCGGTCACCGGAGTGTGGAGTTTCGTGCTGCTGCATCGCAACAGCGGCTGGTATCCCGAGCTGCGCTGGGCGATCGTGGCGGTGACGATCGTGGCGGCGGTGCTGATCGGGCTGCCGTGGGCGCACCGGACCAACCGGCTGGCGGCCGCGGTGCTGACGGTCGGCCTGATCGGCAGCATGTCGGGTGCGGCGGCCTACTCCTTCGCCACCATCGGCACCGCGCACTCGGGTGGCGGCCCGACCGTGGGGCCGGCGCAGGCGTCGGGCCGCGGCGGCGCAGGCTTCGGGCAGAGTCAGTCCAATCCGCAGTTGGCGGCATTGCTGCAGGCGACGAACTCGACGTGGGCGGCGGCGATCAACGGCTCGTCTGCTGCGGCCGGGCTGGAGTTGCAGAGCGACAAGGCGGTCATGGCCATCGGGGGCTTCTCGGGCAGTGATCCGACACCGACGCTGGCGCAGTTCCAGACCGACGTGAAGGACGGCGAGATCACCTACTACATCGTCCAGAACGACGGTCGTGACCAGGGCGCAAACAACGGCGAGACCAGCGATCGGGACCCCGGCGTCGACAACGGCCGTAATGCCGGGGCGGCACCTGCCGTCGGCGGTGGGCAGTCGCACCGGCAACAGGGCGGTGCGGAGCCCGCCCAAACCCCAGGTGGCCCAGGCGGTTTCGGTCGTAACCAGCACACCGACATCACCAACTGGGTGACGGCCACCTTCACCGCCCAGCAGGTCGGCAACGCGACGGCGTACAACCTGACCGGATATCACGGATAGCCGTGCGAAAACAGAAAAGCCCGGCGCGCAACAGATGTCGTTGCGCGTCGGGCCTTTGTCGTTGTCCCGTCGACTATCCCGTAGCCGCGTCGAACCGGCATTCAGCCGAGGGTGAAGGGCTGGCCCCACAGGGTTTGTGTCACATCCATGACGTTGGGTGGTGTACGACCGTGCTTCGGCATATCCGGCGCAGCTATCGATAGCGATCGTGTGGTTGGTTCACCGGAGTGGGGCAGTCCCGGTGACAACCGTCGAACAGTTCACGGCGGTGTCGCCACCCGCCGTATCAGCACGAGGTGCCGAAACTCGAGGACGGGCATCGGCGCGACGCCGAGTATTGATTCGGCTGCGGCGCCACAGCCTGGCGATCAGCGCCGCGGCCGGGTACGCGGCCAGGCCGAGGGCCATGGCGGTGAGATGCCCGTAATCGGTGAAGGTCTGACCGCGCCAGGCGGCGATGCCGAGGATCACGGCCAGTGTCGCGGCCCAAGCGAATCGCAGGAGTCCGCGGAAGCGGTAGGCGAAGATCGCGGCCACCGCCATGAACCCGTAGCTGTAGCCCACATCGGCGGCGTGGGTGATGCCCCGTGTGGTCAAAAGATGGTGGTCGACCGCGTAGGCGATTCCGGTCGCGACGATCAGAGTGGCGCCGATGTGTCCGAGCGCAAAGGTCGCGATCCAGCGCAGGGTCCCCAGCCAGCGCTCGGCCGCCACCATCAGGACCAGGAATTCGATGATGGCCAGGGTCGGGTTGCTGCCCGGATCCATCCAGAACGCGGAAGCCCCAAGCACTTGCAGCGGTTCGGTCCGCAGGTTGTGCAGGTTGGTCGACGCGCTGAGGATGAGGCGGTGGCTGACTCTTTGGTCGGCGCCTCGCAGGGTCCACCAGGTGACCAGGATGGTGAACAGATACACCAGCGTGGCCGGGGCGGCGGCGAAGTAGCTGCGAATCAGGCGCAAGGTGACTCTCATCGGGTCGGGGCGTGGGTGAACACCCACCGGAAGGCGACGAATCGGCTGACAGTATCCACCGAGTGTGCCACGATCAGCACGGCCAGAATCGTCCGACCAGTCCGGAGCGTTGCAACGGGTATCCCGCTCGAGCCACGTCCACACATGCTGCTGAGCGCGTGAACGGTGGCGGTTGACCCGAATACCCTTCGACTGGCACCGGTCACCACGGCGAGGGCGTCGGCGAGCCCCGGATCCTCGACTCGCCCGGTGCCAGATGGTGTCGGTAACAAGGACTTTGGGCACTGCCTGGGCGGTGCTGTCGAGTGCGACGGTTGTCGGTGTTCGCATTGACGCGACACAGCCGGAGAATCCCAATGAGTGTCACAGCCGAAACCATGCGGCCCCGGGTCGGCCGGACAGCCTGGTGATGGTGCGGGCGCGTTGCGGCAATTTGATCGCCGGTAACGACGACACCATTTCGTGACGGTTACAGGCTTTCACCCCAGCCGAGTTCACGATGCTCGAACAAATGGAGGAGCGATCATGAAATCAACCGCCGCGGTGGTGTACAGCTTCCACGAGCCGCTGCGCATCGAACAGATCGATGTGCCCGATCCGGGTACCAACGAGGTCATCGTCCGGGTGGAGACCTCCGGGCTGTGTCACACCGATATCCATGCCTCGCACGGCGACTGGCCCATCAAACCGGCTCCGCCGTTCGTGCCGGGCCACGAGGCCATCGGGATCGTCGAACGCCTGGGCCCGGAGGTCACCGCCGTGCGCGAAGGCGACCGGGTGGCCGTCCCGTGGCTCGGATTCGCCTGCGGCGCTTGCGAATACTGCGCCTCGGGTCGGGAAACGCTGTGCCCCGACCAGAAGAACACCGGTTACGGCGTCAACGGCGGCTGGAGCCAGTACATGAAGGCCAACGCGTCCTTCGTCGGTCACGTTCCCGACGGTATCGACCTGCTCGACGCCGCCGCGCTGACCTGCGCCGGGGTCACGACTTACAAGGCACTAAAGGTATCCGGCGCCCGGCCGTCGGATCTGGTGGCGGTCTTCGGCATCGGCGGACTTGGCCATCTGGCACTGCAATACGCGCGCATCGCTGGAGCATCGGTGGTCGCGGTGGACATCATCGACAGCAAGCTCGAGCTGGCGCGCAGTCTCGGCGCGCAATACTGCTTCAACGCATCGACCAGCGATCCGGCCGCGGAGATCCAGGCGCTAGGCGGGGCGGATGTCGCGATCGCGCTCGCGGTCTCACCCCGATCCTTCGAACAGGCCTACCGCAGCCTCAAACGCGGCGGAACACTGGTCTTCGTCGCGCTGCCGGCCGACAACAACGTCTCGGTACCGATCTTCGAGACCGTGCTGGGCGGAATCACCATCACCGGCTCGATCGTCGGCACCCGCGTCGACCTGGCCGAAACATTCCAGCTGCACGCCGAGGGCCGCACCACCGTTATCCGAGAGCCCCGCACGCTCGACACGGTCAATGAGTCCATCAAGGCGGTCGAAACCGGACAGGTCGACGCCCGCCTGGTGTTCGACCTGCGGGACTGACGGACATGGCGATGACAACCCAGCCCGCAAACCCCACGGTCGAGGCCACCGCGACCTCGACGTGGGAGTGCTGAACGAGACCGGACCAGTCAACTCGACGACACTTTGCGTACCGATCCGCCGCGCGCCTGACTTCTCAGCCTGTTGTCCGCTCCGGCGCTGTCGGGAGCGATAGCCTCGAGCTATGGGTCGCATATACGGATTCCTGGCCGGAGTCGCGGCGGTATCGATGGTCGCTGGGAGCGTTTTCGCGGGGGGTGCGCAGGCCGCACCCGCCGGGCAGCTGTCGTGTGAGGTGTCGTCCGGGCGGGAGCCGGAACGGGCGGCGCCGGAACAGGTTGGACTAGATTCGGGACTGCTCGCGGACGCCGTGACGTTCGCCAGTGGGCGTAATCGGTTGAATGTGCAGGTGTTCCGGCACAACTGCCTGATCGGTGAGGGTCCGACGAACGATCAGACCGGCAATGTCGCCTGGAATATCTGGAGTGCGACGAAGAGCGTCATCTCCCTGCTTGCCGGAATAGCCTGGGATCAGGGGAAACTCGATATAGCAGCGCCGATCGATCGGTATCTGCCACCCGGACTCGGTGATGCGCAGCATCGGTCGATCACCGTGGAGAATCTGCTGACCGAATCGTCCGGCCTGGCTGCGGGCATCCTTACCGAGGGTGTTACCGGGGTGATTCCGATCGATCCGAATAGTGCCGTGCAGGCACTCGGGGTGCCATTGGATAATCCGCCGGGCGCGGCATTCAGCTACAGCGAGCGCGATGTCGATCTGCTCGCCTATGTCATCGAATTGGCCATCGGCGAGCCATTGCAGCAGTTCGCGCAGCGTGAGCTTTTCGATCCGCTCGGCATCGAACGCGGCGATTATTACTGGGCGCGCGATCGCGCCGGGCACACCTACGGATACGCCCATCTGCTGATCCCGCCGAACGATTTCGCCAAGCTCGGTCTGTTGGTGAGCAATAACGGGCGGTGGGGCGCGCAGCGACTCCTCTCCGAGACCTATCTGCGCATGGCACGCCAGCCGTCACCAGCGAACAGGTGCTTTGGCTACCTGTTCTGGATCGGCCTCGGATGCGAAGAGTCCCACGACTTCCAGCCCGCCGACATATATTTCATGGTCGGACTCGGCATGCAGAACGTCTTCATCGTGCCGAGTCTGGATTTGACGGTGGTGTGGACCGGAGTCTTCGGAAGTGTCAGCAACCAGGGCATTGAGGGAGCCCTGCAGGACACCACGGAGCTGCCGCACGAATTCTTCCGCCGATTATTCGCGGCATTCCAGGACCATCCGGTGCCCGATCCCGGTCCGTATGTCGAACCGCCGCTGGGCGCGGATCCGAGCCGGTTCGTGGATACGAATCTGCTGCTCGCGGTCTTCGGCGTCGGGCCCGCGGCATATCCGGGCTGCAATGTCTTCAGCTGCCTGAACTACCCGCTGGCACCGCCGTTCGCGGATACCCCGCCGGGCTGCGTCATTCAAGCCTGCCTCGGTCCGGACCCGCGCACGCCCGGCATCCGCTGAATCACCTGACACGCAAAACATGGGCAACTGAAAAACGCCTGGTCATCGTCGGTGTCTACCCGATCTGATCGCCGCAATCGGTGTTAGCGTACTAGTCCGGGGTTTGCTGTTGATCTGAAAGCAATCGGCTTTGCTGGTAGATCAGGTCTCCGCGGGTGCGCAGGGTTTCTTCGTGCTCCGAGCCGAGCACGCGGGTTCGTGCATCGAGCAGTCGCTGGTAGTCGGCGGCGGCGCCTTCGTGGTCGCCCGCGTCTGCTCGGCAGCTGGCCAGAGCATTGAGCACTCGGAGTGTGTCGGGGCTGTCGGCGCCGAGCACGTGTGTACGCGAGTCGTACAACTGCTGATAGTCAGCGGTCGCGGTGGCGAGGTCGCCTGTCATCGCACGGCTGGTGGCAAGGTTGTACAACGCAGTCAGCGTATCCGGGTGGTCGGCTCCGTAAAGGCGTACCCGTGCCGCGTGCAGTTGCCCATAGTCGTCGGCTGCGCGCGCGTAATCGCGGCAGTCGAAACGGAACTCGGCGAGCCGACGCAGGGTGGTCAGGGTGTCGGGATGATCGGAGCCCAGCACGCGAGTCTGGTCGGCAATCAGTTTCTCGTACTCCGAGACGATGCTCATCCGTCCACTGTACGGTCGAAAAGACTATGTGCTCAGCGGGTTTCAGCCGATCCCTCGCCGCGCGGAACCCATGGGGCGCATCGTGTACCTGCCGAACTCACCCTCGGACTCGGAAACAGGGGGACCACAACCAGGTGCCGATCGCGCAGTGTCCGTTGTCCTACGGGCCGCCGACAAATCCGGGCGGTGGACGAGCTGGTGGCCTACTGCGGTAGTATGCATTTCGTTGGGTAACAGCCAACATTCGGAGGTTCTCCGGAGCAGGTCGAGCGCGACTATCTGATTTCCCATCTGCTGGCGGCAGTCAGCCGAGGGTTCGGTGACCGGTTGCACTTCATCGGCGGAACTGCTCTTGCCCGTACGCATCTGGTGAGTGGCAGGCTCAGTGAAGACATCGATCCGGTGTCTGACCGCAGCATGAGGCGGCTCGCCGGATCTGCGCCAGCCAGCAACTTGGTCGGTTGGTCCCGGCGACGCTGCGTAGCCGTTGCTGACGTCGACGGCGTCGTTACGTGAGTAGTCACCGACACCGCCGGAGTTTGCGGTACCGGGCGCGGCGACCCACTCGCCCCGCGCCGAGCCCGTCCGAAAAGTCGTCGTCGCGAAATCGGACGAGAACGCAGGCACAAGATGAACAGTCGTGCGCATGTAGCTCTCCCCTCAGACGTAACCGAATTTGCCTTGATGGGCGCCCTGTTCGAATAAGTTGACGACGAATCGTCGGGCCGGTGGTCGTCAAAGAAGTCACGGTTGTTCGTCACGGTTGTCGTCGAACGCCCGAAAATGGGCAGGACTGACCCTCTACGGCATCCTCCGCGAAATCGAACGCGCCCTAGCCATCTGGATCGGCACCTGCCCACTCTGCCACCACACCTTCCCGACCTAACAAAGTCCTACTAGTGCTGTGACCCGGAAGGTTCATGGGTGCGACCGAGCTAGTTGGCCACTTCGGCGCTCAGTGCGGGAATGCCATCTGTTCAGTCGAGGATCGCGGTGGCCTCGATCTCGACCAGGTGGTCGGGGACGTCCAATGCCGCAACGCCTATCAGCGTAGTCGGCGGGGCCGGCGTGATCCCCAGCTTCGCGGCGGCCCTGGAGATCCCTTCCAGGAGCGGCGGCATCTTGTCGGGGGTCCAGTCGACGACGTAGATGGTCAGCTTTGCCACGTTGTCGAAGGAGCCACCGACTTCTGTCAAGGCTGTGCCGACGTTGACATAGCTCTGCTCGACCTGGGCGGCAAGGTCGCCTTCGCCGATCGTGATGGCATCGGCGTCCCATGCGACCTGCCCGGCGATGAAGACCAGCCTCGACCCGGATGCGATCGACACCTGTCGGTAGACATCGATCGTGGGCAATCCGCTGGGGTTCACAAAGGCGATGGCCATGCTGCTTGTCTCCTCGTCCTGAGCGTCTGCGGGTTCGGGTCCGCCCCGACCAGGACACTCTTGGTCTCTTGTGGTTACTCAGAAACTGTAGGAGAGTGGTCGCTGACGTGGAAGAACGCACTTTTCAGTGACTGGAGAACCTTATGGTGACCAAGCAGCTCAGAGGCTCGCCCGAGGACACAGACCTGGCGCGTGCGGGCTCTTTGGCACGGGAGATCTTCTCGGAAGTCGCCAACAAGTGGGCCTTCCTGATCGTGGAGGGTCTCGGTGACCGCACCTTGCGCTTCAGCGAGCTGCGGAACGAGATCGAGGGGATCAGCCACAAGATGCTTACCCAGAACCTGCGCATGCTGGAACGCAACGGCCTGGTCGAGCGCACCGCGCACCCCACCATCCCGCCGCGGGTCGAATACGCCCTCACTGAGCCGGGCCAGGCTCTGCGAGCGACGGTCGACGGGATGTGCGGCTGGACCCGCCGGTACTTCAGTCAGATTGAGGCTGCCCGTCGTCGCTTCGACGCCTGACTTCTGCGGCCAACCAGTGTGCTCAGTCAGACCCGGTGGTCTGGTCATCCTTGGCGAGGGGCGTCCGCCCGCAAAACCCGTGTGGCCCCGGCAGAGCCGGGGCCACACGGTAAAGCTAAGACGTAGGCCAGCTGGGTAAAGTGATTCCGCTGGCGAAGCGGACCTCCGCGATATGCAACCAGTGCATGGCGCCGACCCCACACCCTGGCCGCACGGACAGCCCCGGTGTCGGTGACCGGGTGCCCCGTCGGAAACGAACACAGCATGTTGTTCTCGTTCCATGTTCGATGTGCCCTATGGAAGCTGAGGAGTGACCGCATTTGAGCTGGGGTCTTCCGGTTCGGGTTGTCGGGGACCGCGGCGAAACCTGTTTGAGCTGCGGAAACAGTATCGCAGGTTGGTGCCCTCGGCAGGATTCGAACCTGCGACACCCGCTTTAGGAGAGCGGTGCTCTATCCCCTGAGCTACGAGGGCTGAACTGGTGGTGCTGGGGCACCGGTTGGGACCACGGGGAGTCTACCGGGTTGGGGGCGGGTGGGCCGCATCGGTTTGATTGGGGGGCGTCGTCGAGAGGGGATCGGGTGAGGGTGGACCTGAGCCGATTACTGTCTGAGACTTTTGCTAGGGTGTGGTTTGTTTTGTCTGTGCGGTAGGGCGTGTGATGGTGCCAGGCGTTCGGCTTCGGGGAGGTCGGCTGTGTGGTCGCCGCTGATTCGGAGTTGGCGCTCGTTGGGCGTCGGCCCTAGGTGTGAGGTCGGCTTCTATTGTTCGGATCGTGAAAATTCGCTTCCTGCCTAGGTTTTCGCGGGCATCTCGGCATGGGTTCTGATGCGGAAGTTCTCGGCGGGGTATTCGGGTGACGTCATGATCGAGCCTCGGGTGCTTCAATTCTCGATGGAGGCATCGTTGCCATCGCCACGGCTACGGGGTCAAAATTGTCTCAGACAATAAGGGAGTGGCTACGCTCAGGGCTGGCGATTCTTATCTGTCAGCGGCCGGTTGGGCGGTCAGAACCCGCCGTCGAATCCGCCTCCATCGAATCCGCCGCCGTCGAATCCGCCGCCCGCGTCGTAACCGCCTTGATCACCGGCGTCGTAACCACCCTGATCATTGGAATACCCGCCCTGATCGCCGGAGTCGTACCCCTGATCCGCACCCGAGGCGGCGAGCGCGTCCTGATATCCCTCGCCGTAACCGCTTTCGAACCCCTGCACGTCATACCCGACACCGGCCATCCCGGAGAACAGCGATGAGAACAGCAGGGCCGAGCCCAAACCCCAAGCGCCGCCGAACAATGCGGGGCGCCACCAGGGTTCGGAGTACCAGCCCGCGGGAACCGGGCGTCCGGCGACGCGACCGCCCGGGTAGTAGTTCGGGGTCTCGGCGGAGGGGTTCGGTGATGCCGCGACCTCTCGGCCCTCGTATTCGATGACCCGTTTCTCGGTGACCTTGCCCGCGGTGTCCTGACCGTCCAAAGCCGGGACGACCGGGCCGGGATCCATGCCCATCGCGGAGCGTGCGGCTCGGATGTAGTACATGCCCTCGACGGCGGTCTGCTTCGCCAACCGCGCCTGGGCCGGTGTGCGCGCCTGCTCGATTTGTGAACCTGCCGCGATATGCCGCTCGGAGGCGTCGGCGAGTGCTTGCTTGGCCGCCTCGTTACTGCCGCTCAGGTTGTAGACCTGACCCGCGAGCCGCTCGATCATCTGCCTGGCATCGGCTGCCGCGTCGTCGAACTCGCGTACGGCGCGCTGTTTGGCCTGCTGGGTCTGGTAAATGACGTAGGCCGCCGCGAGCAGGATCACGACGCCGATCAGTACCCACAGCATTTCGTGCGCCCCTTTCATCTTCGATCCAGGTCACCCCCGAGTTTACTGGGGGCTGAGAGTCGGCTGAGCATCGCGGCGGGCGGTGAACCGCCGTATCTATTGTCCGGTGAGTCTATTGTCCGGCGATGCCAGCTGCGGGCCGCGCCGTGGCAGGGATCGGCTGTGTCCAATTGGACACAGCCGACCCGGAAAGCGCCGCGCACGGGTAAAAGGCGCATCGGCAATCAGCGGTAATTCACTTCAGCTGTGCGAAAATTGGGCCCGCACAGCTCTGCACTCCTCACCTTCGGAGGACTGTCCATGAAGAATTCTGTTGCGCCACTGGAACTACCCGAACCGTTGGTCATAACGCTCGGAAATCTCAAGGGCGGCGTCGGCAAGACGACATCGGCGTTTTTCTTGGCCTCATACTTCGCCCAGGTCCACGAATTGCGTGTGCTCGTCATCGACGCCGACCCGCTCAGTCAGACCGGATATTCCTGGTATCGGCGGCTGCTCAGGGGTGCGATCGAGGTGCCGTTCAAGCTGATCGCCTTTCCGTCGCGGCACGTCGACGACTGCATTACCGACAACGCTGGGAAATTCAACGTGATCATCGTCGATGCCGGCGGTGAGTCGGCCGAGATATTCAAGGCCGCCATACCGCAGAGCGATGAGCTGATTCTGCTGACCAGTGTCAGTCCATCGGAGGTAAAGCGGGTGCCGAGTACCTATAAGGCCGCCGAGGAGGCAGCGGCGGGCAGCGGCCGCGAGATCCGGGTACGGGTCCTGATGACCAAGGTGCCGGTGACGATGAAGAACGGCGTGAACGTGTCGACCGAATATCGCACGCAGCGCGGAAATCTGGAGGATGCGGGATATGACGTATTCGAATCCTATTTGAGCGCATGGAAGTGGTATCGGGAGGCGGCCGACGGGGAGGTCGGTGAGGGCGCCGAGAATCCGATCGTGGATCTAGGCGAGTATCGGCAGGTCGGTGAGGAGTTGGTCAGTCCGTACCGGGTCGCCGTGGAGGTGTCCGCCTGATGCCTCCGCAGCGTAGGAAGGGGTCGATCGGTAGGAGTTCGACCGGCGGCGCGAATCCGTTGGCCGATGGTGCCGAGCACACGCCGCCGGTATCCCCACTGCGGGACGCCGAGTGGCGAACGGTCCCGCTGAGCGCGGCGCCGCTGGAGGTGCTCGCATCGCCAACCGGGGTGAGTGCGCCGACGACCGGCGTGAATGTGCCGACGACCGGCGTGAATGTATTGACGATGCCGCTGCCCGTGCCGAAAGAAACCGCGGCGGACGGTCCGCTCGACGATCGCGAACAGGCCCAGTTGACGGCTTGCGAATCCTCGATCGACGGCCTGCGGGTTGCCTTCTGGGCGGCTGGACGGGCGCTGCAAATAGTGCGCGACGGTCGCCTCTACCGAGAGCGGCACGCGAGTTTCGACGAGTATGTGGAGCAGCGCTGGGAGATGCAGCGGTCGTACGCGCACAAACTGATTCGGGCCTGGCCACTCGCCGCCAAATTGCATCCGGTCGCGCCCGCCATCAATGAGGGGCAGGTCCGCGAACTGCTGCCGGTGGCGGCCCAGCACGGCGAAGACGCGGCGATCACCGTGTACACCACGATCGCCGGTGCCGGCGATGTGAAGGTCACCGCGGGCAAGCTGCGCGAGGCCGTCGCACTGCTGCCCGAGCGGTTCGACAAGGCCGAGGTGGTCGCATTGCTGCAGGCGTGGCTGCGCGGGGAGTTGCGGGACGAATCGAATGTGCGGGCCGTCGATCTGTTCGCCGCGGTGGAATCGCGGTTCGTCGCGCTGACGCGACGAATTGTCAAGGGCTCGAACAATGATCCGGTGGCGGCGCGCGAATTCGCCGCGAAACTGCGCATACTCGCCGAACAGATCGAGGAACAGATCATCGCCTGAGCCATTCGGAGTCGAAATGCCCCGTCGTCGAAGCGGTTCCGCAGCGGGGCATTTTCATTATAGTTACGCTTTTGTTATCGCCAATGTGCGTGTCATGTCGCATAATTCGATCGGATTGAGCGAAATATGGCGATCGGATCCGCTGGACTACAGATCACCGTGATGGTTTTCGAATTCATTCGAGGTCTTGGTGAAGTCCTACGCGACAATGCAAGTGCGACGTCGCGCGACCTGCCAGGGCCTTCGATACGAGCATCGGAGGACCGGATCATGGCATCAACTACGGAGGGTCGATATTCTCGTTTCCTGCGACGTGCGCTCCCATGGGCCGTCGGCGCGGGACTCATCGCAGGCGCGGCAATCGCCGCGACACTGCTCGCAGGAGGTCAGGCGTCAGCGCAGCCGCTGACCATTCCGGGTGTCGGGACAATCGAAGTCCCGAACCAGTTTTCGATTCCCGGCATCGAGGTTCCGGCAGATGGGCGAGCATCGGAAACCGCGCCCGCTGAAGTTCTGGGGAAGGAACTTTCGGCACCGCCCGCGGTTCCAGACTCGGAACTTGCTGTGCCTCTGAAGATTCCGGGTAATGAACTTTCGATAACGCCGACGGTTCCGGGGGTGCCGTTCTCGGCACCCCTCGCGATTTTGAACCTCGAGCGTTCAGCTCTTCCATTGATTTCCGCTGTCGAAGTTGCTCATTCGAACGCCCCACCGGTCGCGGTGCGGAGCAAAGAGCTTTCGGCGCCGTTGACTGTTTCGGGTCCGGGGCTTGCGGTGGCGCTGCGGGCTCTGGGAATCGAACGTTCGGCGCTCCCGCTGATTCCTGCCGTTGAGAACTCTGTTGCTCTTTCGGGTGGCGCGCCGGTTGCGGTGTGGGGTAAGGAGCTTTCGGCGCCGTTGACTGTTTCGGATCCCGCGCTCGATGTGTCGCTGCGGGCTTTGGGGGTCGAGCGTTCGACGCTCCCGCTGATTCCCGCGGTAGCGGATCCCGTCGCAATTTCGGACCGAGCACCTGTCGAGGTCCGCGGCAGGGAACTTTCGATTCCGCTCGCGATTCCGGGTGGGCAAATCTCGATACCCCTCGGCGTGCTCGGGATGGAGCGGTCGACTCCGCGCGCCATACCCGATGTGGAAAGGTCCGCGCTGCAAGCGATTCCTGGTGGGGAGCGCTCGGTGCCCTTCGCGGTTCCGTGGGGCGTAGGTTCGGCTCCCGACGCCTGGCGGTCGGTGCCCGCCGGTGCCGAACCCGCGCCACCCGCGACGATTCCGGGAACGGTGCCCGCCGGTGTCGAACCCATAACACCCGCGACGATTCCGGGAACCGGGATCACTGTCCCCTCGGACATTTTCCGCAACGAACTCGGGTTCCTCGCAGCCGTGCTCGGTATAAAGCCGCCCGCCGCACCGCACGCGCCCGCGGTGTCGCCGGAACGTACGCACGGCGCGATCGCTGTGGACGCGGCGCGCGGCAAGGTCGGCACCGAATACAGCATGGGTGCGACGGGGCCGGATGCCTTCGACTGCTCCGGGCTCGTGCAGTGGTCCTACAAGCAGGCGGGGGTGAAGGTGCCGCGCACCAGCTATGAGCAGCTGTCCTCGGGTACTCCGGTCTCGCAGGACGAGTTGGAGCCGGGTGACGTGGTGTCCTTCTACGACGGCAGCCACTCCGCCCTCTACGCCGGTGACGGCAAGGTCATTCACGCCTCCACTTACGGGACCGGCGTCATCATGTCGCCGATGTCCTCGATGCCCTTCGCGGGCGCGCGCCGGTACTGACGCCGTAACCGGGCAGGCCTGGAATGGTCCGTCGCATTCAGATCTTCGTCGGCAGGTCGGCCTGACATGGACGAGTCACTTCACACTGGCTGAATCGTATGAGTTGTTCGAACTGCGGTGGACCGGTCCGTCGGTGACCTGCAGGGGGCGTCGCCGTCGGGCCGGTCTGCGGGGGCCGCGACATCAAGGGGAGGCACTGTCCTATTATCTGCGTATGAATGCAGATAGAGAGCCGCTACGGCCGCCGCTTGCGGAGGACCAGGTCGGGCTGGTCGTCGAGGTCTTTCGCATGTTGGCCGACTCGACCCGGGTACAGGTGCTGTGGGCGCTGGTCGACCGGGAGCTCTCGGTCAATGATCTGGCCGATTACATCGGCAAACCGGGGCCCTCGGTATCGCAGCATCTGGCCAAGCTGCGCATGGCTCGCCTGGTCCGGACCCGCCGCGCCGGGACCACCATCTTCTACAGCCTGGAGAACGAACACGTTCGCCAGCTGGTCGTGGACGCGGTATACAACGCCGAACACGCCGGCCCCGGCGTACCCGCGCATCACCGCGGCGCCGGTTCTGTCCGCGAACTGCCCATTCGCGATCGGGCGGTGGCGGAATGAGTCACGAACGCAATCCTGAACGCTGGCAGAGTATTTCGGCTGCACACGGTGCTGAAGTCCGAGATGCCAAGAGCCACGGGCACAGTCACGACACCACTGACGGCCACACGCACAGTCATGTACCTGGATGGGGCCATCGGCACGATCACGATCACCATGACCATCCGGGTGGACTGCGTGGCGCGTTGCGTGAGATCTTCGTACCGCACAGCCACGATGCCGCCGACAGTGTCGACGATGCGTTGGAGTCGAGCACCGTCGGTATCCGTGCGGTGAAGATCAGCCTGGTCGTGCTCGGGCTGACCGCTGTGCTCCAGGTGTTGATCGTGGTGGCGTCCGGTTCGGTCGCGTTGGCGGCGGATACCATCCACAACTTCTCCGACGCGCTGACCGCGGTGCCGCTGTGGATCGCCTTCGCGCTCGGTCGGCGGGCGGCGACGCGGCGCTATACCTATGGGTTCGGGCGGGCCGAGGATTTGGCTGGGTTGTTCGTGGTCGCGATGATCACGTTGTCGGCGATCATCGCCGGATACGAGGCGGTGCGCAGGCTGATCGAACCGGTGCCGATCCAGCATCTGAGTTGGGTCGCGGCGGCAGGGCTCATCGGATTTCTCGGCAATGAGACCGTCGCGCTGTATCGGATCAGGGTCGGGCGGCGAATCGGCTCGGCGGCCCTGGTCGCCGACGGATTGCATGCGCGGACAGACGGATTCACCTCATTGGCGGTGCTGATCGGTGCGGGCGGCGTCGCGCTCGGCTTCCCGCTCGCCGATCCCGTCGTCGGACTACTGATTACGGTCGCGATCCTGGCCGTACTGCGCACGGCCGCGCGAGATGTGTTCCGCCGTTTGATGGATGGCGTCGAGCCCACCCTGGTGAACACCGCGGAGGAGGCGCTGGTCGGCGAACCCGGTGTGCTCGGCGTGCGCAGCCTGCGAATGCGTTGGATCGGCCACCGCCTGCATGCGGATGTCGAATTGGATGTCGCCCCGACCATCACCTTGGCCGATGCGCATCGGCTGGCCCACGGCGCGGAGCACACTCTCACCCATGCCGTGCCCAGACTCGACAGTGCCCTCGTTCATGCCTATCCCGCCCATGTCGCGGGCTGAGGTCGACGGCTTCGGCGACTGAGGCATCCGCCCCGCCGACGGGATTCGCTATCGGCCCGGCTGCCGCCGCACTCTTGGGTAGCATCCCGGGTGTGATGTGGCTCATATTCGGCGGGCGGCCGGAGCCAGCGAAGAAAAAGGAGTACCGATGTTGAGCACCATGCAGGACGAGCCGTTGTCGCTGGCGACGTTGCTGCACTACGCATCGACGTTCATGGGCGATTCCACCGTCTCGACCTGGACCGGCACCGGCGTACGCACCATGACCTACCGCGAACTCGGCGCGGAAGCGGCGCGCTTGGCACATGCGTTGCGCGGCTTGGGAATCGGTGTCGGCGATCGGGTCGGTACCTTCATGTGGAACAACAACGAGCACATGGTCGCCTACATCGCGGTACCCGCGATGGGCGCGGTGTTGCACGCGCTCAATATCCGGCTCTTCCCGGAACAGCTCGTCTTCGTGGCAAATCACGCCGAGGATCAGGTGGTGATCGTCGATGCCACGCTGGTGCCGATGTTCGAGCAGTACCTGCCCAAGCTGAAGACCGTCCGCCACGTCATCGTGGCCAATGGCGATGCGGCCACGCTGGCGGCTCCCGAGGGCGTTGAGGTGCACTCCTACTCCGAACTGCTCGCCGCGCAGCCGGATACCTTCGACTATCCGGTGATCGACGAACGATCCGCTGCCGCCATGTGCTACACCTCGGGTACCACCGGTG
This sequence comes from Nocardia citri, assembly GCF_054065835.1. Classification (NCBI taxonomy): domain Bacteria; kingdom Bacillati; phylum Actinomycetota; class Actinomycetes; order Mycobacteriales; family Nocardiaceae; genus Nocardia; species Nocardia citri. The sequence continues at coordinate 766,428 of NZ_JBSUQM010000001.1, forward strand.
ACCCCAAGGGCGTGGTGTATTCGCACCGCTCCAACTGGTTACATGCCATGCAGGTGTGCCAGCCGACCAGTATGGGCTTCTCCAACCGCGACTATGTGCTCGCCATCGTCCCGCTGTTCCATGCCAACGCTTGGGGGCTGCCGTATGCGGCGCTGATGTCGGGTGCGAATGTCCTCATGCCCGACCGTTTCCTGCAGCCCGGTCCGCTGCTGGAGATGATGGCTACGCAACAGCCGACCTTCGCCGCCGCGGTCCCGACCATCTGGGGCGGTGTACTCGCCGGCCTGGCCGCCAAGCCGCAGGACATCTCGCATCTGCGCTCGGTGGTCGTCGGCGGTTCGGCGGTGCCGCCGTCGATGATGCGCGCTTTCCAGGAAAAGCACGGCGTTCGTATTCTGCACGCCTGGGGTATGACCGAGACCTCCCCGCTCGGCAGCGTCGCGCATCCGCCCGCCGGTGTGACCGGTGACGACGAATGGGAGTACCGCTTCACTCAGGGCCGCTTCCCCGCCAGCGTGCAGGCGCGCCTGGTCGGCGATGACGGCAGCGTGATCCCCAATGACGGAGAGTCGCTGGGTGAGTTGGAGGTTCGCGGTCCCTGGATCACCGGGTCGTACTACTCGCCGGACGGCGCGGTCATCGATCCCGATAAGTTCGACAATGGCTGGCTGCGTACCGGCGATGTCGGCAAGATCAGCCCGGACGGCTATCTCACCTTGGTCGACCGGGCCAAGGACGTCATCAAGTCCGGTGGCGAATGGATTTCCTCGGTCGATCTGGAGAATGCGGTCATGGGCCATCCCGCTGTCGCCGAGGCCGCGGTTATCGGTGTGCCGGATGAGAAGTGGGATGAGCGGCCGCTCGTCGCCATCGTGCTCGCCGAGGGCTCCGACACCGAACCGGAGGAACTGCGCGAGTTCCTCGCCGACAAGTTCGCCAAGTGGCAACTGCCGGAGCGGTGGACCTTCATCGCGGAAGTCCCCAAGACCAGCGTCGGCAAATTCGACAAGAAGCGTCTGCGCGCCCAGTACGCCGACGGCGACCTCACGGTCACCACGCTGTCCTGAACCGCTCCCCAGCAGACGTGGACGTGTCTGTCCTGTGGGGCAATCCGCGTCTGCTGCGGCAAAGGAGCAGAAGCTAATTCCGGTCGATACGCCGAACTGGCTGGCCGGTGATCCGCGCGATGGTCTCGAAGTCGTTGTCGGCGTGCAGCACAGTGAGACTCTGATGGACGGCTGTCACAGCAACGAGCAGATCAATCGCGCCAGCGCATTGGTGCCAGCCCTTGTCTGCAAGTCGGCGTTGCAGATCGGAGCTGTCATCCCATGCTGATTCACGCAACGCGTAGTACGGGAAGGTTTCGCGGAGAAGCCCATCCGCCTCGTAGTAAGCCGGAGTACCGCCGACCGCCCGCAGATATTCTTGACGGATCGGTTCGCAGATGCCGACGAGCCCAGCGTCAACCGCTTGGTCCCATTGCGGTCCGGTCTGTCCACGGTAGAACCGGACCAAAGCGCTGGTATCGGCGAGGAACAGTTCTGTCACGCGACGGACTCGTCGCGATGCCCTTGTGATTCGAGGATGGAGAAGTCGATCTCACCATCGGCCACCATCTCACGCATGCGTGCTACGGCAGCCGCGCGCCGCCGACGATCGACTATTTCGTGTAGCGCTGCATTGACAGTGTCTCGTTTTGTCGATGTGCCCAGGTAGCGGGCCGCCTCGGCGAGCGCCTCGTCGTCAACGTCGATCACTGTTCGCGCCATCGTGGGCCTCCCGAGGTTTGATATCTACTTTCAGAAAATGATATCACCTGGGCGCACAGGCTGGCGCGGCCGATGTGACCGCGCCAGTCGGCGGTTGATCAGCAGTTGCGGAGTTCGGGGCTCTGGTTCAGCAGTTGGGCGCGGGTTCCGATGAAGGTGGTGTAGGTTTCGCCGCCGACCGCGGAGATGGGGAAGGCTGCCACGCGATGGCAGTTCTGGAAGGCGAGCTTCACCTTGAAATGGCGTTCCAGGCCGCCACGGATGGCGTCGGAGGCCATGGCGCGCAACAGCTGTCCACGGGCCACCTCATCCGGCGGCGGAACGACATTGTCGGCGAATTCGGCTGTGCCGGAATGCAGTTCACCGGCCACCCGGCTGACGACCTCCCAGGCGTAGGGGAGCGAGACCCGCACGACCTCGACGAAGTCGGCGTCGTCGATCTCGCCGCGTTCGGCGCGTTCGAGCAGGGCGGTAGGAACATCGAGGGACATAACGCTCTCCTGACGTGGATTGCTGTGGCGATGCCCCTCGATTCTAATCGGAAACTGTTGTCAACAAGACTGGATTCGTCCCGAAAGCGCTTTGGTCAGTGCGGTTTTCGCATCAGCGGCCAAGGTGCGGACCAGTTCACCTGCGGGTAGCTGGGGCGCCAGCGTATGGGTCTGGCCGGCCCACATGTTCACCTCGTCCGGATTGCCCGCCGCCCGTGCCGCGGCCCGCAATGGTGCTGTGGCGTAATGGATTTCCGGATAGGCGGCCGGTGCCGCAGCGGAATGCTCGTCCATGAACCGATTGCGCAGGCCGCGTGCTCGGCGACCGGTGAAGGCGCGGGTCAGCATGGTCGGGGTGTCGGCGCCCAGTGCGGCGCGATGTAACGGATCGGTGCCCGCCTCCGGCGAGCGCAGGAAAACGGTTCCGAGTTGTACGGCCGCCGCACCGGCGGCGAGGGCCGCCGCGATGCCGGCGCCGGTGGTGATGCCGCCGGTGGCCACGATCGGCCGGTCGACGGTCGCGCCGAGAATTTGCAGCAGCGCGAGCAGGCCGAGCGGATCGGTGGCGTCATCGGTGACGCGATCGATGAAGGTGGCGCGATGTCCACCCGCCTCCGCGCCCTGGGCGATGAGCGCATCGGCGCCGGCCGCGACCGCGATCCGCCCCTCGACGGCCGAGGTGACCGTTACCCAGACCTCCGAACCGGCCTCGTGCAACCGCGAGACCTCGGCGGCGCTCGGGCAGCCGAAGGTGAAGGTGACCACCGCGACCGGTGCGTCGACGAGTAGGTGCAGCTTGGCATCCCATTCGTCGGTGTCGTACTTCGGTGTGCCGACCTCGTGGGTACGCCCCAACTCGGCGAGATAGTCGGAGAAACCTTCGGGCGCGGTCGCCGGCCCCGGGGTGAAGAGGTTGACGCCGAACGGCGCGGTGGTGAGTTCGCGGGTGGCCGCGAGTCGCGCGGCGGTATCGGTAGCTGTCAGATATCCGGCGGCGAGCAGGCCCAGCCCGCCGGCCGCGGAGACCGCGGCGGTCAATTCGGGGGTGGATGGCCCGCCCGCCATCGGCGCGAGCACGATCGGAACGCTCAACTCGTTGAGGATCACGGTCTCAGTGTGGCGCATCGGTGACGGCCCCGAGGTACCGGCCTGTGTGTCTGACCAGCGCTTAAACGGGGAATTCGGCAGACAAGGTTGCGGAATGGTCACGACAGAGTAGAGTTCCCGTCACAACGGATATCGAAACGTTACAAACTTCGGAATCCGTTGAGCCACTATAGGTCGAACGCTAGGACCAGCTTTGTCGCAGCATCGGGTAGGCCCCAGTTCTATAACCGTCATGAGCCTCATCGGCGACGGCGTTGTGGGTCGGCCGACGCGGCACCGCGCCGAGCCGTCGACCACCGACCGGGTGAAGATCGCGGCTGGTGCCGCGGTTGCCGCCGGCGCCCTCATCGGCACCGCGGCTCAGGTCGCGCCTGCCATTGCCGCCCCGCTCCTGCCGGGCGCACACGACGGGGACGAGGAAGCCGCCGCGCCGATGACCTTCCAGGGCACGGCGGAACTCCCTGTCGAACAGGTCAAGGCCGCGGCCCCGGCAGCCGAAGCCGCGCAGCCCGCAGCCGCCACCCCGGTGGCCGCGCCGATCGCGGACCAGGTCGCCAATCCGTTCGGCATCAGCAATCTGCCGCCGGAGATCGCGGGCCCGCTGTCCCAGGTCGAACAGATCCTCAAGGGCGCCCAGCAACAGTTCGCGCCGGCAGCCGCGGTGCGCCCGGTCGCCGGTGAGATCAGTTCCGGATTCGGCTCCCGCTGGGGCGAATTCCACTACGGCCTCGACTTCGCCGATCAGATCGGTGCGCCGATCCACTCGGTGAGCAGCGGTACCGTCATCGAGGCCGGCCCGGCCTCCGGCTTCGGTCTGTGGGTGCGGGTTCAGCAGGACGACGGCACCGTGGCGGTCTACGGCCATGTCAACGAGATGTTCGTGCACGCGGGGCAGCACGTCAATACGGGCGATGTCATCGCCACCGTCGGCAACCGCGGCAATTCGACCGGACCGCATCTGCACCTGGAGATTTGGGATCAGGCGGGTAACAAGGTCGACCCGATGCCGTATCTGGCATCCAAGGGTGTGCCACTGCAGTGGGGCCCGTCGGCGCACTGATTTCTTGCCCGGCTTGATATTCCGACGATCACAAGGGACCCGCGGGGACCGTTTGGTCGTTGGGCTCGTTCCTCGTGAGCGAGCGAACCATCGACACAGTCGAGCATTGCTCGGTCATGGCGGAGCCGAGCGCCGGTATTGCTCGGTCAAGAGCGAACGCAGTGAGCGAACTGTCGACGCAGCCGAGCGCAGTGAGCGAACCATCGCCCCGGTCTGTCCCGAGGGTACGTGGGAGCCGAGCGCCAGCGAGGCGCGGTCGTGACCGCGTTGGGCGATATCTTCGATCCTGGATCACCGCACGGGCGTACCTACGCCGTGCTGGTGCATCATCCGCGATCCAGCCTGGCCGAGATCGCCGGATATCTGGGTGTCCCGATGGAGATCGCCGCCGCATCGCTCGAGGTGTTGACCGATTTGCAGGCCGCGGTCAGCCAGTTGTCCACCGACGGCGAGGCCATCTGGGACGCGCACGCTCCCGAATCGCTCTCCGAGGCCGAGGCGCGGCGCCGGCGGCACGAGATCAACCAGATGCATGTCGCGGCCGCGCGACTGAGCGAGACGTTCCGATCGGTTCGCCGCTCGCCACGCACCAATGGCGCGATCGTGCCGGTTTTCGAACGCCTGGAGATGCTCGCGGATTTCGAGGAGGTCCAGACCTCGGCCCGCAGCAGCGTCAAGGTGATCGAGCGCGGTCCCTATCTCAGCGATCCGGAACGCGAGCGACAGTTGTTCCTGCTCAAGCGCTCTCGAATCGGTGACGGCATCCGCTACCAGACGCTGTATCAGGACACCATTTACCAGGATGCGGAAAGGTTGCGGCACGCGCTGTCCACCAATGCCAGTGGGGCACAGGCGCGCACCTTGCCCGAGCCGCCGTTCAAGCTGATCATCAGCGACGACGAGCGCGCGAGCCTGGTCTTGCACGCGGACGAGCGCCGCCCGGATCCGATGGGTTTGCGCATTACCGGATCGCCCGGATTGCGGTTGCTGGTCAAGACCTTCGATGTGCTGTGGTCGCTGGCGGCGCCGATTTCGGTGAATCCGACCGCCGACGAACTCGACGAACGGGATAAGGCGATTCTGACGCTGATGGGCCTGGGTGCGACCGATGACACCATCGCGCGTCGGCTCGGGATGTCCCGTCGAACGGTGGTCCGGCGCACCGCGCGGCTGCTGGAGCGGCTGGGTGCGAGCACCCGGTTCCAGGCGGGTGTGCAGGCGACCAGGCGGGGCTGGCTGTAGCTCGATTCGGTCCGGTATCGGGCTCTTCACCGACGAGGGTGTAGTCGCGGCCTGAAGCCGCCGGTCTCGAGCCGGGACCTGGCTATGTAGTTGGTGAGGTTGCGGAAGCCGAGAACGGAGCCGGTAGGTGTTCGAGTGTTTGTTGATCGCTTCGGTGAGTCCGTTGCTGGTGCGGGCCGGTCGATGTAGGCGAGCACGTCGTTGGCGCGTTTTTTCAGCGTCCGGCCGACGCGCTGAACCACGACCGCCCGGCTCTTCACACTCGTCCACCGGGCTTGTCGAACTCCGAGCTCGCGCGGGGCGCGTTCGTGACCCGGCAGACGATGAACGTGGCCGCGCCCGGATAGGAGTGCGGTCGAGCATGAAAAACCGTTCGGGCAACTTCGAAACCGGCAGACCCCCACTACGCCCTCTTCGGCGATGACCCTCGAATCGGTCAGCAGGTGCCGGACCCGTTTCAGCGGAGATCGTGCTCTACGGTTGGAGACCACCCGCCGTTTCTTCGACGGGGCTGGGGCTATGCGTTCCGGTTGAAATTGCCGTTGTGTATGTCAGCGGTGAAGGCGTCCCATTCGGCTGGGGTGAAGATCAACGCGGGGCCGGTAGGGTTCTTCGAGTCGCGAATGCCAACGTGCCCGGCTTCGAGCCAGGCGGCTTCAACGCATTCACCAGCATTGGCACTTCGCGATGACTTGAACCACGCCGCACCGGTGAGGTCGATTGTCACGGGTCGTATCTCCTTGCCACCTGCCTGAGCAGGTCCCTCGATGCTTGCTCGTCCAGTGTGGCACGCCGGAGGTCGTCGTGGATCTCACGGTAACGCTGCACGTCAGCGTCGTCCTCGAAGAACATTGTCCCGATAGTGTGCTCGGTGTAGACGATCGGAGGTTCCGTCCCGAAACTCCGACTGTCTGCCGGGAAATCGAGAATGGTGTATGGCAAAACCGGAACTGCATTGCCCGGAAACCCTGCCGCGAACGGCAATATCCGTACGGTGATATGCGATCGAGTGCTCATATCGGCAATATGCCTGAGTTGGGTGGCCATGACTGCACGCGATCCGACGACCGTATGCAGGACGCACTCATGAAGGATGAACTCAGCTGCTATCGGTTTGTGCTGCCGAGTCAGAATCGCGGTGCGCCGTAATCGCACTTCTACTCGGCGTTCGAGATCTGCTGGTGTGTCGCCAGGTAGAAACGGTTGTTCGATGGCTCTGGCATAGTCGACCAACTGAAACAGTCCGGGAACGATCATTGGCTGATAGATGGTCAGCTGTGATGCACCGGATTCGAGCCCGAGATAGGTGCTGTACCCAGACCTCATCAGATGGCGATACCCCTGCCACCAGGACTTCGTCGCAGTTTCTTGCGCAAGGGCTTTCAGCTCCTCGATCCGTTGCTCATCGAGACCATAGACACGGCCGAACCCCTCGACATCGCGCACCTTGACTTTGTCGTTGTGCCCCTTTTCGACTCGTATTACCGAGGTTTTCCCCATCTCCATCTCGCGCGCGGCCCGCTCGAGCGTGAACCCCGCACCCTCGCGGGCCTCGCGCAGCGCGCGGCCGAGTTGGCGACGCGGCAGCGTCGAGTCCGGTTGATCCTCCCTCACCATTGCTCCCCTTTTCCCCGCTCGGTCCGAAACGGCCCTGGGCGCAGTCCGATTCGGACTTATCCCGTGTGTCGACCGGTCCGAATTCTGGGCGAACCGCCAACTTTGATTGGACCGGCCGCTTCGGACCCATTGATGCCGTGTCGGGGAGCAACATAACCATATGGCCGAGCAACACGGAATCCTCAACGCCGCTCATGCGCGTGTCTTACGGGCGCTGAACTGCGGAGGGATGCTTACAGAGCAGCAGATCATGATGTCGGCGAGCCTGACGAAATGGAAGACGCGCCAAGCCCTGGCAACTCTGACCGGCCGTGCGCTCGTCGTGACCACCCAAGCGCACAGGGGGCGTTACCAGATCACGCAGTTGGGCCGAAACACCTTGGCTACGAAGCCATTCGATTTCGGGACCTCGGGGGTATGACGCGCATGCAGGTACTCGTCACCGCGCCGCCGCTGTGCGATGCCGTGGATGTGACGCTGGCGCACGGGCTGTGGCAGCGGCATCGCGCGTGCCGTATCAACCGGTGCGTGTGGAAGGCGGCGGCCTATCAGACGCTCGTCCTGTCCGGGCGGTTGGTTCCGCAGTCGATGAGTCCGCGCGAACGTGCCGCCGCGCGCGGTCTCGACTATCCGAGGGCGCCGCAGAGCGATACACCACCGCACAATGGCCACTCACCGGCCACCTTGCGTGAGGTGCTGGACCGGCTGGAGGCGCTGGCGCGCGATCCGTACGACGCTGTGTCGGTGCGGACTCGACAGCTCACCACGCGAGCCGGACGTGCGGGTTATCGGCTCGAACGCGCGTCCGGGGTCCCCGACCACTGGATGCTGCTCGACGCCGAGGACAGCGCGCATGTCTATTCGGCCACTGATCTCGATCAGATCGAGCGGTGGCTCGACGATTGATGTGTGAAGGTGTTTCTTTGTGATGTAGTTCACCGAGTCGGGGTGCAACGCAACATCGACCGTCTGCGACCGATACACAGTTGTGACGTCCGCTTCCGTTTCGGCGGAGGCGTAACTGTGCATGCCGCAGGCTTTATGATGGGTCGGCCCCGGTGCTGAGTGCCCTCGTCAGAGGGTAGGTGGCAGGTCCTGGCTCGACTCGAGAGGTGAACACACTCGAATGGATACTGCCCGTCGTTCTGCCCGTGGGAGCCGTCGCCGCAGGTCGGGCAGCCCACTGTTCGCCCAGTTGCTGACCGCCGCGGTGGAGTCCGCCGCCACGTCGATCGCCCTGCGATTCAACCCGACCGGTGATCCGGCGGATCAGCGTGAACTCACCTATCGCGAACTCGATGCCATCTCTTCCCGGGTGGCGCGCGAGTTGATCGACCGCGGGATCGGCGCGGGCGACTACGTCGCGATGGGGATCACCCGCTCGGTCGAATCGATCATCGCGCTGTGGGCGATAGCGAAGACCGGTGCGGCCTATGTTCCGGTCGACCCGAACTATCCGGCGGACCGGATCAAGCACATCGTCACCGATTCGGGTGCAGCGCACGGCCTGACCACCTCGGCGCATCGGCCCAAGCTCGGTACCTCGGCCTATTGGATCGAAATGGATGATCCAGTGGTGGCGCAGCGCATCGCCGCCCGGCCCGATCACCCCGTCTCCTATGCCGATCGCGTGCGCGTGGTCGATGAGAATCATCCGGCCTACGTCATCTACACCTCGGGCTCAACCGGCAAGCCGAAAGGTGTCGCGGTCACCCACACGGGTCTGGCGGGGCTGGCGGCGATCGGCGAGCACTATCTGATCGACGCGGATTCCCGTGTCTCCCACCTGAGTTCGCCCAGTTTCGACTTCTCGATGATGGAGACGCTGTTCACCTTCTCGGTGGGCGCGACGCTGGTCATCGCACCGCCGAAAGTATTCGGCGGCGCCGAACTAGCGGAGCTGCTACGCCGCGAGCAGGTCACCCATCTGCTGATCACACCGGGTGCGCTGGAATCCCTCGATACCGCCGATCTCCATGACCTGCAGGTCGTGGTGGCGGGCGGGGACCGCCTGCCTGCGGAATTGGTGGCGCGCTGGGCCGATAGCGGCCGATCGGTATTCAATGCCTATGGGCCGAGCGAGGCGACCGTCATGGTCACCAGCACCGACGCCCTGCGCCCCGGTGAACCCGTCACCATCGGCTCCGCCGTCGCGGGCGTCGGCGCCTTCGTTCTCGACGCGCGGCTGCGCCCGGTGCCCGCCGGTGTCGTCGGTGAGCTCTATGTCTCGGGTGCGGTGCTCGCACAAGGCTATCTCGATCGACCAGAGCTGACCGCGCAACGCTTCGTCGCCAGCCCGTTCGGCGCGGACACCGACAGCCCGGGGGCGCGCCTGTATCGCACCGGAGATCTGGTGCGGCGCAACGAAACCGGCGACCTGGAGTATCTGGGCCGGTCGGACTTGCAGGTCAAGATCCGCGGTCTGCGCATCGAACTCGGCGAGATCGATAACGCGCTCACCACCCATCCGGATGTCGACTTCGCGGCCACATTGGGTAAGACGCTGCCCTCGGGCACCACCGCCCTGGTCACCTATGTGCTGCCGCGCGAGGGTGCCACGCTCGACACCGGTCAGCTCGCCGCGCATATCGGAGAATCGTTGCCGGACTACATGATTCCGGCCGTCATCACGGTGTTGCACGAGTTACCGCTGACCCCGGTGGGCAAGCTGGACCGGGCGGCACTGCCCGAACCGGTCTTCGCCGCACGTCGGTTCCGTGCCCCCGCGACACCGGTCGAGGAGATCATCGCCGATGTCTTCGCGGCGCTGCTGCTCGGCGGTAAGACGGACGCACGCGTCGGCGCCGACGACGACTTCTTCGAACTCGGCGGCAATTCGCTGCTGGCCACCCAGGCCGCCGCGCGCATCGGTTTCGCACTCGATATCCGGGTGCCGGTGCAGCTGATCTTCGAGGCATCGAAGGTATCCGTACTGGCCGAACGGGTCGAGCAGCACGCGGGTTCGGCCGACGGCCGGACGCTGCGCGCCCAGCTCCGGCCCGATCGGATTCCGCTGTCCTACGCGCAGCAGCGAATGTGGTTCCTCAACCGCTTCGATGCGGCCAGCGCGGTCAACAATATTCCGCTCGCCGTGCGACTGTCCGGGCGACTGGATATCGACGCACTGCGCGCGGCGGCGCGCGATCTGACCGAGCGGCACGAGGTCCTGCGTACCATCTATCCGGATATCGATGGCGAGGGCTGCCAGGTCGTCCTGCCCGTCGCCGATCTGCGCGCGGTGCCGGAACTGCCGGTGACTTTCGCGACGACACCGGAACTTTTCGATCTGATCAGTGCCGAGATGCTGGCCGGATTCGATGTGACGGGCACGGCGCCCGTGCGCCTGCGGCTGTTCCAGCTGGACGAATCCGAATACGTGCTGGTGTGCGTGGTGCACCATATCGCGGCGGACGGTTTCTCGCTCGGTCCGCTGGCCCGCGATCTGATGGCGGCCTACTCCGATCGGGTGCGCGGCGGACGGCCCGAATGGCCGCCGCTGGCCGTGCAATACGCCGACTACACCATGTGGCAGCGCGAAACCCTCGGCAGCGAATACGACCCGGAATCGGTCTTCGCTCAGCAGATCGAATTCTGGCGCAACGAATTGGCCGCGCTGCCGGAGCAATTGGATCTGCCCGCGGATCGACCGCGGCCGAGCACCGCATCCAACACCGGTGCCATTGTCACCGTCGATGTCGATGCCGAGACTCACGCACGCCTCGAACAGCTTGCGCACGAGCATAATTCGACGCTATTCATGGTCGTGCACGCGGCGCTCGCGGTGCTGCTGGCCCGGCTCTCGGGCACCCGAGATATCGCGATCGGCACCGCGGTGGCTGGTCGCGGTGAGGCGGCGCTGGACGATCTGATCGGCATGTTCGTCAACACCCTGGTGCTGCGGACCGAGATCGATCCCGCCATGACCTTCGAGGAGTTGCTGCGCGCGGTGCGCAAGGTCGATGTCGCGGCCTTCGGTCATGCCGACGTGCCGTTCGAGCGGCTGGTCGAACTGCTCGATCCGGTGCGCTCGGCCGCACGGCATCCGCTGTTCCAGGTAATGCTGGTCTTCCAGAATCTGGCGCGCACCGAACTGGAACTGCCGGGTCTGACGGTCTCGGCGGTGGAACACGCGGTGCCGGTCGCCAAATTCGATCTGCAGCTCGAGATCGCGGAATCAGACCCCGCGGCGCGAGCGACGGGCCCGGAGGCGGTAGCGGAGCGTAACCACGGAGGGCACCGGGAGCGCCGCGAATCAGACACCGCCACACCGGGCATGACGGCGACCTTCACCTACGCCACCGACCTGTTCGAGTCCGCCACCGTGCAGGACTTCGCCGATCGGTTCCTGCGGGTGCTGTCCGCCGTGGCGGCCGACTCCGATGCCGTACTGGGCGATATCGATCTGCTGGCCCCCCGCGAACGCGATCTGGTACTGCACGAATGGAATTCGGCCGGAGCTGAGGTGCCCGATGTGACACTGGTCGATCTTATCCAGGCGCAGGCGCGCCGCCGTCCGGATGCGATCGCCGTCCGATTCGGTGATATAGCAGTCAGCTTCGGTGAATTGCAGCGGCGCGCGAACCAGGTGGCGAGGGCGCTGATGGCGCGCGGTGCGGGGCCGGAAGCGCTGGTCGCCGTCGCCGTCGGGCGGTCCGAGCAACTGCCCATCGCACTGCTCGGCGTGCTCACCGCCGGTGCCGGATATCTGCCGATCGACATCACCTATCCGGCGCGGCGACTCGAGTTCATGCTCACCGACGCGCAGCCGAGCTGCGTGCTGACCACCTCCGATCTGCTCGGCGATATTCCGCCGACGGATGTCGCGGTGGTGCTGCTGGACGAGACCGCGGGCTTCGGCGAATCGCCGATCACCGATATCGAGCGCACGTCCCGGCTGCGTCCGGACAACCTGGCCTACCTCATCTACACCTCGGGCTCCACGGGTGTCCCGAAGGGTGTCGGCGTCTCACACCGAAATGTGGTGGAGCTGTTCGCCAACACCCAGTTGATGTTCGAATTCGACGAGACCGATGTGTGGACGCTGTTCCACTCCTTCGCCTTCGACTTCTCGGTATGGGAACTGTGGTGTGCACTTGCCAACGGCGGCACCGTGGTCGTCGTCGACTATCTGACTTCCCGCTCCCCGGAACAGTTGCGCGACTTGCTGATTCGCGAACAGGTCACGGTGCTGAACCAGACGCCGTCGGCGTTCTATCAGCTCGCCGAGGCCGATCGCGCCTCCCATGCGGGCGATCAGGGCAAATTCGCGCTGCGCTATGTGGTATTCGGTGGTGAGGCACTGGATTTGCGGCAGCTGCGGCGCTGGTACGAGCGGCACGCCTGCCACGCGCCGTGGCTGGTCAATATGTACGGCATCACCGAAACCACGGTGCACGTGTCGTTCCTGGCCTTGGATGAGCAGCTCGCCGAGAATCCGGCCAGCGCCATCGGCCGCGCTCTGCCAGGTCTGGAGAGCTATGTACTCGACGACCGGCTGCATCCGGCTCCGGTCGGGGTGGCGGGCGAGATCTACGTCAGCGGGGCGCAGCTGTCCCGCGGCTACCTGGGGCGGCCCGGACTGGCCGCGACACGTTTCGTCGCGAATCCGTACGGGGCACCAGGATCTCGCATGTATCGCACGGGCGACCTCGGCCGCTGGGCCGGTTTCGCGGGCCATGCGAATCTGGAATACGCCGGGCGCAGTGACCAGCAGGTGCAACTGCGTGGCTTCCGCATCGAACTCGGTGAGATCGAATCGGCACTGCTGCGCTGTGCCGGGGTGAGCCGGGCGGTCGTGCTCGTACACTCCGACGAGCACGCCGGTGACCGTTTGGTCGGATATGTTGTGGCCGAGCCGGATTCGCAGGTCGACGGCCCGCAGCTGCGTAGCACGGTCGCCGAATTCCTGATCAGCTATATGGTTCCGGACGCGATCGTCGTACTGGACGCGCTGCCGCTGACCCCGAACGGCAAGCTGGACCGAAAGGCGCTGCCCGCACCGGAATTCGTCGGCAGCGCCGCCTACCGCGCCCCGCAAACCCCCATCGAACAGGCGGTCGCCGGGGTATTCGCCGGACTGCTCGGCGTCCGCGATGTCGGCCTGGACGACGACTTCTTCGGCCTCGGCGGTAATTCGCTGCTGGCCACCAAGGCGGTCAGCCGGATCAACGAGGCGTTGGACGCCGATGTCTCGGTGCGCCAATTGTTCGAGACCTCGACCGTTTCAGCGCTGGCCGCGCGCATCGTCCCCGGCTCCTCGAATGGAACCCGGGCGCCGCTGGTGCCGGCGGCGCGCCCGGATCGGGTGCCGCTGTCGCTGGCACAGCAGCGCATGTGGGTGCTCAACCAGTTCGATACCCGCTCGGCGGCCTACAACATCCCGCTCGGCATCGGCCTGACCGGTGCGCTCGATGTGCAGGCGCTGCGTGATGCGGTCGCCGATGTGCTCGAGCGGCATGAGGCGCTGCGCACCCGCTACCCGTCGGCTCCGGGTGGGCTGCCATACCAGGAGATTCTGCCGGTCGCCGAGGCGTGGCCGGGCGGGCTCGTGGTCGAATCGAACGCCGATCCCGCCATGCGTATCACCGAGCTGATGTCGACCGGATTCGATGTGAACCGGGAGGTTCCGGTGCGCGGCGTACTGCTGCGCGGCGATACTCCCGACCGTCATCTGCTCGCCCTGGTGGTGCACCACATTTCGGCCGACGGTGCCTCGATGGCCCCGCTGGCCCGTGACCTGATGCTCGCCTACGCCGCACGCTGTGCCGGTGACGTCCCGACCTGGACGCCGCTCGAGGTGCAGTACGCCGATTTCGCGATCTGGCAGCGCGAGGTCATCGGCGCCGATGACGACGAGAACTCCGTCGCCGCACAGCAATTGGCCTATTGGCGCGACCAGCTGGCGGGACACTGCGGCGCGTTCGAACTGCCGCTGGACCGGCCACGCCCGGTCGTGCCGTCCATGCGCGGTGCGGCGACCGCCTGCACCCTCTCGTCCGAGGTGCACGCCGGACTGATTCGCATCGCCCGCGAACACAATTCGTCGCTGTTCATGGTTGTGCACGCGGCTGTCGCGGTACTGTTGGCGCGCTTGTCGGGCAGTTCGGATATCACGATCGGCACTCCCATCGCGGGCCGCGGTGAACGCGCGCTCGACGATCTGGTCGGCATGTTCGTCAATACCTTGGCGCTGCGCACCACGACCGAATCGGGGACCACCTTCGACGCGCTCGTCGAACATGTTCGCGAGATCGACCTGTCGGCCTTCGGCAATGCCGATATCCCGTTCGAGCGGGTGGTCGAGGTGGTGCTGCCGAATCGCGCGACCGCGCACAACCCGCTGTTCCAGGTGGTGCTGTCGTTCGACAATCTCGAGCAGCCGAAGCTGGAACTGCCCGGTCTGACGGTCACCGCACTGGATACCGGTGCGGTCGCGGCCAAATTCGATCTGCAGCTGACCTTCGAGCCGCGGCATGGCGCGGACGGTGCGCCCGCCGAGCTGGTCGCGGTATTCAATTACGCGACAGACCTTTTCGACGCATCGACGGTGCAGGCATTCGGCCGTAGGCTGACCCGGATCTGCACCGCGGTCGTCGCGGACCCGCAGGTCAGCGTGGGCGATATCGATATCCTCGATGCCGCTGAACGCGATCGCACAGTGGTCGCGCCGGAGAGCGCGCCGGAGCCGGCCGTCGACGGCGTGCCGGTCATCAGCGGTGTGGTGCTGACCCAGGCGCTGGTCGCCGCGGTGGAGGACGACCCGGACGGACCCGCGGTGGTGTTCGGCGAGGACGCGATCTCCTTCCAGGATCTCGACGCGCGGTCCTCGCGACTGGCCCGGGTGCTGATCAGCCGCGGTTGCGGTCCACGCACCGGTGTCGCGATCCGGCTCGATCGCGGTGTGGACGCGGTGATCGCCACCTGGGCGGTGCTCAAGGCCGGTGCCGCCTTGACCCCGGTGACCTCCGACGACGGACTGCTACCGGTTGGCCTCGAGGTCAAGGTCGGACTGACCACCGGTGCACGGCCCGGCTATGGAAGTCGCGGGATGGGAGCCGGCGGGGCGGGTGCAGACAGCATCGACTGGCTGGCTCTCGACGATCCGGATATGCTCGCCGAGATCGCCGCCGAATCGTCGCGCCCGGTGACCTACGCGAACCGGACTCAGGCGCTGCGCGGTGAGGATCCGGCCTTCGTCGCCGCGGTTACGTTGTCCTACAACGATATTTCCGTCGCCACCAAGCGATTGCGCGCACGCACCGAACTCACCTTCGAGTCCCGGCTGTTCCGGTACGGTCGCGCCGATTCGGCGGCGGCGCTGCTGGAGGTGGTCGCGGCCGGTGAGAACGGCGCGTCGGTGGTGGTGACCGCCGGTGAACTGGATAACGTCACACTATCGGCATTCTTGGCCGACGAATGGGTAACGCATCTGTTCATCGACCGGTTCGGTCTCGGTCCGGTCGAGGTGACGGGGTTGGCGGATCTACACGCGGTGGTGCTCGATGATGGTTCGCCCGCAACGGAATTCGGCGCCGTCCCCGTTGTCGTCGACCTCGGTGCATTGGTGGGAGTCCACGACGCGAGCTGATCTTGCGCTCGAGTTTCTTCAGCGACGGTCGATGCCGAGGCCCGAGCCGACCCCAACCCGCCGACTGGCGACCTTTCGTATCCGATGAGATCATCGATCGCCCGATCGGGGCGACGCACGAGCTGATGACCTCTGCCGAAGCGTTGGCCGAGATCGGTCCCCGGCTTGCTGAACTGCTCGAACCCCGCAGCGGTTGCGATAGGGCGGGGAAAACTGGTAGACCGTCGGCGTGAACAAGCGACCATTTTGGTAACGGTCGGCGTCTGACCATGCGATGCTGCTGAGCATCGCGCTGGGAGGGGAGCAGTTTCAGGGATTACAGGATAGGTGAGCTCCTTCATGTTTCGGGTGGTTGCACAACGTCGGCATGAGGAAGCGGTGCGCAGGTGACGGGTCAAGCTCGGGTGCGACCGACACGAACGCGGGGGCAGCGGACGCGTGTCACCACCCTGCCGCAGTTGATGGCGGCCGCCGTCGAGGCGAATCCAGGCGGGCGCGCCGTCGTATTCGCCGATGCCGACGTCACTTCCGTGGGACTGACCTACGCCGAGTTGGATGAGCGTTCGACCAGGCTGGCCCGGCTGCTCATCGATCGTGGTGTCGGACCGGAGGATCTGGTCGCGGTGGCCGTGCCGCGGTCGGTGGATTCGGTGCTCGCGGTGTGGGCGGTGGCCAAGACCGGCGCCGGATTCGTGCCGGTGGACCCGCATTATCCGGCGGATCGGGTCGCGCACATGCTGACCGACTCCAGTGTGAGCTTCGGCCTGACCGTGACCCCGGTCCGCCGCCGTCTTCCCAATTACTCTGAATGGCTATTGATCGACGATCCGATCACCGCGCAACTGCTGCAACGGTATCCGGCGGACCGGGTGACCAATCAGGATCGGGTGCGAGCACTGCACGGCGCACATCCCGCCTACGTCATCTACACCTCGGGATCGACCGGCGTCCCCAAGGGCGTGATGGTCACCCACCAGGGCTTATCCGGTTTCTGCGATGAGCAGCGAACCCGATACCGGGTGACGAGTGCCGCCCGGACACTGCATTTCGCCTCACCGTCGTTCGACGCGTCGGTGCTGGAACTGCTCTTGGCGTTGGGTGGCGCGGCCACCATGGTGGTGGTAGCGCCGAGCGTCTACGGCGGTGCGGAACTGGCCGCGGTGCTGCGGCGCGAGCGGGTGACCCACGCCTTCGTGACGCCCGCGGCCCTGGCCTCGGTGGAGCCCACCGGACTCGACGAGCTGCGGGTCGTAGTGACCGGTGGTGAGGCCTGTCCGCCGCAGTTGGTGCGGCGCTGGGTATTACCGATCGCCGGTGGGCTGCTGCGCGAATTCTTCGATGCCTACGGTCCGACCGAGGCCACCATCGCCACCAATATCACCGCGCCGATGGTGCCGTGGGAGCCGGTGACCCTCGGTCCGCCGATCCACGGCGTCGCCGCGTATGTGCTCAATGATCGGCTGGTGCCGGTACCGAACCGGGTGGTCGGCGAACTGTATGTCACCGGTGCGCAACTGGCACGCGGTTATCTGGGACAGCGGGCGCTGACCGCGAGCCGATTCGTGGCCAATCCCTTCGAACCGGGCACCCGGCTCTATCGCACCGGCGATCTGGTGCGCTGGACCGCGACCGGTGAACTGGAATACCTCGGCCGCAATGACTCCCAGGTGAAGATCCGCGGCTTCCGCATCGAACTCACCGAAATCGACGCGGTACTCGGCGCATACGATCGCGTGGATTTCGCCGTCACCATCGGGCACGAACTCGACAGCGGCACCTCGGTATTGGCCTCATATGTGCACCCCGTCGACGGGCGCGGCGTCGATATGGCGGAACTGAAGGCCCTGGTAGAGCGGAAACTGCCCGCACATATGGTGCCCGCGAGCATTACGGTGCTGGACCGGGTGCCACTGACACCGACGGGCAAACTGGACCGCAAGGCGCTGCCCGCGCCGGTATTCGAGACCAAGGTCTTCCGCGCCCCCGCGACGCCGGTCGAGGAGATCGTCGCGGGCACCTTCGGCGATGTGCTGGGCGTCGCGCGCGTCGGCCTCGACGACGACTTCTTCGAACTCGGCGGCAATTCGCTGCTGGCCACCCAGGTGACCGCGCGGCTGGATGCCGCGCTGGATACCCAGCTGGCGGTCCGCGATCTGTTCCACGCTCCGACGGTCGCCGCCTTCGCCGCGGTGGTGGAACGCACCGCCGGATCCGGCCGGAGTCGACCGCGGCTGATAGCCCGGGAGCGGCCCGAGTCGATTCCGCTGTCGCTGGCCCAGCAGCGATATTGGTTTCTCAACCAGTTCGATACCGAGACCTCGGCGGTGGACAATATTCCGCTCGCCGTGCGGCTCACCGGTGACCTCGACACGACGGCGCTCGGGCTGGCCATCGGTGATGTGCTGTCCAGGCACGAGATACTGCGAACCACCTATCCGAGCAGCAACGGTCGGCCGCATCAGGTCATTCATCCGGTGCCGCAGACGCGGTTCGCCATGGTGCCGGTCGACGTGACCGAGGACGAACTGGTGCGGCGGATCACCGAATTCGCCGTGCTGACCTTCGATGTCACCGTCGAGGTTCCGGTCGCGATCGCGCTGTTGCGCCTGGCACCGCGCGAGCACGTGATCGCGTTGACCGTGCACCATGTCGCGGCCGATGGCGCATCAATGGGCCCGCTCGCCCGCGACCTCATGGTGGCCTATGCCGCGCGAGCACACGGGCAGGCACCGCTATGGCAGCCGCTGCCGGTGCAGTACGCCGACTACGCGCTGTGGGAACGCGAGGTCCTCGGCGACGAGGACGATCCGCAATCGCCTGCCGCCCGGCAGATCGCCTACTGGCGGCGGACCCTGGCCGGGTTGCCCGACCAGTTGGAGCTGCCGACCGACCGTCCGCGTCCACCGGCTCAATCGTTCCAGGGCAAATCGGTGCGGTTCGAGATCTCGGCGCAGCGGCACGCGCGACTGCATGCACTGGCGCGGGCCAATCACGCCTCGCTGTTCATGGTCGTGCACGCGGCGCTAGCGGTGCTGCTGGCACGGCTGTCGGGCGCCGACGATATCGCGGTCGGCACCCCCATCGCCGGACGTGGTGAGCGCGAACTCGACGATCTGATCGGCATGTTCGTCAACACGCTGGTGTTCCGGACCCGGGTGCGGCCCGACGATACCTTCGCCGCGCTGCTCGCCGATGTGCGCGAGCGCGATCTCGAGGCCTTCGCCCATGCCGATGTGCCCTTCGAGCGCGTTGTCGAGGCGCTGAATCCGGTTCGCTCGATCGCCCGCAATCCGCTGTTCCAGGTGGGTCTATCCTTCCAGAACCTGGCCGAAACCACCTTGGAGCTGCCCGGACTATCGGTCGCCACGGTCGATATCGAACTGCAGCTGGCCAAGACGGATCTGCACATCTCGCTGGCCGACCACTACACCGACGACGGGGCGCCCGCCGGGATGGTGGCCGACTTCGGCTATGCCACCGACCTGTTCGACGAGTCGACGGTGCGCGAGTTCACCAACCGGTTCGTGCGGGTACTCGATGCCGTGCTCGCCGATGTGTCGGTGCGGGTCGGCGAGATCGAACTGCTCACCGGCGCGGAGAATGCGCGGATTCTGGCGGACTGGAACGACACCGCGCACCCGATCGATGCGACGGCGACGCTGGTATCGCTGCTGGATGCGACGGTGGCCGCCACGCCGGATGCGGTGGCGGTGGTAGCCGATCAGCCAGGGCGCAAGCTCAGCTATGCCGAACTCGACGCGCGGGTGAATCGGCTGGCGCGGTACCTGATCGAGCGCGGCGTGCGCCCGGAGGACCGGGTGGCCTTGGGCATCGGACGGTCCGTCGATCTGGTCGTCGCCATGTACGCGGTGGCGAAATCCGGTGCGGCGTATGTGCCCATCGATCCCGATCAACCCACCGAACGCGTCGAGCACATCCTGCGGACCGCGCGACCGCTCTGCCTGCTCACCTGCGTGTACGACGGCTTGCACAGCGACGCCGTCAATTCCGTGACGATCGATGAGCTCGACCTGTCGAACTACTCGGACGCCCCGCTCACCGCGCCCGAACGCCGCGGTGCGCTGCTGCCGGGGAATACCGCCTATGTCATCTACACCTCGGGTTCGACCGGGCAGCCGAAGGGGGTGGCGGTTCCGCACGGCGCGATCGTCAACCAGTTGCTCTGGGCGAGAGCCGAATTCGGTCTCGGCGCCGATGATGTGCTGCTGCTCAAGACGGTGGCCACCTTCGACCTGTCGGTCTGGGAGTTCTGGACGGCGGCGGTATGCGGTGGCACTGTGGTCATCGCCGCGCCGGATGGTCATCGGGATCCGGCCTATCTGAACGAGCTGATGGCGCGCGAGTCGGTGACGACCCTGCATGTCGTGCCATCGATGCTGGACGCGCTGTCGATAGGTCAGCTGTCCCGCTCGCTGCGGCGGGTGCTGGCCATCGGCGAGACGCTACCGGCTACCACCGCACAGCGATTCCGCCAGGGCAATGGCGCGCAGCTGTGCAATCTGTACGGCCCGACCGAGGCCGCGGTCTCGATCACCAACCATCGGGTCACCGACGCCGACAGGTTCGCGGTGCCGATCGGTACGCCGGAGTGGAACAGCCAGGTCTACGTCCTGGATTCGCGTCTGCGACCGGTGCCGGTCGGCGTATCCGGCGAGTTGTATCTGGCCGGTGCGCAATTGGCACGCGGCTACTTCGGGCGGACCGATCTCACGGCGGAACGGTTCGTGGCCAACCCCTTCGAATCCGGCGCCCGCATGTACCGCACCGGCGACCTGGTGTCCTGGAACGAGCACGGTGAACTGGAGTACCACGGCCGCACCGATTTCCAGGTGAAAATCCGCGGTTTCCGCATCGAACCCGGCGAGATCGAGACCGCGCTGCTGGCCCGACCCGACGTCGCGCAGGCCGCGGTGGGAGTCGCATCCGATGCGCGCATCGGCGATCGGCTGGTTGCGTATGTCGTACCGGCCGACGGGGCAACCCCGGTGGCGGCCGCCGAACTGAAGGCGGCGCTGGCCGAGGTGCTGCCGTCGTACATGATGCCCAACGCGTTCGTCATACTGACGGCCTTGCCGCGCAATGCGAATGGCAAGCTGGATCGCGCCGCGCTGCCCGAGCCGGAGTTCGAGACCCAGGTCTTTCGCGCGCCCGCAACACCGGTCGAGGAGATCGTGGCCGGTGTATTCGGCGATGTGCTCGGCATCGAGCGCGTCGGCCGCGACGACGATTTCTTCGCCGTGGGCGGAAACTCGCTGCTGGCGACACAGGTGGTGGCCCGGGTCGGCGACGCACTGGATACCAAGGTGCTGGTGCGCTCGATATTCGAGACACCGACCGTGGCCGGCCTCGCCGCCGAGGTCGAAACCCATGCCGGTGCCGGTCGGCGACAGCCGCTGCTGGCCGGGCTGCGCCCGAAGCAGGTCCCGCTATCGTCGGCGCAGCTGCGGATGTGGTTCATCAACCAGTTCGATCCCGGCTCGGCGGCCTATCACATACCGGTGGCGATCCGGCTTTCCGGCGAACTCGATATCGCCGCATTGGGTTCGGCGGTCGAGGATGTGGTGGCGCGGCACGAGGTGCTGCGCACCGTCTACCCGCAGACCGCCGACGGGCCGGTGCAGGAAGTGCTCGCACCCAGCGAGGTGCCGATCGATCTGGTCCCGATTCCGATCGCGGAATCGGATGCGCTGGAGCAGGTACGCCAGATCCTCGCGGCGGGCTTCGACGTCACCGTCGAGGTGCCCTTCCGCGCCACCCTGTTCCGGCTCGATTCCGGTGACCACATCCTGGTATTCGTCGCCCATCACATCGGCGCCGACGGCTGGTCGATGGCACCGCTGGTCCGCGACGTCATGCTGGCCTACTCCGCCCGCAGCGCCGGTGAGCTGCCCGGCTGGGCGCCGCTGCCGGTGCAGTACGCGGATTTCACTGTCTGGCAGCGCACTGTGCTCGGCTCCGAGGACGATCCGGACAGCTTGATCTCGGCCCAGGCCCGGTACTGGCGGAGCGCGCTGGCCGATCTGCCCGATGAACTGAACCTGCCCGCGGACCGGCCACGTCCGGCGCTGCGGACCTTCACGGGCGGGCGCACCGAATTCGAGATCGACCCGCTGGTGCACACCGGCCTGGCGCGTCTGGCCCGCCGACACAACGTCACCATGTTCATGGTGGTGCACGCTGCGCTGTCGGTGTTCCTGGCGCGCATGTCCGGCACCGACGATATCGCCATCGGCACTACGGTCGCCGGTCGCGGCGCGGCCGAACTCGACGACATGATCGGCATGTTCGTCAATACCCTGGTGCTGCGGCTGCGCGTACCCGGCGACCGCACCTTCGGTGAGCTGCTGGCTGATGCCAAAGAGACCGACCTGCAGGCATTTTCGCATGCCGACCTGCCGTTCGAGCGATTGGTCGAACTGCTGAATCCACCGCGCTCGACCACGCGGCACCCGCTGTTCCAGGTGTCGATGTCGTACCTGAACCTTCCCGCCAGCACCTTTGAACTGCCCGGATTGCGGGTGGACACTGTCGATTTCGCCGTCGACACCGCGAAATTCGATCTCGCACTGACCATGTGGGCTCCAGGCACCACCGAGGACAGCCTGCGCGGCGAGTTCAACTTCGCGCGGGATCTGTTCGACGACAAGACGATCGAGACGTTCGCCGCCCGGTTCACCCGGCTGCTCACCGAGATCGTCGCACGCCCCGACGCGGCGATCGGCGACCTATCGCTACTCGGCGCGGCCGAAGAGCAGGCCTTGACTCCGGTGCGGCGCGGCACGGCGCCCGCCGTCCGGCTGCTGCCGGACCTGCTGACCAGCGCGGTCAGCGTCGATCCCGAACACGTCGCGGTGCGGACCGCCGGTCGCTCGATCTCCTACCGCGAACTGGACGAATACTCCTCGCGGCTGGCTCGGGTGCTGATCGATCGCGGTGTCGGACCCGAGACCCTTGTCGCACTCGCCTTCCCGCGTTCCCTGGAGATGGTCGCGGCCTTCTGGGCGGTCGCCAAGACCGGTGGCGCACATGTGCCGATCGACCCGACCTATCCAGCGGACCGGATCCGGCACATGGTGATCGATTCCGGTGCCGTCCTCGGCATCACCACCTCCACCTATACCGAGCGGCTGCCCGAGGAGTCGGCCGAAACCAGCTGGCTCCAGCTCGACGATCCCGCGATCCACGCGGCCGTGGCCGGCCAGTCGCCAGCGCCGATCACCGATGCCGAGCGGCTGGCGACGCTGCTGCCGCAGCATCCGGCGTATGTCATCTACACTTCCGGCTCGACGGGCACACCCAAGGGCGTCACCGTGACCCATGTCGGCATCGGCGGTGCCGTCGCGCAGGCGAGCACGGTGTTCCAGCTCGGACCGCAGCATCGGTTCCTACATCTGTGCTCGCCGAGTTTCGATCCGTCGATTCTGGAGTGGCTGTGCACCTTCCACAACGGGGCGACGCTGGTCATCGTGCCGTCCACCATCCTCGGCGGACCGGAGCTGACCGCGCTGCTGCGCACCGAGCGGGTCACACACGCGATCTTCACCCCGGCCGTGCTCGGCACCGTCGATCCGCGGGGATTGGACGAATTCCGATTCCTGTGTTGCGGTGGCGATTCCACCCCGCCCGAGCTGGTCGCCACATGGCAGCCGGGACGGCACTTCATCAACGGCTACGGCCCGACCGAGGCCACGGTGGCCGCGTCCTGGAGCGAGCTGATCGCCGGAGGGCGCGTCACCATCGGTGGCCCGATCCCGGGAACGCCGATGGTGGTGCTGGATTCGCGGCTGCGCCCGGTGCCGCCTGGCGCGGCCGGTGAGTTGTATCTCGCGGGCACCCTCCTGGCGCGCGGCTATCACAACCGCCCGACGCTGACCGCGCAACGTTTCGTCGCCGATCCGTGGGGTCCCCCCGGTGCGCGGCTGTACCGCACGGGTGACCTCGTGCGCTGGGTCGGCGAAGCGGGCGAGTGGGAGCTCGAATACCTCGGTCGCACGGACTTCCAGCTCAAGATCCGCGGTCTGCGCATCGAATTGGGGGAGATCGACGCGGTATTCAGCGGCCACGACGAGGTCGAGTTCGCCGTCACGATCGGTCGGGAAACCCCGACGGGCGACAAGATTCTCGTCACCTATGTGCTTGCGGCGGCGGGATGGACGATCGATACCGGTGCGCTCACCGAATCGGCCGCGCGCAGCCTGCCGCGACATATGGTGCCTTCGGCGGTGGTGGTACTCGACGAGGTGCCGGTGACCCCGGTCGGCAAGCTCGATCGCGCGGCGCTGCCCGCACCCGATCTCGCCCCGCGCCCCTACCTGGCGCCGATGACCGCGCAGGAACAGGCGGTCGCCGAGGTCTACGCCGAAGTGCTGGATCTGCGGAGATCGGGCATCGACCGCGTCGGCTCCGATGACGACTTCTTCGCACTCGGTGGCAGTTCGCTGGCTGCCGTGCGCGCGGTATACAAGCTGCGCGAGCTGACCGGTATCGAGGTCCAGGTGCAGTGGTTGTTCACCGATCCGACCGTAGCCGCGCTCACCCAGCGCATCATGGCCGCCGACGAAACCGACGCCTACGAATACGGATTGGATGCCGAGGCCGCGCTCGACGTGCTGCTGCCGATCCGGCACGGCACCGGTGAGGCGCTGTTCTGCATCCATCCGATGGCCGGATTGTCCTGGTGCTATACGGGCCTGGCGCAGTATCTGCCCGCCGACCACCCGATCTTCGGTGTGCAATCGCCCGCGCTGTCCGAATCCGACTTCCTGCCGGATTCGCTGGACGCCATAGCGCGACGCTATGTCGAGGAGATCCGCGCGGTCCAACCCGAGGGCCCGTACCGGCTGCTCGGGTGGTCGCTCGGTGGTGCGCTGGCCCACGCGGTCGCGGTCGAATTGCAGTCCGCGGGTGCGGAAGTCGCGCTGCTGGCCATGCTGGACAGCCGCACCGGCGGCAATATCGCCGACTTCTGGGGAGAGCTGCGCTCGGCCTTCGCCGAGCTCGGCATCGGCCCGGACCTGTTGGGCGACACCAATATCCGCAACCTCACCGAAGAGGCGCTGGCGATACTGTATGCGAACATTCCCCCGGAACTGGCGCTGCTGACCCCGCAACGCCTGCGCCAGAGCTACCGTGGCGCGGTGCGCTCGGTGGAACTCGGAATCAACCATCAGCACAAGGTTTTCCACGGCACACTCGACTTCTTCAGCGCCACTGGCCACACCGCCGAATCCCGGGCCTGGCGGCCGTATATCGACGGCACAATCAACGACCATCGGGTCGAGGCGACCCATGAGCTGATGACTTCACCGGCGGCCTTCGCCGAAATCGGACCGGTCCTGGCGACCCTGCTCGCGGGGCATCCCGCACCCGCCGTCGAGGAGGCTGCGGCGCCGACCGAAGCCGAGACATTCGCCCCGATCGAATACGAGTACGCGGCATCGGAGGGACAGCAGTACGCGGCACCGGTGGAGGATCCGGCCGCCTTCGACCACGATTACCCGACATCGGTGCTGATCCCGATACGGATCGATACTCCTGCACCGCCCGCGGACACGGCACCGGCCGAGAGCTTGCCGCCCACGGTCGAGGCACCGGTGCTGGAACTCGACGACGACGAACCCGAGATCGCCGACGAATCCGAGATCGCCGACGAACCCCAAGACCCTCAGATCGCCGACGAACCCGAGCACGTCCCCTTCGCACCGATCCACGACGATCCGATCGAATTCGCCGTCCCGCACCGCCCCGACGAACCCGAAGACGCCCCCATCCCGCTGTCGCTGACCCCGAATGCCGTGCGGCTGTTGGACTCCGGTGTCGAATTGCGCGTCGTCACCCTGGAGATCCCGCCCAATTTTTCACCGGAAGCGGTGCAATTCGCCGTCGATACGGTGCTCGAACAGCATCCGATGCTGTGGGCCCGCCTGCACCGTGACGGTGCGGACACCGACCCGGTCTTCGAGATCCCGGCCGAGGCGCACCGTCTCGACGAGGCTTTCCTCGGCCTGGAATACGGCATCGACCAGACACCGCCGCCGGTCGACGATGTGGTGCGCGCGGTCGCCACCGAACTCGATCCGGCCCATGGCCGCAATATCCGCTTCGTCCTGGTCGGCGGCCGCGAGGTGCCCTCGACCATGGTCATCGTCGCCAACGGCCTCGTCGTGGACGACACGTCCTGGCGCACCATCATCGACAAGCTGTCATTGGCCTGGTCGCGCGGCAGGCACCGCACCCCCGCCGTCCCGGAGTCCGGACTGTCCGCCTTGCTCGAGGTGTTGTCCGAGGGCGCTAGCGGCCCGGCGGTCATCGAGGAAGTGGCGTGGTGGCACCACACCCTGAGCGTCGTCGCCGCCGCCAAGGCCGGTGCCACGAACGCGAACCTGCGCGCGCGGCGCCGGGTCTCGCTGACGATCACCACCGAGGGCACCGCCGCCGTCGTAGCCGCGGCCGCCGCACATGGTGCCGGCGTCGACGAAGTCCTGCTCACCGCCCTCGCTATCGCGCAGATTACCGCTGCGGGTGAAACCGTCACCGAAGCGATCGGCCCGGTGGTCCGGCTGCACGCCGATAGCCGAGCCATGGCCGAGACCTACAGCCTCGTCGGCGCCTTCACCACCGACTACCCGCTCCCGCTGCGGCTGGAGGGGGTCGATATCCAGGAGGCCTTGGTCGGAACTCGCGCGGCGGGCGACGCGATCGAGCAGGTCAAGCGGCTCACCGGGGCCGTGCCGTCCGGTGGTGTCGGTTACGGCCTGCTGCGCTATCTCAATCCGGATACCGCCGCGGCCCTGAGCGCACTCCCCACCGGCCGGTGCGCGCTGCGCTATCGGGATCTGCGCCCGGCGCGCGTGCACACCGACGCACCGGCCACGGATCTGCTGCTCGATATCACCGCCGACGCCACGGCCGACGGCCTGCTCGTGCGCTTCGACTACGCGGCCGAGGTATTCGGTGGTGACGAGGTCAAGACCTTCGCCGAACACTGGATCCGGGCCCTCGGCGGGCTGGCCGAACATGGTCAGCGGATGCGCGTGCGTTGATCATCGATGGCGCGCGAATTCCGGGGCGGCCGTGAGCACAGCTCGCCCGCTCGGGCATGATGGAGCAACATTGCGGTAACGATGTCCACTATCGTGTCGACCAAATAGGCCGTATGGTCGGCCGCGGTACCTGCTCGTGGCCAGGTGCAGCCCCACCCGTAATCACGATACGAACCGAAGGTGTGAAATTGATGCGTAGTCTGATCCGACCTCGCGGCACACGTGCAGCGGCGATGATCGCGGCGGCCGCAGTATTCGCGGGAGTCATATCCGGCTTCGGCGCATCTACCGCGACGGCTGATCCGATCATCGATTCGAAGACGCTGCTGGCGAACCCGGTCGCGCCGGACGGCTCGAAGATCACCAAGGCCGAGTACAAGGACGATCGCAGCATCCGCCTGCAGGTCTACTCCGCGGCCATGGATCGGACTTTCCCGGTCGACGTGCAGCGCCCGGCCGACGCCTCGGTGCCGCGTCCGGTGCTGTATCTGCTCAATGGTGCGGGCGGCGGCGAGGACAGCGCGTCCTGGGTGGCCAAGACCGATGCGCTGAAGTTCCTCGGCGACAAGAATGTCAATGTGGTCCAGCCCATCGGCGGCAAGTGGAGCTACTACACCGACTGGATCAAGGACGATCCGGTACTCGGCCGCAACAAGTGGAAGACCTTCTTCACCGAGGAGCTGCCGCCGCTGATCGACGGCGCGCTCGGCACCAACGGCGTCAACGCCATCGCCGGCCTGTCCACCTCGGGCACCACCGTGCTCGCGCTGCCGATCGCCAAGCCGGGCCTGTACAAGGCCGCTGCGGCCTACAGTGGCTGCGCCCAGACCAGCGATCCGGTCGGCTCCGAGTTCGTCAAGCTGACCGTCGAGACCTGGGGCGGCGGCAATGTCGAGAACATGTGGGGCCCGGTCGGTGGGCCGGACTGGGTGGCGAACGACCCCTACATCAACGCCGAGGGTCTGCGCGGTACGGATCTCTACATCTCGAGCGGCAACGGTCTGCCCGGCCCGTACGACACCCTCAACGGTCAGTACACGCTGCCCGGTCCCGGCGGTCTGGCCAACCAGATCCTGATCGGTGGTGTCATCGAGGCGGGCACCAACTACTGCACCAATAACCTGAAGACGAAGCTGGATTCGCTCGGCATCCCCGCCACCTTCAACTTCCAGCCCAACGGAACCCACTCCTGGGGCTACTGGAACGACGAGCTGCACGCCTCCTGGCCCACCCTGGCCAAGGGCCTTGGCATCTGAGCACCGCCTCATAAGCACCGGGGCCCCGATCCGTTGGGATCGGGGCCCCGGTGCTTTCAGCGGCACGCTGCCATCGCTGAGAGACGGCCGATGTCGCAGTTGGCTGCCGTTCCTACCGACCGCCCGGTTGTGCGCTATCGCACAATCAGGCGGTTCCTTTTTATGGATATTGCTAAATAAAAAGTTCGGGAAGCCGTAAAATTCTGTTGCATGAGTACAACCCTGGTCGAGTCGGCGCGGAATGCGACGACCCGGGCAAGATCCGTCGGTGCCTTGCTCGGACCGGCCTTCGTAGCGGCCATCGCCTACGTCGATCCCGGCAATGTGGCGTCGAATATCAGCGCGGGCGCCCAGTTCGGCTACCTGCTCGTGTGGGTCATCGTGATGGCCAATGTGATGGCCGGACTGGTGCAGTTCCTCTCCGCGAAACTGGGGTTGGTCACCGGAATGTCGCTACCGGAGGCGGTGCGCTACAAGTCGAGTCGTCCAGTGCGCCTTGCCTATTGGGTGCAGGCGGAGACCGTCGCGATGGCCACCGACCTAGCCGAGGTGGTCGGCGGCGCGATCGCGCTGAAGCTGCTGTTCGATCTGCCGCTGCTGGTCGGCGGGCTTATCACCGGTGTGGTCTCGATGGTGCTGTTGCTGGTGCAGAACCGCCGCGGGCAGAAGCCGTTCGAACGGGTCATCACCGGCCTGCTGGCCGTCATCGCCATCGGCTTCCTGGCCGGCGTGGTGATTTCGCCGCCATCGCTCTCCGGCGCAGTCGGCGGTCTGCTGCCGCGGTTCCAGGGCACCGAGAGTGTGCTACTCGCGGCCGCCATGATCGGCGCGACCGTCATGCCGCACGCGGTGTACCTGCATTCCGGACTGGCCCGCGATCGGCACGGTCAGCCCGAGGTCGGTCCGCTGCGGGCCCGGTTGCTGCGGGTCACCAGATATGACGTCGGACTCGCCATGGTGCTCGCGGGCACGGTCAATCTAGCCATGCTGCTGATGGCCGCGAACACCCTGCGCGGCCGCGAGAATGTCGACACCCTCGAGGGGGCGCACGCCGCCGTCGGCGATGCGCTCGGCCCGATCGCCGCTCTGCTGCTCGCGATCGGCCTGCTGGCCTCCGGTCTGGCATCGACATCGGTCGGCGCGTATGCCGGGGCGATGATCATGGAGGGGCTGCTGCATCGCAAGATTCCGCTCCTGGTCCGGCGGCTGGTCACCCTGATCCCGGCCGTCCTGATCCTCGCCGCCGGTATCGATCCCACTCGTGCACTGATCATTTCGCAGGTCGTGCTGTCATTCGGCATCCCCTTCGCGCTGATCCCGCTGGTCCGATTCACCAGCGACCGCGTACTGATGGGCGCCGACGTCAACCACCGGGTGACCACCGCCCTGGCCTGGCTCGTCGGCATCGTGATCAGCCTGCTGAACGTGGCCCTGATCTACCTGACCGTCGCGGGCAACTAGATGAGTAAGTCCGAAGTCCTTGTGGGTCTCGAGCGCTCGTAGCGCTGACCGCCCCTGCTCCGCTGGTGTGAGCGATCGATCCTCCGACCGACCCAGGTCAAGAGCTGGTAGCCGAGATCGGGCGATCGGTACTGATCGGGCGTGCTCGGTGCAGGCACTCCTTCAACTGGTGTAAGTAGTCGTCGAAGGACTCCTCCGGGCCCCACACCTGGTACGCGGTGTTCTGCGCCGCGAATGCCACGTTGAGTTGCAGAGTGGCGGCGAGGGAGTCGCCTGCCGGGACTCGCGATGTCAGCCACGCGCGCAGGTCGGAGAGGAACTGTTCGCCGACAACGTCCCAACTCGACTTCGCCAGGGCCGGCGAGTGGGCCTGCAAACGTCGCTGCATCGGCAGCCGATCGCCGATGAGTTCGTTGAAGCCGATCAGTATCGCAGCCAGTGAGTCCCACAGGGACTCATCGGCAGGACGGGCCGCCATCAGCGCTCGCCAGAGATCGCGTTCCTCGGGATCCTGATCGAAGACGGCAGCTTCCTTGCTGGCGAAGTAGTTGAAGAAGGTGCTACGCGAGACTCCGACAGCGGCAGCGATCTCCTCGACGCTGACGGTCTCGAACCCTCGCTCGTCGAACAATTGCAGCGCTGCGGTCCGGATTGCGCGCCAGGCTGCCAATTTCTTACGTTCACGCAGGTTCACCGACTCATCCTCCAGGCCCGAGTATAGAGAACCGAACGCGGTGCTCTATTCGAACGCCATTGACGTTTTTGGATCGCGCAGTGCTGGGCTCTCGCGTCGGTACACGACTCATCATCTCAGATTGAGTGTACATAAATGGACTCAGTCGTAAGTTGCACTCAGTACAAGTTTGTCGTATGGTCGAGCCTGTGCGGATGGCTGAGCACATCACGCAGGTACGACCTGGACTCGGGCCGATGGCTGACTGGGTGATTCGCGTAGATCGCATCGCGAAGATCGCAGCCTGTCGTTGGCCGACGCCGGTGAAGGCGCGACCATGCTCGGCTATCCGTGTGTCGAGCCGGCCCTGTGTTCGTAGCAGGCCGTGCTCGAGCGCAGTCCCATCGCCAGAACGTGAATTGAGCGCATGGCGCGGCTGTCATCCCACTACGCAAGGACGAAACCATTATGAATGCAGCTTCCGGAGCTCCTCTTACCGCCGAAACCGTGGGCTCGGAGGAGTCGCTCAGTCCCGGTTATGACACGGCGACCAGGGACGATATCGAGTTCAACAAGGACTTCCGACACGGCTTCAGCACTATCGACGACGTGCAGATGCACTATGTCATCGGTGGTAACGGCCCGCAGGTGATGGTGCTGCTGCACGGCTGGCCGCACAGCTGGTTCGTGTACCGCGAGATCATGCACTCGTTGCTGCCCGGTCGTACGGTTATCGCCGTTGATCTCCCGGGCATGGGCGACTCCACCGGGAATCCGTCTTCGATGGCCAGAACGGTCCTGGCAACCTACGTTCATCGGCTGCTCGAGCACTTGGGCTACCGGGAGAACGTGCAGTTCGTCGCGCACGACTTCGGTGTGGGTGTCGCCTACGCGCTGGCTGCCCAGTACCGCGAGCAGGCATCGGGGCTGTTCCTCATGGACTATGTGCTGCCCGGCAAGAACCTGAAGGCCGCCGCCCTCGAATCGCTGCTGTGGCACTTCTCCTTCAACCGGCAGAACCCGCTCGCGGAGGAACTCGTCACCGATCGGGTGCATTCCTACCTCGCCTACTTCTTCAAGTCGTCGAAGTCCGGCATCGTGGAGCCCGTTTCCGATCTCGAGATGGCCGAGTGTGTCCGGGTGTACTCCCGTCCGCAAGTCCTGCACGCCGGATTCGAGCTGTACCGCGTCTGGTCCCAGGATGAAGCCGATAACACTGCGCTGCAAGCTACTCCGCTGACCATTCCGGTCCGCCTTCTCACCCAGTCCGGTTTCCTCCCGATCATGCTGCCGGCCCTGCACGACGCCGCACCCGAGGCCACCGGCATCGACATCCCTGATGCGGGCCACTATCTCCTCCACGAAGTACCGGACCGCGTAGTGGCCGAGATCAACTCTTTTTTCCCCGCCACCTCCTGACCGCTTCCGTCCAGCGGCCCGAGCGCGCGTCCGGGCCCCTGACGTACCCGGGCAGGCGCGTCCACTCGCGGCGGCGTCCGACGGCGGCTTCCTCGTGGGAAGAAAGTGGGTGACCCACTGATATGGACGGGGCCGGGCCCCGGCGCGAGTCCGGTGGCAGGGTTGCGCGGATAGTGACCGGGAGTTCGTCATCCGGCTGTCGGGCGCTGGCCGTCGCCCTGTCCTCTTGTGCGATTCCCTCGAAACCGTGGGTTGCCAGAACCCATAAGCGCCTTCCTGATAGCTCGGTCGCCGCCGTCCTGCGGGGATACGCTGTCGTTGACGAAGTCAACCCGCGTTACTCGGTGCCGGGATGCTGGCGGATGGTGATGGCTGATGGGCGAGGATGATCCGTTCCGGACGGTCCGTGACCTGGTCGAGCCGGTCACGA